>CAKOSA010000017.1 GCA_934101865.1 uncultured Bacilli bacterium | reverse complement strand
TCATCCTCATTAACAAAGGACATCTCAATATCAACCTGTGTAAATTCCGGTTGCCTATCTGCTCGCAAATCCTCATCACGGAAACACTTAGCAATTTGGAAATACCTCTCCATACCACCAACCATTAAAAGCTGTTTGAAAAGTTGTGGAGACTGGGGAAGAGCATAATACTTATGAGGATTAACTCTACTGGGAACTAAATAATCCCTAGCTCCCTCCGGTGTACTCTTACCAAGAATAGGCGTTTCCACCTCTATAAAATCCAAATTAGATAAATAATTACGAACCGCAAGCATAACCTTGTGCCTTAAAATAAGATTATCCTTAACCTCATTTCTACGAATATCCAAATACCTATATTTAAGTCTCGTATCTTCAAGAGCCGTTGTATCATCGCTAATCTCGAAAGGAATATCAGCACTAGAATTCAAAACCTCTAACTCACTAACCACTATCTCAATGTCGCCCGTAACAATATTACTGTTCTTATTACTCCTCTCCTTAACCATCCCAGTGGCCCTTATCACATACTCACTTTTAAGTTCGCTCGCCACTTCATAATACGGATTATCAGGATTAACCACAAGTTGAACAATTCCGCTCCTATCTCTAAGGTCGATAAAAATCACGCCCCCGAGGTCCCTCTTCTTGCTGACCCAGCCAAAAACCTCCAAAATTTCATCTACATTCTTAATACTCAAATTATTGTTAAAAATCTTCTTCACATCAATACCTCATTTCTACACCTATTCTACCACATTTTCAAGGTTAGAGCAACTAATTTTTAATACAAATTGCCCTATCGGGGGCAAATACTTATGTTCATTTCAATATAATAATAGAAAAAATAATAATAACCTCCTCATTACAAACTTTCAAAACAAAGCGTGAAATGAAATGAGATGGACAATCATATTACTTTTTAACTCTCAATGCAAATGAGAGGCCCTTTTCACCTTCCAAAATTACCATTTTTTACCCCCAAATCACAATTATTTACACAAATTATTAATATTTTAACCAAAATTAACCAAAATCCAATATATTTAATGGAATTTTACTATGTTTTAAGTAATTACTTATACCAACCCATAAGTTAAATAAATTACCTAGACCACCATTTAATTATATAATATAGTTAAGTATTTTAAGTTTTGCAGTTAAATAGAACAAACCCTTATAAAATAAGAGTTTGTTCAACTTGTAATTGTTGTGTATTTTGCCTTTTTAATGATTGTTTAAATATGTCCATTTCAATATAATAACAAAAAAAATAATAATAACCTCCTCATTACAAACTTTCAAAACAAAGCGTGAAATGCAATGAGATGGACAATTATATTACTTTTTAATTCTCGATGCAACTGAGAGGCCCTTTTTACCTCCCAAAATTACCATTTCTTACCCCTAAATCACAATTATTTACACAAATTACTAATATTTTAACCAAAATTAGCCAAAATTCAATATATTTAATGGATTTTTACCCCATTTTAAAGTATCTACTAATACCTGCCCCCATAGGGTAACAAAAAAGACTTGCCTAAACCACCATTTAATTATATAATATAGTTAAGTATAGGATAGAAAGGAGGCCATCCATACTAGCGTAAGGACCCACAAGGGTAACGAGGTTGGTAGTCATCGATTAATCTGCGGATACTACCACGGCCACAGGTCGTTAGATACATAACAAATAAACAAAAAATGTATCAAAGAAAGGAAATGATAAAAAATGTGTGGAATAATAGGATATATAGGCAAAAATGATGCCATAAAGAAAACTATCGAAAGCCTAAAAACCCTAGAATATAGAGGCTATGACTCAGCCGGAATTACTTATATAGAAAATGGCCAAAAAGTAACAATCAAGGAAATAGGTAAAATAATAAATCTAGAACAAAAACTCGATTACAATATAAAATCAGACTTAGCAATCGCTCATACAAGGTGGGCTACTCACGGAGTACCAAGTATAACCAATGCTCACCCACATACTGTCGGAGCCATTACTATCGTTCATAACGGTATTATCGAAAACTATGCTACCCTAAAAGAAGAAATGAAACAAAAAGGCTACACTTTCCAAAGTGATACCGATACCGAAGTAGCAGCCACCGTAATTGACAATATCTATAAAGAAGAAAAAGACATAATTACTACCTTAAACAAAGTAGGAAATATACTAAGAGGCAGCTACGCCATTGCTCTCATACTAGATGGAGACTATGACAACCTATATGCCCTTAGAAAAGACAGTCCCCTTATAATAGGACTAGGCACGGGCGAAAACTATATAGCCTCTGATGTCCCAGCCATTCTCAAATATACCAATAAATATATATTATTAGATAATAACGATGTCGCCCATCTAACCAGAAATAAAGTTACCGTTTATAACAATATGAAAGAAGTACCCAAAGAAATAAAAACATATACTCACAAAAGTGAAGAAATAGAAAAACAAGGATACAGTCATTATATGCTAAAAGAAATACACGAAGAACCTGCAAAAATTCAAAATCTGATAGATAAATATATCAGAAATGGAAAAATTGCTGAACTACCAAATTTCAAAAATTACAGCAAAATCCATATTGTCGCTTGTGGCAGTGCTTACCACGCTGGTCTAGTTGGAAAACACCTAATCGAATTATACGGAAATCTCCCTGTAACTTGTGAAATAGCCAGTGAATACCGTTATAAAAACAACTTCATAGACGAAAACACCCTTGTAATTGCCATATCCCAATCCGGAGAAACAGCCGATACCCTAGCCAGTATAAGACTAGCCAAAGACCATAAGGCTCATACCCTAGGTATAATTAACGTCAAAGAAAGCTCCATAGCCCGTGAAGTAGATAATGTAATATATGTAGAAGCCGGCCCCGAAATAGCCGTTGCCACTACCAAAGCCTACACTCTTCAAGTCCTAATACTTAGCCTAATAGCCTACTCTCTCGGTATAGAAAACAATACCCTAAACAAAGAAGAAGTAGAACAAGCATATCTAGAACTACCAAGTCTTATCGAAAAAGAAATAAATAAAGACTATAAATCCCTTGCCAAAAAAATATATAAAAAAGAAGATATCTACTTCTTAGGACGTAAAATAGACTACGCCATATCAATGGAAGGAGCCCTAAAACTAAAAGAAATCTCCTACATACACTGCGAAGCATACCCAGCCGGAGAACTAAAACACGGTTCCATTTCCCTAATTGAACAGGATACCCCCGTAATTACAATCGTAACCGATGATACCATTAAGGAAAAAACGGTAAGTAACATCAAAGAAGTTAAGGCTCGCGGAGCGTACAACATAATAATAACCAACAGTATCTTAGAAAATGACCAAGATTATGCCGACCACGAAATCCAAATCGATAAAATACATCCCCTCCTTTCACCCATCCTCGCCATAATCCCTCTCCAACTCCTATCCTTCGAAATAGCTCTCCTACGAGGATGCGATATAGACAAACCACGAAACCTAGCCAAATCCGTAACGGTGGAATAAGTAGCAATATTTATTCCCCTTTTTTCATATAATTACTAGGTGATCTTATGGACAATATCATAAAATACTTCTATAACATAAATGTAGACAAAATCATTCCCATTAAAAACTACTACACCATAATTAGCCCTCCCAGCATCTATCATCTCATAATCGCAGACATATCCGAAAAAGAAATAACAAACATCATCCCCCTAACCACCGGCAGCAACCTCTTTCACAAAATAATCCCCAATAAACAAGGCAAATACATCTCCGTATACAACAACATCCCCTATATGCTAATGAAAATCCACATCAATACCGAAAAAAAAGTCTCCCTCCTCGAAATAAGCAATATAAACAACATCCCTATCGGGGGCAATAACACAGCTCCCTCTTGGTCTAATCTCTGGTCAGCAAAAATAGATTACTTAGAAATGCAAATAAACCAAATAGGTAAAAAACACCCTCTCCTCGTTGATACCCTTAACTTCTTTATCGGCTTAACCGAAAATGCCATTAGCTACTATAATCATAATGTAGATAAAAATAATATCCCCCTCTCCCTAACCCATAAAAAAATCCCCATAAATAGCACTATCGAAGTTCTCTATAACCCCTTCAATTTAAAAGTGGACCACAAATCCCGAGACCTAGCTGAGTACATTAAAGTATCTTTCTATAACTCCAACAAAAATATAATTAATGAACTAAGTACCTATTTCCAAACCAATCTATATACCAAAAACGATATGAATATCCTCTTTTCCCGCATTCTATATCCAAGCATCTATTTCGATATATATGATTCTATTATCCTAAATGAACTTCCCGAAGACAATATTAATAAAATTATAGCCACTATCCCTGACTACACTGCCTACCTAGATAATATATATAATTATCTAAATAAATACTACCCCTTAGAATCCATTCCGTGGCTAAAAAAAAGAAGTTAAATCTCATTAACAACTTTAATAACTTCGGGTATCTCATTAATAAGAGCACTCTCAATACCCTCTTCCATTGTATGGTCTGCATATTCACAATTAGAGCAAGCTCCGGTGAGTTTAACATATACAACACCATTTTCATATTTACTAAATATAACATCTCCCCCATCATTTTGTAAATAGGGTCTAATCTTATCTAATACAGCATTTATTTTTTCTTCCATTTTTCTTCACCCATAATAATTATATATATTTTTTATAAGTATTTCAAGTATTTTGCTAGGCATTTTTTCAAAATCGTGTTATAATACTTACAGAAACGGTGATAATATGAAAGAGATTAAAGAAAATGATATTATCGAAGCCATCGTTACCGGTATTCAAAACTATGGAGCCTTCGCAAAAATTGAAAATGAATACGATGGTCTCATACATATATCAGAGATATCCTATGGATATGTAAGAAATGTTAACGATTTTATCAAAATTGGTGACAAGATACACGCCAAAGTTATTGGTATTGACGAAGATACTGGTAAAGTTAAACTCAGTATCAAAGATTTAGACTATAAACACGACGGAAAAGTTATCGTCAAAAATAAAGTTCCCAAAAACGGTTTTGAACCTCTAAGAGAGCATTTAGATGAGTGGATAAACGAAAAAATAAGGGAAATTATGAATAAAATGTAATTTTTTGAAAAAAAGTGCAAAAAAGTATTGACATTTGGCCCATTAATTGGTATATTATTAAATGTCAGTGCAGTAATGGGCGATTAGCTCAGTTGGTTAGAGCACCTGCCTTACAAGCAGG
>CAKOSA010000016.1 GCA_934101865.1 uncultured Bacilli bacterium | reverse complement strand
TAGATAATTCTTCCAAACTATCGGAATAATTAATTCTACACAAATTTGTTTCAAGTATTTTTGCCATAATGATCACTCCTACATACATATTATATCACACTAACTCATATTCTCTAACAATTATCCTATCATCAGAACAATATTCTATTACAAATTTATTTTCCTTTTTGCAAATCAATATACCAATTGTATTATTATTGTTTATTTCTTTTATATTTTTATCTATATAATTCATATATTTTTGCACTTGTGAAATATATGTAGTTTTAAATTCTGTAACCTTTAACTCTACTACAACATAAGCATTGTATCTTATATTAAACAAGAGCAAATCTATTTTATGATAACTATCTCCAATTTTTATTTTATATTCACTACCAACAAAACTAAAACTACTTCCCAATTGTTTCATAAACATTTCTACGTCTTCCAATATCAAATTATGTAATACTTTTTCTGTAATTATTTCGGCATTATCTTTATTTCTAATTAATATGGGATTAGGTACTAAATCTTTAATTTCTAACTTTTCTTCATTAATTAGTTTATTTCTAGTTTCAATAGGTAATCTTTCATATTCTTTATTCTTAATTCTAATCTTCAATTCTCTATACCCTAAATTATTCTTAACAGCAATTTCAATATAATATTTCATTTCATCGCAATTATTTAATGATAATAATTCTCGGTAATGAGACCAAGTTAATTGTGAACGCATTGCGTTCACTTTTTCATCTTTAAAAATCAAATAAAATTTTCTCATATTCATTAAATTACGATAACTATATTT
The DNA here is from genome assembly GCA_934101865.1 of uncultured Bacilli bacterium. Taxonomy (GTDB): domain Bacteria; phylum Bacillota_I; class Bacilli_A; order RF39; family UBA660; genus UMGS2068. The sequence continues at coordinate 17,884 of CAKOSA010000016.1, read as the reverse complement.
TTTATCATTAAATTCCAAAATTAATTTTTCCGAGTAATTCTTAATCAGATTATCTCCGTATTTTGCCCTCACCTCTCCACCTTGTGCTTCAACAATTAATTTACCAACTTCATAATAAGTATCAACATCACTTCTATTTTTACTATAATCTTTTACCATTTTATAAGTTTCATTACTAATAAAAAGATTTTTTATTTCTTCATAATAATTCATATTTTCCTCCATTCTATTAACAGCACTCCCTAATTACATATTTCCCTTTATTCACCATAACTTCTATACTTCCAACCAAATCAGTCCTATAAATTTTACTATCACGCAAATTAGCTATCACACTATCCTTCGGATGACCGTATCTATTATTTTCACCAACACTAATAATAGAAATTCTAGGACTTATAGTATCTATAAAATCCTTGCTACTACTAGTACTTGATCCGTGATGTCCTACTTTCAAAAAATCTATATTCCTTAAATTATAATTATCCATTAATTCTTTTTCCCTATCTATTCCCGCATCACCCATAAAAAGAAATTTATAACCACTATATTCAAAATAAGTAACACTGGAATTATCATTTTCATTATTAAATAATTTTGTATTTAAAAAGTATAAAGCATTATTCCTAAAAGAAATACTACTAGGACAAAAAGAATAATTAACAGCCTTTTTATCTAAAACCTGTTTAAGATCTGTTTCGAGCTCGCTTAGCGTACCACAATTAAAAATAACCTGATTAACATTATAATTCTTAATTAATACCCTAGCTTCCCCAATGTGATCATAATCTCCGTGACTTAAAATAAGATAATCCAACTTTTTTATTCCTAAACTTTTAAGAAAAGGAATAGTACTACCCTTTACAATAGAATATTTAGACCTTTTCTCTCGCCACTTTTCCATCTCATAAGAAATTTTTCCACCCGTATCAATTAAAATATTACCACTATTATTAGGAAGTCTAATCAAAGCACTATCTCCCTGTCCAACATCCAAATAATAAACATACAAATTATTATCAAAATAAATATAACTCTTATGAATTAAAAGCATAACTACAAATATTAGTGCAAATTTACTTTTCCAAAGGGAAAGAATAATAACAATATAATAAAGAAAATAAACCCCAAAATTAACTTTTGGAAAAATAATATATCCAAAATTAATTGATGAAATAAATAAACTAATACGTTCCATAACAAAAATAGAAGAATATAAAATACTATCTAGAAATGGAAATATAAATGTAATAAGCGATAATGGAAATACAATTATACTCACAAAAGGAATGTAAAAGAGATTAAAAAACACACTCATAAAATTAGTACCATAAAAATTATATATGCAAATAGGAAATGAAACTAAAAAGCACACTACACTAACATAAAAGCTCCTTTTCATTTTACCTTTTATAAATCCTATTCTCTTTCTCATCATAATTAAAGTACCACTAATTAAATAAGAAAATTGAAATCCAATATCAAACAAATAAAACGGATCAATAAACAAGATAGTAATAATAACCATAAATAAAATATTTAAACTACTAACCTTCAAATTTAAAACCTTATTAATGCTAAACAAAATGAACATAGTACTAGCCCTAAGAAGAGAGGCTGGAAAACCTGCTAGAAAGAGATAAAACAGAAGAAACAAGCAAACAATACCATAATTAAAATAGTTGTTATAACTTACCCTTTTTAGAAAGAAAAGCATAATACCTGCAAACAAACTAATATGCATACCACTTACCGCAAACAAATGCGATATGCCATTATTTTGATAGCTCTCCTTAACTTCATTATCAATAAAACTTTTATCACCCAAAATAAATGTCATAATATATCCATTAGATTTAGGAATACTATTTATTCTATTCATAACCAAATTTTTAAAATGAAATAAAAGTCCACTATTCTTTTCCATAACATTTATCTTATCAGCATTCATCAAATAAAATATATGTTTGTTATACAAATATTTCTTATAATTAAATCCATTAAATACTCTATTTTTTGGAGGATCTTCCATTTCACCATCTACTGAAATTAAATCGCCAAGTTTTAAATTATCTTCATAGTATGTCTTCTCATCTAAGGATTTAAAGTAATAATTAACAATAACCATCTCTTTTGCCTTTAAATATATTGTCAGTTTATCTCCATTAATGTTATAAGAATTAACTATCCCTTGTAAAGATTTTTCAAACCCATTGTAATAACTTTTAAAACTTATAAAATTATAAACAAACAAGCTATATAAAATAAAGCAAAAAGCTAAAATACCAAAGAAATACCTATGTTGTAATATTCTCTTTAATCTTATCATATAGACTTTGTCCTATCCCACTAACGTTCATAATATCCTCTATTTTTTCAAAATTACCATTCTCCTCTCTATAACTTATAATAGCATTTGCCTTAGCCTCGCCAATACCCGAAATAGTCATAAGTTCATCTTTTGTTGCCGTATTAATATTAACCTTATCACTAGATTTTTTATCACTATCATTAGCATTTTTTTCACTATTTTTACTACTACTATTAGTACTTTTACTACTCTTTTCACTAGTACAATTGCAAACCTCATTCTTCACACTAGGACAATTATATTGATTTGATAAAGCGTCATTATTTTTATCTATAATTGCATTGGCTACTTCCAAATTAGTATAAATAATAATAACCATCTCATCATTTATTTTCTTAGAAAGATTTATCAAACTAGTATTAGCGTCATCCCTAAGACCCCCAGCTGATTTTACTACATCAATAACCCTCGTATCTTTACCCATTTCATAAACACCTGGAAAATTAACAGCTCCTTTTATATCTACAAAATAATTAGAGTTATCTTTCTTCTCAGTCTCATCTTCCTTATTATCACTTTTTTCAATTGTACTTTTCTTCTCCAAATTATCACTGATAACCTTACTCCTATTAAGAGATACTTTTAGGTAGGCTAGTCCTACTATTACAAAACAAGCCATAAAAATTCCCAAAAATATTTTATATTTTCCAAAAAATCTTTTCATTCAAATTTCCTCCTTCAATTATTTATCTATCCCTCACCTCTACTTTTTAAATTTTCTTTATTTTTTTGCATTTGTGCTACGCAAATCTAAATATTTTTATTAATATCTAAAATTGTAGCTTTTTTGATTAAAAATAAAGACTTACTTTCATTACTGTCAAAAAACTAACCTCTATTATTATTATTACCAAAAATTTCAAAAATTCCCCCCTTGAAAGCTAAATTTCTTCTTTTTTTGCTCTTTTTTTGCCAAATTTGACACTTTTTTATGTAAAGTAAAACTATATTTTAAAAAAACTATTTTTTATTATTTAATTAATTTAGCAAAAAAAGAGCCTAAAATAGCCCTAAAAACTGTATAAAAACCATTGCAGTTTTTCAAAAACTGCTATAAAGATAGTACATTTTAATGTAAAATCAAAAAAACATTTGCTCTCACTTTCCTACGGAAAAAATAACAAAAAAACTGAAATTTTATCTTTCTAAAAAATCTCAGCTTTATGCCATAATCATTATTTTTTACTTTTTTCTAATTTTTCAATAACATCCTTAGCAACCTCAATAGTTTTATCTTTAATATCGTTTGCTATACCTTCAAGAACAGGAGTACCCTTTTTCTTGGCCAAAGTAAGAAGTTCATCAGCCTTCTTTTTAAGAAGTTCTGACTTATCCTTAGCAATCTTTAACACTTGTTCCTTATCAAGATTTTCTAATTCCTTTTTTATTTCATCGGCTTTTTTAAAGAATTCATCCTTAACTTCATTAGCATCGACATCCTTAACCTTACTAATAAATTCATCAATTTTATTCTTTAAATCTTTCCTAAGGTCACTTCCTTTCTTAGGAGCAAAAAGCATTCCAAGACCAACTCCAACAGCGGCTCCTGCTAAAACCTTACCAACATTTTTTTTACTCATAATAATCCTCTTCCTTTCCTTTCTTTCTAGTAAATATTTTCTTTATCATTAAAGTAATACCATTAATAATCTTATCACTTAATAATGCTAATCTATCAGTTGTAGCATCAATCATTCCGAAAAAACCATTTAACGTATTAACCTTCTTATCAATATTATCCACAACTTTTTCAACTTTATTCATTGTAATAATAAGCTTTATACCTAATATTATTAAGACAACTAGCAAAATAGAACCTAAAAGATAAAGTACAACTGATAAAAACGTAACAGCATCCATTATTGTTCATCTCCTTCTTTATACATAGAATCTATCAAATCAAATAAATCATCTGTAAGTTTAGTATCTTCATTAACCCCATTTTTATTCCTATAAACATCATTAATAGAACTATTATCCTGAACATCCTTAATTTCTATTTTTTCAGGCTCGCTGTCATTATCAGTATGATTAACAATTTTTACACTCTCATTATAATCAGGAGTATCTATAACATTATTCGTATTATTACGACTTTCATATACAACACCAAAATCACTATAATTGTCATAAGCATCTTCAAGAGTTGTATTATCACCAGTAATAGCTGGAACCGGATGCTCTTCTTTTTGAATTGTCGTATTACTATCCACTGTCATATCATATAAAAGTTCTTCTTCATTAAGTTTTTCAAGTCTCTTTACTTCTTTAAAAAGTTCACAGTCCTCACAAAGATTGTTTTTAATATCATCAGTTAAATTTCCAAAGGCCTTCCTTCTGACACTTTCAAAATCAATCTTCTTAGAATGTCTCTGCATTTCATAAGAACTCTCACTCTTACTAAGAAGTTCATCTGTTTTATAATTTTTATCTAAAATACCATATACAGGAGATATCACCGGAGACGGAGCAAATATTTTTTTCTCTTCCTTTTTAACTTTTACATTTTCTTTCTTAGGATCCGCATACAAATCAGCAACTTTTTTAGGTTTCTCTTTCTCTTTAATTATCTGTTCCTTTTCCATAGCAAGTACATTTTGATTACTACTCATCTTTTCAAAATCAATATCAAAATTATAATTATGATTAACACTTCTATTTCTAGGAACCATTTCTCTGTAATCATCATCATTATTCTTTGGTTTTATATTTTCATTAAGTTTAAGAGCCTCTTCTTCTTCTCTCTTCTCATTTTCAATACTTTCCATCATTACCTTAGGAAGTCTAAATTTAACCTCTTCTTCTTTATTTTCCTTGTCATTAATAAATTCTCTTTGGGGAAGAATTACCTCTTCTACCTTTTTTTCCTTCTTAGAAACCTTTGCTGGAGCCTTTTCAATTACTTGCTCTTCTTCCTCTTCAACTTCGACATCTTCAACGTCTATAAATAAATCCTTTAACTTACTCATAAGTCCCATTTTTTAGCACCTCTTTCTATTACTACTCATCTGGTAATTTCTCATATACATCCTCATCTGATACATATTCTTCCAGATACTGAAAGAACTTACTTTCTGTATCCTTTGGTTTATCAATTTCATATAAAACATCTTTTGAACCACTTACATTAATAAGATTACTAATAGCCGCATCATTATACTCAATACTACTAAGAATAATCAAACTAACCGCCAAAGTATCATATAAATCTTCCTTATCAGAATAAAACTCTATTTTAGCATAATTATAAACAACCGTACCATAATATCTTCCATCTTCAAGCTTATTTACACCAATAAATCCATTATTATTAAGACTTTTAAAATAATAATTATACTCTCCCTTTTGGTCAAAATTAAGATTATTTTTATAATTATAACTAATAATATCTACATACATATACAAATAATTATTTTTATACTGAAGCTCGCCATTAAACTCATAATCCATTAAATTAGTTACACCAAGAGGCAAGTAATACTTGTAACTATTAGATACTCTGTTTGTCTTAATCTTACTAGTTACAATACCATTTACTGTTGTATCCATATTGTCAGAAGAAAGTTTACTACATCCTGTAACAAGCAGAACTATCAATATTAATAACAATCCTTTTTTCATACAAGCCTCCTACTCTTTTTCATTATACCAAAAAAAAATATAAATTTAAAGACTTTTTAGTCAAAATTTATATTTTTTAACTCATTTAATACAAATTTACCATTTTTTCTAATTAAAACATCATCAAAATAAATTTCTCCGCCCCCATACTCATCTCTTTGAATAAGAACTAAATCCCAGTGAATAGAAGAAATATTACCATTATTAGCATTTTCATAACATCTTCCGGGAGTAAAATGAATACTACCACAAATCTTTTCATCGTATAAAATATCTCCCATTGGCTTCCTTATAAACGAATTAACGCCAAAAGAAAACTCTCCAACATATCTAGCTCCATCATCGGTATTAAAAATTTCATTAAGTTTATCATTATCTCCATCACAAGAAGCCTTTACAATCTTACCATCTTTAAATTCTAACTTAATATTATTAAAAACACTATTTCTATATGGACTAGGTGTATTATAACAAATAATTCCATTTACACTATCCTTAATAGGAGCTGTATAAACCTCACCATCAGGAATATTATACTCACCTGCACAAATAATTGCTGGCATTCCCTTAATTGAAAAACTAATATCCGTTCCATTACCAACGATTCTAACTTTATCAGTTTTTTCCATAAGTTCTTTTAAAGGTTTTAATAAAACATTCATTCTTTCATAATCTGTTGTCATTGCCTTCATAGCAAACTCTCTAAACTCTTCTGTTGTTTGCCCAGCCTTGTAACTATCAAGTTTTGACGGATAATTAAGAAGAACCCACTTTCTTTTATTAATTCTAATATCATCAATATCCTTAGTTCTCTCCCCCAATTTATTAAGCATTTTAGGAACTACATTTTTATTTTCATAATCATTATCATTATAAATAATTTGAATAACACTATCATAAGTATTAACTTCATATTCCTTATTAGAAGCTAAAAGTTCAATCATATCATCACTTAAATTTTCAAGCAATTTACTATTAATACTATTACTCATATACTTAACCATTGGGATACCCCCACGCTTTATAACTCCATCAATAAGCAACTTAACAAATTCCTCACATACCTCACTATGATATGTAATTAAAACCCTTTCCCTTTTTTCTACCTTAATAGAATAACTAACTATTATATCCGCAAGTTTCTGTAAATATGAACTCAATATAATCACCAAACCTTTCAAATTTAATATAATATACTAGAAAGGAGATAGATATGAACCCTTATGTTTATAATAATAAAGCCTATCCCTATAGCAAACCATATAATCAAGATGATAGATTTGCAGGTGGCTTTTTAGGACCATTCGTCCTTGGTGGAATTACTGGTGGCTTACTTGCTCCGGCATTCTATCCAAGACCATATCAACCATACCCAGCTCCACCTCCAGCATTATACCCATACCAGCCATATCCTCCTGTATACTACTAAAAACAATTTTTCACATTAAGTTATTAATTTTATGTTTATACACTATCGTGGGCATAAACCAAATATTTTTATATGAAAAATAATAAGTGCAAAAATATAAGTTAATAACTAAAATGCAAAATATAAAATAGCGCCAAGCACTACTCCAAGTAAAGTTCCACATAAAACTTGAGTAGGAGTATGACCTATTTTTTCTTTTAATTTAAAATCCTTTTTTATTCCATCTCTTTTAATAATTTCATTAAGAACTATTGCCTGTTTTCCAGATTCATACCTAACCATTCGTGCATCATATAAAATAATAAGAGAAAAAGCTAAACACATTGCAAAAACAGGACTTTTAACGCCATATTTAAAGAAAATACAAGTCGTTAAACTACTAACAAAAGCACTATGACTACTTGGCATCCCTCCCGACAAATCAAGAAAAGTGATAATTCCACCTCGTCTTTCTCTATCAAGAAGACATTTAATAAACTGTGACACCAAAGTAACCAAAAAAGGAATAATTAAAAACTTATAATCACTCATATATATCACCAATTATCCTTTGTAAAAAATCTTTACTTTTTAAATAAATACCCGAATACCTATCATAATAGTCACTAATAAAACAAACAATTTCTTTTACAATCTCACCAGAAAGATCTAAACTATTAATCCTATCGATATCAATATAGTAAAGCATTCTAATAATTTTAAGTGTACGTACATCAACCATTTTCTCATCACCCAAATGGTCGACACATAAAAATCCCCCTTTATAACTAGACAAAGTAACCACATCTGTGTTACCACATTCCACACAACCATTAAAATTAGGAGCTATCCCTAAAGGTTCTAAAAATTTAAGACTAAGTACCATAGTCATACCAACCGCATCGACTCCATCATTAATTTTTACAAGAGCCTTTATAAGAGTTTCAAATATACCCTTGTCATCCTCTTGTTCATATACTCTTCCAGCAAGTTCTAGTAAATATAAACTACAAGCATTAGACACAAGATTTCTCCTAAGTTTAAGAAAACTATTAATAACACTAACTTCAATTAAAGTACATAGTCCCCGTTCTCTATAATTAACACAAAACTCACCATAAGTAAGGGGAGCCGTTACTCCTCCAAGACGACTATTCTTTCTTTTACAACCCAAAGCAAGAAAACCCATAATACCATTATCCTCAGTAAGGACACTAATAATAGAACTACTTTCCCTATAAGGAACTTCTCTTAAAACAATACCAACAAACTTTCTTACCACTAATTCTCCTTTAATGATTTTTTATAAGCAATATAATACTCAATTTTTCCTGTCTCTTTAAATTTTTCCCACAATTCTTTTTTTGTCATAATTTTAATCACCTACTATATATTGATGACAGAAAATCAAAAATATACATTAAAAATCAAAATCTTTAAAAATAGTATCATTCAAAAATTTATCTTTTTCACGCCATTTAGGTATTGTTTTGACATAAAGTTCTAAATAAACTTTTTTATCGAGCAATTTTTCAATATCAACTCGTGCTCTTTGACCAATCTCTTTAACCATACTACCGCCTTTACCAATAATAATTTTTTTTAGGCTATCCCTATCAACTATAATATCACACATAATGTGGACAATCCCATCCTTCTCCGTCATTCTCTCTACCGAAGTTGACACAGAATGAGGCACCTCTTCATTAGTAAGTTCAAGTATTTTTTCCCTTACCATTTCTCCAATAATAAATTGATTGGACACATTAGTAATCATATCATCATCAAAATACTTAATATTGTCTGTAAGATAATTTTTAAGAACTTCTATAAGCCTATCAACATTATCTCCCTTCATAGCCGATACCGGAACTATCTCATCAAAATCAAACAAATCCTTATACTCATTTATCTTGGTTAAAATAATATCCTTAGGAAGTCTATCAATCTTATTAATAACAAGAATAACTGGCTTATCACTCTTCTTTAAAATATCAATAATGTACTTATCTCCCTTACCAATTTCCTCCGTAATATCAACTAAAAACAAAATAACATCGACATCATCCGTCGTAACATAAGCCTGTTTATTAAGCATCCTCCCCAGTTTATGATGAGGCTTATGAATACCAGGAGTATCCACAAAAACCATTTGACAATTACTATCTGTATAAATTCCCTGAATTGCATTTCTGGTTGTCCCAGGAACATTCGATGTAATTGCAATTTTCGTCCCTATTATATTGTTAAGAAGCGTACTCTTCCCCACATTAGGCCTCCCAATAAGACCAACAAATCCACTTCGCATTTTATCACCTACTTCCTTACCAAAAATCTCACCTGCAAACTAATTGTAACAGATAAATTTCCCAAAGTCTACCCCTTTTTGACATTTTTTTAAGAAATTTTACCCTATGGGTTCTAAGAATAAAATGCAACATAAAAAATTAATAAAAACGCCGTAAAATCGGGCTATTTGCACTACCCATTTGTGCAGAAATTAAAAAACTGCAACATAAAATTTGCAATTTTTCAAAAATCGTAAAGTCCATTTTGACCCCTATTTCAAATTATCACTATCAAAAGGAACCGTACAAAGTTCACTCACTTTATAAACTTCCTCGTGACCAGCCATATCCATAAGCACGACTTCCATATCCCTATCAAAAAATTCTGTAAATACTTGTCTGCATAAAAAGCAAGGTGGCCCGAGCTTATCACTACTATTAATAATATAAATCTTTTTAAAATCGCCTTTCTTATATCCATTACTAATAGCACTAACTATACTACTTCTTTCAGCACAAATTGAAGCACCATAACTGGCATTTTCAACATTAACACCTTTAAAAATTTTTCCATCTTTACATTCAAGTATAGCCCCTACTCTAAAATTAGAATAAGGAGCATAAGCATTATCAAGTAATTTAATTAATTCATTTCTCATTTTTTATCACTCCCTAGTTTAATTTTATCAAAATATATCCAAAAAGTCTATAATTTTTATAAATCTAAATTATAAATTTTAATTCTCAGTGTAATGAACACTTAAAAAAAATAGTTTCCATTACTTTGAGAATATGTTAAAATGCTACCTCGTAAATGAAGGCGGTTTTTCATAAATCTAATTTTACTTAAAAAGAGTTTCTAAAAGTTAAATTTTTAAAGTAATAACTCTCTATATCCATTTTTTATTTTCGCTTTTTTAATTTCTTATTTTTAATTTCTTACCTTTGCTTTTCATCTTTCTCCATTATTTATTCTTTTCTTTTTTTAGTTCTTAATACCTATTTCTTATTTATTAGTTTTTATAACCCATTTTTTACTCATTATTTATTATTTATTGTTTATTACTTATCTCTTTTATTATTCCTTATTTATATTTCTCATAACTCATACTTATTTTTTATTTCTTTTTCTTTATTTCTTATTCATTATCACTTATCTTCATCTCTCTAATTTTTCAATCACAATCCTTTTTCTATATATAGAAAAAAGAACCCGAAGGTTCTAATATTCAATTATTCAATGATTTCAGATACTACACCAGCACCAACTGTACGTCCGCCTTCACGAATTGAGAATTGAGTTCCCTTTTCAACAGCGATTGGAGCAATTAGTTCAACTGTCATAGCTACATCATCACCAGGCATAACCATTTCTACATTATCAGGTAATGTGATTACACCAGTAACATCTGTAGTTCTAAAATAGAATTGTGGTCTATAATTTGTAAAGAATGGAGTATGTCTTCCACCTTCTTCTTTAGATAGAACATATACTTGTGCAGTAAATTTCTTATGAGGATGAACACTTCCTGGTTTAGCAAGCACTTGTCCTCTTTCAACATCTTCACGAGAGATACCACGAAGTAGAACACCAGCGTTATCTCCAGCTTCAGCATAATCAAGTTGTTTTCTGAACATTTCAATACCAGTAACAACTGTTTTCTTAGTGTCTTTAAGACCAACGATTTCAACTTCATCGTTTAATTTTAATTGTCCTCTTTCAACACGACCAGTAACAACTGTTCCACGTCCTGTGATAGTGAACACATCTTCAATTGACATTAAGAAAGGTTTATCTGTATCTCTTTCTGGAGTTGGAATCCATTCATCTACAGCATCCATTAAGTCTTCGATAGCCTTAACTGCTTCAGGATCTCCTTCAAGAGCTTTAAGAGCAGAACCTCTGATAATTGGAGTATTATCTCCGTCATAACCATATTCATTTAATAATTCTCTGATTTCCATTTCTACTAAATCAAGAAGTTCAGGATCATCAACTTGGTCACATTTATTCATAAATACAACCATTCTAGGTACTCCAACTTGTCTTGATAATAGAATGTGTTCTCTTGTTTGAGCCATTGGACCATCACTAGCAGCAATAACTAGGATAGCTCCATCCATTTGAGCTGCACCAGTAATCATATTTTTTACATAGTCAGCGTGTCCTGGACAGTCAACGTGAGCATAGTGACGTTTGTCAGTTTGATACTCAACGTGTGAAGTATTAATAGTAATACCTCTTTCTCTTTCTTCTGGAGCTTTATCGATATTTGAATAATCAACAAATTCAGCTCCGCCTTTAGATGCTAAAACTTTTGTAATAGCAGCTGTTAAAGTCGTCTTACCATGGTCAACGTGGCCAATAGTACCAATGTTAACGTGTGGTTTAGAACGATCAAATTTTGCTTTTGCCATTTTCTTTTCCTCTCTTTCTTTAACAATATACATTATATATTGTATCAAATATTTAAAATATTGCAAGCCTTTTTTAAGTAATTTTTAAAATATCTCAATTCTAAACGTAAATACTCATTCATTTCAAATACGTATTTTTAAAATTAAAGAATTAAAATATCCCTTTACTCGAAAAATGACCAAAATTTCAAAATAATTAACACAGTTTACTTAATCTTTACAACCATCCCCTATGGGGGCGGGGAAATTAGAACAACCTGCACAGAAGACTTTAACAGTTTCCCCATCTCCATCTCCTATTTTAACAACACATATTACATATATTATTAAATATACAGTACAAATTCCCTTCCCAACATATCTTAACTAAACAAAATATCATTCATATTACACCCATTGTGTATATTAGATATATCCAATTTATTAATTATTCTACGTTAGCCTTTTTTATATTAGTCATATACTTTAATTAGTCGTGCTATTTCATATAGTTATATCACACAATATACAACTACATTAATTCATTTTATGCTAACCATACTAACTTTTATACTAGTTATTTATACTAGTTATTTCCGCCATTTTTCTTAATAATTTCTTCCGCAATATTCTTAGGCACTTCCTCGTAGTGGTCAAGTGTCATAGTAAACGTACCTCTACCTTGGGTATTAGAACGCAAACTAGTAGCATAACCAAACATCTCAGAAAGTGGAACCATTGCCATAAACGCAATAGCGTTACCCCTTGATTCTTGACCAAGCGGTCTACCTCTCCTTGAAGTAATATCTCCCATAACTGCACCAGTATAGTCATCAGGACTAACAACTACAACCTTCATTATAGGTTCAAGAAGAACAGGATTACACTTATTCTTAGCCTCTTTAAGAGCCAAACTAGCCGCAATCTTAAAGGCCATTTCTGATGAGTCCACATCGTGATATGAACCATCAAACAAAGTAGCCTTAACATCTACCATAGGATATCCAGCTAAAACACCCGTTTGTAGTGCCTCTTGAAGTCCCTTATCAACAACAGAAATATATTCCCTAGGAACAACACCACCAACGATATTATCAACAAACTCATATCCCTTTTCAGGATTAGGTTCAAACTTAATCCAAACGTGACCATATTGACCTCTACCACCAGATTGCTTAATATGCTTACCTTCACATTCAGCCGCCTTTTTAATAGTCTCACGATAAGCAACTTGTGGAGCACCAACTGTGGCCTCAACACCAAATTCCCTTCTCATTCTATCAATAAGAACGTCTAAGTGAAGTTCTCCCATACCACTAATAACTGTTTGACCAGTCTCGTGATCCGTCTTCATTCTAAATGTAGGGTCTTCCTCTGCAAGTTTTTGAAGAGCAAGTCCCATTTTATCTTGGTCAGCTTTACTCTTAGGTTCAACAGCTTGGGAAATAACCGGTTCTGGAAATTCCATACCTTTAAGCACAACAATCTTCTTCTCATCGCATAAAGTATCAGCCGTTGTCGTATTTTTAAGACCAACAGCAGCAGCTATATCACCAGCATAAACCTCGCTAATCTCTTCTCTGTGGTTAGCGTGCATTTGCAATATTCTACCAACTCTCTCTTTTTGACCCTTAGTAGAATTCATAACATAACTACCACTCTTTAAAACTCCGGAATATACCCTAAAAAATGTAAGCTTACCAACAAACGGGTCTGTCATAACCTTAAATGCAAGAGCACAGAAAGGTTCACTATCAGAAGGATGTCTAAGAACCTCATTACCCCTTTCATCAGTACATTCAATAGAAGCAATATCCGTAGGAGCTGGTAAATAATCTATTACCGCATCAAGAAGTAACTTAATACCCTTGTTCCCCAAAGCCGTTCCACACATAAATGGGAAGAAATCAGCTTGAAGAACACCAGTTCTAATAGCCTTCTTAAGAGCGTCTACAGTAATTTCTGCTCCATCTAAATAATTCATCATTAATTCTTCATCATAGTCAGCAGCTGTTTCAATAAGAATATTTCTATATTCCTCTGCCTTATCCTTAAGGTCAGCAGGAATTTCAATCTCAACAGCATTTTCATCTTGAGATCCATCGTACTGATAAGCCTTCATAGTAACCAAATCAATTACTCCACTAAACTCATTTTCAGCTCCGATAGGAAGTTCAATAGCAGCTGTCTTAGCACCAAGTCTATCCTTAACACTCTGTAAACTACTATAAAAGTCTGCACCCATCTTATCCATCTTATTAGAAAAGATAATTCTAGGTACCTTATATTCATTAGCCTGTCTCCATACTGTTTCACTTTGAGGTTCAACTCCAGCTTGTGAATCAAGTAATAAAACAGCACCATCTAATACCCTAAGACTTCTTTGCACTTCAATAGTGAAGTCAACGTGCCCTGGAGTATCAATAATATTAAATCTATAACCCTTCCAATATGCAGTAGTAGCAGCACTAGTAATAGTAATACCACGTTCTTGTTCTTGTTCCATCCAGTCCATTTGAGATGCACCATCGTGAGTTTCCCCAATCTTGTGTATCTTTCCAGTATGGTATAAAACCCTTTCTGTACAAGTCGTTTTACCTGCATCGATATGGGCCATAATTCCAATGTTACGCGTATTTTGTAACGAAATTTTACGAGCCATATTAAATTCCTTTCTTCTAGTTTCTTTGTATATTCATTTTCTCTAAAAGGCCCTATCGGGGGTCAAAACAAGAGAAAACCTACAATATAAAGATAAGATAATAATACATATTACCATCTAAAGTGAGCAAATGCCTTATTAGCTTCAGCCATCTTATGAGTATCTTCTTTCTTCTTAACACTAGCACCAACGCCATTAGAAGCATCAATAATCTCATTAGCTAGATTTTCAGCCATAGACTTTCCACCTCTAAGTCTTGAATAATTAATAAGCCATCTAAATGCAAGTGCTCTTGCACGATCAGGTTTAACTTCGATAGGTACTTGATAACTAGCTCCACCAACTCTTCTTGACTTAACTTCAAGTAAAGGCTTGATATTATCCATTGCTCTGTTGAAAACATCCATAGCATCTTCGCCAGTTTTTTCCTTAATGATATCAAAAGCATCATATAAAATTCTTTGTGCTGTGCCTTTTTTACCATCTCTCATAATTTGATTAATTAACTTAGTAATAACCTTAGAATTATAAATAGGATCTGGAAGCACATCTCTTTTTTCTGCACGTCTCTTTCTCATTAGTATCCTCCTTTCTTTCTATATTATTATAGTATATAACACTACTTCTTAGGTCTCTTAGCACCATACTTAGAACGACCTTGCATTCTATTTTGAACACCTGCAGTATCCATAGTACCACGAATAATATGATACCTAACACCGATTAAGTCCTTAACACGACCTCCTCTAATTAACACAACACTATGTTCTTGTAGATTATGTCCAATTCCTGGAATATAACAAGTAACTTCCATTCCATTAGATAATCTAACACGAGCATATTTACGAAGTGCAGAGTTTGGCTTTTTAGGTGTCATTGTACCAACACGAGTACATACTCCTCTTTTTTGTGGTGAATTTAAACTAGTTTGTTTCCTAGCAATACTGTTTACTCCCACTAAAAGTGCTGGTGATTTAGCCTTTCTAGTTTTCTTTGCTCTTCTCTTTTTTGTAAGCTGATTAATAGTAGGCATTTCCTTCCTCCTTTCTCCACATACCCTGGCGTTTCTTTTTCCCTTTAAAGATAAGTCCTGCCGAAGCAAAACCTAAAATTAAGAACGATACTAATATAACAAAAATTCGCCAATATGTCAATCATTTTTTGCTATTTTTTATTAAAATTTCCCTATCGGGGACTAAAATCAAAAAAAGTATAAGATATATATTAGCTTATTAATAGAGTAAAGAGTAATAAACCCATTAATATATACTTATACTTTCTATAATATTAAATATAATTAGTCATTAAATAATATTCTTTTTTATACATTATATAAATGTATTCTATTTTAAAATATAGGGATTGGTCTCAGTTCCATCTCCCCCATCTATACTTGCACTAGAACTGAGATAAAAGACTGGGCGCACCGAATAGGTATTGCGGACGTAGCGGCCGTTGAGGAGGACGAAGCCGGACGAGTCGACGTTGAACGCATAGTTGGAGCGGCCCGAATTCGGCGACATTAGCCACTCATAACCATTAGTATAATCACTACTATTGGTCATCCATAACCAATCCTTATTTTTACATCCTCCATCATAACTGTAAGGGTCCGTTCCCGTTACACAAGTGTTTCCAGCTGCATATCCATAGTCACTTGGATACATAAGTCCTACCATCCCGTCCCAGTAAAGCGGGTTAGAACCATATCTATTAGTTCCTCTCTCATAAGCATAAAATTGATTAGTCATTACTTCATTAGATGCAGTATACCCACCTAAATAATATCTACTCGTACTTATATAACTCTTTGCCTTATCACTTAATTTATAATTTGTAAAGTTTACTGTTGTGGCCGTTGTACTATCATTATAATAGCTACCGCTAGTTCCCTTCCACCATAAACCACTATTTAAAAGTTTCATTAACTGACTACCGCTACTTAAACTATTACTATAATTTCCACTAGTAACCGTAGCCCATATATTACTGTAACTACCACTTGAAGTGTAGTCCCAACTAAAACCTTTTGTTGTTCCATCGGTTAGTGGCGTCGCCTTTATTACCTTTATTCTATTAGTATTTTCTTTCTCTTCATAGATACTTCCTATTATTCTATATAAATGTTTATCCGGACAAGTACTTCCGCCCTCCATATCTAAGCATATATAATTATTTGGACTAGCCCCATAATATCTATAATCATCACTAGCCTTTATTTCACTACCCGTGGCACTACTACCACTAGGGGTAGCACTATGACTAACCTTATAAACTCCACTTCCTTCATCACCAGTAGTACCATCATCCAAAGCCTCTATTTTAGTAGTAGCATCACCTTTTGGAGGAGATACCTCTACATTTAAACTAGCTTTCATACTCCTACCCTGCATAGTCTCATTATTTTCATTATTACCGTCTATCCAGATATAGAACTTATAATAAGTCTTATTGTCAGCTAAGGGGCTATCTATAACTATACTTAACTTTCCTATACTTGCATCTTTAAAACTACCATTAGTTACTTCATTATAAGTATTACCGTCACTACTACTTAAAAGTACATACTTAAAACTATCATTTTTTAATTCTTCGTCTATACTCGTTATATCTAAGTATATACTAGTATTAAGTTCCGTAGTAAGACCCTTTTTCTTCCTTATCGTAAACTCTGTTAAAGCACCATCATCATAGTAGAAACTAGGTGATAAGTTACCTATATTAACATCACTACCGGTCTTAAAACTAACATCCGCTAGTTCCCCTATGGTTACGTTCATTTTCGTATTATCTTTACTAGACCATACTATCCAAGCAAAAGTTCCCGTCGCAATAACCATTGTAAGAAGTAGTATAGTAAGTATCTCTTTCCCTTTACTCATCTTACTTTCTTCCATATCCATAACCCCCTCCATTATATATAAAAAGACTATAACAAGTTAGAGTACCCCCGTACTCTTTTGTGTTATAGTCTTCTCTATTTAATAAAGTAGCTCCGCTACTTAATGTACCTGACGGTACTGCCCCCCCCCCATTTAATAAATGTACTTTGCTTTTTCCATGTGGATTTTTGAATTATTTTACACTTTTTTTCTCGATTTATTTTACCCAATTTTAACATATAAAATCACCAAAAA
>CAKOSA010000015.1 GCA_934101865.1 uncultured Bacilli bacterium | reverse complement strand
GTCTTCTTCTTTTATAAATAAGGAGGAAATATGGGAATATTTAACAAAATAAAACAAGCATTTACAAAGGAACCAGTCGAAACCCAAAATTATGAAAAAGGCCTAGCAAAGA
Organism: uncultured Bacilli bacterium; assembly: GCA_934101865.1. Taxonomy (GTDB): domain Bacteria; phylum Bacillota_I; class Bacilli_A; order RF39; family UBA660; genus UMGS2068. Next base: position 19,417 of record CAKOSA010000015.1, on the reverse strand, counting down.
CAAGAAAAAACTTTGTTTCCCAACTAAATAGCCTTTCCAAAAAATACAAATTTGTGGGTGACGAGTACTTTGAAGAATTAGAAGACATTCTCATAATGTCAGATATAGGAATAAACACTGTTGTAAAATTTGTAGATAAATTAAAAGACAGAGTGAAAAAAGAAAAAATAGAAGATACAGAAGTATTAAAAGAAGTAATTATAGACGAGCTATTAATTATGTATGTCGAAGGAAGTGTCACATCAAGCAAAATAAATTTTAGTGATACACCACCAACCATAATTCTCTTTGTAGGAGTAAATGGAGTAGGAAAAACAACGACAATTGGAAAACTAGCAAGTAAACTAAAAAACGAAGGCAAACATCCCCTTTTAGTAGCCGGAGATACATTTAGAGCCGGAGCAACTGAACAACTAGAAGAATGGGGAGAAAAAATAGATGTTCCCGTTGTAACATCAACATCCAAAGACCCAGCTAGTGTTATCTATGATGGAATAAACGTTGCCAAAGAAAAAAATAGCGATGTAATCCTTGTCGATACTGCCGGCCGTTTACAAAATAAAACCAATTTAATGCAAGAATTAAATAAAATAAATAAAGTAATAAAGAAACTAGTACCCGATGCCCCTCACGAAACATTACTAGTAATAGACGCAACCACCGGCCAAAACGGAATATCCCAAGCCAAGTCATTTAAAGAAATAACCGACATCACGGGAATAGTATTAACAAAATTAGACGGAACTGCCAAAGGAGGAATAGTCCTTGCCATTAAAGAAGAAGTAGGAATACCCGTAAAATACGTTGGACTAGGAGAAACCGTCGAAGACTTAGAACCATTTGATATAGAAAAATACATATATGGTCTTTTCAAAGACTTATAGAAAGGTGACCAAAATGAATAAAAAAGAATCAAAAAATTTAGAAAGGAATATCTGTATATTAGTAGGAGTACTATTCATAATCGCCCTAATAGGGACATTTAAATCCCTAGCACTACTACCAACAACCCTTCTTTTATTAGCCCTTGAACTACTTACCATAGCATACTTTCAAAAAGAAGATAAAGAAAAACTAACTAGTACTATTATACTATTTGGAGTATCAGTATTTTTAATAATATTCTCAACTCTTTATACAGTAATAAAAATAGTATAATGGATGAAAGAAACAACTTAATAATATTATATGACTATTATGGAGGCCTCCTCTCTGATAAACAAAAAGAATACTTTGAACAATACTATTTCGAAAATCTTTCCTTATCAGAAATGGCCGAAAACTTAAATATAAGTAGAAATGCTATCCATAAAGTCCTCAAAAATATAAATATAAAACTACATAAATACGAAGAAATATTAAAATTAAAAGAGAAAAATCAAAAATTAGAAAAAATAATAAATACTATCCCTGATAAAAATATACAAAACCAAATAAAAGAAATATTGTAAGGAGCTATTATGAACGATAAAGTACCACTACAAACACTAAGTAAAAAGAAAAAATACAATTTCTATTATGATGCCAAAAAAAGAACTAAGGGAGGCTTTGTAGACGCCGCCTTTATATCATCACTAATATTAACAGCCGGAGTATGGATATTACTAACTCTTGTAATAGGAGGTAAATAATGAATAATAACCAAAACATAAACAATACAATGCTATCAAGATACGCAGATAATCTTACCAACGCAACATATTTAACAAATCCCGCCATAGCGCGTGATGAAGAAATAAAAAGACTAATATTAACTCTTCTCACTCCCGAAAAATCAGCTATTCTTGTCGGAAAACCCGGTATAGGGAAAACAGCTATTGTAGAAGGACTGGCCTACAAAATTCAAAGAAACGACGTTCCCGATTTATTAAAAGGCTATCAAATATATAGAATAAACGTTGCTGCCCTAGTAGGAGAATACCAAGGTGAAAACAGAGTATTAAGACTAATCGAAGAAATAAAAAACCTCGATAAAATAATACTATTTGTCGATGAAATACATACCCTAATAATATCAACTAACGAAGCCGCTCTCGACCTCGCCAATATGTTTAAAGAAGGACTAAGTAGAGGAAGCATCAAAATGATAGGAGCAACCACTACCGCCGAGTACGATAGATACATAGTTAGAGATAAAGCTTTTCTAAGAAGGTTTGAAAAAATAGATGTAGAAGAACCAACTATGGAAATGTGTGTGCAAATACTATTACAAACACTTCCTAAAATAGAGAAACAAACTGGCGTAATATTACCATATACTGACTTCATAAAACAAAAAATAATGGAATTCATAGTAAATATGACTAGTGAATACAAGAGAGTATATGAACTATCCTCTCGTTATCCCGATATAGCCTTAACTATTTTACGTCAATCATTTTCTAATGCCCTATACGAAAATAGTAACAGAGTTAGTTTTAAAAACATTTATGATGCTATTAGATTTACAAAAGCTGTATATCCCGATGTAATAAAAAAAGAACTTGTCGTTTTTGCCGAAACATTTAAAGACGAATTACAAGCCGAAAATATAATAGTAGATCCAAATAATTACTTAGCAAACTAAAAGAGACAACCTTTATAATTGGTTGTCTTTTATATAGTCCTCAGTCATATCACTATAATTAATAGTAAATATACCAAGTAAGGCATTCTTTATATTATCTTCTTTGACCTCTTCAACATAATCATCATTTTTATCACTAATATGTTTAAAGAATAAATAATTATTAGTAGGTTCATCATTAACAACTTGAACTGCTAAAAAGTATCTATTTTTTTCCAATATTGCATCATCTAATAATAAATATTCTTTATTATTAGCAAGCATAATAATATCATTAATATCCATATATTCTTCCCTTCTTATCTTCTATGACTGCTAGACTTAACATTACTGTCATCAATTTTTTTCATATAATCATTTACTCCTGCATTAAATCCACTTTCCCATTCTTTAAATTGCTCTATGCTACTCATTTTAAGTGAAATTTTAATTTTAGCAACTTCATCCCAGATTTTAGCAGTTTTACCATTTTCAGCATAATAAACACCGGCTCTATGAGCAATAGTCCATATATCATCAGTTTTATCTTTCTCTGCATTATAGACAAAACTATTAGTAGGTGATACAGGTTTTTCACCTAAGTTTTCAGAATATAACCTTGTCATATCCTCTGCAAGTTCTCCATAAGGACCCTCAGTTTTTGCCTTTTCTAGACTAACCTTTTTGGTAGCATCTTCTTGTGTGACAGGAACGGCTTCCTTGCTATCAGTATCGTTCATAAAGTTTGCCACGCTACTAGCAACATTTTCAGCAACATCATTTTCCGTAGCACTTTGTTCAAATTCATCTGTGCTTATAACACCTACATCGATAATAGGAGGTTTTTCTACTCCGGGATTTTCAACGCCATTATTGGCAAAATGCTTTCGCCAATCTTCTCTTTCCGAAAGAGAAGGTCTATTACTATTATTATTATCATTACTAACAATAGGTTCCCATTCATCATCATCATTTTTCTTTTTTGATTTATTAAATAATCTAGCAAATCCATTCCTTAAAGATTGAAAGGAAGTTTTACTTTTATCATCTTTATTATCTTTATTATCTTTATTATCTTTTTCCATATCCTCTAACGCTGCATCATATCCAGCATCAAAACCATCATTGTATTCTCTGTCATTAGTTTCTTTGCGACCTTTTTTTAGTCCTTTTTTATATCCCCTATCATAATATATTTTTGCTTCCTCTTTGGATACAATTTCTTCTCCATTAGAATTAGTTTTAGGAACAAACTTCTTATGAAGAGCACTAACCACACTGCTAACACCAAATCCACTAACTCCTGCAATAGAAGAAACCAAAGCACTTTTTCCAATAACCGCCCCAGCAGGAATAGTCCAAGTACCAACTTTACCAGCAAATACGGCTCCAACCTTAGCACCAAGGGCAATATTATTAGCGTGAAGTGTGTTCATTAAAGCAACATTACCAACAGATTTAGCAATCCACCAGTTAGCAGAATTAGCAGCCATTAATGTAGGAATGGCAGATGCAGATATAGCAAAAAGTCCCGTAGCTATTGCCGCACATCCAACACCAATTAATATTTGTCTTTTATGTTTAGAAATCCATTTGCATACTCTTTTCCCAACAACTTTTATTCTACTTTCTTTATTTTTTTCACTTTCTCTTTGCTCGTCATTCTTATTATTTAGTTTATCTTCAAGAGTATTCTTATATGCAGTAAGACGTTTAACAATGTACTCAGTATCTTCTTTGGTAAACTTATCACTTGAATTATTATTGTAGTAATTAATAGTTTTATCAATATACTCAATACTATCATTAAGTTCTAATGTTTCTGCATATTTAATATGACCAGTAACGGTATCATCTAATTTTTTAAACGTTTCATAATTTTTAATAAGGCCTTGCTTATATAATTCAAGTTTTCTTGCTATTTCCTTAGCTTCAACAGCAGAATATCTACTTCCCTTGTCTACCTTATAATTGTTATATTTATCAATTTCCTTTTGAATATATTCAAGGGCTTCGTCTAAATTTAATTTTTCTGAGCTCCAAATAACATAGTCCACAGCATTATTAACTCTCATATTTTCATTTTCAACTATTTCATTTTCAGTATCGGTCTTTTGTTCTTCATTTACTACCTCACTATCAATATTCTCATCTGTACTATTTTGACCAAAAACTTCACTTAAACTAAGTTCTTCTTCTGGTAGTATAGCCTCAACTTCCTCAGCTTCTCCTACTTTTTCCTCTTCCTTAGCAAGACTAACAGGTCTTATTTCACTTTCGCTACTTAATTCAGTTGTTTTCTCTTCTTCATCTGCTGTTTTTCTTTCCTCATTACTACTATTAATAACAGAATTAGTATTAACCTCAACATTTTCAATTCCTTGGTCTAAGCTATTTTCCTTATACGATCTAAGCCTATTTGCTATTTCTGTGGCTTCTTCTTTGGTAATAGTATATCTACTAAGATTATCCGTACTCATATTAGCATAATATCCTATCAAATAATCAGCAATTCCATTTCTATCACTTTCATTTGCACTATCAATTCTATTAATAGCCTCTTCATAATATCTAGTTATTTTTTCAGTATCCATAAATACCTCCTTATGACTAAAATGATACCATAAAACTAAACAAATGTCAAACTTTTATCTTGACTTTACACCAAAAAGAAAAAATAACCCGAAGATTATTTTTTAAGAGTTTTTCTTTTTTCAAAATATTCCTTTTTAGTAGTATTAGCCACTCCAAAAGCACCATAAATAGCACTTTCAAAATCAAATCTAGCTTGTGTACTATCAATACCATCATAAAGACCAGTTTTAAGTGTCTTGATACCACTCTTAAAATTACTATAAAGCCATTCAGCATAAAAATCATCCGTCTTATCAAGCATATAATCAATAGAAGGATTAGCAAAAATCATAGTATTTTCATTTTCAAACGCAAAAGGAACCCTTTTACCATCACGATAATAAATATTATTAAACGCAACAATAAATGAAACAGAATGGATAACGTCCTCAATCTTATACAAAGAAACAGCTTGTCTAGGAGTTAAAAAGCCAAGTCTTCCCTCTTCGTAGAAAACCTTTTCAGATGTAAAGAAATTTTCTCTTCCAGTTTTCAAAAAGTTACGAAAAGCGCTTTGGGCAACACCACCATTATAAGCCTTTTCCGTCGCATCAGTAGCATAATCCATTACACTTCCAACACTAACAATCTTTTCCAAATCTCTAACTTTGCAATCTGCTGGTATCATAGCAAGATTAATTTTCTTGTCTGTAAATTTGTCCATAAACTTCCCCCCTTCCAGCAATTTACAAAAAAAGTATAACACATAAAAAAAACAATGTCAATTACAAAAAAACAGAATATACTACTTATGAAATAAGGAGGAAAAATGAAAAAAATAATCGTATGGATAATAACAATAGTATTAATACTTCTTGTCGGAGTATTAATATCACAAAATAAAAAAGAAGATAACACCCAAAACCAAAAAGTGACGGTAGCAGAAGTAACCCATAGCGTTTTCTATGCCCCACAATATGTAGCCCTCGCCCTAGGATACTTTGAAGAAGAAGGCCTTGATGTCGAATTAACCCTTGCCTCAGGAGCCGATGCCGTAATGGCCGCTGTTTTATCAGGTGATGTAGATATAGGATTTTCCGGCACCGAAGCAACCATATACGTTTATAACGGTGGTGAAAAAGACTATGTAATGACCTTTGCCGGCCTAACTCAAAAAGACGGAAGTTTCCTAGTATCAAGAGAAAAAATCGATAACTTTACCCTTGATGACCTCAAAGGAAAATACGTAATAGGAGGAAGAAAAGGCGGAATGCCAGAAATGACTTTTGAGTGGGCTCTAAGACAAAACGGAATTGACCCCACCAAGGACCTAACCATTGATACATCCGTAGCCTTTCCCGCAATGGAGGGAGCCTTTATCGGAGGAACCGGCGACTTTGTAACCCTATTCGAACCCAATGCAACTTCGGTTGAAAAAGAAGGACTTGGCCACGTTGTCGCCTATATTGGTGAACTAGGAGGAGCTGTCCCATATACTGCCTACAACGCCCGTAAAAGCTATATAGAAAACAATCCCGAAGTAATAAAAAGCTTTACCAAAGCCGTAAACAAAGCCCTTGTATATGTAAAGGAGCATAGTAGTAGCGAGATTGCTGACCTCATTATGAACCAGTTCCCAAATACCAGTAAGGAAGATATGATAACCATAATTGACCGCTATAAAAACGCCGGAGCTTGGAAAGAAAATATAACAATTAATGAAAAAGAATGGCAACACATCGAAGAAATCCTAATGACCGCCGGCGAACTAAATAGTATGGTTGACTATGACAAACTAATTTACAGCAAGTACTTCAAAGACTATGAATAACATTCTCGAAATAAAAAATTTAAAAAAAATTTACCACACCCCCACCAAAGAAATACTCGCCATTAAAGACATAACAATGAATGTAACTACGGGCCAATTCCTAGTTATAGTTGGCCCATCTGGTTGTGGTAAATCTACCCTACTGGGGCTATTATGTGGATTAGATAATAAGACGAGCGGTGAAATAAATTATAAAGAGAACACCAAAGTGGGCTATATGTTACAAAGTGATTGTCTCTTTGACTGGCTTACAATATTAGATAACTGTCTCTTAGGAATAAAAATAACAAATAAAATAAAGCCAGTACATAAAGAAAAAGCCATAAAACTATTAAAAACGTATGGACTAGGAGACTTCATAAACACCTATCCCAAAAACCTTTCCGGAGGAATGAGACAAAGAGTAGCACTAATAAGAACCCTAATGACAGAACCCGACATCATACTCCTAGACGAACCATTTTCGGCCCTCGATTACCAAACAAGATTAAAAGTATCAGATGATGTATACAAAATAATAAAAAAAGAAGGCAAAACAGCCATAATGATAACTCACGATATATCCGAAGCCATATCAATGGCCGATAAAGTAATAGTACTATCAAATAGACCAGCCCTAATAAAAAAAGAAATAAATATTGAAATGGATAACAAATCAACACCCATAGAAAATAGAAAATGTCCTGAATTTGCAACATACTACAATCAAATATGGAAGGAAATCGATAATAATGACTAGTCCCGAACAAAAAAAGTATTTACGAAAACGTAAAATAAATAAACTACTAGTTATTACCGTTCAACTATTTATACTAATATTCTTTATTTTTCTATGGCAATTTTTAGCTGACAAATCCCTTATCAATACCTTTATAACATCGTCTCCTCGAAAAGTATTAGAAACCATAATCGAACTATATCAAACCGGTAATCTCTTTAATCACATCTATATAACCATATATGAAACCATAGTAAGTTTCTTAATAGGTACCATTTTAGGAATAATAATAGCCATACTAATGTATAACAGTCCCTTTTTTTCTAAGGTAATAGACCCCTATTTAACCATACTAAATAGTCTTCCCAAAGTAGCTCTTGGTCCCATTATCATAATATGGGCTGGTGCGGGAATGAAATCAATAATAATAATGGCTCTTCTCATTTCCCTTATAATCACAATAGTAACCGTATATGGTGGCTTCCAAAGTACTGACCAAACAAAAATAAGATTATTAAAATCCCTTAAAGCTAGTAAATATCAAATACTAAAATTATTAGTATTACCAAATAGCTATCCAACTATCATAAGTAGCCTAAAAATAAATATAAGTATGTCCCTAATCGGAGTAATAATGGGAGAATTCCTTGTCTCCAAGGAGGGAATAGGATATCTCATTATATATGGTTCCCAAGTATTTAATCTAAATCTCGTCATAACTGGTATCCTCATATTAGTAATAGTATCATATCTAATGTATTTAGCAGTATCTTATGTAGAAAAACTTCTCATAAGGGATAAATAAAGTTGCAGAAATTTAAAAACTGAGCTATCAAGGTCCTCAGTTTTTAAATTTCTGCACTGTTTATATTGTAGTTTTCAAATTTCACTAACTATTATGACTATCAAGTTCCTCTAATGAATAAGTATTATACCCCTCATAAAGATAACTAGCATCTATACCCTTCATATAAACCATTCTACTATTAACATCATCCGTTAAAGCAGATTGCAATAATAACTTTATTTCCGTGTCTTTAATAGGACTACGTTCCATTGCTAATAAATAATCCTCTCTATTTACTTTGCTCCAATCGACAACTTTACCAAGTTCCTTTTTTAATATCATATCTAGCCAAATTCTAGTACTTCTTCCATTACCCTCCCTAAAAGGATGAGCAATATTCATTTCAACATATTTTTTAATTATATCCTCATAAGTATCTTGTGGCATCTCATCAATCTTATTTAAAATATCATCCAAGTATAAAACCGAAGCAAATCGGAAATTACCCTTAGCAATATTATCATTTCTAATTTTACCGGCAAAATAATAAATATCATTAAACAAAAAATAATGTATCTTAGCAAGACCCGCAAAAGTTCCCACTTCAATTTCGTCTATCTTACCACTATCAAATAATTCCAGTGCCTTCAATTTAGTAATTCTTTCTTCTTCCTTAGATAATTCAATTTCATTAGTAATACCAAGTTTATTTTCTAGCATATTATCACCTCTCATACAATCAGTATTATATCATAAAATCCCCCTTTTTTCTATTAATTATAATAACTATTACACAGCTTTTCAATTAAAAAAACTGAGCCATTAAATACTCAATTTTTAAAGTTCTGCACTATTTATATTACGGTTTTTAAATTTCTGCATTATGCTGTAAAGTGTAAAATCATAAAGAAGTGAAATATACTACCCGCCAAAACAAAGAAATGAAAGACACTATGTATATACTTTTTCTTCTTACCAATACCATACAAAGCCGCTCCAATCGAATAAAATACCCCACCTAGAACTAAAAACAAAATCTCTGTTCCGTCCATTGCTCCAAATAAAGGCTTATAACAAATAAGACAACTCCAACCAAGAGCAAGATGTAAAATAACACTCGCAAAACTATACTTGTCAACATCAATACTAGTAAGAACCACGCCAATAATAGTAATAATCCACACAACCGCAAACCAAACCCAACCAATAACCCCACCAATCAAAGATAAAGTAATGGGAGTAAACGTACCAGCCACCAGCAAATACACATTGCAGTGGTCGATAACCCGAAGCACGCCCTTAGCCTTGGTCCTCTTCGACAGCCCGTGATATATACAAGAGATAACATACAAAATAATCATCGTCGAACCATATATACTACTAGTTACAGCTGCCATTGCACTATGTGAGTTAACAAGTAAGATTACCAGTCCAGCAATACTAAGAAGTGCCCCTAATCCGTGTGATATAGAGTTAATAAGTTCTTCACCTAAACTATAGTTAGGAATTCTAATCTTTCCCATAATCTCCCTCCTTCGTAAGTATTATACTACAAAACCTCCAAAAAAAAAATGAATATTTTGTGAAATTTTAGCAATTACTATTGACAATTGCTAAAAAGAGTGATATAACTAAAATGTAAACAAAAGAAGGAGGCCTAAATGAAAAAACAATTCAAATCAGAATCAAAAAAAATACTGGATATGATGATTAATTCCATCTATACTAATAAGGAGATATTTCTAAGGGAACTAATATCAAATGCTAGTGATGCTATCGATAAACTATACTATAAATCCCTAACAGATAGTACTCTAAAAGTAGATAAAGATAAATTAGAAATAGAATTAGTAGTAGATAAAGACAAGAAAACCCTAACCATAAAAGATAACGGTATAGGAATGAATAAAGAAGAACTAGAAAATAACCTTGGAACAATAGCCAAAAGCGATTCCCTAGCCTTTAAAGAAAACAACAAAGACCAAACCGATGTAAATATAATAGGACAATTCGGAGTAGGATTTTATTCAGCCTTTATGGTAAGTTCTAAAATAGAAGTCCTATCTAAGAAAGTAGGCGAAGACAAAGCCTATATGTGGACATCAGAAGGAGCTGACGGCTATAACATAACAGAATCGCCAAAAGAAACAAACGGAACAAACATAACCCTATATCTAAAAGAAGATACCGAAAATGAAAAATACAGCGATCTACTAACCGAGTATCGTATTCGTAGTATCATAAAAAAATACTCCGACTACATAAGCTATCCAATTAAAATGGAAGTAGAAAACAATAGATTAAAAGAAGGAAGTGAAACCGAGTACGAAACATACAAAGAAGTAGTAACCCTAAACAGTATGGTACCCATTTGGAAAAAAGATAAAAATAAAGTAACAGAGGAAGAATATAACAATTTCTATATGGATAAATTTTCCGACTTCTCTGCTCCTGCCAAAGTTATCCACTACACTGTTGAAGGACTTTGCAACTACAAATGCATCCTGTTTATACCATCACACGCCCCTTATGATTTCTATACAAAAGAATACAAAAAAGGCCTAAGCCTATATACAAATGGCGTTCTAATTATGGATAAATGTGAGAGTTTGCTCCCTGACTATTTCAGTTTCATAAAAGGAATAGTTGATACAGACGATTTATCCCTAAATATTTCTCGTGAAACCCTTCAAAATGACTATAAAGTGAAACAAATCGCCAAAAACATAGAAACCAAAATAATAAAAGAACTAAAAAGCCTAATGACAGACGACTTTGGACTATACAAAGAAATATTCAAAAACTTTGGTGCCGGCATTAAATACGGAATTTACAGTACTTATGGTTCAGCAAAAGATACCCTACAGGACCTACTAATATTCTATTCAGCTGAGAAAAAAGATTACATCACGTTAAAAGAATATGTCCAAAATATGAAAGAAAACCAAAAAGAAATCTATTATGCTTGTGGTGAAAATAACGAAAAAATAGATAATCTTCCTCAAGTCGAATCAGTAAAAAAGAAAAAATACGATATATTATACTTAACAGAATATGTTGATGAATTCACAATGCAAGCACTAAGAGAATTTGACGAAAAACCATTTAAAAACGTATCTGATAGTGATGTAGATTTAACTACAGAAAAAGAAAAGAAAGAACTAGAAAAACTAAATGCAGATAATAAAGATTTACTTAATACTATGAAAGAAACACTTCCTGAAGTAGGCAAAGTAGAATTTACAGGCAAATTAACCAATCATCCCGTATGTTTAACAACAAAAGGAAACATTTCCATAGAAATGGAAAAAGTAATAAATGCAATGCCTGAGGGAGAAAAAATACACGCTGAAACAATTCTTGAAGTAAACAAAGATCACGAAATAGCCAAAAAACTAAAAGAATTATATAAGGAAAACCAAAAAGAAGAATTAGCAAAATATACTAAAGTACTTTATGCACAGGCTCGTCTAATTGAAGGATTACCAATAGAAAGCCCAACCGAAATAAGTAATTTAGTTGTTGATATAATGTCTAAAAAATAATAAAATAAATTGAAAGGAGATGGTATTATGTTACCAAGAAGAATGTTTTTAGATAATATGTTAGAAGATTTAGAAAAAGAGGAGAATATGAAATGCGATATCTATGAAAAGAAAGGAATAATCCATATCGAAATGGATATCCCTGGTTTTGATAAAAAAGATATCAAAGTAGAAATGCACAAAGGAACCCTTACAATAACAGCAGAAAAAACTGAAGAAGAACACGAAGATGAACACAAAAAATACCTAAGAAGAGAAAGAAAATATTATGGAAAATACCAAAGATCATTCTACTTAGGAGAAGTAAAAGAAAACGAAATTGAAGCACACTTCAATAACGGAATACTAAAAGTAACCGTTCCTAAAGAAGATGCAAACAGTAACAAGAAACAAATCGAAGTAAAATAAAACAATAAAACTAGAGCCACAAACTCTAGTTTTTTTAGTCCCGTAGGGTACATTTAAAAAATTAAACTTTAAAATAATTATCTATCATTTCAAATACCTCTTTAAGCCCCATATTAATAACCAAATCAGCCCTATTGTCATAACTAGTAGTATCCCTATTAACAATAACCAAGTACTTACCCCGAAAATAATTAATAAGCCCACTAGCCGGATATACCGTAAGCGAAGTCCCCAAAACAAGGAGCATATCACACTTAGCAATCATCTCCGTACTATTCCTAAGCACATCTCGGGGAATTTCCTCCTCATACAAAACAACATCCGGCTTTATAATCCCTCCACACTCACATCTACAAATTCCCGTACTATTAAACACCTCTTCCGCAGAATAAAATTTACTACATTTTATGCAGTGATTATTATACACACTTCCGTGAAAAGTAACAACATTTTTACTCCCAGCCTTTTCGTGTAATCCGTCAATATTTTGCGTAATAATTCCCTTAACTTTTCCCATATCTTCAAGTCTTCTCAAAGTATTATGCACAATATTCGGTTCCTTATCCAAAACATTAAGTTTATCCCTATAAAATCTATAAAACTCTTCTGGATTATTCATAAAAAAACTATGATTAAGAATTTCCTCTGGCGGATAACTATATTTCATATTATATAGCCCATCCTTGCTCCGAAAATCAGGAATACCACTCTCGGTACTAACCCCAGCTCCTGTAAAAACCACAATATTATTACACTCATTAATCATATTAATAAGACTTTCTATTTTATCCACATTAATCACCATAACAATTATAACTCAAAATTTCAAAATCACCAACAAAATCACCAAAAAATGTTTACTTATACTATATGAAATGTTATAATAAATTTCAAAAGGAAGTGCATATATATGAATAACAATGACATAGAAAAATATATAAAAAAAAGTTTAGGGAAAGAATGCTATGAAAAAAGTCTCGAATATCCCAAAGATAAAGTCCATTTTCAAAAGAAAATTCTAAGAGCTGACACAGCATATTACTTTTTTTCTGTCGAAAATAAACAATTCTACTGGCAAGACTATGACGTATTAATAAGTAACGATTTTGAAGATAAGATAGGTTTCAGATGCAACTGTAATGCCTTCTATTACAATTCAAAATGTCCTCACATTGCCGCCTGTTTTAACTACTACGGAGACAATATATTTAATACAACCAAAGAAGATTTTACCAAAGATATAAGTAGAGATGTATTAAATAAACTACTTAAAAATGCTCCCTCTAAGTATCAAGTAAAAGAAGAATTAAAACTAGAAGTAGAATTAAACTTAAACGGAAAAATAGGCCTTCGCATAGGAACTGATCGCTTGTATATGCTTAAAACCAAGATGCAAGACTTTATCGAGGCCTATGTAAACGGCATTGGCACTGTTGAATTTGGCAAAAATTTCACTTATGATGCCAATAAACACTATTTTAATGAGTTGGATACAAAAATAATAAACATATTTATTGACCACTATTATTCATTGGAAGGATATACGAGCAATACCCAAATTCTCGAACTCCACGATAATGGCAAAAAATTATTATTAAATCTAATTAAAGATAAAGGATTTAGCATCAAAAATGGACCATATATAAAAAATATTAAAGAAGGGTTTCCTCTCGGCTCCAAAATTTCTAAAAAAGGTCAGAATTATATTTTCTCTATTGACCTTGATGCTGATTTATACAACCTTACAGATGATTTTGAATATATATTATATGGAAAAGAATGCTATCATTTAAAGAAACACGATGCAATGGTATTAAAAGAAATGCTTAATAATGATATAGAAACCCTCATTTTTGATGATGAAGAATTAGAAACATTCTCTAAAAGCATTCTACCTACGGTCAAAGAAAAAGTCGAAGTAGACAGTTCGGCCTCTAACATCATAATCACCAAAAAGCCCGATGCAAGACTATACTTCGATATGAATTACAACGACATTATATGTAATGTAAAATTAGAATACGGTAATAAAGAAATAGATTATTTTGATAACGATAAAGAAATATTAAGAGATATGGATTATGAAGGTGAACTAATAAACGATATTCTAAAACAAGGCTTCATAAATAAAAAAAATAAATTAACTTTGGATGACATTGAAGATATAGGTTCTTTTCTCGATACAGGAATAAAAGAACTATCCGAAAAGTACGAAACCTTTACGTCAACTAAAATACGAAACATAAGTATCGAAAAAAATACCAATATAAAAAGCACTTTCTCTATTGGAAAAGACAATATTATGCACTACAATTTCTCCTTAGGAGACATAAACTCCGATGAACTAGACGATATTTTTGCATCTCTCAAAAAGAAGAAAAAATATTATCGATTAAAAAGTGGTAATTTTATTGATTTAAATAATAACGCTGAATTAGAAGAACTAGAAGAATTAGCTAGCACTCTAAACCTAACTACTAAGGATATAACTTCCGGAGTAGGAGAAATACCGAAATACAGGGCCCTATATTTAGATAGCCTCAAAAAAACAAAATATAACATAATAGAAACAGATAGCATATTCGATGAATTTATAGAAAACTTCCATAATTATCAAAATATGAAGTTAACCTTTACTAAGGATGAAAATAAAGTAGTCAGAGATTACCAAAAAGTAGGTATAAAATGGCTTTATAATATATATAAATGCGGTTTTGGTGGTATCCTTGCTGATGAAATGGGATTAGGTAAATCCCTTCAAACCCTTTATTTTATAAAGAAAGTACTTAAAGAGAAACCAGATAGTAAATTTTTGATAGTCGTTCCAACTTCCTTAGTCTATAACTGGGAAAATGAAATATTAAAGTTTACACCAGAAATAAAATATGCCGTCCTTGCCGGTACTAAGGAAAAGAGAAAATCCCTCTTTGAAAAATCCGCATCCATATATATAACATCGTACGGACTACTTCGTGAAGACTTTGATTACTACGAAAAAATGAACTTCGAAGTATGTATTATAGATGAGGCTCAAAATATCAAAAACCCAAATGCCGTTGCAACTAAGAGAGCCTATAAAATAAAAGCTCATACCAAAATCGCCTTAACAGGAACTCCACTAGAAAATTCTGTTACTGAGCTATGGAGTATATTCAACTTTATTATGCCGGGATTTTTAGGTTCTCTCCTAAATTTCTCAAATAAATATAGTGTAAAAGAATTTGACGATACTACCAATAAAATGTTGTCTTCTTTAAATAAACAAATATCACCATTCATATTACGTCGTAAGAAGAAAGACGTCCTAACCGACCTCCCTGAAAAAATAGAAAACAATATTTTTATTGAATTGTCTCCTAGTCAAAAGAAACTATACGCCAAAGAGGTAGAAAAAGTAAATAAAGAAATACAAGAAATAGTAGGAACTGAGGGTTGGAGTAAAGCCCGTTTCCTATTCTTAGGTCTTATTATGAGACTTAGACAACTATGTATAGACCCCCGCATCGTATATGAAAACTATACAGATGAAAGCTCCAAAATAGAAAATCTTGTCAAAGTTGTAAAAGATGCCGTTGCTAATGAACATAAAATCCTAATATTTTCTTCCTTCAAAACCGCTCTTGACCTTGCCAATAGCTCTCTAAACAATGAAGGAATAACAACCTATATGCTTGACGGAAGTGTAAGTGCCAAAAAAAGAATGCAATTAGTTGACAATTTCAATAACGATAATACTAACGTTTTCTTAATAATGCTAAAAGCCGGTGGAACCGGATTAAATCTAACCAGTGCCGATATAGTTATCCACTTAGATTTATGGTGGAACCCCCAAGCCGAAAATCAAGCAACCGATAGGGCCCACCGTATAGGCCAAAAAAATAATGTAGAAGTAGTAAAATTAGTTGCCTTAGGCACTATCGAAGAAAAAATACTAGAATTGCAAGAAAAGAAAAAAATGCTAAGTGACAAACTAATCGAAGGCGATACAAGAGATCAAAACGTAATTGAAAAATTAACTGATGAAGATTTAAAATATCTAATATCTTATGAGCAAGAAGAAGAATAATTCCTCTTGTTTTTTTCCATTTCCTCTTTCTATGTGCATAAAATAACTTTGATTACCCATATTTTCCATTTTATCCTGAAAATTAAGTGAAATTCATTGAAAAATAAACATATATATATTATAATCAAGTTAGAAAAAGAAGTAAATAAGGTGGTAACAATGGCAAAATGCCCAACAATAAAATTTGAAATGCTAACAAAAGAAGAAAATATAAGAATAATAAAAGAAATAGCAAACTTTCCCGAAGAAGAAATAATGGATTTACGAAACAGATTAATAGTCCGCTTTCTTGATATGTACAATATTCTAAATAAACCAAATAAAGAAGAACTAATTGAAGAATTAATAGGCAAACTATACGACGAAGAAGTAGAACTACTTCCCAAAAAAATCAAAAAATACCGAATAAGGTGGCACAAAGAAAATGACTATTTTATGTATCAACTCGAAAACTATCTTCACGTCGATTGGCCTCCCCGAGCCAAAGAAATAAAATGCTATGTCGGTCTTATTCCCGATGCCCTAACCGATTTAGAAAATATGACAATGTATTTAGACTGCAATTTAGAAATAAAGTCTGCCAAATTCGAGATAGCCAACAGTCTTTGTCAATTCCTATACTATGAAAAATGGTGTAAACTATACCCAAGTTCCAACTATGAAGATTTCAAATACCCATCACTTGTTTGGCAACTATCGCAAATATCAACCGACCCCATATTAAATAGCAACGTTCTAAATAAAGCCTTTGATAACCTAGATTTCAATTATAAAACCTACGATTATTTCTACAATGATGAAAATATAAAAATAATGAATGAAATAAAAGAAATATATATGAGAGACGAAATAAAACTCTCCATTCCCAATAGTTATAACTACTTAGTACAAGAAAGAGGAAAAAATGAAGAAGAAACTAAACATAATATATGAAGATAAACACCTATTAGCCGTATCCAAACCCGCCAAACTACTCTGTGTATCCACTCCCAAAGAAAAAGAACGAACCCTATACCACGAAGTATATACTTATCTAAAACAAAAAAATAAACAAAATAAAGTATTCATAGTTCATAGATTAGATAAAGATACTTCCGGTATCGTCCTTTTCGCCAAAGATATCAAAACCAAAACCCTTCTCCAAAATAATTGGAACAATATAGCAATTGAACGCAAATACCTAGCTCGTGTTGAAGGAATTACCTCCAATGAAGGAACTATCCAAAATCATCTTCAAGAAAATAAAGCCCATATCGTATATGTAACTAATAATCCAAACGATCCCCTAGCCATAACCAAATACCAAAAAATATCAAGCACCAAAAATACAACGCTCTTGGATATAGAAATAAAAACCGGTAAGAAGAACCAAATTAGGGTCGCTCTAAGCAGTATTGACCACCCCATAATCGGAGATAGCAAGTACGGAAGCACCACCAAATCCCCAAGATTGCTCCTCCACGCCTACAAATTAACCATAATTAACCCCTATACCCACGAAAAAATGATTTTTATCGCCCCACCACCACCTGAACTAGCCCCCTAGTTCTTTTACTTTACATCCCCCTCAAAAAAAATTTACAATTCCGCCCATTCGTGATATACTAAAATAGAGGAGAAGTTATGAAAGAAGAAGGAAAAATCAACAAAATAATACTACTAATAGCAATATTTTTTATCGGGGCCTTCGTCGGCTTCATTTACGAAGTAATTTTTTACAAATTTACCGAGGGCGTGTTCGCTAATCGCGGGTCACTATACGGCCCTTGCCTTCCCATTTATGGAACCGGTGCTGTACTAATATATTACCTAAAACCCCTAAAAAAACATCCCATTTTACTATTCCTAAGCATAATGCTTATAACCGGATTATTAGAATACATCGTCGGACTATACATATTAAAATTCCAAGGATTAAGACTGTGGGATTATAGAGGTCTCTTTATGAACATCCAAGGCCTAGTATGCCTAAGAAGTGTCCTAACATTTGCTGTCGGAGGAATGGTACTAATCTATGAAATAGAACCCCATTTATTAAAAATACTACCCCAAATAAAACTAACTACCCAAGTAAAAATATGCACGTGGCTAATAATAATATTCTTAATAGATGTAATAGTAAGCACCCTCTTCCGTACCCCAATAACCTATTAGAAAGAAGGAATAAAATGGAAACAAATATAACAATTGGAAGAAATAAAAATAAACACATAAAAATAGACTTAAAAACCTATCCCAATATCCTAATAACCGGCCTTGATGATTACTCAAAAAGCGATTTAGTAAGTAATATTCTATATGAACTAATATCAAAAAATAAAAAAGAAGAAGTAAAAATATTACCAATCGATGTTAAAGGCGTAGATTACAAAATATACGATAACAGTAGTCACTTCATAAGCCCCATTATTAAGGAAACAAAATACATACCCGAGGTATTAAAAGGCCTTTTAAAAGAAATAGAAATCAGAGAAAAAGCCTCCGACCTATCAAAATACCCCCTAATCATAACCCTAATATCAGAATTTGACGACCTAATGCTCGAAGAACCCAAAGAAATCCTACCCTTATTAGAAGAAATACTAATAAAAGGAAGAAAAGTTAACATCTGCACAATCCTCTCAACACTATATTTAGATGAGGAAAATTATCAAAAATACATATATCGACACTTTGATATAACCGCCTCATTCTTTGATAGGTCCAAATCAAAATTCAATAAATTCAAATTTACCATCCCCAACGATAAAGCCTTTAACCTAAAAAGCAAAGATAATAAAGTAAATATCAAGCTAAAAAACATCACCATATCAACCGATAAAATAGAGCAAATGCTCCATCTCGACAAATAGTTACAAAAATTTCCCAGGTTAGAGACACGAAAAAAAATTTTTCTTTTACTAAACCCTTATATTTATTGGTTTCATTAGCAATTTGTTGTCA
>CAKOSA010000014.1 GCA_934101865.1 uncultured Bacilli bacterium | reverse complement strand
TCATCCAAGTATCAAACTACATAATAGCCTATGACTTAATAAAAGAAATGGAAGAAAGAAAAAAGTAGGGGAAGTATTACGAAACTTCTTCTCTTTTACTTTATTCATATATTATTTTGTTTATATATCATAATGAATAACATTTTACAAAAAATAACCTTCTTAAATTAAAAACTATATTTGCTCAAAGTGTAAAATAAAAAAAGCTTTTTTTGTAAAATGAAAATTGCTTTTTTTGTAAAGTAGTGATATAATGAAAAAGAAAGAGAGGCAATATTATGAATTATTTACCAAGAATAGTTGATACAGAAATAAAAGAATTATTAGAAATAATGGGAGCAGTCCAAATAGAAGGATGTAAGTGGTGTGGCAAATCCACAACAGCCGCTCATTATGCCCAAAGCATTATTGAATTTCAAAATCCCGATAGAAAGTCAGAATACGATAATATCAAAAATACAAAACCCTCACTATTTCTAAAAGGCAATAAACCAAGACTATTTGATGAATGGCAAATGTATCCCGTAGTATGGGATTGTGTCCGAACAGACTTAGACCATACCAGATTAAAAGGACAATATCTATTTACTGGCTCGGCTAAACCAATGGAAAACGAAACAATGCACACCGGAACAGGACGAATATCAAAAGTATTAATGAGACCAATGAGCCTGTACGAATCAGGAGAATCAACCGGCGAAGTCTCCCTACAAGATATATTTAATAATAAAGATATCGAAGGAGTATCAAATCTTTCTCTCGAAGATTTAGCAAGTCTTATCGTAAGAGGAGGTTGGCCTGCCGTATTAGATGTAAAAAGTAATGCCAAATACAGAATAGCAACCGAATACGTAAAAAGATTAATAAATGAGGAAGTAACAAAAGTAGACGGAGTAGAAAGAAATCCCGAAAAAATGCTAAACGTTTTAAGAAGCTTGGCTCGAAATATAACTACCCAAGTATCAATTACAACCATTGAAGCCGATGTAAAAAATACTTTTGAAAATGACGTATCAAGGCCAACCGTAGCAGATTACCTAAATACCCTCGAAAGACTATTTGTAATAGAAGAAATGCACGCCACTAACTTAAATCTAAGAAGCAAATATGCCCTTAGAACAACTCCCAAAAAATACTTTGTCGACCCCTCTTTGGCAGCAGCCATTCTTGAAATAAAACCAAATGACCTCATAAATGACTTAAAAACATTCGGCATAATGTTTGAAGCACTTTGCATAAGAGATTTAAAAATCTATGCCCAAAGCCACGGAGGAAATATAACCTTTTATCGTGATGAAAAAGACTTCGAGGTCGATGCAATAATCAGAACAAGTAGTGGCAAGTGGGGAGCCGTCGAAATCAAACTAGGTGACGGTTACATCGAAGACGCTGCCCAAAATCTCTTAAAATTCAAAGATAAAGTCGACATAACCAAATGTGGCCAGCCAGCATTTCTAATGGTTCTAACTGGCACCAGTTATTCCTATAAAAGAGACGACGGCGTGTATGTAGTATCCATAGGAACCCTAAAAAATTAAAGTAGAAGCCCCCATACTTCTACTTTTTTCCCTATTTATAACTAATATTAACCATCTTGGCGTGCACCACAACCCTCCTCGTCCCCGTATCATCACAAGTAGATAAAGTAAGAATCTTATCATCACTACTAACATAAGTCCCAAAATCATAAATACTCCTATTCCTAAGCTCATTAATAAATTCCCCAAACTCCTCACTACTATTAAACATCGTCCTAAGATAATAAGCATCATTTTGCGTACTATAAACACTAAAAACTCTCCAATTCGTATTATTACTCGGCGTCGATAACTTAATAATATAATTATTAGAATTAGTATACCAACTACTATTAAGCACCCATACCATTGACCCAAACAAAGTCCTGTTATTAAGATTATGCCCATAAATAATAGAATTGTACCCATAATTATCATAGTTACTCCTATAATCACTATAAATCCACCCATTCGGATTGTACCTTCCCCCAAAATCGTGATTCAAATAATAACCATTATCAGTATGCCTAACAACCGGATAATTAATATACGTCCCATTAACTTTAAGCCACGCCACCGTCTCACTATTCTTCGCCCTTAAACTATTAAAATCAACATCAATAAAAGGCACATTAATATAATCCCAGTAATCATTCGGATAGTAAGTATCCCCCCCCTCACTACTACCATCATTGTCCCCGCTACCATCACTAGGAGCAGTAACCTCACTCATACCACTATTCTTCGCCTCTTCCTCAATCACTTCCGTATTCGCCATAATATCCGTATACAAATAATCCATTTTCAGCTTCTGTACCGCCCATCTCGAAAACAAAAACACGCCCGAAAAATAAATAATAAGCGACAAACTCATCACCATCAGCGGAATAAGCGGCTTGTTGTGAACCCTAATATCCCGCGTCTTCTCCGGCCTCATCACCGCCCCAATCCCAATAATAAGGTACCTCGGAAAGACCGTGAGCGAACTAATCAGCCCAATCACAAAATACCTCAGTCCCCGCCAAATAATCACCGGCACCGCCCGCACGCCCAACACAAAATATCTAAGCATCACGACCTCCTCCTATCATAACAATTATATCACACATTCCCCCACTTGGACACATTTTTTACACTTGCCCTATTGGGGGCCACAAAAAATAAACACAAAATTACTTCTCATAGTCCTAAAAATACATATCCCCAAAACCAAGGAAACCATTTTTTTAAAGTGTCCATTACCCTGAGAATTAAGAAAAATAAACAAAATTATATTAAGTCTCTTGTCTAAACAAACAAATTGTTGTATAATACACATAGATTTGGAATTTTAGGTGAGAAATATGGAAAATATAAAAGTAGGAGATAAACTCGAAATACACTGCTATAAACATAACGGTTCCCTTCATCGAAGATGGGACGAAGCCGTTGTCTTAGATGTCTTTGAAGACTATATCGTCTTCGGAAACAATCGCACAACAGTCATAGACTCAGATGGCAAAATATGGAAAACCAAAGAACCAGCCATAATGTTCTTCTTCAAAAACAAATGGTATAACATAATAGGACAACTAAAAGACTACGGCATATACTTCTATTGCAATATCGCCACCCCCGTCTTAATCGATAACAGAATCATAAAATACATAGACTACGATCTAGACTTAAGAGTATTCCCCAACGGAAGCTTTAAAATCCTCGATAGAATGGAGTACAAATATCACAAAAAACAAATGCACTACTCAAGTAGACTAGATTTCATACTAAAATACGAACTAGGAAACCTAATCGAAATGGTCCGTACCAAAGAAATGCCCTTTGACAAAAAAGCCGTCGAAGACTACTATATAAAATATATGGAATTAACAAAATAACAACCAAAACACTTGTCAAAAGAGTAAAATATCTGATATAATAAAGAAGAAAATACAAGAAGGAAGGAAGAAAAAAATGGAAGAATACAAAATAACGGTGCATAGCGAAGCCGAAATGGCTCACGTTGCTCAAAACATAGAATCAGAAAAATTCGAAAATATGGTAATAGGCCTAAACGGCGAACTAGGAAGTGGAAAAACCGTCTTTACCAAAGCCTTCGCTCACGCAATGGGAATAGACGAAATAACCTCCCCAACCTTTAACATAATAAAAGAATACCAAGGAGAACTAGACCTATACCATATGGATGTATATAGATTAGAAGAAGGACCAACTAACATAGGAATAACAGAATACTTCGATAAAGGCGGAGTATGCATAATAGAGTGGGCTGATATGATAAAACAAGACTTACCAGAAGAAAGACTAGATATATATATCAAAATAATAAACGAAAATACCCGACTATTAATACTAAAACCTTATGGAGAAAAATATATTCAAGTCTGCGAGGACATAATCTAATGAAAGCCCTATATATAGATACATCATCCGCTGATGTATCTATCTCACTATTAGACGGTACCCAAGAACTAAGAACAATCAATGAAAATATCCCCAATAAACACTCCATATATACTGTAAGCTATATCAATAAAGTCCTCAAAGACACCAATACCACTCCCGAAGAAATCCAAAAAATCTATGTCGTAAACGGCCCCGGTTCCTTTACCGGTATCCGTATCGGTGTAACCATTGCCAAAACATTCGCCTATTTAAGAAATATCAAAGTAGTTCCCATAAGTACACTAAAAGCCCTAAGCCTAACAACAACAGGTAAAACCATAATGAGCCTAATCGACTTCCACCACGGACATTACTATCTAGGCCTATACGATGAAAACCATAACGAAATACTCCCCGAAAAGTACGCATCAAAAGAAGAAGTCCTATCCCTAATAACAAAGTATAAACCCACGATAGTGTCTAGTGAACCCCTTACCATAGATAAAATAACCATTCCCAAATATACCCAAAATATCACTAATATAGTCACTTACTACGAAAATAAACCCAGCATCCATCCCCATAAACTTCAGGTAAATTACCTAAAAGAACCCCAAGCAGTGGAGGAAAAAAATGATAATAGAGAAAGAAAATAATACCCACAACCCCTTCGGATATAAACTAGAATACTATGAACAAGGAACCCTTCTCGGTTCTCTCGACTATTCCCATATCTACGATAGAATAGAAATAGACAATATAATTGTCGAAGAAACTCACCGCAATAAAGGCATCGGCACCAAATTAATGGCCTACCTCGTAAGTGTCGCTATCCAAAAAAGAGCCCAAAACATAACCCTCGAAGTCCGTATCTCCAATACCCCAGCCCGTAATCTCTATAAAAAATTCGGCTTCAATGAAATAGCCCTAAGAAAATACTACTACGGAGACGAAGACGGAATCCTAATGAAGAAAGAAGTGATGTAAGTGAAAGAAATATACGCCCTCGGCATAGAATCCTCTTGTGATGAAACCAGTATGAGTATTGTCAAAAACGGAACAGAAGAAATAGCCACCGTAGTCCTAACCCAAATCGATACCCATAAAGAATTTAATGGCGTTGTTCCCGAAATAGCCAGTAGAATGCACGTCGAAAACATAACCATAGTATTAGAAGAACTATTCTCAAAAACCACCCTAACTATGGACGATATCGATATAATCGGCGTAACTTACGGCCCCGGATTAATCGGATCCCTTCTAATCGGGGTAGAATGTGCCAAAACCATTTCCCTTGTTACCGGAAAACCCCTCATCCCCGTCCATCACATAGCCGGCCATATCTATGCAAACAATCTCGAATCAAGACTAAAATTCCCCCTAATCGCCCTCGTAGTAAGTGGTGGCCATACCGAATTAATATATATGAAAGAAGACTATACCTTCAAAAAAATAGGAGGAACCCTAGATGACGCTATCGGCGAAGCCTATGATAAAGTAGCCCGTATCCTCGGTCTCAGTTACCCGGGAGGACCCATTATCGATAAAAAATACTATGAAGGAAAAGATACCTACAATCTCCCATATCCCCTTAACGATAATACCTATAACTTCTCATTTAGTGGTATCAAAAGTGCCGTCCTAAATACCGTACATAACGAAAAACAACGTGGCCATACCATAAGAGTAGAAGATATGTGTACATCCTTCCAAGAAAGAGTCGTCTCCGTTGTCGTCAAAAAAACAATGCACGCCCTCGAAGAATACCAAGTAAAAAATCTCGTTATCGCTGGAGGAGTATCAGCCAATAGCCATTTACGTGATACCCTTGCCAAAGAGTGCGAAAAGCGAGGTATAAACTTCTCTAAACCCCGCCTTGCATATTGCACAGACAACGCTACAATGATAGCATCAGCTGCCTATTACGCTTACAAGAAAGGAGTAACTGCCGACCTCACCCTGAATGCAGTGTCAACTGACAGTTTATATAAGTATGATAAATAAAGAAAACTATTGGTCTTATACCCTACAGGAACTAGTAATAAGAGACTACCCATATAAAAAAGAAATAATAACCCATTATAAAGAAATAATAGATACCCTTCTAAAAAACTATCCCCATTATGAAGAAATAATAACCTCCGGAAAATCCCTCGATGAAATAAACTATAACCTCGATATAGCCCTAACAGAAAATATAAGCAATTACCTATTACCCGGTAAAGAACTAATATACTGTCCCCAAGTAGAAGAAAAAAAATCCGCCCGTCCTCGCAGTTGTATGCTAACCGGAGCTCCCATAAAAAAAGGCAGTTATTACCTCTCCTATAAAGCCTTCCTCTACGGAGAAAAAGAAGTATACGTAACATCTCCCATAACAATGGAAATAGGTACCAATTTTGATATACCACGTAACCTTCACGAATTCGAAATACTATGCGAAAGAATAGACCATTCCTATGAAACTAATAGAGAAGAAGAGTACAATATAGAAACAAGTGGCTTCAAAATCAGAAAATTACCCCATAAAACGCATAAAACCCGAAAAAAAGTTAAAAATAATTAAAAAAAGTATTGCAATTGTTTAAAATTTGTTATATAATTAAATAGCAATCGCAATTGATGCCTGATTAGCTCAGTCGGTAGAGCACTCGGCTGTTAACCGATAGGTCGTAGGTTCGAGTCCTACATCAGGCGCCATTATGATTATATCAAGTTCAGAGGTGAACTTGTTTTTTTCTATATATAAAAAAAGTTATAGCAATGTCTATGAATATTTATTATTTATGGGAAGTTCTATATTTTCCCACAGGAAAATATAGAATAAAAAAACTTAGTATATTTTCTTACAGGAAAACATAAGTCAAATAATTATAATATATTTTCCTAACTCCAATTATTTTTAACATCTTATAAAATACAGATAACTAATTACCAAAAGTTATATAATTAATAGCCCCCGATAGGGCCCAAAAATAATAATTTGTCCTCTTTCTTTCACAAAACTTTTTCAAAATACACTTGTAAATTACTAATATATATGATATAGTTAATTATATTTATAAAGAAAGGAAGGAGAATATATGCCCAAAAACCTCGTAATAGTAGAGTCCCCAAGTAAGAGTAAAACCATTGAAAAATATCTTGGTAAGGACTATAAAGTAGTATCATCCCTAGGTCATATCCGCGACCTTGCCACGACTGGAAAGTATGGTTTTGGCGTAGATGTTGACGATAATTTTAAACCCAACTATAAAATAATAAAAGGCAAAAATCAGTTAGTAAAAGATTTAAAGAAAGATATAAAAGAAAGCGATTTTGTCTATCTTGCTACCGACCCCGATAGAGAAGGAGAGGCCATTTCTTGGCATCTATATGATACCCTCGGATTAACCGACGATAAATACGAAAGAGTAGTGTTCAATGAAATAACCAAAAATGTTATCCTAGATTCCTTTAATCACGCTAGGAAAATAGATAACAATCTCGTTTCTTCCCAAGAAGCAAGAAGAATACTAGATAGAATCATTGGCTTTCGTTTAAGTAAACTAATGCAATCCAAAACTGGTGGCAAGTCAGCTGGTCGTGTTCAATCAGTAGCCCTTAAACTAATAGTAGATAGAGAAAGAGAGATAGAAGCCTTTAACATCGAAGACTACTACGAAATAGATGCTTACTTTAAAGACTTTTCAGCTAAATTAGAAACATATAATAATGAAGAAATAGAAATAAAAACCGAAGCAGAAGCCCAAAATATTTTAAATAAATTAAATGAAGAATTTATTATAAAGGAAATAACAAAAAAAGAAAAAGCCAAGAAAGCCAAATATCCCTTTATAACATCAACTCTTCAACAAGAAGCCTCAACTAAACTAAATTTTACCTCTAAAAAAACAATGATGATTGCTCAAAAATTATACGAAGGCGTAACACTAAGTAACGAAACAGTTGGACTAATTACCTATATGAGAACTGACTCCGTAAGATTATCAGATGAATTCGTAAAAAATACCTATGGCTACATAAAAGAAAACTATGGTGAAGAATATATTGGATATGTAAAACAAAGCAAAAAAACCGAAAACGTCCAAGATGCCCACGAGGCCATTCGTCCAACGAGCATAAATAGAACTCCGGACACCGTAAAACCATATCTATCAAACGATGAATATAAATTATATTCCCTTATATATTATAGAGCCCTTGCCTCTCTAATGAAAGATGCCAAAGTTCTAGCAACTTCTATTACCCTAGATAACAACAATTATCAGTTCAAAGCAACCGGTCAGGTTCTTATCTTTGACGGATACCTAAAAGTATATAAAGAATATGAAGATAGTGAAGATAAAATCTTACCAAACCTAGATAACACAAAATCACTAATAGCTGACCTTGTAGAGTATTCTAAACACTCCACCAAACCACCAGCTCGCTATACCGAAAGTAAACTAATCAAAGAAATGGAAACCCTCGGAATAGGTAGACCATCTACTTATGCTAAAACCATTGACACATTAGAGGAAAGAAACTACGTTAAAGTAATAGATAAAAAATTCCACCCTACGGAAATAGGTATCGAAACAACTGATAAACTTCAAGAATTCTTCAAAGACATAATCAACGTAACCTATACCAAAGAAATGGAAGATGACCTAGACAAAGTCGCCGAAGGCACTCTTGTTGAAACCAAACTCCTAGATAGATTTTATAAAGATTTTGAACCCAAAGTCGAAGAAGCCTTCGCTAAAATGGAAAAGAAAGCTCCCGAACAAGTAGGGGAGAAATGCCCTGAATGTGGCAGTGAACTAGTAATAAGAACTGGTCGCTATGGAAAATTCATCGCTTGCTCCAATTACCCCGAGTGCAAATACATAAAGAAAGAGGAAAAAGAAGAAGCTCCCCAAAAAATAATAATGAAGTGTCCAAAATGTGAAGGAAATATCATTGAGAGAAAAAGCAAAAAAGGAAAACTATTCTATGGCTGTTCTAACTTTCCAAAATGCAAATTCGCAACTTGGGATAAACCAATTGAAACCCCTTGCCCAAAATGCGGTAGCACTCTTGTAGAGAAAAAAGACACCATAAAATGTATGGATTGTGATTATGAAGATAAAATACAATAGCCTAATTCCTGAACTATCAGTGATAAATATTGAAGAAAGCCTAAGGTTCTACAAGACCCTAGGCTTTAAAGTTCTCTATAAAAGAGACAAATTCTATTTTTTAGAACTAGACCAAAATCAAATAATGATAGAAGAAGTAAATAACAATTGGAATACAGCTCCCTTAGAATATCCCTTCGGAAGAGGTATAAACATAAGTATGACTGTAAAAAATATAGAAAAATACTACGAATATATCAAAAAAAATAATATTAAAATATTCGTCGAACTAAAAAGAACCCCCTATAAAGTAGGAGATACCACCTATTACGATACCGAATTCCTCATTCAAGATCCAAACGGATACCTCCTAAGATTTAATAACTAACCTACAATTTTTCAAAATCTGCACCACAATATAGACAGTTTTTTCAAAAATGTAGTTGTAATATTACCAAAATTTGTTATAATAGAAATAGGAAAGGATGAAGGATATGGTAAAAAGAATAAATAAGTACATAAACTTATCAATTATACTATCAGTACTATTCATAATAGCCGGTTTTCTACTAATAATATGGCCCAAAGCATCCCTAGATACATTCGCATATTTCCTTGGAGCCATAATGCTATTATACGGAACATACAATTTTATAGATAGCTTCGGAATAAACCCCGTACTATGCTTGTTCCAAATGTCTTCAAGTATATTAACATTTCTACTTGGACTAGCAATATTACTAAACCCAAGTATATTTGAAAGTTTACTACCAATAATGCTAGGCATACTATTCATAATAAGTGGTGCATTCAAAACCAGAATAGCCCTAATCTTCAAAGACGATGAAAGCTATATATTATCAATAGTAGCATCCATTTTAATGATAATCTGCGGCGTCATACTAATACTAAATCCCGTAATATCAGCCCTAGTTATCACAACCGTAGTAGGTGTAATTCTTATCGTATACTCAGTGCTAGATGTCGTAGATATGCTTATCTTCAAGAAAAAAGTAAAAGATATCGACAAATATCTAAGCACAATCATAAAATAGTCTTCGGGCTATTTTTCTTTTGTCTCTGTTTTCATTTGGCCCTATGGGACTAACTACAAAGAAATTCTCACAATAAAAGGTATATGATCACTAATACAAATACTATTATCAGTATAACTATCTATTAAATCTATTCCCTTACTAACGAAAATATAATCAAGTATCTTTTTCCCTTTATCCCCAATATAAGTATTAACATTATTATTAACTAAATTAATATGAAGTTTCCTCATATTCTCTATAAATTCCCTAAAATAACCATTCCTAAAAGTCATATTAAAATCCCCCATTAAGACAATATTCTTATCCTTATTCTTATCTATATAATAAAATAATCTCTCTAAACAAACCCTTTTCGCTTTCATACTCATATACTCTAAATGCACATTTATAAAAAGAATATCCCTAATATAACAACTAACCATAACTCTTGGAACAACACTACCATATAAAAAACCAGCCCCAATAAGATATCTACTATAATTATCAGTTCCCTTATCCCTAGAAAGAATAAATACCCCCTCATTAGTTCCTCTTAAATCCGGCAACTTCCCATATCTATACTTACCAAATAAACTATAACCATTAAGTTCCCTCCTAATTTTTCTCTCTACATTCCTAGTAACCTCCTGCATTCCCATTACATCTATCCCATTATCAATAATAAATTCCCTCAATTTATAAAAATTATCATCTCTATCATCTTTATTACACAAATAATAGTTTCTAATATTAAACGTACAAATAGTAAGTTCCATTCCCATCACCTCTCTATATATTCTACCACAAATAACAATTTTTCAAAAACTGCACTAAATATCTTGCAGAAATTAAAAAACTGCACAATAACCATTACAGAAATTAAAAAACTGTTCCCATAGATACCAAAGCAGTTCATTTACCAATTTTCCAAATAATAACCACTACTTTTTAAATACAATAACTTTTTAAATTTTATAGGAAAAAAATATCCAAACTGTGATATAATATAAAAGAAATCAAAGGAGGCATATATGATAAATATAGAAAACCTATATGTAAGTGTTAATAATAAAGAAGTATTAAAAAACTTTAATTTAAATATAAAAGATAATGAAGTCCACGTTATAATGGGTCCCAATGGAATAGGTAAGTCAACCCTTTCCAAAGTAATAATGGGTGACACTAATTATAAAGTAACGTCTGGGGACATCAAGTTTGAAGGAAAAAGCCTTCTTCCTCTAAAAACCGACGAAAGAAGTAGATTAGGAATATTCCTTGCTATGCAATATCCCCTCGAAATAGAAGGCGTTTCCACTCAGGATTTCCTAAAAACAGCAATGTCCGCCAAAGCTGGCCGAAATATTGGCCTTTATGAGTTCATTAAAGAATGCGAAAAAAATACTACTGATCTCTCTATGGATAAAAATCTAATTCATCGTTCTCTTAACGTTGGTTTTTCAGGCGGTGAAAAAAAGAAAAATGAAGTTCTACAAATAAAACTCCTAAAACCCAAATTCATAATATTAGATGAATTAGATTCTGGCCTCGACGTAGATAGTCTCAAAATAACGGCTCAAAATATAAATGATTACCAAAAAGAAAGCAAGGCCAGCATTCTTATAATAACTCATCACCCCAAAATACTCGAATACATCCACCCCGATTTTGTCCATATAATGAAGGATGGCAAAATAGAAAAAACAGGCGATATTTCCCTTGCCAAACTAATTGAAGACGAAGGATATACAGGTTATAGTACACACGAAGAAGGCCAAAATGAATAAAATAGTAATAGAAAATAATGTACTAGAAAACTTTTCCTCTAATGAAGTAAATATAATGGATAATAACATTTACCTTATCGGAGCAAATAGTTTAACAATGGACTATATAAATACAACCAAAGCAAATATAACAATAAACATCAAAAAAGACGCCCATATAAATATATACGAATTTTCAAATAATGACAATTTAGATATAAAAATAACCTATAACCTAGAAGAAGGAAGCAAGTTAACTATAAATAAATATTATAATAATAAAGAAATAAACGAAGAAGTAAAAGTAAATCTAAATGGAGAAAAAGCCACTATAAAATACAATTTTTCCGAAGTAAATACCGCGGGAGCTAACCACCACATAATAATAAACCATAATCAAAAAGAAACTACATCCAATATATATACCCATATTTTAGAAAAAAACTCAGCAAATATTAATGTAACCGTGGATAGTATACTACCCAAACATACACCAAAATGCTACCTAAATCAAGAAACCAAAATAATGACCTTAGGTACCGGTTCTTGTCAAATAAAACCCAATATGTATATAGATGAAGATGACGTCGAAGCCCGTCACGGTTCTGTCATAGGCACATTTTCCGAAGATACCATATTCTATCTAATGAGTAGAGGTATACCAAGAGAAAAAGCCCTTGAACTATTAATAAAAGGCCATATCCTTTCTCCCCTCGACTTTGCTTTCGACTTCAAACAAAAAATATTAGAAAATATAAATAATCAAAGGAGGTGAAATAATGAACAGAGAAGACTTTCCCATATTAGAAAGCACTCTAATATATTTCGATAACGGAGCAACAACCCTAAAACCCAAACAAGTATTAAACGAAATAAAAGATTATTACACTAAATACACTGCCAATATCCATAGAGGAGATTACCAAAATTCCCTTATCGTATCCAGTAAGTACGAAGAAGTAAGAGAAAAAGTAAAAGATTTAATAGGAGCATCAAGTAGTGATGAAATAGTCTTTACAAGTGGAACTACGGATAGCCTAAACAAAATAATATTTGGATACTTTCAAAATCACCTCGAAAAAGGCGATGAAGTACTATTAACTAAGTCAGAGCACGCATCAAATATCCTACCTTGGTTCTATCTTGCCAAAAACCTAGGCTTAAAAATAAGCTATATCCCTCTCGATAAAAACGATAAAGTAACTATTGAAAATGTTTTAAAAACCATAACGCCAAGAACAAAAGTAATATCTATTGCTCATATAACAAATGTAATAGGTGACATACGTCCTATTAAAGAAATAGGAAAAATATGTAAAGAAAAAGATATAAAACTAGTTGTCGATGCTGCTCAATCTGCCGCTCACACTAAAATAAATGTTGAAGATATGAATATAGACTTTTTAGCCTTATCTGCCCATAAAATGTATGGACCAAGTGGAGTAGGAGTTCTCTATGGAAAATACGAATTATTAGACGATTTAACTCCCACCGAATATGGAGGCGGAATGAATGCCATTTTCCATAGTGATGGCTATGTCGAACTAAGAGAAGTACCAACCAGATTAGAAGCCGGAACTCCCAATATCGAAGGTGTCCTTGCCCTCGGCTGTGCTATCGATTATATCCAAAATATAACTATTGAAAAAATAGAAGAGTACGAGCACATGGTAGCGAAATATCTCAAAGCTGAACTAAAAAAACTCCCATTTATTGAAGTATATAATTACAATTCAGGTGGCACTATCGTGGCCTTCAACATCAAAGGCGTCTTTGCACAAGATACAGCCGTGTACTTAGATAAATACAATATATGTGTTCGGGCTGGAAATCACTGTGCCAAAATCCTTCCCGATATTGTCGGCGTTGGCAATACCTGTCGTATAAGTCTAAGTTTCTATAACACTAAGGAAGAAATAGATCTATTAATAAAAGTCCTCAAAAATAGTGAAAATATATGGAAGGAGATACTATAATGATTGATCCCAGTTTAAAAAGAAGCATAATCCTAGATAATTACGAAAATCCCCGTAATAAAGAAGTACCCACGGAAGACGGCTATCAAATGGCCAATTCAAGAAATCACTCTTGCATTGATAACATAGATATCTATCTAAAAGTAGAAAATAATATTATCAAAGACATAAAATACGAAGGAGAAGCCTGCGTAATATGTATCTCATCATCATCAATATTAAGTAGTATCCTTGTCGGAAAAACCCTTGAAGAAGCCCAAAATATCATTGATAACTATAATAAAATGATAAACGAAGAACCATGTAACTTAAATGTTCTTGAAGAAGCCGAAGTATACAGCGATGTCGGCAAACAACCCTCTCGCAAAGGCTGTGCCACTCTCTTTATAAAAGGTGTAGAAAAAATAATAAACAATTAAATAAGGAAAAGTGAAAAAAACTATATCATTTTTCCTTTTCTTTTGTTATAATCATAATAGGAAGTCATAAAAAAATATCAATATAATTAAGGAGGATATAAAAATGAAAGAAAAATACCAAGAATTAGCCCAAGAAATAAATCAATTATGGAGGTATCTTTGACTTAGATACCAAAAAGAAAGAACTAACTACCCTAAACGAAGAACTAACCAAAGAAAACTTTTGGAACAATAAAGAAACCGCCGATGAAGTTGTAAACAAAATTTCCACACTAAAAAAAGAAATAGAACCCATCGAAGAATTAAATATCCAAATAAAAAACAACCAATCCCTTTTTATAGGAAATGAAGTAGAGGACGAAGAACTGTTGAATTTACTAGAAATAGAATACGAAGAAATCTCCCAAAAACTAGAAGAACTAAAACTCTTAACATACCTAAATGGGAAGTACGATAACCTAAATTGTACCCTTGAAATTCACGCCGGAGCAGGTGGCACGGAGTCAATGGACTGGGCCAATATGCTTTACCGAATGTATTCAAGATACCTAACAAATAAAGGTTACAACATCGAGGTACTAAGCAAAACTGATGGAGAAGAAGTAGGAATAAAAAGCATAATGCTATCAGTAAAAGGACCCAATGCCTACGGCTTCCTCAAAGGCGAAAAAGGAGTACATAGATTAGTAAGAATAAGCCCCTTTGATGCCGGTAAAAGAAGACATACCTCTTTCGCCGCTGTCGAAGTAATACCCGAAATAAATACCAATATAAATATAGATTTACAAGAAAAAGATCTCAAAATCGATGTATACAGAAGTAGTGGAGCCGGCGGACAAAGCGTAAACACCACTGACTCTGCCGTTAGAATAACCCACCTCCCAACCAAAATAGTAGTAACCTGTCAAAACGAACGAAGCCAAATAAGAAACAAAGAAAAAGCTCTCGAAATATTAAAAAATAAACTCTATCTCTTAAAAGAAGAGGAAGAGACCAATAACCTAAAAAAAATGACTGAGGATCAAAAGCAAATAAGTTTCGGCTCTGGTAAAAGAAGCTATGTAATGTGCCCATACACCCTCGTTAAAGATAACGATTCCGGTTACGAAACCCCTGATGTTACCGCTGTTTTAGATGGAAAATTAGATGACCTCATATTAGCAGGAATAAGGAGATGATAAAATGCTGTTTTTTAACCGCCAAAAAAAAGTCGAAAAAATAGTAAACCAAATCAAAAAAAGAAATAAACTAAAAGAATTAATATACCTAAATCTAGGTTGCCTAATAGTCGCCCTTGCTTTTAACATATTCTTTTCTCCCTACAACCTAGTATGTTTCGGCGTATCAGGCCTATCCATTGTAATGAAACACTTTGGAATAACCCCCGCTACCTTTATTCTCCTCGCCAACCTCACTTTGCTGGTACTAAGTTTCATAGTTCTCGGAAAAGAAACCACTAAAAATTCCATAATCGGTTCCCTCGTCTTTCCCCTCTACGTATACATAACCACCCCCATAACCACTCTCATCGATCTAGCCGGAACTGAAACCATAGTTATCGCCATATTCGGAGCCGTCCTTGCTGGAACCGGTTTCGGTCTTATCTTCAAAACCGGCTACACAACCGGTGGCACTGACGTAATCGGCCTTATCTTTTCCAAACTAACCAAGAAAAGTATGGGCCAAAACAAATTCCTCGCTGACGGCCTCGTTGTCCTCTCCGGAGCCATCGTATATTCGTGGGAAACAATGTTCTATGGCATCCTAATTTTATACATAATTAGCCTAATGATTGACAAAATAATCCTCGGCATATCCAGTAGCAAGGCCTTCTACATCCTCACGAGTAGAGAAGAAGAGACCAAAAAATTCCTCACTAGCAACACAAATTCTGGCCTCACTCTAATTAAAGCCAAAGGGGGCTACGCCGGCCACAACCAATCACTAATGCTTGCCGTCGTTCCCACTCGTAATTACTACTATGTCAAAGAAAGACTAAAACAAATAGACAAAGAAGTATTCTTCCTCGTATGCGACGCCTATGAAGTAAATAGAAAAGAGAGAGAATACTATGAATAATAAGTATCCAAACAATATATATGAAAAAATATCCCTCTTTACATTTGGAACCTTTCTATTAGCCCTTTCATTTAATCTATTCTTTTCCCCAAGTGACATAGTAATAGGAGGACTGTCAGGCCTATCCATAATATTTAGAGAAACAATACATCTAAACGACAGCATCTTCATTCTCATATCATCTCTATTATTACTCATATTAGGATATAACCTTCTCGGTAAAAAATTAACCATCAATGCCATCCTAGGAAGCATCCTCTTTCCCCTCTTTGTAGAGTGTAGTAAATTCTATGCCACCCTTATTCCCCTCGAAGGAAGCAAACTCCTCATATCCATTTTCGGAGGCTTACTCTATGGCTTCGCTTCCGGTCTCATTCTAAAAACCGGTTTTAGCGTCGGTGGTCTCCAAATCCTTGCCCAAATAATAAACAAATATTTCCATATCTCCTTAGGAAGGGCCACACTTATAATAAATGCCATAGTAATACTAATCGGGAGTATATTCTTTGGAATAAGTACCGGCTTATATGCCCTAATTTCCCTCTATATAATAAGTACCGTAATAGATAAAATATTAATAGGAATATCAAGTGAAAAAACATTCTACATCATAACTACTAAGGAAAAAGAATTAGAAGAATACCTAAAAGAAAATAAATTAATAAATTATACACGTCTTTCCGTAAAAGGCGGTTATACAAACAAAAATAAAAAAATGTATCTATGCACTATACCCACCAAAGAATATACCATTCTAAAAGAATTCATAAAAAATATTGATAAAGATGCTTTTTTCCTTATCACAGATACATTCGAAACATTAATACCAAATCCCAACTAATTGCCATAAATATTACTATAATGAACAATGACTAATATTTACCCGCGATTAGCGAAAAAATAATGTAAAATAACAAATAACTATTTATTAGAATAAAAAAAAATGCTATAATATTATATGAAATAAAAGAGGTGAAGTATGGAATTAATAAGAGTAGCAGATGTCCAAAAAACATATCCAACCGGAACCGTCGCCCTATATGACTTCAATGTAAGCATATCCAAAGGCGAGTTCGTTTTCGTAATCGGGGCATCTGGAAGTGGCAAATCCACATTTATAAAAATGCTATATCGTGAAGAAAAACCCGATAAAGGCTCAATAATCATAGGAGGAATCAACGTCGCTAAACTAAAAAATAGAAAAGTATATATACTACGAAGAAAAATAGGCGTCGTTTTCCAAGATTTTAAACTATTACCAAAATTAACTGTATTCGAAAATGTAGCCTTTGCAATGGAAGTTTTCGGTTATGATAAAAGAAGAATCCAAAAAAGAGTTATGGAAGTACTAGATTTAGTAGGATTAAAACACAAAGTAAGACAATATCCCAACCAATTATCCGGAGGAGAACAACAAAGAGTAGTAATAGCCCGAGCAATAGTAAATAATCCCAAATTACTTATATGCGATGAACCAACCGGAAACCTAGATCCCGATACAAGTATGGGAATAATGAAAGTATTAGACGATATAAATAAGCTTGGAACAACTATAATAATGGCAACGCACGATAGAGAAATAGTAAATAGAATGAATAAAAGGGTAATCTGCCTAGAAGAGGGAAGACTAAAACAAGATATAGAGAAAGGAAAATACTATGAAATCCATTAGAACACTACAAAGATATTTTAGAGACGCCTTCAAGAGCGTTATCAGAAACTTTTCCCTTTCCCTTGCATCAATATCCTGTATCACAATAACCCTAATAGTTGTTGCAACTTCCATAATTCTATCGTATAATGTTGAAAATTTTGCCGAATCAATAAGAAAAGACGTAACAATGGTAGTCTTTGTTGATAAAGATGCCAAAGAAGATGATTTAAAACAAATAAAACACGAGATTCAAAAAATAGATAATGTTGATAAAATAACATTCAAATCCAAAGCTGAGACTGCCGAAGAGACAAAATCCAAAATAGAGGCCGTTGCCCCATTAGTTGATATGTGGACTGATGAGACCAATCCGCTCTTAGATAGCTATATGATAAAAGTAAAAGATGTCGCTATTATTAAGGATACGGTAGCTCAAATTCAAAAAATAGACAAAATCAATAGTATTAGTTATGGTGAAGAGGTAGTAGACCAGCTAGTTACGGTATTTAAAGTCATAGAAAAAGTATGTATTGGTGCCGTTGTCGCCCTTATAATAGTAACAGCTTTTCTAATAACAAATACCATAAAACTTGCTATATATTCACGAAAAACCGAAATAGAGATAATGCGTTTAGTAGGAGCTTCAAATATAGCTATAAAAGTTCCATTTATAATAGAGGGCCTATTTATTGGCGTCCTTGGAGCTATAATTCCGATAATACTAACAATATATGGTTATACGACTTTATATAATTATTTCGGCGGACAAGTTTTTGGCTCATCGCTTGCCAAATTATTATCTCCTGTACCGTTCGTTTATCTTGTATCATTATTATTACTATTAATAGGTGCCGCAGTCGGAATGTTTGGAAGTTACAGTGCTGTTCGCAAGCATTTAAAAATATAATGGTGTAAACCTATAAGATAATAGGTATAATAAAATGACGTGCTATGAGCAAAGAAAATAGCAATAGTGCTGTAAATTATAATATGCTTGTAACTTGGAATAAGAATATAGTAAAAGATAGAATAAGGATATAATAAAAACATAGAATGAAGTCAAAGCAAAATAGAATGAAGCCAAAGCAAAATATAAAAAAATAATGATATTAACCCCGTTTCTTGGACACAAAAGAAATGGGGCTTTTATATGTTCAAGTTAAGTTATAAAGATAAAATAAATAGAAATAAATGAAATGAGTGGAAATAACAAAGAAATGAAAAGAGAAAAACATTTTATGATGCAGT
Source organism: uncultured Bacilli bacterium (assembly GCA_934101865.1). Taxonomy (GTDB): domain Bacteria; phylum Bacillota_I; class Bacilli_A; order RF39; family UBA660; genus UMGS2068. The sequence continues at coordinate 1,343 of CAKOSA010000014.1, read as the reverse complement.
TTTTAATAATAATTTCTTTTTTTTGTATTCGGGTGCATTTTTTTATAGCAAATATTTGTTGAAACAAAGTGAAAAATTGGTTCTTAATTATGTACATTAATCATTTAAAAGTTACAAATTTTCAAAAACTGCAAAGAAAAAGTTACAGAAAATGAAAAATCGTTACTAAATACTTACAGAAATCGTAAAATTGCGAGTGCCATATAGTGTCATATATTTGAAAATAATTTTCTAATAAATAATAAATATTTTGCTCTTTAAATTTTATTTTTCAGTAAATAAAATCAAAAAAACCAAAATAACGATATAACGATAATTTTATTGGTATTTATATAGAGGAAGGTTACGTATGTGTACTAGATTGTTAGTTATGAATAATTATGTTAAATAAATTTCACAGAAATCAATATGATACTATTAGCACAATTATTAATACAATCTTACATAGATTAATCCTTATAAAGAAAATCTTATTAATCTTAAAACTAAGCTATCTCTAAAAATCAAGTCCATAGCTTAGTTTACAGTCTAGTTCATAGACAAGTTCACAACCTAAAAGAAAAAAACATAAAAAAAATTAGTGATATATAAGGGAAAATAAGAAAATATAAAAAGGTTTCAAAAGTTCAAGAAAGGCAAAAAGTATCAAAAATTCTAAAAGTCTCAAATAAATGATCTCCAAAAAAAATCCAAAATTAAAACAGATAATTAAAAAACAGATAATTAAAATAGGAATAAAAATCAAAATAGTTGAGTGGTAAATGTTCAATTATTAGTTATTTTTTAATACTATAAAAAATATTATATAATAATGAATATGCAAAATTAAGAAAACTTGTCTACAAAGTTAAAAAAGGTGGTAAATAAATAAAATTTTATTAAACAACCGCAAATAACATAAAAAACAACATAAAAAATAGTAATAGAAGTAATATATTAGTTAACACTTATTAGTAAATGTCGTATAAAAAAGAATAAAAATGAAGTCGCAAATATTTAATTTTGGAACAAAAAACAGTCAAAAACTCCCAAAAAACGCTAAAAATATTCAAAAAATTAAAAAAGTTTAAAAAAAGTGTTGACATGGGACAAAAAAAAGAGTATTATTAGATTACATCAAACGAAAAAAGCCCGAAAAATAAGGACTTGTAGTAGTTTGATACGTAAAAAAAAGTAGTTAATAAAAAAAATCAAAAAACTTGAAAAAAACACTTGACATTGAAAAGAAAAGATGATATATTAATTACTGTGTCCGAAAGAAAGGGCAAAAAAGAGAATTTAGTTCTTTGAAAACTGAGCAAAACGTCAATTTGAGTAGCAGTGATTAACTTTTTAAAATATTT
>CAKOSA010000013.1 GCA_934101865.1 uncultured Bacilli bacterium | reverse complement strand
ACAGCTCGTAAACTAGATGAAATAGATACCACTGAGTATAACGCTCATACCATATCTAAGTTTGATAAAAAAGATACTCTTGAAGAAGAACAAGCCCGTCTCAAAGAATTGGTAAGTTTAATCGATGAGAGAGTAGAGAAACGAAATAAACTAGTAAAAGAGTTTGAAAGTGCAACCGGAGCTTCGCTTGAACCCCTCGATAACATCAAAGCCGAGGACAAAGTCGAAGAATACAGAGAACGCTATAACAGCATAAATAGATATCTAGATGCCAAAGAAAAAATAAACACCCTCGAAACCGAACTTGCTGACTTATCTCTTTCTATGAAAGACGCCAAAAAGACGGAATTAATAAACCTAGAAAACAACAAAAAGTATGAAACAGACTTAAAATTAAAACTAAGCGGTATCATATCAAGATTACCATTTTTAAAAGATTTAAACGATACCAATTCTGAAAGTTATATGAAAGAAGTAAAAGCCGAGGTAAAAGAAACAGAAAACGGCTTAGATGCTTTCAACGTAGCCTTTAATACTATAAAGAATAGCGGTATCTCCATAGAGCAAGCCACTAGATATGAAAGTGACCGAGGTGAATTTAGAAAAGCTTACTACACAGCCAAGAAAAAACTCGCTACTATTAAAATATATGAAGTAGTAACCGGTTCCGTTAAACTAAATTATGAAGAAATGCTCTTTAAAAGAGATAAAATAAGAAGCTTTATTGCCGAAGTTACGAAAATAAGACGTGACTTCAATCTAACCGAAGATAACTATATGAGTGAACTAGAAGTCCTAATCGATAAACAGTACGACCAAATCAAAAAACAATACGATAATATAAGTACTATCAAGAAATTAGAAGAAAAAATAAACTTCAAAGAAGGGAAACTAGGTGAGTACAAACAAATTCTTGATGAGGAAAACATCAAAAGAATACTAATAGAATACAGTATCATTAAGGTCGATAACGCTAAGGAACCAGAAGTAAAAAAAGAGGAAATAACATTTGAAACACCCAAAGAAAGGCCCAAACTAAAAGCCAATACCATAATCAATGTAACCCCTCTATACCCAAGTATGGACATACTAAGTATAAGAAGTAAAACAAATACAGTAATGTCTAGGGTTAGTAAACTTCTAGGCGTTGCTCAAAAACCAAAAGTAGTAAGAGAGGAACCAATCAAGGTTGAGCCAAGCAAAGTAGAACCCATAAAGGTCGAACAAACTCCAATTAAAGAGGTTGAACCCGTAAGAACTGTGCTTCCCAATACCACTAACATAAATGTACCAAAAGTAGAACCTATAAGCCCAGTTGGACCAATCGGACCGGCCCCTAAAAAAGTAGATGTAAAACCAGCTCCTCCGGTGGCTCCTTCTAAAAATGAAGAAATGTTCACTCCCAAAGTAACGACCCTTCCTCCTCGTGAGAACGTCGTTCCCCTTGGTGACTTGTTCGAAGAGAAGCCCAACGACATCTTCATAAATAGCCCTGCTCCAACGCCAAGCGTACCAGAGACACCCGCATTTACCCCTGAAAAACCAAAAGAAGATTTATTCTTTGAAATGCCAAGTCTCCCTACGGGCACGGGCTATACAGCTAAACCCAATAATCTAAATACAAGTAATAATACTGAGTTTGAACTACCAAACTTCCCATTTTAAAAAGAATAGAAAGGAAACTTATATATGAAAATAGAAGTAGATAAAATAGTAACCCTAGCTAGTGGTGACGAATATCTAATCATAGATAAAGTAGTAAGTGATGACAAAGAATACTTTTATGTAGCCGAAGTCAATGACGAAAAAAACGATATCAAAGATAACTATAAGATAGTAACCATATCTTATGAAAACGATAGAGCATACTTTAACGAAGTCCTTGGAGAAACCAACCTAAAAAAGGTTCTCCCTCTCTTCGTTAAAGATAAATAATAAAAGAAAGAGAGGTGCCCCCCCTGATGAAAAAAATATATAATTACAAACATTCGTTCGGGGGGGGGGGTGCATCGAATAGATGCACAATATAGAACTACTTTCCTAACTATATTAATAGGATATAATAGTGTGAGTACAGCCGTACTCTAACTTGTTATATCCTTTTTTCACGTATTTAAGGAGGATAAAATGAAAAAGAAATTAATACTACTAATATTATTATTATTAACTATATCAGTTGGTGTAACTTACGCTATCTTTAAATGGACTAGTACCAATTCTAATGTAACTTTTGAAGTAGAAGGGTGCTATATAACTTATGATGCCGGAGCTAACATTAGTGGAGCATCATTTGGACCCGCTTTATCCAAGGATGACACTAATAATGTCATATCCAAAAAAATATCAATGACCCCCGAATGTACGGGAGTGACTGCTAACTTAACTCTAAAAATAAATAGCATCGACGATGGTCTCAAAGATAAGTCTTTCATATATGAACTATATGATGGCACTACCAAAATAGCAAATGGTAATTTTGCCGATGCGACTACTGGCAAAGTATATAACTTATTAAATACTAAAACCCTAACCAAAGATACCACGCAAAACTACACTTTATATATTTATATCGATGGCTCCCAAGACAATCCCACAACTATGGGTGGACAGTCATTTAGTTTCACCTTAGGAGCGAGTGGAGACGGGGCATTATATAAAGCTCCCACCAATTTCGTAGAGAAATTAGACGACGGAACCACAGGGGATAGTGGTAGTGGAGTTTATAAAGTTTCACACGACGCTATCGCGAGTGGTAATAGTGCATCTGGTAATGATATTCCCGCCATAACCGATTATAGATATTACGGTCCTAACCCCAATAATTATGTATGCTTAGATATGGCTGGACAAAGTAGTTGTCCTGATAGAAGTTTATACAGGATAATAGGCAGTATCTATGAAGAAAAAGCTGGCATTAATTTATTAAAAGTAATAAAAGCCACAACACTTACAGATGGCAGTACAAATGTTTTTAGTTTCGATTACAATTCTAGTAGAAGTTATAAGAATAACTGGTCGACAAGTACATTAATGACACTTTTAAATAGTGGAGCTTGGTGGAGTAATACTAGTGGAAGTTACTATAATAATAGTACCACGGCTATAACGCTAAACTTTACTAATAAAGGACTGACTGATACAGCAAAGAAAATGGTAAACGATAGTTTATATTATTTAGGAGGCTGGAACGCCAATTCAATCAAAGTAAATGATATGTATGGCTACGAAAGAGGAAAAACTACATACAGTGGTAATCCATTAAAATGGGAAGGCAAAGTAGGCCTAATGTATCCCAGTGATTATGGCTATGCAGCCGGAACATCTTGTACCACTGGCACTGCTTTTAGTAGTTACGGTACTTGTAAAACCAAAAATTGGCTTTATAATTCTAGTACTTTTCAGTGGCTAATGCCTCCAAATCCGGAAAACTCAACCTTTGCTTGGTATGTTGGTGTCACCGGAAATGTCGGTCATATAAATGTCACCACAAATAGTAACGGTTTAGTATCTCCTGTATTCTATCTTAAATACAATGTATCTGTAACAGGTGGAACAGGCACCTCCACCGACCCTTACAATTTATCAGCTGACTAAGCATAAATAAATTATTCCTAAAAGAGAAAAAAATCCCCATTTTCTCTTTTTCTATGCTATAATATAGGCAAATGCAACCGAAAATATACAAAAAGATACGGATTATATGTAGTGCAACCGGAAGTATTTAGTATATAATTTGGGTGGAAGGAGCAAAAAATATGAAATTCAAAGATAAATTACCAAAACTAAGAAAGGAACAAAATCTCTCCCAAGAACAACTAGCTGACCGCCTCGGAGTATCTCGCCAAGCCGTATCCAAATGGGAATCTGGCCAAAGCTATCCCGATATGAATAAAATGATTGAAATAGCATCTACTCTTGATACAACCCTAGATAAATTACTAGATGACGGAGCCTTAGGCGAAACACCCAAAGAAGAAAAAATAAATAAACCCAAAGATTACCTAAGTAGTCTCCTAAACTTTATAACTAAAAGTGTAAATATGTTCTTCTCTATGACCTTTAAAGAGAAAGTAGTCTGCATTTTTGAAATGACTATGACAACCCTTATTTTAGCCGTCATTTCCTATATAATATATGCAATAATAGTAGTATGTACAGAACACATTTTCTTCTTTATTCCCTACCAAATAAGATATTATATCTTTACCATTATTGAGGATTTAGCCCTCCTTGCAATGGCCATCCTTGCCCTAATCGCCATTATCCATATCTTCAAACTTCGTTATCTTGACTACTATGTCACTATCGAAGACCCCAAAGTAAATGCCAAAACCATCGAAGAAGAAATTGCAATTACCCCCGAAACAAAGGACAAACGCATCCTCCCCGATAAACCCAAAGTAATAATTAGAGACCCCAAACACACCTCCGACGCCTTCTTAAAATGCCTCGGTAAACTCCTAAATCTCTTCCTAAAAGGCGTACTAGTATTCGTGCTTTTACCCATCATCCTAATATTCCTCTTCATCCTAATGCTTGCCTCATTCGCCCTTTATCACCTAAATTTAGGCCTCATTTCCCTCTATGTTTTACTTACCCTATCGGGAGCCGTTATCATAAATTACCTACTAATAAAAATCATATATAACTTTATCTTTAACCTCAAAACCAACTTCAAAAAAGCCTTTTATACATTTATTACAGGGCTCGTATTAATAGGAATATTCTCCGGTCTTGCCATAACTACCTACCTAAATTATAAACCCGTCAAAATCGACTATAACAACAAAGATTTCCTTACCGACGCCAGAGAAATAACCTTTAAAGATAACCTCATAATACCCTTTATAATGGAAGGCACTACCGAAATAAAGATTGACAATAGCGAAGAAAATATCAAAGTAGAAGTAAGTCATCTCAAAGGAACCACATACAATATATATACCTACAACGACACTTACTATGATAAAACCTACCTAACCTATGACATAAACTGTTACTATAATAAAGGACAATTATCCAGCCTCGAAGACTTCCTCGAAGACATCAAAAAGAAACAACGAAGAGACTATATTTTAAGCAATACCTACAAAGTAACCATCACAACTTCACTTGACAACTTAAACAAATTAAAAGAAAATCTAACCATATTATACTAATTATACCCATAATAATGTATAATGATATAAAGGAGAGAAATATGATAAAACTAAAAAACGTATCCAAATACTATTATAATAAAGGAATAATAGCCAGTGGCTTTGTAAAAGTAAGCCTAAACTTAAATATAGGGGAGTTCGTTGCCATTACCGGTGAATCCGGTTCCGGTAAATCAACCCTCCTAAATGTAATAAGTGGACTAGACAGTTACGAAGAAGGGGAGATGTATATAGCTGGAAACGAAACAAGTCATTATACCGAAAAAGATTTCCAAGATTACCGTCGAAAATACATTGCAAATATCTTTCAAAACTTTAATCTCGTAAATAACTATACCGTCTATCAAAACGTCGAACTAGTCCTTTTACTAAATGGCGAAAAAAGTAAAAACGTAAGAAAGAAAGTATTAGAACTAATAAGAAAAGTGGACCTCTATAAATTCAGAAATACCAAAGTATCCAAACTATCCGGAGGCCAAAAGCAAAGAGTAGCCATTGCCCGTGCTCTTGCCAAAGACTGTCCCATCCTTGTCGCCGACGAACCAACCGGTTCCCTCGACCAAAGAAGTGCACGGGGCATAATCAAACTATTAAGTGAAATATCTCACGATAAACTAGTCATAATCGTTACCCATAACTACGAACAAGTAGAAGAGTACGTAACAAGAAAAATAACAATGCACGACGGCCGTATCCTCGAAGATAAACATCTAAAAGAAGTAGAAACCAAAGAAATAGAAGTAACCAGAGAATATAAAGACATCACCTTGCGTAGCAAAATAAAACTAGCCACCCGTAACGCTTTTAGCATCCTGCCCAAATTCTTACTAATCCTTGCCGTCTACCTCTTCATTGTCGCATCCCTTATGGGCGAGTACTCATACTTCAAAAAAGACGAATACCTTCAATCCAAAAGTGGCTATAACGGTTTCTTTCAAAATACAAGTGATACCCGTATTGTCCTCAAAAAAGAAGACAAAACCCCCTTTACCGAGGAAGACTATACCAATATAACAAATATTTCTAACATCGACACCCTTTTCAAAAACGATATCCTCCTCGATAGCAACGTCAACCTAACCGATAACGCCAATCTCTGGATAAGCGGTAGTCCTAATAGCATAACAAACCTAAAAGAAAGTCCCGATGTCGGAACCTTTCCCACAAATGATGACCAAATAATCCTTGTCGGCTCCCAAGATGACTACTATCTTGGCTATATGAAAGACGAATTAATAGGGAAAAAAGTCTACCTCGAAAACACCTATACCGGTGAGATAGATTGGAACACCCCTCTTGAAATAGTTGGCATAAAATATCTGGACGACACCAGTAGTACCTATAACTACAATAACTACATTTATGCTAGTGACAAAATCCTCGATAAATTAAAGTACGAAACCTACCAGTCTTTCAGTACCACCAAAATAACCCTTGCCGGCCATAACCACGACGAGATAAATATCGCCGTAAATACAAACGTTCCCAAGGGCGAAATCTACCTCCCCGAAGAGCTAAACTATCTCTTTAAGGACAATAACCCTACGGGCACCATTACCAAAATAACTACATCCAATATATACTATGCTGAGCAACTAAATCTCAAAACAACCAAAACCTACAACAAAGATACCGCCAAAAAACTCCTCGGCCTAACCCTAACAAACGATAGCCAAAGTACAGTTTACATAAATCCCGAAGACTACGACAACCTCTATAACAAAGCCTCATACCAAGCCAGTGTCTTCGTCAAAGACGTTGGCCAAATCCAAAACACCAAAGAACAACTAAACAATAAAGGCTACACAACCCTCTTAATAAAAGACACCCTCGTAAACTCAGAAGGAGTGCAAATCGTCCAAATCCTCAAAACCATCACCACCATCGCCCTCCTCGTAGCCCTCTTCTTTATATCATATTTCGTCATAAGACTAATACTAAAATCCCGTAACACCTACTTCGCAACCATAAGAATGCTCGGCGGAACCAAAAAAGTCCTAAGACAGCTCCTAATATTAGAACTCCAAATAGTAGCCATACTCGCCTATATCCTCTTCCTCGCCCTACTATATATACATAACATAAATCTAGTAAATATAAGCTATCTAACCCCAATCATAGAATATATGAAAGCTCGCGATTACATCCTTGTCCTTGCCCTAATACTCCTATTATCGTACCTAATCAGCACCAGATTTTCCCGCAAACTATTCCAAAAAAGTGCCACAAGCACACTAAATGAGGAGGCGTCATAATGCTAAAAATCAATCAAATAAATAAATATTACAACAGGCATCGCAAAAACCAAATCCACGTCATAAATAATACCACTCTTACAATGGGTGAAACCGGTTTAGTGGCCCTATTGGGACCCTCCGGATGTGGAAAAACCACCTTGCTGAATACACTTGGTGGACTAGATAAAATAAACAAAGGCCAAATCTACATAAACGGCCAAAAAATAAGTTCCAGATTCCCCCACAAAGTCGACAAAATAAGGAATCTCAATATCGGATACATCTTCCAAGACTATAAACTAATCGATAATATGTCCGTCTATGACAACATAAAATTAGTCCTAAAACTAATCGGTCTCAAAGATAAAAACGAAATAGATAAACGAATAACTTACGTCCTCGATAAAGTTGGAATGCTTAGATACAAAAACCGTCCCGCTTCAATGCTATCCGGTGGTGAGCGTCAAAGAGTAGGCATCGCTCGTGCTATCGCCAAAGACCCCGATATCATTCTTGCCGACGAACCAACCGGAAACCTAGACTCCAAAAACTCCCTTGAAATAATGAAAATAATCAGAGCCATTTCCAAAGAAAAACTCGTAATACTCGTAACTCACGAACAAAACCTCGCCAAATTCTACGCATCTCGAATAATAAAACTCGAAGACGGAAAAGTAATTGAAGACTATCCAAACGATAACGATGATATCCTCGATTACGAAATAGAAAACACCTTCTACCTAAAAGATATGCACAAAGAAACACCAACAGATGAAGTAACAATCTATAAAAACAATGACGAGGCCACCCAAAAAATAAATATCGATATCGTTGTACGAGGAGCAAATATCTATATAAGATCCAATACCCCCCAAAAACCCGTCATCGTTGATCAAGATAGCACTATCGAACTAATCGATGACCATTACAAAGCCCAATCCAAAAAAGATATCGATAAATACACCTTCGATTTCAGTAATATCGTAAACAATAACTATAAGAAAAAATACTCCAGTATCCTAAACCCCATAACCCTTATAATAGAAGGCTTCAAAAAAGTAATAAATTATAGCTTCCTCAAAAAAATACTCTTAGCTGGATTCTTCCTTTCCGGAATATTCATAATGTATGCATCATCAAGTATTGCTAAAGTCCTTACCATAAACGATGAAGACTTCATAACCATAAACAAAAATTATCTCATCGTAGAAAGCAAAAAAAACGACTTAAATACCTATCTCGAAAACGAACAAACACCTGAAGTAAACTATATAATACCATCAAACTCCATAGTAAAATTTACTGTCGATTACAAAGAATATTACCAAACATCAACAACAAAAGATACCCTTTCAGCAAGCATCTCTGATACAAGTATGATAACAAAAGACAATCTAATATACGGCCGTCTCCCTGAAAACAATAACGAAGTAGTAGTCGATATAATGTCCATAAATAAAATGTTCAAAGAACAGAGCTACGCCAAAATGGCCGGTATAACCACTGTCCAAAGTATGATAGGAAGAGAAATAAAACTACAAGGACTCTTAACCTATACTATAGTCGGCCTTACTGATCTAAAAAGCCCATCTATATATATGAGTAAAGACAATTTTACAAATGTCCTTTCTCTTAGCGATTACGATACCGATTTAAAACTCCTATCTTACGATATAATATCCCCTAAAGTAACCCTAAAAGAAGGAAGAATCCCAACTAACGATTACGAGGCTATAATAAACATAAACCAAAAAGAAGACTATAAAATAGGAAAGAAACTAGATACCAAAGTAGCAGGCACCCCCCTTACTGTAGTTGGATATTACGATAGCCCCGATAACTATGACTATATCTTAACAAATGAAAACACCATAAAATATAACAATATAACAACCCTAAGTAACTACGTAATATATACATCAAATAAAGAAAATACAGTAGAAGCATTTCACGCCAAAAATCTCAACATCAAAGATAGCTATGAAAGCAGTAAAGAAGCCTATAAAAAAGAAATGTCTTCACACACCAAAAACGTCATCATTGCTTCCCTCATAACCCTCATAATATCCCTAATAGAAATATTCCTAATGACAAGAGCATCATTCTTATCAAGAATAAAAGAAATAGGAATACTAAGAGCTGTCGGCGTCAAAAGAAGTGACATATATAAAATGTTTATCGGCGAAATAATAGCCACAACAACCATCGGTTGCCTTCCCGGAATTGCCATAATGTATTACATACTAACTAAACTCCAAACCATTCCATACCTAAAAAGTATGATACTAGCAACTCCCTTAGTATTAATAATAGCAATTATATCTATATATATATTCAATATTATAGTAGGCCTTATCCCCGTATTTAATACCGTTAGAAAAACCCCAGCCTCTATATTATCAAGACACGATTTAGACTAATTATATAAATAGTAATTAAGTATCAAAACCACCCTTGACAATCCATATATATAATGGTATAATTAACTCAGTTGTGAGGGAAATTCACTTCATAAATGTTAGCCGCTTCTGAATGGTGCGGGATATAAATGATTTCAGTCGCGAAATGTTAGCCGCCTCTGGATGGTGCGGGATATAAGAGATTCCAGTCGTAAATGTATTAAACTTCTTCTTTGCAAGAAGTTTTTTTCTGCCTATATTCCCCTTAATAGGCTAGTACTTTTTGCAAAATAAAAAAAGTTGAAAAAATTTTCCAAAACCCCTTGACATTATTACAGTTATAATTTATAATACGAGACATATTTGTGAAACACAGGATGTTAACCAAATATCTACGGTAGCACCTATCGGAAGTTATGTCTGTGGACGAAACCTTAATAAGGTTTCTATGAACCAGAAAAAATAGATATGAACCAGAAAAAGTATAAGGATAGTGAACACAGAGAATATAGATAGTGAACACCGAAGAACTCTCTTTTTACACATATTTTTTAATCGGAAAATTTTCCCAAACTATGGACTTTCCGTGTTCTCTATGGTAAAATAAAGCCAAGAGGTGTTAAAAATATGAAATTAAAAGTAGGAGTAATCTTTGGAGGAAAATCAGTCGAACACGAAATATCCATAATAACCGCCTTACAGGCTATGGACTATATAGATACTGACTACTACGAAGTAGTACCAATCTATATAACCAAAGACCTAACGTGGTATAGCGGCGGGATGTTTAGGTATATAGATAGTTTCAATAACTATAACCTAATCGAAAAATATGGCACCAAGGTCCACCTTGTAAATAAAAATGGTAGATACATCCTCGAACGAGCCGGCTTTATCAAAAGCGAATTAACCGAAATCCATATCGCGTTCCCAATGGTCCACGGTATGGGCGTCGAAGACGGCTCTATACAAGGCTATCTATCACAAATAGGCGTCCCTTGTGTTGGCAACAATATCTATTCTTCGGCTATATGCCAAGATAAAGTATTCACTAAACAAATATTAAAGACCAACAATATCTCTATTACAAACTATATATGGTTTTATGAAAGCGATTACCAAAACAACAAAGAAGCCCTATTCAAAAAAATAGACAAACTAAATTACCCACTTATCATAAAACCAGCCTGTTTAGGAAGTAGTGTAGGTATCGAGATAATCAAAAATAAAGAAGAACTCGATTCCACCATCAAAAGAGTCCTAAACTACGATCACAAAATAGTAATAGAAGAAATGATTAAAGGAACCGAGTTCAATATATCTATACTAAGAACTAATGAAAAATATCTAACCAGTGCCATCGAAGAAATAAAATGCGAAGTCGAGTTCCGTGCCTATAAAGACAAATGCTATAAAGACGGGGAAGAAAACGATACCATAAAAAGATATTGTCCCGCTAAAATAAAGGAAGAACTCGAAGATGAAATCAAAGAAATCGCTCACAAAACATTTAACCAAATATTTTCTACCGGTTTCTGTCGCATTGATTTCTTGTACGATGGCAAAAAACTATACGTTAACGAGATAAACCCTATCCCCAACTGCTTCTGTCATCATCTATGGATTGAGAACAATATCTCTTATAAAGAATTATTAAACATACTCATAAGAGACGCCATAAAAACCAAAAATATTCGTGACAATATGACAACCACAATCGATAGTACTATCCTAAAAGATTTAAAAACCAAAGATATAAAGGAAATGATATAACAAGTATCATAAACCCAAAATAATTAGAACCATCTTCTAATTATTTTTTCATAGAAAGGAGCCACAATATGGAATTCAAATCCCTCCCCAATAACGAAAAACCCCGCGAAAGACTAAAACTATACGGAAAAGAAAACCTCTCCAACGAAGAACTACTCCAAATCCTCATCAAATCCGGCAACCGCAAATACTCCGTTAAAGACATCTCCGTCAGTATTCTAAGCAAAGTAGGGGACTTACAAAATCTCAAAAACTACACCCTAAATACCCTCCAAGACATCGAAGGAATGAGTGAAATAAAATCCCTCGAACTCCTTGCAGCCCTCGAACTCGGTCGCCGAGTATATGCCCAAACCCCTCCCGAAACCCTCTTAAATTGCACCAACCCCGAAACAATCATAAACTACTTCCACGACCTCCTCAAAGACCAAAAACAAGAAAATTTCTACGTCCTCTACCTCGATAACAAGAAAAAATACCTCGACAAAAAACTCCTCTTCAAAGGCACAATCAACGCCTCCATCGCCCATCCTCGCGAAATCTTCAAAGAAGCCTACCTCCTCTCCGCCTCCTACATAATCTGCATCCACAACCACCCATCCGGCGACCCAACCCCATCAAACGAAGACATCACCCTCACCCGCAAACTAACCCAAATCGCTAGCCTCCACGCCATACCCCTCCTTGACCACCTCATCATCGGCTCCGGCTCCTATTACAGTTTTTATGCTGACGGTAACCTCACGGCCTAATTACCCATTATCATCCTATCAAACCAATCCCATCCCCATATTCCTCCCTCACCCCTAATACCCTCCCTCAAAAAAATCACTCATTTTCTTGAAAAAAACACATTTCTATGATAAAATGAAACCATACTAATAAAGGAGGAATAAAAAATGTCAAAAAAAGTAGCCATCAATGGCTTTGGAAGAATAGGCCGCCTAGTCTTCCGTATTCTAGAAAATAGCGAACTCGAAGTAGTCGCCATTAACGACTTGTCAACCCCTGAGGAATTAGCTTACTTACTAAAGTACGATACCAATCATCGTACCTACAACGTAGCCATATCCCATACCGAAGATAGCATCATCGTAAACGGTCGTAAAATCAAAGTCTTTAGCGAAAAAGACGCCCAAAACTTACCTTGGGGAGTGTGCAATATCGACCTCGTCCTCGAATGCTCAGGACACTACACCAAATTAGAAGACGCCCAAAAACACATAACAGCCGGTGCCAAAAAAGTCCTCATAAGTGCTCCAGGAAAAGGCCCAATGAAAACCATAGTATATGGAGTTAACGATGATATCCTAGACGGAACAGAACAAATAGTAAGTGCAGCATCTTGTACCACTAACTGCCTCGCTCCCGTCCTAAAAGTCCTCGAAGACACCTTCAAAATAAAGAAAGGAAATATGACCACCGTCCACGCCTACACCAACGACCAAGTAACCCTCGACGTATCTCACAAAAAAGGCATTAAAGAGCGTCGCGGTAGAGCCTGTGCAATGAATATCGTTCCCACTAAAACCGGAGCCGCTTCAGCAATAGGCCTAGTAATACCAACTTTGGAAGGAAAACTAAACGGAAGTGCCCTACGGGTTCCCGTATCCGATGGATCCCTAGTAGATCTCGTCCTCGAACTAGAAAAGAAAGCCACCAAAGAAGAAATAAATAAAGCCTTCCAAGACAATATCTCCTCATCCCTAGAATACACTACTGACCCCATCGTATCATCAGATATAATCGGATCAAAATGCGGAGGAATGGTCGATGGCAACCTAACCACTGTCATAGCAGACTCTAACCTCGTTAGAGTAGTAGCATGGTACGATAACGAATACGGATACTCCAACCAAATGGTTAGAACCGCCAAAAAAATGTTCGATATCGAAAGCGATGTATAGAAGACCATTTCGTCTTCTTTTTTCATCCATTTCCCTTGCATATTTCCCTTAGTTATGATAAAATTAACTTATGAATAATTAGGAGGAACAAATGAAAAATAAATCAAAGTTTATAATAATAATATCAATATTTGTAATACTAATAGGCCTTCTCTCTACCTTTGCCTATTTCACTTGGAAAAGCACCAATAACGATATAAGTTTTACCGTAAGTGGTGTTACAGTAGAACTAAATGATGGTAAAGACATAACCGGTGCTAACCTAATGCCTACTCTAAAATATACAAGTACCAGAAACATAAATAAACCCATAAAAATAAGATTAAAAGAAGAAACCCCTGACACCGTAACAGTTAATATTAATTTAAAAATAAATACTATCGATACTGGATTAAAAGATTCTAGTTTCAAATACACCCTAGTTAGTGGTAACACTATTATTAAAGAAGGTAACTTCTCTTCAGCTACTAATAATAGTACTATAACCCTAGCTACTTTAAATAATACTAGTACTACCAATAAATTAACCACTACTACTAGTACTTATAACCTCTATATATGGATAGATGGAACTATGGATAACCCAAGTACTATGATGAATAAGAGTTTTGACTTTAGTTTAGATATAACAGGAACAAATTCTAGTATGGAGAGATTAATACCTACTGCTGTAGAAGTAATAGAAGGATTAAATGACAATAGTAGCGGGGACTCTGGTAGTGGAGTATATAAGGTTAGTCATGACGCTATCGCGGGCAGTAACAGTGCAACAGGAAGTGAGATTCCAGCAGTAACTGATTATAGGTATTATGGACCTAGTCCTAATAACTATATATGTCTAGATATGGAGGGTGGTAGTACTTGTCCTGATAAACATTTATATAGAATAATAGGAAGTATATATGAAGAGAAAGAAAATACTAATAGAATAAAAGTTATTAAGGCTACACCACTAACTGATGGGACTACTAGTAAGTTTAGTTGGGATTCTAAAAGTGATGGTACTAAAGATAATATATGGGCTACTATTACTAGTGGTAATTATAGTAATAGTTTAACAAGTGGTAGTCAGCTTATGAAACTCTTAAATAGTGGTGCTTGGTGGAATGGGACAAGTGGTAGTTACTATAATGATAGTACTACTGCAACTACGGTTAATTTTACTAATTATAAACTAAGTGATAAGGCTAAAAGATATATAACTATTAGTAGATATTATTTAGGAGGGTATGACACATCTATCGGAGTAATGACAAATCAATTCTATGCTTATGAAAGAGGAACTACTAGGTATGATACGAATAGACCATTATATTGGGATGGTTATGTAGGATTAATGTATCCTAGTGATTTTGGGTATGCAGCAGGAAACAGCTGTGTAACGGGAACAGATCCTTTTAATTATGAAGGAGGATGTAAAAATAAGGATTGGTTATGGATGACTACTAGTAGTGATTATAATAATGGATATGAGTGGCTTATGTCGCCGGATTCGGGCGGCTCCTACGGTGCTTTCGTCGTCGGCTCGACCGGCTCCGTCGACTACGGCCTCTATGTCTACTCTGCTGGTTCGGTGCGCCCAGTCTTTTATCTGAGCTCTAGTGCAAGTATAACTGACGGAGAAGGAACCTCTGCTTCCCCTTATATCTTATCATAATAATATATATCCTAATTATAATCAATATATATACTCCCATAGGGAAATAATAAAGAAGGTGTAAAACAATGGCTAAAAAGAAACAAAAGAAAGAGAAAGAAAGTAAGTTTGAATATAGTAATGAAGTACTAGGAATACTCCTCATACTAACATCAATAATAGGAATAGGAGCTTATGGCCCAGTCGGAAACTTCATCAAATCCTTTATAGTATTCTTAGTAGGAATACCCTATATAATAGTATTATTATTCACCCTCTTTATCGGAGGATACCTCATACTAAAAAGACAAATGCCTAAACTCCTAACCGCCCGTCTCCTCGGAATCTACATAATATTCCTATCCCTCCTCATCTTTCTCCATACCCAATATGTAAAAGTAACAAATGCTGATGTAAGTATAATCAAAGCCACATTCGATAACGTAATGCTCACATTTAATGATAGTTACGCTATTGCGAACTGTGGAGGAGGAATGATAGGTGCAGTCTTCTCTTATATCTTTAACTTAGCCTTTAAGGAAGGTACCATCATAGTAGTAGTAACTATGGCCATACTAGGACTAATGCTAACACTAAATACCTCTATAATAGATCTAATAAAGAAAATAAAATTCCCAAAAATAAAACATAAAGATAAAGAAGAAAAAAGTGAAGACAATATCATAGTAAATACCCCTGAAGTCCCTGACAAAGAAGAAGAACCCAAAGTAGTAATCTCCTCAGTCGAAGAACTAACCCACTTAAAAGATAAAGAACAAAAAGAAGAACCCCCAAAAGAAGAAAAGACCCCATTAACACCCAATACCAACTATAAACTACCCCCCCTATCTCTTCTCAAAACCACTAAAAACGTAAGCAGTAAAGAAAACGAAACCTACGCCAAAGAATCAATAGCCAAACTAGAACAAATCCTCGCCGTTTTCGAAATAAGCGGAAAAATAGTCCAAGTAAATATCGGCCCCACTGTAACCCAGTATGAACTAGAATTAAAAGCCGGTACCAAGGTAAGTAAACTCCTCTCTATCCAAAGAGAAATAGCCCTTGCCCTTGCCGCTAAGGACGTAAGAATACAAGCCCCCATACCGGGCAAAAATACCATTGGAATAGAACTACCCAATAAAGTAAACTCATCCGTATCCTTTAAAGAAGTCCTCTCAATGATACCACCAACAAACAAGAAAAACATCCTTGCCGTCGGACTAGGAAAAGACATAATGGGCAAAGTAAAATGGACAGAAATAAACACCACTCCCCACTTACTAGTAGCCGGAGCAACCGGATCCGGAAAATCAGTCTGTATGAACTGTATTATCGCTTCTATCCTAATGCGTACTAAACCCGAAGAAGTAAAACTAGTAATGGTCGACCCCAAAAAAGTTGAATTAACAATGTATAACGGCGTCCCCCATCTACTATGTCCCGTTGTAACTGACCCCAAAAAAGCCAGTATCGCCCTCAAAAACATCGTTGCCGAAATGGAACGACGTTATGAAATGTTCGAAGCCACTCGCACCAAGAAAATAGAACAATATAACGAATACTGTGAAACCCATAAAGACTATCAACCCCTCCCATACATAGTCGTAATAATCGATGAACTTGCCGACCTAATGCTCGTTGCCGCCAAAGAAGTCGAAGACTCCATTATGAGAATAACGCAAATGGCTCGTGCCGCCGGAATACACCTCATAGTAGCAACTCAAAGACCATCAACTGACGTCATAACCGGTGTCGTAAAAGCCAATATCCCATCACGTATCTCATTCGCCGTATCTTCCGGAATAGACTCCCGTACTATTTTGGATGCAACCGGTGCCGAAAAACTCCTCGGTAAAGGAGATATGCTCTTCCTACCAATGGGAGAAAGCACTCCCCTTAGAATACAAGGAGCTTATGTAAGTGAAGAAGAACTCCAAAAAATAGTTGACTTCGTTATAGACCAACAAAAAGCCGTATACGACGAATCCCTAACTATTGATAGAGGAGGCTCTTCCTCCTCCTCATCATCCGGAGATGCCTATTCCAGTGAAGACCAGTACGATGACCCCCTTTATAACGAAATAGTTGAGTTTGCAGTCCAAACTGGAAAAATAAGTGCTTCCCTTATTCAAAGAAAACATCATCTAGGATATAATAGAGCCGCCCGTATAATAGATTTATTAGAAGAACGCGGTATAATAGGACCTGCCAACGGTTCTAAACCAAGAGAAGTATTAGTTAAACTAGAACCTAAGGATGAGGAGTAACTGGGTAGAAATAGGGTTAGCTGTTTGCTATGAATAATAAATAAATAATAAATAAAAGTAATAAAGCAAAGAATAGCATTCCAATGTATGAAGCCATTGGAGTGCTTTTTATATTGTTAATTTTTACTCCCAAAAATAGCAAGAAAGTAGAGGAGAGTAATCACAACAATTAGTTAAAAACAGGAAAAATCAAGGTGATGTGAACTCCATTTTGGAGACATTAATAATAAAATAAAAAAAGTAAAAAGAAACATCTATTTAATTGAGTTTAAGAACCATTTTAGCCCCCGATAGGGCTAGCAAAAAATTCAAAAATGAGGGCAGTTATAGACATAAGTCTAAAAACAGAAATATTTATTACTTTACACTTTTGGGGTGTAAAGTGGGCAAAGAAAGTACATTAAGTATATGTTTTAGGAAGAAGTTGAGTCTCCGAGGGGGGAATTTTTGAATTTTTTGGTAATAATAATATAAAAGGATAAAATGGGGACAGGCTGAAAGGAGGAATGACAATGAGATAAAATGAAGACCAAAAATAAGCCAAAAATAGAGAAATAAATTAACAAGAAAGGAAGTGATAAAATTGACGGAAAAATTGTCAAAAAAATTGCAAATGGAAGACTTACTATATGATACCGTTTTCAAACATATTTTTTTGGAGCACCCACCTATTTTAATGGACTTAATAAAGGATGCAATTAATTATGATTTTGATGCGGACAGAGATGATGTAATTGTGCTTAATGAATTGTTGCCTAAACGGAGACTCAAAGATAGAGGTCATTATGTCGATACATTATTATTTGTAAAGAATAAAGATATCATTAATATTGAGGTTAACAGAAATGACTTTAACCCTGAGAAAGCCAAGAGAATGTTAAATTACCTTAATATACTTTATGGAAGAAGGCACAAAATTAAGAATAAATTTCATATTGAGAAAAATGAGTGGCCCAGATTTATCCAAGTTCATTTGAATACGGGGGCCAAGAAAAGTAAAGGCCTTATAACGAAGTACAATATAAGGGCTGATAGTGCGAAGGATTTGTATATTGATGACTATGAGATATGGGTTATCAATGTCGATAATTGTTACAAAAAAGTTGTCAAATATCGCGATTTAGGATATAATGGTTGTGACAGAAGTTTATTAAAATTATCTGTATTTCATTCTAGTAGCGTTGACGAAGTTACAGAATTAATGATTAAAGGAGGTATGAAAGATAGTATGGTAGAAGATTTGAAAAACACAATTATTAGTAAGAATGAGGATCCGAAGTTTATTGAGGAGCTTTTCCAAGAAAGAGATTTTGAGTTAGAAAAGCAAGAAATTAAAGAGCAGGGGATTGAAGAAGGCATCGAGAAAGGCATTGAGAAAGGACTTAAAGAAGGCCGTGAACAAGGTCGTAATGAAAGTACGAAAAACATAATTAACAAACTTATTAGTAAAGGCCTCAGCGACAAAGATATTGGAAATTTGCTTGATATCAATCCTAAACAACTTACTAAACTTAAAAGAGTATCATAAGGCAGGACAAGCAAAAATACAGCCCCAGCCAGTTATTCTCTTTTGAAAACTGGCTGTATTTCATTCTAGTAGCGTTGATGAAGTTACAGAATTAATGATTAAAGGAGGTATGAAAGATAATATGGTAGAAGATTTGAAAAACACAATTATTAGTAAGAATGAGGATCCGAAGTTTATTGAGGAGCTTTTCCAAGAAAGAGATTTTGAATTAGAAAAGCAAGAAATTGCTGAGTACAATAAAGAGCAAGGGATTGAAGAAGGCATTGAGAAGGGCCGTGAAGAAGGATTAGTACAAGGCCAAAAACAAGGTGCCTTGCACGAAAGAAAAAATCTAATTGCTAAACTTATGAATAAAGGTTTTAGTGATAATGAAATAAGCAACCTACTTGATATCAATCCTAAACAACTTACTAAACTTAAAAGAGTATCATAAAGATTGGACAGGCTCTATTCTATATAATAACATAGAATAGAGGACACATTACCCATAGTAATGGTAATAAATAAAAGTATTAATTGTACAATACATACCTGTTCGCATAGCGACAAAAAATAGGAGGTGAAAATGAAGAAACAAAATAATATAGACTTTTTAACAGCCTACATAAGAGGCTTTTATGATAGTTACGAAAAGGCCGAAGAAATAGGCTTTATCAAAGGAGAAACAGCTGGAAAAATAATAGAAAAAAGAAATATTTTTCAAAACCTAGTCGAGAAAAAATTCACTGATGAAGAAATAATAGATATACTAGGTATAAGTCCAAGACAACTAAAAACAATGAAAAAGGGTCTCTACGCATTCACAAGATAGACAAGTAGTATCACTTTATGGAAAAATTTATCATTTGCTGTTGCATTAAATAAAATTAAATTGTATAATACTAATTAGTGACAAAGAATAATACAATTAAAAAGAAAAAGAGGTGTAAAAATGCAGAAAGTAGTCGTAATAGGAGGCGGAACAGGACTAAGCACATTACTTAGAGGTCTTAAACTCTTTCCCTTAGATATAACTGCCATAGTATCCGTTGCCGATGACGGAAGTAGTACAGGGGTACTAAGAAAAGAATTCGATATCCCTGCTGTTGGAGATATCCGTAACGTATTAGTAGCCCTAAGTGAAACAGAACCAATCGTATCAGAATTATTACAATATAGATTTAATACATCAAGTGATTTAAACAATCACGCAATGGGAAATCTACTCTTAACGGCCCTCTATAACATAACCGGAAATCTAACCCAGTCCCTAGAAGCCCTTAGCGGTATCTTTAAATTAAAAGGAAGAATACTCCCATTTAGTGAAGATAAACCCATATTAGTAGCACATCTTAGTGACGGTAGAGTAATCGAAGGAGAAAGCAACATCCCCGAAGCTCACGGTAAAATAAGTTACGTTTCCTATAAAAATAAAGTTAGTGCCACGGACGAAGTACTAAAAGCCCTTGAAGATGCTGATTTAATAATATTTGCTATAGGAAGTCTATATACATCTGTAATACCAAACCTAATAGATAAAAACGTTCGTAAAGTTCTTCAAAAATCAAATGCCAAAAAAATGTATGTATGTAACATAATGACTCAACCAGGCGAAACCGACGGCTATATGGTAAGTGACTTTGTAAAAGCTATAAATAAACATGTCGGCAAAGACTTTATTGATGTCGTTGTTGCCAACAATAAAAAAATACCCGAAAATATTCTCACTAGATATAAAAATGAAGGTAGTGAAGAAGTAATACTAGATAAAGAAAATCTAAAACAAATGAAAGTAAAATACATAAAAGAAGATCTAGCTTCCATAGAGAATGACAAAGTAAAACACGATTACTTAAAAACAGCCCTAGCAATATTCACATATCTAACAAAGGAAGGGTAGTATGAGTTTTTCTCTTGAAGTAAAGAATGAAGTAGCTCGCTTAGATAGTACAAGATTAGAACTAACATCAGAACTATCAGCAATAATAAGAAATAGTATCGCAAGCATAGATAGCATCATCATAAATACAGAAAGCAATGTCCTTGCCCGTCGTATATTTAAACTCTTTAAAAGTATCTACGATGTAATACCAGTAATAACCGTAAGAAAAAAATACAATTTCAATAAAAATATAAGCTATATATTAGAAATAAAGGAAAAGACCAAAGAAATATTAGAAGATTTAAGTATTATTGATAAAAAAGGCAACTACTTAAATATTCCCAAAGACTACGTTTTGGCTGATGAAGAAATGGTAAGAGCCTATTTACGCGGATTATTTCTAACTGTCGGAAGTATCAACGACCCCAAAACAAGTAGGTATCATCTTGAATTAAGCCTCTCTAATAAGGAATACGCTCTCTTTATAGAAAAAAAACTAAATAATTTTTATCTAAATAGCAAAATGCTAAAAAGAGATAAAAACTATATGGTATATATCAAAGAGGCTGAAAAAATAAGCGACTTTCTCAGAATAATAAAAGCCTATAAAGCCGTCCTATATTTTGAGGACATAAGAATATATAGAGACCACAAAAATATGACTAATAGACTAAATAACTGTGAACAAGCCAATATGGACAAGGTCTTTCTAACCTCTATGGAACAATTAAAAGATATTGAAAAACTAAAAGAGTACGATTTAGTAGAATTATTAGACGATAAAATAAAGGAAGCAATATATTATAGAGAAAAATACCCCGAAAACTCACTATCAGAACTAAGTGAAATAATAACAAAAGAGACAGGTAAGTCCATAACTAAATCAGGACTTAACCATAGATTTCGAAAAATAAAAGAAACCCTAAAAAAATATGAGGATGATAAAAATGAGACACTTTGAGAAAATAAGCTATAATCAATATAAAAAGGATGTAGAAGAAAATCCTAATAACTATGAAGAATACAAGTTACCTCAAAGGGCAACTGCAAACAGTGTTGGATACGACTTCTATTCCCTAAAAGATATAACTATAAAACCCCAAGAAATTATTAAAATTCCAACTGGCTATAAAGCCCATTTCCAAGAAAACGAAGCCCTATTATTAGTGGTGAGAAGCAGTATGGGCTTTAAATACAACGTAAGAATGTGTAACCAAATAGGCGTTATAGATAGCGATTACTACAATAATGAAACCAACGAAGGACATATATGGGTAGCCCTCCAAAACCAAGGAACCAAGGATTACATAATCCAAAAAGGAGATGCCTATTGTCAAGGAATATTCATAAATTATCTCATAACAGATGATGATGTATCCACCGCAAAAAGAGTAGGTGGCATCGGAAGTACAGAAAGGACAACCAAAAATGAAATTATATGACGAATTAGTATGGCGTGGACTTATAGATAATATAAGCGACGATAAAGTAAAAGAAATGATAAATAATGGAGGTATTACCTTTTATATAGGAACAGACCCTACGGGGGATAGCTTACATATAGGACACTATTCAACCTTTTCTATGGCTTTAAGATTAAAGAAAGCTGGCCATAATCCCATCCTCTTAGTAGGAGGAGCAACTGGATTAATCGGTGATCCTAAACCAACCGCAGAACGTCCAATGATAACCAGACAGCAACTAGACTATAACTATAAATACCTAAGAAAGCAAGTAGAAGACATCTTCGGTTTTGAAGTAGTAAATAACTATGACTGGTCCAAAGATATAAACTTCATTGACTACCTAAGAGATTATGGAAAATACTTCAATTTAAACTATATGCTAAATAAGGAAACCGTTAAAAGTAGATTAGATATAGGAATAACCTATACAGAATTTAGCTATATGATAATGCAAGCCCTTGATTTTATGTATCTATATCAAACCAAAGGCTGCACTTTGCAAATCGGAGGTTCTGACCAATGGGGTAATATAACTTCCGGTATCGAATTAGTAAGAAAAAAATTAGGCAAGGAAATCTACGGTTTAACTATGCCTCTCATAACCAAAGCCGACGGAACAAAGTTTGGCAAAAGCGAAGGTGGAGCCATCTGGCTTGATAAGACCAAAACTACACCTTATGAAATGTATCAATTCTTCCTCAATTCCGAAGATAGCAAAGTAATAGAATACATAAAAAAATTAACTTTCCTATCTGTCGAAGAAATCCAAGAATTAGAACAAAAACACCAAATCGCTCCCGAAAAACGTGAAGCCCATAAACGCCTTGCCGAAGAAGTAATAACATTCCTACACGGTAAAGAAGAATATAACAAAGCCGTAAAAATGAGTGAAGCTCTTTTCTCCGGAGATATAAAAAGTCTAACCAAAGAAGAAATAGAAATATGTTTCAAAGGTGTACCAGAAGTAACTATAACCTCATCAAATCTTTTAGATACCCTAGTCCAAAGTAAAATATGTTCAAGCAAAAGAGAAGCAAGAGAGTTCATAACCAATGGAGCTATTAGTATTAATGGCGATAAAATAACAGACGCAAGTTACGAACTAACGGATAAAGATTTTATCGAAGACGCTATAATAATAAAAAGAGGCAAAAAAAATTATTATATGGGTAAAAGAAATAACTAAACTATGTTTAAGACACTACCAACACAAAAAAGGAGGTGTCTTTTTTTGCCTCCCAATTCAAACAAAAAAGCAGACCAAAGTCTGCTCAAACTAAACTCTACTGTAAAATTCAACGATTAACGCTTCATTAATACCATCA
>CAKOSA010000012.1 GCA_934101865.1 uncultured Bacilli bacterium | reverse complement strand
TTCAATAACTATATATAATTTTACCAAAAAAAAAGCAAAAAGGCAAATATTTTTTAACTTTTTTGTAAAAAATATTATTATAGGAGGCCATTTATGGAAAATAATATTAATTTAAAACCCTTTAACGTAAGAACAGACCTAGTAGTAGAAAGTATAGACGCATCCCATAGCCCCGTCAAAACCAAAGAGAAAACCAATAAAAACATTAAAATAAGTACCACAGATATAACCAAAGAAGAGGGTAAAGTAATAGGTAAAAAAGAAGGAAGATATATAACCATTACCTTTAAAGATATAACCAATTATGAAGATAGAGAAGAAGTAGGAAAAGTCCTCGAAAAAGAAATAAAATCCCTTCTCAAATACAAAAATATCAAAGATGATGACGAAGGACTAATACTAGGATTAGGTAACAGCAAATCCACTCCCGATGCCTTAGGCCCCAAAGTAATAAGTAGACTAGTAATAACAAGACACCTCTTCTTATTAAACGCTCGTCCCAAAGAAGGAATGCGTAGCATCTCTGCCATAAGCCCCGGAGTAATGGGTGAAACCGGCATCGAAACCGCTGACTATATCGAAGCCCTAACCAATCTCATTAACCCCAAATTCATTATCGTGATTGATGCCCTTGCCGCTAGCAGTCTCGAAAGAGTTAACCGCACTATCCAACTAACCGATACCGGAATTAGACCTGGAAGTGGCGTATACAATAACCGCAAGGAAATAAGTACTGATACCCTCAAAATCCCCGTCATAGCTATCGGCGTTCCCACCGTCGTAGAATCCTCCGTCATCGTAAATGAGGCCATCAACTATCTTCTAAAACACATATCATATATCAAGAATAATACCGAAATAAATAAACTAAGCCCCCTCCATTTTGATAACTATATCGACAAAATAAGAAATCTCGAACTAAGTCAAAGTGATAAAGAAAAACTAATGGGCTTAGTCGGAAC
The DNA here is from genome assembly GCA_934101865.1 of uncultured Bacilli bacterium. Classification (GTDB taxonomy): domain Bacteria; phylum Bacillota_I; class Bacilli_A; order RF39; family UBA660; genus UMGS2068. The sequence goes on along the minus strand of CAKOSA010000012.1, from coordinate 23,047 downwards.
TCTCGGTGAAATAGAAAAACGAAACCTCATCAAAGAAGTAATGAGTGCCGTTAACTACGATTTAATCGTCTGTCCCAAAGAAGTAGATTTCCTTATCGATAAAATAAGTAATGTCATTTCTAGCAGTCTCAACAACGCTCTCCATCGACAAATAACGCACTATTAAAGTCATATAATGTTTTTGGTGATTAACTATGTTCAAAAAAGGAAAAATGATCCTAAAAAATCGCAAAAAATACAGCCTCAAACTCGCATTTTACCTCCTAATCATTTACGGAGTGTTCGCACTAACTTATTATAGTGCTATCAAAAACAATAAAAATATAAACAACGAAAACTTTGTCAAATTCATTTTAAAAGGTGGAAACGTCGGCAATTTAAACGATATGAAGTTAAGCACTATCGTGGGTAAGACAATGAACTATATCTTTAAGATCGATTTCTCTAATCCTACCAGTATTTTAAAATTTGGAGGCCTCGACGGTACAGAAAATAAAAAACTGCAATATAATGATGATTATAGTGACTTAGAAAAATTAAAAGAAATAAGCACTTACATCGAGGACCCATACCCAAGTGATACCAACAATCCCATAATCTACCTCTATAACTCTCATCAATTAGAAAATTATAGTAATAGTAGTTTAGAAATATACGGTATAACTCCTAACGTCCTTATGACTTCATATCTCTTTAAAGAAAAATTAAATAATAGTGGTATAAGTACTATCGCCGAAACCGCCAATATGACAGAACTCCTCTCCATAAACGGTTGGGATCACTCATATAGCTATAAAGCAAGTAGACTATTACTATTAGAAAAAATCAATAAATACAGTTCCCTTAAATATTTTATAGATATCCATAGAGATAGCGTTAGTAAAGAAGTAAGCACTGCCAAAATAGGTGATAAAGATTACGCTCGCATTCTTTTTGTTATCGGACTAGAACACTCCGGCTATGAAAAAAATTTAACTCTTGCTACTAGTATCAATAATCTTATAAATAAATACTATCCCAATCTTTCCCGTGGTATTTACAAAAAAGAAGGAGCCGGAGTAGACGGTATCTACAATCAAGATGTAAGTTCAGGATGTATGCTCATCGAAGTAGGTAGTAAAGATAACAATATAAACGAAGTAATGAATACCACCTCCGCCCTTACAGACATCTTTTCCAAATATATAAAAGGGGAAAGATAATGAAAAAAGATAAAATATTTAAACTAATTATAGGCGTATTATTTATCACTTACGTAATATGTTTCACCATTTCCGAAAGCGGTTACTACGAATATAAAATGCAAGAACGAACCATATTAACTAATGAACAAATCAAAAAATTTGAAGAAGACGTAAAAAACAACGTCAACGTAGATATTAACGATTATACAGTTCCCGAATACATAGATTATACCAATAAATTTACCCAAGGAGTAAACAACACTTCTAATCTAATAAAAAAATACTTCAAAAAAACAATCGAAGGCGGTTTCAAAATCTTAAATAGCCTCGTCGGCGGTTAATGAAATATAGTAATAAAAACAATCCCAATAAAGAAGAATAAATAAGTTAGTTTTTTATAATTATAAGATTTTGATTTTGGTAAAAGCTCAAACATCGAAATATAAAGCATAATACCCGCTATCAAAAAGTAAAGAAGACCAAGCACTGTCTCATTTATATAATTAATTAAAAACAAGTAAGTAATAATCGCCCCAAACGGCTCCGACAACGCCGAAACCAAAGTATATAAAAGAGCCTTAGCTCTACTCTTCGTAGAATAATAAATTGGAACCGCAATAGATAATCCCTCGGGAATATTATGAAGAGATATTGCTAAGGCTAAGGAAAACCCCAAAGAAACATTATGATGTGTTGTCACAAACGTAGCAATACCCTCGGGAATATTATGAATAACAATCGCTATCATTGCTATAATACCAACTTTATAAAGAGAAGAATTATACTTACTACCCTTACTATCATTTTTAACATTATCAGGAAAAAAATAATCAAGTAATCCCGAAGTAATACCACCCAGCACAATTGCCCCAAGTCCCAATCCCATCGTTGCCAATAAACCATACTTAGTTTTTAAAAGACTAACTCCTTCCGGCATCAAATCAATTACCGATATCATCATCATAACTCCCGCTGCAAACGAAAGACATCCCGCCAATAACTTTTCTTCATTTTTAAATTTAAAAAAAATAAGAAACGCTCCAATCAAAGTCGAAAAACCAGCAAGTGTCGTTAAAACGAAGGCCAAAGCCGTATTACTCATATAAATTCCTCTTTTCTTATTAATTTTATGCTTTTTATTTAAAATAATATTACAGTTTTTAAATTTCTGCATCCTTCTTTTTACAATTTTTAAAAACCAGTAATAGGTTGGTATTATTTACTTATTATAATTTTAACTAATTATTTAATAATAATAGTGTAGTCAAATGAATAAGTAAAGGAGAAGATAAAAATGTTTTTAAAGAAGTTTAAGACTAACTTTCTGCTTCTTTTAATCCTTAGCGTTTTTATTCCAATAAAAGTAAATGCTTATTCTGATTACATTTTAGCAGGCGGTGAAAATATTGGTATCCTCCTTAAATCTAATTATATTATGGTCGTAGGTACTTATGAAACCGAAGGCATTGATACTGCTAAAAAAGCAGGACTCAATATAGGAGATAAAATCATAAAAGTAGGAAATAAACCCGTTAACTCTATAGAAGAAATGATATCCTCTATTAATAATACCGGCATAAATAATAATATTGATATCACATACCTTAGAGATAACAAAGAATACTCCACATCCCTTACTTTAATAAAAGATGTAGACGGCGTTTACAAAACAGGACTATATGTTAAAGATAGCATTAGTGGAATAGGTACCCTAACTTTTATTGACCCCAATACTAAACTATACGGTGCCTTAGGTCACGAAATAATCGAAAAAAGTACGGGCCAAAAATTAGAAATCAAAGACGGCTGCATATACGACTCCACCGTTACCAATATTACACCATCAGATGATGGTCATCCCGGAGAAAAAAACGCAAGATACGATACGACGAAAGTCTACGGTAATGTACGTGAAAATACAAGTGCTGGAGTTTTTGGCACCATTAATAATATACCAGAAAAAAAACTATATAAAGTTGCTAAAGAAGAAGAAGTGGAACTAGGAGATGCAAAAATACTAACAGTTATAAGCAATAAACTAGTAGAAGAATTTAACATCAATATACTTAAAATTAACAAATCCCAAAATACAACAAAAAATATATTATTTGAAATAAACGATAGTAACCTTCTTAGTAAAACCGGAGGAATAGTGCAAGGAATGAGTGGCTCACCTATCATTCAAAACGGAAATATTGTCGGTGCCGTTACGCACGTAGTCGTGGATGACCCAACCAAAGGATATGGTATTTTTATTACTACTATGTTAGAAGAAGCGGAAAACTAGGAAGATTTTCTTCCTTTTTCTATTTTTTTATCAAAAAAGGATGACAAGTAAAAAAAAGTTTGGTATAATTTAATTATACTAGACTAGGGGGTAGAGTAATAGTAACTAATTATATTTAGGCCTACTACTTGGTTGATCAAAAATATCTAATCGAAAGGAGGGCCACTTATCCCAACACATAAAAGTAGCGGGTTTCCGTGGTTAATATTTATATGAATAATATATCTTTAATAGCAGCTTTAAATAAGCATAACATATATTTCATTAGGGATAATACAATATCTTATTATTTATCTGTTCCTAAAAACAACAATAGTGTTAATATCACAATAGAAATAAAAAACAATCTCGATAAGTACGATTTTACCAAAAATGACACTCTCTGGGTAAAAGAAAATGTCCTATCATATTTTAGAGAAATAGACAACGCCTCTTGCAGTTACGTAATACCAATGTTTAATAATAGTTTAATTCAAATTATGGGAAGTAGTGACGCCAACGACTATATCCACGCTGAAAGAATAATAACTTATATAATTAATAGCGTATACAACTTACTAGTCGGCAGTGGCATCACCCCATTAAGAGAAGTAATCCTTGTTAAAAATGACAGTTTCTTATCTTTTATCAGCTATTTCAAAAATAAATACCAAAATAGAATAGGAACAACCACAGTTCTTGAATTATTGCAAGAAAATATGGCCAATTATTCTAATTATAAAAAATTAGAAACTGATGATATGAACTTCGTTGTCGGCAACAATGATAACGTTAATAATATAAGTGTAAACAATGATGTAACCGTAGCAAGTAGAGATGAAGCCTTAGAAAAACCTCAAACTGTATCAAGAAAACCAGTTCCAGCCAGTAGTGGCGGTTATGTTGCTTACTATTTACTCGCTATTGTAGCTGTAATATTCGCTGTCTTTATTCTTTATTTGCTTATCTAAGAGTACCATTTGGTGCTTTTTATTTATAAACATTATATATATTTGCCCAAGGGTAGGGCAGGGGAGCAAAAGAAAAAAACATATCTTATAGATATGCAATTATTGATACAAACACCGATGCAACCATAATTATCAGCATCAAAATAGCTATCACTTTGGTCATTATCTTCGTTCCACTTTGTTTCTTTTTACTTTTGCTCATTTTACACCTACCTCACAATAATTGTATCAAAAAATCCACATAATTTCAATACACTATACATATATTTTACTAGGTGATGAAATATGAAAGGCAGAATTACAAGTATTCTATTTCCTAGCAAAAGTATTAGCACGTTCATTATCAGTTTTTTCATTATTGGTATAATAAGTGGCTCCATTTTTTTAATGAGTCTAGGTACGGGCGACAAATCCATAGTAAGTACCGAGTTTACCAATATTATTTCTGGAAGTCTAACCGGAAGTCTTAAAAATACTTTAACTATAAATCTTCTGTATATTATAGCCATTTTTATTCTCGGTATTAGCACTATTGGCCTTGTGTTTAATGGATTTATTGTATATTTAAAAGGCTTTGTTACCGGTTTTTGTGTAAGCAGTATGATTTATATATATAAAGCTAAGGGGTTACTTTTAGGACTTATATACCTAATACCTCACAATATTATTAACATATTAGTTATTTTGTCCCTAAGTATTTATAGTATTATTTTTTCATTAGGAATTATTAAGCAAATTACAGGTAAAAGAATCAATACCATAAATCTTCTCAAAAGATATAGCTTTATTTTCCTAATATCACTCGGAGTAATCATTTTAACTAGCATTATTGAAGTTTACCTCACCTCATTTCTATTCAATTCCGTTTCGGGATTATTTAAATGATGGTTGCACTGGAATATTAAAAAAATGAATTTCAAAACAAGCAGATTTATTATCTATAAATATTGATTATTTGTAAATATAGTTCTTTTTCAAAGCAATCTAAATTATTTTTAAAGTTTCTATTCCCCTGCGAATTAAGAAATCTATAAATAGTAATCACTTTTATTTTTTTTTCATCAAAAATGTGATATACTTATTGTGGTGATTATAAATGAAAACAGTAGTAATTGGAATGAGTGGCGGAGTAGATTCCTCAGTTGCTGCTCTTCTATTAAAAAAGCAAGGATATAATGTCATAGGTCTATTTATGAGAAACTGGGATAGCACTATTAACAACGATTATTTAGGTAATCCCAATCTTTCAAATGATATATGTCCTCAAGAAGAAGACTATAACGACGCAAAAAAAGTATGTGAAACTTTAAATATTCCTCTCCACAGAGTTGACTATGTAAAAGAATACTGGGATAACGTTTTTACTTACTTTTTAGATGAACTCAAAAAAGGTCGAACTCCCAATCCCGATGTAATGTGTAATAAATATATCAAATTTGATTTATTCATAAATAAAGCCCTTGAACTTGGTGCCGATTATATTGCAACAGGACATTACGCCAAAATAATAGACGGTAATTTATATAAAGCAAAGGATTTAAATAAAGATCAGAGCTATTTCCTAGCTTATGTTGGAAAGGACAAGTTTAAAAACGTTATCTTTCCCCTCGCTGATTTAGAAAAGCCCGAAGTAAGAAAGATAGCGGAAGAAAATGGCCTCATAACTGCCAAAAAAAAGGACTCTACAGGTATATGCTTTATCGGAGAGAGAAACTTCAAAAATTTTCTTAAAAACTACTTACCAAATATCCCTGGTGATATCATCGATGCTGACACTGGTGAAACAATTGGGAAACATATCGGCCTTATGTATTACACAATAGGGCAGAGAAGGGGACTTAATTTAGGTGGTAATTTAAACAAGCACTACGTGGTCTCAAAAGATTTAGATAAAAATATATTATATGTATCTAGTGGTGAGGATAGCGATAAACTTAAGTCAACAAGTTGTATTATTGAAGAATTCAACTTTCTAACCGAAAACAAAGAAATAGGGGAGTGCTATGCCAAATTCAGATATCGTCAAAAAGACATATTTACAAAAGCAGAATTACTTGACAGTAATACATTAAAATTAGTTTACAATCCCTGTAAAGCCGTTACCCCAGGACAATTTTGCGTCCTTTATAATGAAAATGGCCAGTGTTTAGGGGGCGGAATAATAAAAGAAGTAATTAAATAGAGAAAGTTCTAAAACAGAAATTTCTCTTATTTTTAATATACTTTTTCTTGCTTTACACTTAATGTTGTGTTATACTTATAATGTAAAGTAAGTTAACACATTAGTGGTTTAGGAGGAATTTGATAATGAATACAGTTGATAAAATTAATTTAATTCTAAAAGAAGCGGGCATATCAAAGGTTAATCTAGCAAAATATCTAGGAGTTTCTAGGCAAATGATTTACAATTACTTTGACAGTAATGACCTTTCAAAATTATCTAATGATAAATGTCAACTCTTATTTAAATTATTAGGCGTTAAAAACGAAAAAGAATTAAGTGAAGTAGAAATAAACGATATATATTTACAAGAAGTTGGAAGCAAAATATTCACTAACTCCCGCAAAAGTACCAATGTCCCTAAAAAAAATGAAGTTATTGAACTATCTGGTTTAAGACGAGAAGAACAAGAACTAATAAGTGATATTATCTTTCTTTTAAAAGAAATGCTTAATGAAGATAAAACACAAAATAGTATGAATATCTTAACATATTTGTATCACTTCTTAATGGCGCTTGGCAATACTAAAGAAATAAAATATATATTAGCATATATTTCTAAAGCAACCGGATATACAGATCCTACAGTTTGTGTATTTGAAGAAGATAGACAATATACCTTTGAAAGCATTTTATATTCAGCATTCACTTTATATAATAACGGTGGGGCCTCTAAAAGCAAATTAATAGAATCTCACAAGAGATGGGAAGCCGAACTATCCCGTAAAAATGAAGAAAAAATGAGTCGTACTCAGGAATTAAATACAGCCAAAGCAATTGCTTTAAAAGAACTTGGCTATACAGAAATAAATGAACAAAATGCCAGTGAAGTATTTGATAAAATTGCCGAAATACAATCTAGATATGTTTAATAATATAAATAAATGATAAAGAGGGGCTTCTCATTTGCATCGAGAATTAAAAAGTAATACAGTTCCCCTCTTCAATTCATTTTACGCTAGTTCCGATAATTGATATTATGTTAATTTCTTGGTTTAAAAATCATAAATTATTAAAAAATTACCCATAATTTCCGTATATTTACCATATATCCGTAAATACTATTCTTGGAGGATAATTTATGGATAATAAAAATATAAAATGCAATGTTTCTAACTGCAAACATAATGACAATGATAAATGCGTTTGCAAATTAGATTCCATTAAAGTTTCTTGTTCTTGTGACGGATGTGATTGCACTGACAAAGAAGAAACAATTTGCGAAAGTTATAAAGAAAAATAATAGAGAACTCCCCTATTATTTTTCTTTTTATTTCCCATTTATTCTCATTTCATAATATTTCATATATATATTTGCCCCCGATAGGGCCTCTCATTTGCATCGAGAATCAAAAAGTAATATAATTATCCATCTCAATTCATTCTACGCAAGCATTAACAACCTCAAAATTCATATTTTTTCTAATCATTTTTAGAAATCTCATCAAGTAACGCATTAAACTCATTTTCAAGTTTCTTTAATTCTTCCTCAGTTGTAGCTTCATAACGATACGTAATATTAGGACTGGTATTAGAAGCCCTGAATAGAGCAGAGGAGTTATCATTAATAATTTTTACGCCATCAATTGTATTAATATTATATCCCTTGCTAATACAATAATTTTTGATAGTCTCTACTACACTCTGTTTTTTTTCTTCCGAAGTAGGGTAGTTCATCATTGGCGTTGTATGATAATACTTAATACCCTTTAAAAGTTCACTAACACTCTTACCAGAATTAGCCACAATCTCTATAATTCTAAGCGACGTATAAATAGCATCCTCAAAACCACCAAATCTATCAGTAAAAATAGTATGTCCAGATTCCTCTCCGGCAAATGGCACATCAAGTTCGTGAGTTTTAGCTTGTAAAAAACAATTACCAGTTTTATTAAGAACCTTTTCAACACCAAGCTTATCAAGTTCATCCGCCAGAATCTTTGAACACTTCACATCATATAAAGTCTTTTTGTTACCCACCTTATTTACCAAATCTCTCCAAATCAAAATCATTATTTCTTCACAAGTAACAAATCTACCATTTTCATCAATCAACCCTACTCTATCTCCATCACCATCATAAGCAACCCCCAAATCAGCTTTATCTTTCAATACCTCCTTACTAAGTTTATCCAAATTAGCCTTAACATTAGGGTCCGGATGATGATTAGGAAAATTAGCATCAGAAATATTAAATATCCCCTTCTCTTTCACATTAAGCCTTTCAAAAATACTAGGTGCAATTATACTCGTCGTCCCATTACCACAATCATAAATCACCTTTAAATTCGGATTATCAATATGAATATCCCTCAAAATATACTTCACATATTCATCTCGAATATTCACATTATTAACAGCACCCATCTCCCCCTTAAAAATAAAATCACCAGCCACAATTATGTCATATAACTCCCTAATCTCGTCCCCGTAAGCATTATTCGTCCCATTAAAACAAATCTTAAAACCATTATATTCCTTAGGATTATGCGATGCCGTCACCGCAATACTCGCCATTTTCTGCAAATGAATCCTCGCAAAATACACCATCGGCGTCGTCGCTTCTCCAATATTCACCACATCAATACCAAACTGAACCAGCCCTCTAATCAAATTCTCCGTCAGAGCCGGCGAAGACATCCTGTTATCGTGCCCCACCACAATCTCTTTAATTTTATATTTGTTTAACTTGTAGCCTACGGCAAGTCCAATCTTATACGCATCCTCATCAAACAAATCCGTACCATATATACCCCTAATATCATATTCTCTAAATATCGTCTTACTTATCATCTTATACCTTCTTTCTATTTTTAACATACACCCTAATTGTACCAAATTTATACCAAAAAGTCATCATTTTTCCTAAAATTATCCATATTTTGCAGTTCAAACCTATATTTTTGTTTCACATTAGGATACTTATCCCCATCCACCAAAGAAGTAAACATCGAGAGCGGTCTCACCCACAATTCCTTTTCTCCATACAAAGCCCTATAAAGCACTAACTCTTCTCTCGTTTCACTATGTTTTACAATATCCAAAACCAAATAATACTTCCCCTTAAAATGCCTATATATTCCATATTTTTCCACTTTCATAAAAATTCTCCTTTCCAAATCCATATTCTTACCCCCGTAGGGCACCATTATTAACTCCTAGGATGATACAAATCATAGTTTTCCCTAACCGTATCCACCCCTAAATTCGTATAAATCTGTGTTGTTGACAAATTTTCGTGGCCTAGCATCGTCTGAATACTTCGCAAATCAGCCCCACCTTCCAGCAAGTGCGTAGCAAAAGAATGCCTTAAACAATGGGGAGTAACCGCCTTAGTAATACCTTTTTGCTCACAAATCCTTTTCAAAATCATTAAAAACCCTTGCCTTGTCAAAGCCGAGCCGTGATTATTCAGAAAAACATTATCCAATATTCTCTTTTTAACAAAGAAACACCTGTATTCATCCAAATAAATCCTGAGATACCTAATAGCCATATCCGATAAAGGCACCATTCTCTCTTTACTACCCTTACCAAAAAATCTCACTACCCCACTCTCCAAATCAATATTCTTACCTTTAAGCCCCGTAACCTCACTAACCCTAAGACCTGACCCATACATAACTTCAAGCATAGCCTTGTTCCGATAATCAAACGGTGTCTTTAAAGAAATATCAAGTATCTTATCCACTTCTTCCCGCGAAAGAACTTGCGGAAGATGCCTATTAGTTTTAATAGAACGAATATCAGAAATAGAAAAAACGTACCCATATACCTTCCCCAAAAATTCCAAAAAAACCTTAACTGAACTAATATTCCTGTTAACCGAATAACTATTAAGATTAACCAAAGACGCTAGGTACTCCTCCATTACATCATCATCCACATCCCTTACCAAAATCCCCTTTTCTTGTAAATACCTAAGAAACTTTCTCACATCATCCCCATAAGCCAAAATTGTCCCATTGGAAAGTCCCCTCTCAGTTTGCAAATACACCATAAAATCATTATATATACTAATATTACCCTTATCCAAAACCATTACCAGTCACCCTACTCTTTCTAACCATATTATAACAAAATTCACAATTTTTTACCAGTAATATTGACATTTTTTAGGAAGTATCTTATGATTGTATAGGTGATATTATGAACGAACCATTAGCAGTAAAACTAAGACCACAAAAACTAAAAGATGTAGTTGGCCAAAAACACCTAGTCGGAGAAGGGAAAATATTAAATAACCTAGTAAAAAATAACAAACTATTTTCAATGATTTTATACGGCAACCCCGGGATAGGAAAAACAACTATCGCTCTCTGTTTAGTAAACGAACTTGGCTGTAAATATCGATGCCTAAACGCCGTTATAAATAACAAAAAAGACTTCGATATCGTCGTCGAAGAAGCCAAACTATATAACGGAATGGTTCTAATTATGGACGAAATCCATAGACTAAATAAAGACAAGCAAGACCTCCTCCTCCCCCTTTTAGAAAATGGCCTCATCACCCTAATCGGCCTAACATCTTCCAACCCCTATCACAGCATTAATCCCGCCATTAGAAGTAGATGCCAATTATTCAAATTAGAAGAATTAACCACGGATGAAATAATTTTAGCATTAAAAAATGCTACGCAAAGTAAAGAGTTAGAAGAAATAACAATAGATGAAGAAAGCATTAACTATATAGCATCCCTAAGTTCCAGCGACCTAAGATTTGCCTATAACCTATTAGAAGTATGCTACTACTCAGTAAGTGATAAACACATAACCCTAGATATAGTAAAAAGCATCAATAATACCCCTAATATATTCCACGACAAAGATGGCGACAATTACTATGACCTCCTCAGTGCCTTTCAAAAATCAATTAGAGGTAGTGACGTGCAAGCTTCCCTATATTATTTAGCTAGACTTCTCGAAGGTGGGGAGTTAGAAGCAATATGTAGACGTATGCAAGTAATAGTTTATGAAGATATCGGCCTTGCCAATAGCAGTATGGGACCAAAAGTAGTGTCAGCCTGTATTGCAGCAAGAGAAGTAGGAATGCCCGAAGCCACTATCATACTAGGAACAATTATTATCGAAATGGCCTTATCGCCCAAAAGCAATTCCGGAGAAGCTGCCATATATAGTGCTATTGATACTGTAAAAAATAACGGTTCCTACCCCGTACCAACACACATAAAGAAAAATAATCCCGCTTATAAATACCCCCATAATTATAAAAATAGCATTGTAAAGCAAGAATATTTGCCCAAGGAACTCAAAGGAAGCAAGTTCTATATCCCCAGAGAAAACGCTTTTGAAAACAAACTAAAAATTATTATGGAGAATTTAGAAAGAATAAATAGATAAAAATACTAGTCATTTTCTAGTATTTTTCTTATTACATAGCTCGCACATAAATTACCGGCAATAGTAGGCATATAAGCGATGGAACTAATGGAGCCAGAAACCTTTTTCGGAACCTCCGTACTATATAACACCATTACCCTGCCCGCAATTCGCATATCTTTAACATATTTTCTAAGAATTTTAGCAATAGGGTCGTAACTCGTCTTCCGAATATCCACGATTTGATATTTCAAAGGGTCGAGCTTGTTCCCCGTGCCCATACACGAAATAAACGGTATCTTTTCCTCAGTGCATTTTTTTATTAACGCTTTTTTGGCATCAATGCTATCGCAGGCATCTATCAAATAATCAATATCATACTTAAATAAATCATCTATGTTATCTTCACTTAGGAATGTATCTAATATAGTTATTTTAGTTTCACTAATTAGTTCAATTCTTTTTCTCATCTCTTCCGTTTTTTTACAGCCAATATTAGTCTTATTGGTTATTATTTGTCTGTTTAAATTAGATATATCAATAGTATCAAAATCAACTATAACTAATTTACCAATACCACTTCTAGCAAGACATTCACATACTGCTCCCCCTACTCCGCCTAAACCTATTACAGCAACAGTTTTACTCTTTAATTTATTATAATTGGTTTCTCCAACCAATTTTATTAATCTATCATACATAATATTACCTCGTTTCTTAATATATTGTACCATAGATTTAATAATATTAAATATTTTTTATTACAGAAATTCAAAAACTGCATCAAAGCCATTACTATTTTTCATTATTATCGTAAATTTTAGATACTGATGTTTGTAAAATATTAAACTTAGTTCTTATCCTTGTTTTTCTTATAGAATATTCCAGATGCAACTAAACCAGTCATTAAAATACCAGGTATTATAGGGGAACTATTATTTTCATCTTTATCACCTTGACTATTATTCTTTTTTTCTTCTTTATTCTCTTTTTCCACTATAATTTTTTCAACCGGCTCTTCTATTATCTCTTCACCTATTATTTCTGATGATTGTTCTGTTCCATTTTCATTAACAATAACCTTTTTTGTAACTTTTTTTACTCCATCCTTGCCAGATGTTGCATTTATATTTTGAGATTTTTCTACAATTTTAATTGAATATGGAATTGCCTCCTGTTCCTCTACTGTTTTCTCGTACAAGCAACTACCATCAGCAGTATTAGCTTGGGCATTATAATTTGTAGCACTCGCATCCGTACATCCCATCACCTTATATACACAACTTCCGTCATCTTGATTAGCACCACTATTATAGTTAGTTGCATTTTGGTCAGTACAACCATACACCTTAGCTATCTCACAAGTACAACTTGGGCTGTACGTGCCATCATTACATACCCACCTTCCTGTTTTTGTATCACAATAATTTTGTCCCCCGTGCCAAGAACAACAGCCTCGACCGGCATAAACATTTAATGGTAATATAAATACAATTGGTGTAATAAATAATATAGCCCCCTTAATTTTACTACTTTTTTCCATTTTTAATACTTCCTTTCACCTTTAATTTTACCATTTTTGTGATATTTGGTAATAAAAAACTATTATCAGCGTCTTTACGTCCCATATTCGTAACAATATTACTTTCTAGTTAACCTAAAATAAAAGAAGATAGTCCCCTATCTTCCTTCAAATAGAAATTATCTACTCTTAGACTTACTATCTTCTTCTCTTCTTATCCTAGCACCTTCTGGTATCTCCTCTTCCAGTCTTCTCATCGCAACCAAATCACCATACTTATCGCCATATTCCTTAGCATAATGAATTGCCTGCAAATAAAGCTTGTACAAAAGCAGTAAATCCTTTTCCCTTTTAGGTCCTTCCATAATATCTCCTCCTCATTTGCGTACTACTATACCATAAATAGCCCCAATTGTCTAGCAGAAAATGAAAAACCGATAGCCTAAACTATCAGTTCTTCAAAAAATACACCAGAGAAGCGACTCTTTGATATAAAACCTGCGCACTTACACAGGTGGGCATCACATCATTATAATTAGGAGCCTTATATGCTTCCCATTACCATTGTAATGAGATTCTTGGGAGCAGGTTTAACCCTTCATTACCAAGCTATCCCCGTAGGCGATACGGTTAATTATAAACAGTCTATTTTATGAATAGTATCACTAAAAGACAGCCTATACATTTGAATAAGTATTCAACACATATTATGAATTAGATTCCCTAAATATATCTTTAGTCGGTTTTAAACTAAGATATCGTCATCCCTAGTAATTCCATTATACCATTAAAATCATATAATGTATCATAATTAACTATAAAGTAACCAATGCAGTAAATGTACTAAATCTAACCATCAATTATAACTCCAAAAATTATATCACCATATCCTACAATTTCATACTATCTCTAACTCATAGACAATCCCATCAAAGTACTATTACTTTCCAAATTGTTATTTTCTAAACACTTACTTTTTAAACTATCACTTTCTAAGTTCTGCCCCAATCTCCCTTTGCAGAGCCTCCACAATCCTATCCATAATATCCATAACCTCATCCTCCGTAAGCGTCCTCTCTGCACTTTGGAACACAAGCGTATAAGCAAGCGACTTCTTACCACTCGGAATATTCTCACCCTCATAAACATCAAAAAGCCTAATATCCGCAAGTAAACTATCATCAGCCATCCTAATAACACCTTCTACATCCCTCGTGCTAACCCCCTTATCCACAACAAAGGCCAAATCCTTGCTAATACTAGGATACATAGAAGGACTGACATAACAAATCCTATCCACTTTACCCATAAGAGCATTCAAAGATAACTCACAAACATAAACCTCATCTTTAACAATCGCCGGATGCACACGACCAAGCACGCCAATAACCTTACCATCAAGTAAAATCTTCGCCGTAACATAAGGATGCATACCCTTAGCATCTTCACATACAGCAAAATCATACCTACCCCTCTTCCCCATATAATTAAGAACGTTCTCTACCATTCCTTTAAGAAGATAAAAATCCGCTTGCAAAGAAACACTGCCTACACTATTACTAATCAAATTCCCTCTCATAAGCATCGCAAGTTTCAAATCCTCATCATAATTCCTATCATAAGTTTTCCCAATCTCATAAATGAAGATATCACTAACCCTCCTCTTCATATTATACTCATATACATTAACCAAAGACGCCAGAATACTAGTCCTAATAATCTCCTTATCACTACTCATCGGATTAGGAAGAGCAATCGCCTCCCTCCCCTCATAGTCAAACAACTCGGCCATCGCCCTGCTAACTAGCGTGTACGTCCTCACCTCATTTAGCCCAAGGCTCCTCATCCTCTGCCCAATCACCTTCGCATACCACACATCCTTCAAATATTTTCCCCTCTTCGTTTCAACTTTTGGAAGAGTTCCCTTCAGGTTGTGATACCCATAAAGTCTCCCAATCTCCTCGGCAATGTCATTAATATTCTCCTCAATGTCAAGTCTCCTATTAGGAATAGTTACTCTATAAACATCATCTCTTTTCTCAAAAGTAAATTCAAGCTTGTTAAGTTCTAGTTCAATATCACTAGCACTAATTGTTGTACCAAGAAGACCATTAATATCCTCAGCTCTAAAAGATACAACCTTAGGAGTTTTAACAATATTATCATAAGTAACCGTACCACTTAAAACCGTCGCCCCTGCATACTTTTCAAGTAACTCACACGCTCTATCCATAGCCATATTAGTATACTCATAATTAAGACCCTTACCATACCTAATTGAAGCCTCACTCTTTAAATTAAGTTTGCTTGCTGTATTCCTAATACTAACCGCATCAAAAATAGCACTCTCTATAAATATCCTCTTCGTGTTTTCAGTAACCGCTGTATTCTCACCACCCATAACTCCGGCAATGCAAACAGGCTTGTTACCATCTGTTATGACAATATCATTACTATTCAAAACCCTTTTTTGACCGTCCAAAGTAATAATCTCTTCACCGTTCTTCGCATCCCTAACCAAAATATCATTTCCAAGACTATCCCTATCAAAAAAGTGAAGTGGTTGCCCAAATTCAAGCATAACATAATTAGAAATGTCAACAACATTATTAATACTCCTAATGCCCACACTATTTAACCTACGCTTTATAAATTCTGGTGTCGGACCAATCTTTACATCCTTAACCATTTTACCCAAATAATATGGACACTTCGCTGTATCAACATTAAGACTTATATAATCACTAACCTTATCCTTGCAAACATCAAATTTCACCTCCGGAAGCTTAACCTTTCTATTCAAAATCGCTCCCACAATATAGGCAAAACCAATATGATAGTAGCAATCATTATTCCTATGCTTGTGAACATCAAGCTCATACACCACATCATCAAGCCCCAAATACTGTAATGGATCTGCACCCAAAGGAGCATCCGCCGGCAAAACCGCAATCCCCTTAGCATAATTCTCCTCTGTCTTCTCCTCAAAACCAAGCTCACACAAAGCACAAAGCATTCCTTTCGATTTAACTCCACGTAAACTCGTTTCTTCAATTGGCCCTATGGGAAGTACACAATGAGGAAGAGCAACAATTACCTTTTGCCCCTCCTTTACATTAGGAGCACCACATACAATTTGTACACACTGAGACCCAGTATTAACTTCACATACCTTTAAATGATCACTATTAGGATGATCCTTACAAGTAATAACTTCTCCAATTACAAGATGGGGAATATGATTATCAATAATTTTCTCAATATTAATACCAGCCTTAGTTACCTTTTCCGCAAGTTCCTCGGGACTAGTGCCCCCTATATCAATATAATCCTTAACCCAGTCTAAATTTATCATTAATATACCTTCTTTCCTTTATCTCTCTATCCTATTAAAATTATTAACATTACGTAAATCATTATTATAAAATACTCTTATATCATTAATACCATATTTAAGCATTGCTAAACGTTCGGCACCAAAACCAAAAGCAAAGCCACTCCACTTTTTAGGATCATAACCACAATTTCTAAGAACATTAGGGTGAACAACTCCTCCCCCAGCAACTGTGATATATCCACTATTCTTACAAATATTACAGCCCTTACCACCACAGTTAAAACAACTAATATCAACCTCAACAGAAGGTTCAGTAAATTGATAATAACTAGGTCTAAATCTAACCGTTACCTCATCTCCAAATAACTTTCTAACAATAACTTCCACTGTACCCTTTAAATCCGCTAAACTAATATTCTTGTCAACTAAAAGGCCCTCAATCTGTGTAAATTGGTGGGAATGCGTAGCATCATCATCATCTCTTCTATAAGTTTTACCGGGGCAAATTATTCTAACAGGCTTATCTCCCCCAGCCTCTAACATCACCCTCGCTTGAACAGGAGACGTCTGACTTCGAAGAAGAAGTTCATTATCCTTGATATAAAAAGTATCCTGTGCATCTCTGGCTGGATGACCCTTAGGAATATTAAGAAGTTCAAAATTAAATCTATCCTCTTCAACTTCTGGACCAGATGCAACATCATAACCCATACTCATACAAACTTCTTCAACTTCCAAAATAAGTTTTTCCAGAATGTTTGGACACCCTACGGGCACATTAGTAGATGGCATAAATAGGTCAATTTTATCCTTTTCTAATTTCTTCTTAACTTCCTCTTCTTCTAAAATTTTCATTCTCTCTTCACACTTAGAAGTAAATTCCTCTTTCAAATCATTAATTTCCTTACCAAAAGCCTTTTTATCCTCATCACCAAGTTCTTTCATCTTACCATAAAGAGAAGTAATGAGCCCCTTTTTACCAACCATTTTAACTTTTAAATCGTTTAAACTTCTAATATCATTAATATCATTTATTTTTTGTATTTCCTTTTTTATCTCTTCAATATTCATAATTTCCTCCTATATATTTTCTAACATTGTAATAATTTTATCCTTACTAAGTATTCTTTCATAGTCTTTTATATTATTTATAAAGTCATTATTAGGAAGTGCTAACTCCTCTAATCTCTCATAAACAACGTGATCTATATTAGTAACACCATATTTAATTAAATATTCTATATTATGACATACATTAACTCGTGCATCTTTTATTAACTCTATAACATATTTCCCTTTGTTGTTCACTATATCATATAAACAATCATTAGAAATATATTTAAGCAAATAATCAAGTTCGTTATTCATAAATACCTCCTTAAATCAAAAAAAGATGGCCCATAAAGGACGACTAACGCCGCGGTACCACCTTTTTTTATAACCATCGTTATACTCTCTTGTCTTTAACGCTTACCTGCGATAAAATTCAAAGGGTGAATTCATACCAATATCTTGCTCTACTTTCACCATAAAGAGCTCGCTTTAAAGATATTTTTACCATACTACTACTTCCTTATCATCATTTTATATTGTCATTAAATCCTTTTCTTTATCTTTAAGTTTACTTTCAATTTCCTTATTATACTTATTAATAAGATCTTGAACTTCTTCAATACTCCTTTTTTCTTCATCTTCAGGAAGTTTTAAAGAAGAAATCATTTTATTTGCATCTTGTCTAATATTTCTAAGATGTATCTTAGCATCTTCAGCTAATTGTTTAACCTCTTTAACAAGTTCCTTTCTTCTATCCTCAGTAAGAGGAGGTATAACTATAAATACACACTCTCCATTATTATTAGGAGTAACCCCCAAATTAGCCTCAAATATAGCCTTTTCAATGTGACCTAAAATAGACCTATCAAAAGGCTTTATCATAAGTTGTCTAGCTTCTGGTACAGAGATATTAGCAAGAGACTTAATTGGAGTAGCCACTCCATAATAATCAACCATAACCTTATCAAGCATACTAGGATTAGCACGACCAGCTCTTACATTTAAAAACCTTTCCTCCATAGTTATAATAGCATTTTGCATTTTTTCTTCTGTTAAATTTATTGTATTTTCCATATATTATCCTTTCTAACTTGTTATATCCTTAGATTTTTTTCTAACTTTAATAGGGGATGCTTGTTTATATAATTCCGCTTCTTTCTTATCCTCAATTTTTACAGAATACAATAGATTAGTTGTTAAAGCATCAAATATTTCATCACCATAATCTATGTATAATCTATTATATGTCTCATCGTGGCAATCTAAATAATAATCATATTTTCTTAGAAAATCTAATTCTCCTAATAAAAGCTTATTAATATCGGCAAAAAGCTCCGCATAAAGTTGTGAATCTGCTACCAAACGTATATTTGAACTTCTACTAAGTAATTGTTCATAATCATTTCTTATCTTAGAAACTACTTTTTTAAGCTTATTATCATCCACAATAACATCATACAAGTACATCTTATCCCCTATAACCTCATAAATGACACTCGGGTCCGTAAGTAAATCTTTAAACATAACATTAACTCCTCTTTCTTAGTTCATATTATATCACAAATTCCAAAGTTGTAAAGAGGTTTTTACTATTTTTTTATCTTCTTGGCCCTACGGGAGCACTAGTAGGTTGTTGTCCACTTTCGTTTCCAGCCATTTTATTGAAAATTTCACGGTATGTACGTTCAAAATTACTTTGAACTTTGTTATCTTCTTTAAATAATGGCTCCTGTTTTGGTGGAATTACAAAAGGATTGGTAAAAGGTACAGATTTATCTTTCTTATTTTCTACTTTTTCCTGTTCTTCAAGACCAGAGTAAAGTAAATCTGGACCATCATCATAATTGTAATCATCCTTCTTAGGTAGTAAACCATCTAATAATAAACTGTCCTTTTCCTTATCCTCGAAGGTAATGTCAAGTAATACCTTAACCTTGTCATCAGGTAAAGTTGGTAAAATAGTAAGTGCTTGTGTACAGATTTTCAAATTCTGTACCATTTCCTCAGCAGTTTTTCCCTCATTAGCCTTACATACTCTAAGATTTAGTTCATTAGCAATTGATTGCTTTTCTTCTTCCTTTTTTATTGTAGAAATTTTATTGTACATTGTATTTATAATGGGTTGTACTTCACTAAGACTACTAACTTTATCAATAGCTTCTTCCGTAATATTTAAGACTTCCATTATTTTTTTACTACCTTTATTAACTTCTCTAAGTTTATTTATAGAATTATGCACCTTTTCTTTTTTAACTTTTAAATCCTTAATTTCATCTATTTTTTTATTAATTTTATCAGTAAAGCCATATATCATCATTTGCATTTGATTATCGTACATATTCTTATTGTTTTTATATGATGTATTCTTTTTTATAACAAGACAATTATCTATAATTTTTTGTTTTTCCCCATTTATTTGCGGAAGAGCCTCTTTAAAATTAGGAACATTTACAAATCTATCAAGTTGCATATTTAATTTTTGTTCTATACCTTCTATATAAGCATCCTCTTGTCTCTTATCATCAGAAATAAATTCTTGTCTAACACTCATAAGCAGTTCGTTAGTAGTTTTTAAAGATAAAGCATATTCACTTTTAGGTGTAATTCTATCAACAATTTGCTTTAATTTTCGATTAGCATAATCCATTTTATCTTCCATAAAACTAAGTTCTGACATATACATACCCTTTAAATATTTATCATATATCTCCTTAGCGTATTCTCTAATTGCAAGAGAACTTTCCTCCTGAGCTTTCATAAATATTACCATAATTGTTGTAGGAGATGCTGTTTTTTCATCTAAATTTTGTATCTGACTTAAATATTTATCTATTATATCATTAACTTTCTTTTTATACATCTCTATTATTTTAGATATATTTGTAATATCATAAAGTTCCATATTATTCATATTTAAACCATTTATTTCTGAAACACTATTATTTTCAAGTTTGCTCTTACTAAGTAAACTTGTTACAGTACCATAAACTTCCTGAGTTTGATTTTTTTCATCGTCAATACCCTTTAATTTTTTCAAAAGTTTATCATTTGCCTCATTATAAAACTGAAATAACTCAGTACATTTATCATAAATATCCTTGGGAAGACCCGGTGTTTTATCTGGATGATACGAATTACAAGCCTCACGATACGCTTTTTTTAAACTCCCTTCGGTATAATCTTCCGTAAGGCCAAAAGGAGCGAACGTTTTTAGTGACGCATCAATTGGGGTTTCTGTATTTTTTAATTTTTCACATCTTTCATATTCTAAGATAATTTTCTTTATTTTTTCTTCCATTTGTTTTTTCCTCCTCTATAATTATCTCTTTGTATATGCCTCAATATTAATAACATTGTCTTTTTTAGATAGTAATCCTTGTCTCTCTAAATATAATCTATGTACAAGTTCCACCATCAAATCCATATCCTCTTTTTGTTCATAATCTTTTGCCATTAGACGACCAGTAATATCTATGACATTATCCTTATGTTTGGGCTTCGGTAACTCTTCTTCCTTTAATTCAAAAACCTTAGAAATATCTTCTACACCTAGAAAACCATATAATTGCGTAAATGAAACCTTATCTAAAAGTTTTTTATCAAAATCCAAATCTTGAAATTGAAGATTGATAAGGCCTGCCGTACTTTCAAAAGGACCAGCATTGGCAAGTTTAATAGCATCAAGTAATACCGTAGTCCACTCCTTAGAATTATCACCACTTTGCACTCTCTTAGAAGTTTCATATTTCACTATTATACTATCAATAAGTTCTTTTGTATCTTTTGGCCTAATTGTCACATAATTAACAATCATATTATATATAGTATCAATGTTACTTTTGAGATTACTTATTCGTATTTTTTGAATAGCATAATCAATAGCAGCAACAGCATCACTATTATCTCTATTTTGACTTTGTAAATTAGTCAAATTATTAATTAATTTCTCTTTGTATTTATCAATATTATTCTTGTTATTAACTTCTTTAATGGTTTTCGAAAAGTGTCCTAATATATCATTAATTTCTTTATCATATTCTTTTCTTTTATCGAAATAATCATACTTATTTATTATTTTTATGCACCTCTCCCTAACTGCGGAAGCAAGATTATCTATATTAATATGATTATTTTCTTTAAGTTTTTCCTTATTTATTAAAGTGCTCATTATTAATTGAACCTTCTTTGTAAGTTCTTCAATTAAGAAATCCTTATAAACATCACCTTTAAGTTCTTTCTGTTCGAGTATTTTTCTTGCATTTCTTATGAACTCAACATTTTCCGGTTTATCTTTATGATTATTATAAAGTAAATTATAAGCAAACTCTAATTCCTCAGAAGTAAACCCCTCTCTTAAATTAAACAAATTTAGTGCATCTTCCCTTGTCATTAAATGTCCTCCTCCTACTATACAACTATTATAACACAAAAATATTCATAAAAAAAGAAAAATTTTACAGTTTTGTAAATATTCTTAATTCTCAGTGTATGGACGCTTTAAAAAAATAGTTTCCGTTACTTTGAGAAGTAACCTTTTGTAAATATATTGTAAGACATCAATAATAAAATACACTTTCCTTCTAGTTTTCCTTATTCAAAATAAAATAAACATATATGAAAAGAAAAAAAGACTATTTTTCTTCTTTAACAGTCTTTCTAGTTTCTGCTTTAGCTTTTGTTGCTGTTGTAGTAGTTTTTTTTGCTGGAGCTTTCTTTGCAGTAGCAGTAGTCTTTGTTTCTTTCTTTTCCTTTACTACTTTTTCTTCTTTGCTAGTTTTTTCTTCCTTAGTAGCTTTTTCTGTCTTTGCAACCTTTTCTGCCTTCTCAGCCTTTGGTTCATATTTCTTACCTTCCAAAGCATCTTTTGCTATTTTAACTAATTCTGAAAATCCTTGTGGATTGTCAATAGCAAGTTCACTAAGCATTTTTCTATTAACAGCAATGCTTGCCTTATTTAATCCGTCTATAAATTTAGAATAACTAATCTCATTTTCTCTACAAGCAGCATTAATTCTTGTTATCCATAATTTTCTAAAATTTCTCTTGTTTTGCTTTCTATCTCTATAAGCATATTCACCTGAATGCATCACTTGTTCGTGAGCTGTCTTATATAATCTATGTTTACTACCAAAGTATCCCTTAGCTTCTTTTAA
>CAKOSA010000011.1 GCA_934101865.1 uncultured Bacilli bacterium | reverse complement strand
GCCAATATTGACGGAAATTCCTCAATGGGAACAATGCTTCAATTAGGAAGTACAATAGGAAAAGAACTAGCAAAAACTTACTTTATGAAAAAGAAATTTGCCGATGCTCACGATAACGGCGATATCCACATTCACGATATGGACTTCTTGCCAATGGGAACAACAACTTGTACACAAATAGATTTAGACAAATTATTCAAAAACGGTTTTAGCACCGGACACGGGTACCTAAGAGAGCCCCAAGATATAATGAGCTACTCAGCCTTAGCCGCGATAGCGATCCAATCAAACCAAAACGACCAACACGGTGGTCAAAGTATCCCCGCTTTTGATTATTATATGGCCCCAGGGGTCCTAAAAACATTTAAGAAACAATACAAGCAAGCAATCCACGAGCTACTAGACTTTGCCGGTTTTAATAATTTCATAAATATGGATAAAATAGTTAAAGAGATAGACAAATTAACAAGTATCGAGTTTGATGTAGGAATTCTTGATGGATATGCCAAAGATAGCGATGTCGTACTCAAAGTATTCCGTAAGGCTTATGAAGTAGCCTATAATAAAACGGATAGAACCACCTATCAAGCAATGGAGGCCTTTGTTCACAATCTAAATACAATGCATTCTCGTGCCGGAGCCCAAGTACCATTTTCATCTGTAAACTTCGGTACAGATACAAGCCCCGAAGGAAGAATGGTTATGAAAAACTACTTATTATCTGTTGATGCCGGACTAGGAAAAAATGAAACTCCAATTTTCCCAATCTCAATTTTCAAAATAAAAGAAGGCGTTAATTATAATAAGGAAGACCCCAACTACGATTTATTTAGACTTAGTTGTGAAGTATCAGCTAAAAGACTATTCCCTAACTTTTCCTTCTTAGATTCTCCATTTAATAAAATGTATTATAAAGAAGGAGATTATAGAACCGAAGTAGGGTATATGGGATGTAGAACCAGAGTTCTTGGAAACGTAGTAGACCCCAATAAAGCAATCACTCCTGGAAGAGGTAACCTATCATTTACATCTATTAACTTACCAAGATTAGGAATAAAGCACGGAATATGCCTCAAAGAAAGAGAAACAGCTGATTTAGACGGCTTTTTCGACGAATTAGGTAGCCTTATGGATATGGTTAAAGACCAGTTACTAGAAAGATTTGAAATACAATGCAATAAAAGAATATACAATTTCCCATTTTTACTCGGTCAAGGAAACTGGATAGATAGTGAAAAATTAAAACCAACTGATAGGCTTAGAAAAGTCCTAAAACACGGTACTTTGTCAATTGGATTTATCGGTCTTGCCGAATGCTTAAAGGCTCTAACCGGTAAACATCACGGAGAAAGTGAAGATTCTAACGAACTAGGTCATAAAATAATTAAATTTATGAGAGAAAAATGCGATAAATACTCTGAGGAATACAATCTAAACTTTACTTGCCTTGCAACCCCAGCCGAAGGCCTAAGCGGTAGATTTGTAAATATTGATAAAGCCATATATGGAAAAATCAAAGGCGTAACCGATAGAGAATATTATACAAATTCGTTCCACGTTCCTGTATATTATAATATATCTATTGCTAGAAAGATAAAAATAGAAGGACCATATCACGAATGGACTAACGCCGGCCATATAAGCTATATAGAATTAGATGGAGATACAACTAAGAATATCGATGCTTTCGAAAAAATAGTAAGATTAATGAAAGAAGCAAATTTTGGATATGGTGCCATAAATCATCCTGTCGATAGAGATCCAGTGTGCGGATATGTTGGCATTATCGGTGATGTTTGCCCTGGTTGTGGAAGACACGCCGGCGAGGGAGTAAGCGTTGATAAATTAAAAGAATTAGGAGGAAAATAAAATGAAAGAAGAAGTAAGAGAAGTAAAAACAGTAGGGGAAGGCGTAGGTTTTGAAAGAATAAGAAGAATTACGGGATATTTAGTAGGAACCACAGATAGATTTAATAACGGAAAAAAAGCCGAAGAAAGAGATAGAGTTAAACACGGAACTGACGGAATACTTCCTTGTGGATGCTGTAAATAACAATGAAAATAAGACTTGCCAAAGGCTTAGATTATGATAGTATCGTTGACGGTGAAGGAATAAGGACAGTTATCTGGACACAAGGTTGCATCCATAATTGTCCTTTCTGTCATAATCCCGAAACCCATTCTTTAAATGGAGGATTTGTAACAGATACAACCGATGTGATAAAAGCCATTAAATCCTTAGAACATCAGGACGGTATCACCCTATCTGGCGGTGACCCAATGCTTCAAATAGATGCCATATCAGAAATCTGTAAGGCCTCTAAGGAAATGGGATTAAATATTTGGGTTTATACCGGTTTCACCTTTGATACATTACTAGAAAGAAGTAAAAAAGAAGAAAATTTAAAAGAACTTCTTAAAAATATTGATGTATTAGTGGACGGCAAATTTATGATAGAAAAGAAAAGCTACGATGTCATATTTAGAGGTTCCACCAACCAAAGAATTATCGATGTAAAAAAAAGCCTTGAACAAAATAAACCCGTCGAAGTAGCAAAATATAAACAAGAATTAACTAGGAAGTTTGAACGAAAAACTTACGTTTAAAACTATAATAATAAGGATACATAGTATTTCTACATATAATAAATTTATATACTTATCCTCTAAGACGGCTCGCTAATATATATAATAAGGATATTAACCGTCTAGTTTAAAGAAAAGAAGCATAAAATATAGTGAAATATAAGTTTTATCTACAAAAAATAAGGAATTTTTTTCAAACAATTGCATTAAAGTACTTGCGTTATTCAAAACAAGTGTGTTATAATGGTAATAGATTTTATTGAAGGAGGGATTAGAAGTGGCTAAAAAAAATGAAAATAGAGTACTTGTTACTTTAGTTTGTGAAGAATGTAAAAATATGAATTATACAGTTAGTAAAAATAAAAAAAACACTACTGAACGTTTAGAACTTAATAAGTATTGTCCAAAATGTCGTAAGACAACTAAACACAAAGAAAAAAAATAGGGAGGTTAGGAAATGATAAACGTAAATGATTTTAAAACCGGTATGACCATTTCCTACGAAGGAAACTTATACCAAGTGCTAGATTTTCAGCACGTTAAACCTGGTAAAGGTGCCGCTATCGTTAAGGCAAAATTAAAAAATCTTAGAACTGGTTCTATTGCTGAGCAAACATTTAATGCTGGAAGCAAAGTACCAACTGCACACGTTGATAAAACAAAGATGCAATTTTTATATGCTGACGGAGATAACTATAGCTTTATGAATATGGTTACTTACGAGCAAGTAGATATAAATAAAAAACAAATTGAAAATGAAGTCAAATTCTTAAAAGAGGGATTAGAAGTTTTACTATTCTTCTATGAAAGTGAATTATTAGGTATAGAACTTCCTGAAAAAGTAGACTATACTATAACACAAACTGAACCTGCAGTTAAAGGTAATACTGTTACCGGAGCAACAAAAGATGCAATCATTGAAACTGGTCTGCTAGTAAAGGTACCTCTTTTCATTGAGAATGGTGAAGAAATTATCGTATCTACCAAAGACGGTAAATACGTTTCAAGAAAATAGGTGCATAGAATTTATACACCTATTTTATTTATAATTTAGGAAGGGAATTATATTATGGAAAACAAAACAAATGAAAGAAGATATCACGACTATGAGTTGAGAAAAATCGAAGAATGCATAGAATCTTATGGCGACGAATTAGGAGAGTTAATTGCTGATAAAATAATAAAAATATATGATGCATTGGTGAATTACATAATAACAACCGAAGAAGATGCTATAAAATTAGCCGCTCGCATAAACCCAGCAGGAAACGAAAATTTATTTTTTGAACTAAAAACACTAGAATATTTTCAAGCTAGGGTTTGGGAATGCAGTGCAATGCGTGCTCATACTAAATTAGTAGATGCAACTGCTATTATAAAGAAGTTAACAAGACTAGAAAGAGAATATAGCAAAGGAACAGGAGCTCATGTCAACTATCTTCGTAGTTTAGAACTAAGGGAGTTAAGAGAAATATTAGATTGCTCAAGAGCAGAAATAGATTTAATTCATAGAAAATATGAACATCACGATGGTGAAGAAGAAAAAAAACCAACACGTGATGATAAAAGAAGAAGTAAATTATTACATTCTTTAATGGTAGAAATAAGTGATGCCTTAGATGAAGAAATTGGAAGAAGACACTATGAAAATAACAGTAACAAAAACCATAACAAAGCAAGAAGAAAATCAAAGGAAAATAAAAGTTCTACGCAAGTTTAACTTTTTTTCATTTACGAAAGGGGACTAAAAAATGTGGACTAAAGATCAAGAAAGAGCAATTTATGAAAGTGGCACTAATATAATAGTATCTGCCGGAGCCGGAAGTGGAAAAACAGCTGTACTTAGTGAAAGAGTATTAAAAAAAATCGAAAACGGTACCAACATAAACGAATTACTAATATTAACATTCACAAAAGCAGCCGCCGGAGAAATGAAAGAAAGAATAAGAAAAAAAATAAGCAAAAACGAAAATCTCAAAGAACAACTAGATCGTATCGATAGTGCATACATAACAACATTTGATAGCTATGCTTTATCAATTGTAAAAAAATATCACTATCTTCTTAATATAAGTCATAACGTTAGTATCATTGATGAAGGAATCATTAAAATGGAAAAAATAAGATTCCTCGAAGATATCTTTGAAAATATGTATAAAAACGAAAACAAAGAATTCTTAGAATTTATAGATACTTTCTGTGTTAAGGACGATAAAGAAATATCTAATGCCATTTTACAAATAAGTGATAAAGTAGATATGCTTAAAGATAAAAAACAATATTTAGAACAATACTTAATCACATATTATGATGAAAAATACATAAACAAAAACATAAATAATTATGTAGAACTAATCAAAAATAGCATAAAAGATATAGAAGAATTATTAGACGATATCCGAAACTATATAACTTCCGAACAATACGAAAAATTAAATAATGCTACCCTTAATTTAATAAATAGTGAAAATTATGAAGATATAAAAAACAATATAAATATAAAATTACCAATATTGCGTGGCTTAGATGAAACTGCCAAGGAAATAAAAGAAAACATTAGTGATAAAATAAAAGAAATAAAAAACTTATGTTCCTATGAAAATATTACAGAAATAAAAGAAAGTATCCAAAGTACCTACAATACTTCCAAAATAATTATAGACCTATTAATAAGCCTAAATAAAAAAGTAGAAGAATATAAAAAAAAGTATGATGTCTATGAGTTTAACGATATCGCCCTAATGGCCATTAATCTTCTCAAAGAAAATGAGGAAGTCCGTACAGAAGTAAGAGACGGATTTAAAGAAATATTATTAGATGAATACCAAGATACAAACGATCTTCAAGAAGAATTCATCTCCCTAATAAGTAATAACAATGTCTATATGGTTGGCGATATAAAACAGTCCATATATCGATTTAGAAATGCCAATCCCTACATTTTCAAAAATAAATACGACAATTATAGTAAAGGAAAAGGCGGAATAAAAATAGACCTAAATAAAAATTTCCGTTCTAGGGAACAAGTAATAAATAATATCAATACCATTTTCAATAAAATAATGGACGACGAAATAGGAGGAGCCGATTACATAGCTTCCCACCAAATGGTCTTCGGAAATACCGCTTATAATGAAAAAGGCACCACAGGTGAAAACTATAACTTTGAAATATACAATTACCCCTATAATAGCAAGGAAACAAAATATACCAAAGACGAAATAGAAGCCTTTATGATATGTAACGACATCAAAAATAAGGTGAATAACAAATACAAAATATATGATAAAGATTTAGGAGAAATTCGGGAGCTAAAATACAGCGATATTGTAATTCTCCTTGATAGAAGCAGTAACTTTAACCTATTCAAGAAAATATTTACCTACAATAACGTTCCCCTAATGGTATATAAAGACGAAAAAATGATTAATGACGAAGATATAATTGTCCTTAAAAACACCCTCTCCTTTATAGTAAAAATAAATAATCATCAGTTTGATAAAGAGTTCTCTTATCTATATACCAGCATCTCCCGTTCATTCCTATATAAAACCCCTGATGATGTAATCTATAATACCATTCAAAATCGCGAAATCAATAATACTCCCCTCTATAAAATATGTGCAAACATAAGCCGAGAAATAAGGACTAAAAGCCTCGCATACATACTAAATAAAGTCGTAAATGACTTCGATTACTATAACAAAATCATAACTATTGGCAATACCGAAAGCCGCCTCGCCAAACTAGACAAACTATTTGACATCGTGGCCAGTATGAGCAGTATAAATTATAATATTGAAGACTTTATCGAATACCTAAATAACCTAATAAATTACGGATATGACATAACCTACGGTGGGTCAGTAGAAGGCGGAGATGCCGTAAAAATTATGACTATCCATAAATCAAAAGGACTTGAATACCATCTCTGTTACTATGCCAATCTTTACAAAAAATTCAATATTGGTGATATGAAAGAAAGATTTATTTACGATAACAAATACGGCTTCGTAGTTCCATATTTCAATGAAGGAATTAGTGACACCATTTACAAAAATCTTCTCAAAAAAGACTACATTCTTGAAGAAATATCCGAAAAAATAAGGCTATTCTATGTTGCCGTAACTCGTGCTAAGGAAAAAATGATTATCATAAACCCCGAAGAAACAAAAAAAATAACATCTCGTAAAAACTGGCGTAGTTTTAAAGACATAATTGATTATCTAAGCGATGACTTACAAGAATATCAAACAAATATAAATTTAGATACCATAAATATATCATCAGATTATGACAAATTAAAAAAAATAAATTATAAAGATACCCTCGAATTAATAAACGATACCATTTCTGTAAATGAAATAAATCCCGAGTATGAAATAATCGAAGAAAAACACTATTCCAAACAAAAAGAAGAAGTATTTACTCCCGAAGAAATAAAAGCCATTCAGTACGGTAAAGATGTCCATTATCAATTTGAAACAAGCAATTTTTACGATAAAGAGAACCAACCCCAAAGTATCAAAAAATTATTATCTAATCCCATTTTTAATAATATAGATGCAGGCACTATATATAAAGAATACGAGTTCATCTATGAAGAAGAAGATACCATAAACCACGGTATCATAGATTTAATGATAGTGTATGATGACTACATAGATATAATAGATTATAAATTAAATAATATAGACGACTTAGCCTACGATAAACAATTACAAGGCTATAAAAAATTCATTACTAGTAAATTTGCAAAAAAAGTAAATACATACTTATATTCCATAATGAGTAATAAGTTTAGAAAGGTAGATTAAAATGAAAAAAATAGAAAAATTTAATGAACAAATTAAAGGCAAAAAAGTAGCCATACTAGGTCTTGGTGTTAGCAATAAGCCCCTAGTAAAATACTTTACAGATTTAGGATGTGACGTCTCTATATATAACGAAAAAGAGATAGAATATGATAATCCCTATAATGCTCACATCCATATAGGAAAAGATAGTATGAGTAGCCTATCCGGTTATGATTACATTTTTAGAAGTCCTAGTATTCTACCAACTCGTGATAGCATCGAAAAAGCAAGACAAGAGGGAGCCATTATAACCTCAGAAATAGAAGAAGTAATCAAAAATGCCCCTTGTACTGTAATAGGAGTAACCGGAAGTGACGGTAAAACCACAACCACAACCCTTATAAATGAAGTCTTAAAAGCAAACGGCTATACCACTCATTTAGGAGGCAATATAGGAACACCAATCTTTACTGATATAAAAAACGTAAATGAAAAGGATGTCATAGTACTTGAACTAAGTAGTTTCCAACTAATGGGTATGAACGTAAGTCCCGATATCAGCATTATTACCAATATAAGTGAAAATCACCTCGATATCCATAAAGACTATGAAGAATATATAAATAGTAAAGAAAATATCTATAAACATCAAACCAAGAATGGAATACTAGTAGTAAATTACGATAATGCCATTACCAAAAATTTAAAAACTGTCGGAGAAACAAGACATTTTAGCGGAAAAGAGAAAATAAATGACGGTTACTATGTCATAGGAAATATAATCTATAATAAAGAAGGCGAAGAAATCCTAGATGGAAAAAATATCAAACTAAGAGGACACCATAACTATGAAAATATCGCCACCGTTTTAACTGCTATTAACGATATGATAGATCTAAAAAAATCACTCGAAGTTCTCAAAAACTTTGCCGGAGTAGAACACCGCCTAGAATTTATAAAAAATATAGGTGGAGCCTCTTGGTATAACGACAGTGTTAGCAGTTCTCCAACTAGAACTATCGCTGGTCTTTATTCCTACGATGAACCAATTATTCTAATCGCTGGCGGATATGACAAAAATATAAGTTATACCCCATTAGGTCTCCCAATCCTTGAAAAATGCAAGTGCCTAATATTAATGGGAAATACCAAAGAAAAAATAAAAATATCTACTATGGAAGCTTCTAAGCAAACAAATAAACAAATACCAATCTATGAAGTAGATACCCTAGAAGAAGCTGTAAATAAAGCTAGGGAAGTAGAAGAACAAGGCGATGTAGTATTATTTAGCCCCGCATCTGCAAGCTTCGATATGTTCAAAAACTTTGCTGACAGAGGAAATAAATTCAAAGCCCTAGTAAACAAACTCTAACAACTTCTGGCCCCCGATAGGGAAAATAATCAAAAAAACACTTGAAGTCCCTCTCAAAGTGTGGTATTATAAGGATAAAAGTTGGTGATAATATGGTAAAAATTAACAAAACCGCAGCAGTATCCATTTATATCAAAGCCCTTGAAGAGGAAAATTATGAACAAACACTTGCTCTCGAAAAACAGATAATCGCTACCCATAACGCCAAATACATATACAAATTTGCCTGTAATGTACTTGGAACCGATAGAACAAATCTAACTAACGGCATCATTAAAGCAAACAATCCCCTCTACGTATACTATTTCGCAAGAGATGTCAAAAATCTGACTAAGGAACATATACTAAAATTAGAAAACTGTATAATAAATAGTGCAGATTATGAAATAATGCTTATGTTCGCCAGAGATATCGATCGAGCCGATATCCATTTAATAAGCACCAAAGTTATGACTGCTCCCAAATATGATGACATCATAAATTATATGCGATTTGTCAAATTAGAAGGATCCGATATATGCTTTTTAAATATGAGAGCTCGTAGCATTATCTACGAAGAAATGAACGAAGACTTAAAAAAAGAATACTGGTCCACAATTCACGAAATCTTTGATGAACAAGAATTATCCAAAAAACGGTCTCAACCAAAAAAGAAACTAGTTTTTTCCTCGAAAAATCGAAAGTCAGGATTAACTTTTGAAAAACTAAAAAAGAAAACTACACTTTTTATGTAAAAGATGTTATCATATATTATATATTAAGGAGGTACTTAAAATGAAAAAAGTTATAAAAAATATTCCTAATATAGTAACAACAATAAGATTAATTATGGCCGTACTTGCACCCCTCAGCCTCCTTTATAATGAATATTTATTATCACTTATATTCTATTTAATAGGTGGAATAAGTGATGCCATTGACGGCTTTTTAGCAAGAAAACTAAATGCTTATAGTGATTTCGGTAAAAAACTAGACGGGCTTAGCGATAAGCTCTTCGCTCTTTCCCTAGTAGTATCCTCGGTTATTATGGGAAACATCTTTATGATTATACCTCTTTTCTTAGAGGAACGAATAGCAGCAACCAATATAATAAGTTATAAACTAGGACTTAATCCTTGTACTGAAAAAATAGGGAAAGTAAAAACCATAGTATTATTTCCAACTCTTATTCTGGGTGTTTATGCTCCATTATATAAAAGTTTAGAATATATTTTAATAATTCTCTTCATAATATCGTTAATTTTACAAATAAAATGTATAAAAGTATATGATGATAAATTAATAAATGATGTTAAGAAATTAGAAAGGAATACAAAAAAATGATAGATATAAATATAATTAGAAATGACAAAGAAAAAGTAATAACTAACTTAAAAAAGAAATATCAAGAAGAAAAAATCCCCCTTGTAGATAAAATACTAACAAGTGATAAAAAATTACGTGATATAAAAGTCACAGCCGATGAACTTAGAATGAACAGAAACAAAATATCTGACGCCATTGGACAAGATATGCGTAACAAAGATATAGAAAGTGCCGAAAAGAAAAAAGAAGAAGTCAAAAACATAAATGAACAATTAAGCACCTTAGAAAAGGACGAAGAGACACTTAGTGAAACCATTAAGGAAATGATGATGAAAATACCAAATATCATAGATGATAGTGTTCCTATCGGACCAGATGATAGTTGCAATGTCGAACTAGAAAAATTTGGCGAACCTATTATTCCTGAGTACGAAATACCATACCACGCTGATATCTTAGAAAGCTTTAATGGCTTAGATAAAGTAAGTTCAGGACGTACAAGTGGAAACGGTTTCTACTATCTTATGGGTGACGCAGCCAGACTAAGTAGTGCAATGCTATCTTATGCTAGGGACTATATGATAGATAAAAACTTTATTTACTGCATACCCCCATTTATGATTAGAAGTGATGTTGTAACAGGCGTTATGTCTTTTGAAGAAATGGATGCAATGATGTATAAAATAGAAGGTGAAGACCTATATCTCATAGGAACTAGTGAACACTCAATGATAGGAAAATTCAAAGGCCAAATAATAAAAGAAAAAGAATTACCAATCACAATGACCTCATATTCACCTTGTTTTAGAAAAGAAGTAGGAGCTCACGGCATAGAAGAAAGAGGAATTTATCGTGTTCACCAATTTGAAAAGCAAGAAATGATTGTCCTCTGTAAACCCGAACAATCTATGGAGTGGTATAACAAAATGTGGCAGTACACCGTGGAAATATTTAGAAATATGAATATTCCCGTTAGAACCCTCGAATGTTGCAGTGGTGACTTAGCCGATTTAAAAGTAAAATCTTGTGATGTTGAAGCATTTAGTCCTCGCCAAAACAAATACTTTGAAGTAGGATCTTGTTCTACACTAGGCGATGCTCAAGCAAGAAGATTAGGAATAAGAATAAAAGGGGAAAGCGGAAATTATTACCCTCACACTCTTAATAATACCGTACTTGCTAGTACCAGAGCCCTAATTGCCCTTCTTGAAAACAACTATAACGAAGATGGCTCAATCACTATACCAGAAGTATTAAGAAAATATATGGGTGGAAAAGAAAAAATAGTTCCAATTATCAAGAATGAAAAATAATTTTTCATTCTTTTTTCTATTTTTCTACACATTTCTATCATATCAAGATGTTATTATTAATACAGAAAGGAGATGATTAGTATAAGTGATAAAATAAAAATGAAATTAATTGGTGCGGATACTAGTAATGGTATTAAAATAATAAAAAATATAAACAAATTGCAAAAGCAATTAGAATATCCTCTTCTTATAGATAAAATTGATAGTACGTATAAAGAAAAATATAACGTTAAAGTAATACCTACACTAATTATTGATAACGTCGTAGTATCTAGTGGAAATGTTCCCTCAGATAGAGAATTAAGGAACATTATTAGAGCAATGAAGGAGGCCTAGATAATATAAGATACAAACTAAGAAGCAAGTTCGCTTCTTTTCTTTTTCCATAAAATACTTGCATTAAATAAAAAAAGTGGTATAATACTGTATTACCGGAGGATAAAATGGAAAGAATTAGAAAAGTAGAACACAGTTTTTATAGTTCTAAAATGAAAAATGATAAAAAAATAATTTTATTTAGTGATTTACACTATTATAGCGATATGGATGAAATAAAACTTCTAAAATTAGCCAAAAAAATAGCCGAAGAAAGACCCGATTATATATGTATAAGTGGTGATTTAATAGATAATGTTGATGAAATATGTCCCCTCAAAAAAGCCGATAAACTAATAAATTTTATGGAAATATTAGGAGACATTGCTCCCGTTATGATCGGGATAGGTAATCACGATATAACCCATTTAGATAATAAAAAAAGTCAGTTCAAATACTATTTTAATGAGAACTTTTGGGGAGAACTAAATAATATAAACAACGTTAATGTCCTTCATAACACCTCATATCAAGATGATGATCTCCTAATTAGCGGTTACACACTACCATTTAATTATTATTATAGCAAAAATGAAGAAAGCCAAAATATTATGAAAAAAGACCTATCAAGATTAAGAGATATTGTCAACGTAGATAGTAGCAGATTAAATGTAAACTTAGTTCACTCACCAATATATGTAACAAACAAGGAAATAAGACATTTATTTTTAAACTATGACTTAGTACTAAGTGGTCACACTCACGACGGAATGTTACCAAGTATACTATGTGATATAATGCCCGGAAACTGGGGCCTCATTGCTCCCGACGGCAACCCATTTCCTAAACTCGCCCGAGGAACTAAACAATTTTATGACGCTGAACTCATTATAAGTGGAGGAATAACAAAATTATCAAATTGTAACGGACCAATAAGCAAACTAAATTTCCTTTACCCAAGCAGTTTTGATGTCATAGACGTAACCAGCGACAAAGATAAACTAACTCCCAAAAAGAAAATAAGATATGTAAAGTAGGATAAATTTCTACTTTTTTCGTTTACTTTTAATTAATTTTAACATTTATTTCCTTTTTTTTGATATAATAACTAAGAGAGTGATTGATATGAACGATAAAGAAAGAATAAATTACCTAGTAGATATAATAAATAAAGCCAATTACAATTATCACGTATTAGATAACCCCACCATAAGCGATAATGAGTACGATAGCTATTTACGTGAACTCTATAATCTCGAAGAAAAACACCCCGAATATATCCGCACCGATTCCCCAACCCAAAAAATAGGCGGTGAAGTAATAGATACCTTCAAAAAAGTCTATCACGACAAACCAATGCTTAGCCTCAGCAACGTCTTTAACGACGAAGAAATTCAAACCTTTGACAACCGCATAAAAAACGAAGGCATAACCCCCGAGTACGTGTGTGAACTAAAAATAGACGGCCTCTCCGTTAGTCTAATTTACAAAAACGGAATTTTAGTAAGTGGCGCTACGCGAGGTGACGGAACAGTCGGCGAAGACATAACTCATAACGTAAAGACCATAAAAAGCATCCCCCTTAAAATAAACAAAAATATAGATATAGAAGTAAGAGGAGAAATCTTTATAAGTAAAGATAACTTTAATAAAGTAAATAAAGAAAGACTAAATCAAGGCTTAGAACCATTTAAAAACTGTCGTAACCTCGCTGCTGGAACCATTCGTCAGTTAGATAGTTCCGTTGCCGCTTCCCGTGGCCTCGATGCCCTCATCTACCACTTGCCAAATCCCGAAGACTATGGATTAAATAAACATAGTGATGCCCTAAATTTTATGAGGGACCTAGGTTTTAAAACCAACTATAAACACAACAAAATAGTAGAGGGAGCCACCGGAATTATTAACTATACCCAAAAAGCCGGCGAACTAAGAAAGACACTTCCCTACGACATAGACGGAGTTGTAATAAAACTAAACAACCTCAAAGACCAAAAAAAAATGGGCTATACAGCCAGATACCCCAAATGGGCAACAGCCTATAAATTTCCCGCCGAAGAAATATATACAAAACTAAAAGACATAATCTTCACTGTCGGCCGAACCGGTATGGTAACTCCCAATGCCGTTCTGGAACCCGTTATGGTTATGGGCTCCCTCGTTTCAAGAGCTACTCTCCATAACGAAGATTATGTATTAGCCAAAGACATAAGAATAGGAGATACAGTTGTCATCGTTAAAGCTGGCGACGTCATACCTAGGGTAGAAAGAGTAGTCTTAGAAAGAAGAGACGGCACTGAAAAAAAATTCATTATGACTGATAAATGTCCAATATGTTCTGAAAAGTTAGTAAAAAAAGATGCAGCCTATTACTGTGTAAATGAACAATGCCCTCGTAAAGAAATAGAGACCATTATTCACTTCGCATCGCGCGACGCTATGAACATCGACGGACTAGGAGATGCCATTATTGAAGAAGTTTACAACGAAGGCTTTGTCAAAAATATTCCCGACATCTATACCCTCAAAAACCACGAAGAAGAACTAAAACTCCTCGAAGGCTATGGCGATAAAAAGATAAATAATCTCTTAACTTCCATTGAAATAAGTAAAACAAATTCCCTCGATAAACTACTATTCGGTCTTGGAATAAGACAGGTTGGAAGCAAAACAGCCAAAATACTAAGTAAACAATATAAAAATATAGATAACATAATAAGTAGCAGTATTGAAGAACTAACCAAAGTAAAAGACATAGGACCCATCATTGCCGAAAGTGTCTATACATATTTCAAGGAAAACAAAGAACTAATCGATAAATTAAAACAACTCGGTCTAAATATGAATTACTTAGAAGAAACATCAACTACTAAGGAAGAATTTTTAGGCAAAAAATTTGTCCTAACCGGTAGCTTAAATAAAATAACTAGGGATGAAGCTAGTAAAATTATTGAGGGCCTTGGCGGAAGTACTTCGGGAAGTGTTAGTACCAAAACAGACGTTGTAATAGTAGGCGATAACCCTGGAAGTAAATACACCAAAGCCCACGAACTCGGTATTACAGTATGGAGTGAAGAAGAATTTCTCGAAAAAATAAACAAATAAAAAAGAATAAGAAAGGTGATTATAATGAGTAAAATAAAAGATATAAAAGGATATGAAATCCTAGATTCCAGAGGTAATCCAACCATTATGGTTGAAATAGAATTAGAAGACGGAACCAGAGAAAAAGCCGGTGTTCCAAGTGGAGCATCAACTGGAAAAAGAGAAGCCCTCGAATTAAGAGATGGCGATAAAAAAAGATATAACGGCAAAGGCGTCCTAAAAGCCGTAAATAACATAAATACCATTATTAAGGACAACATTATCGGTATGGATGCCGACAATCAAGAACTAATCGATAACAAACTAAATTACTTAGACGGAACAAGCGATAAAAGTAATCTTGGAGCCAACGCCATTTTAGGTGTCAGTCTGGTGGCCCTACGGGCAAGTAGTAAAAGTAAAAACCTCGAATTATACGAATATGTCGGCAAAGGAGAAACCCTTCCCAAATGTATGATGAATATTCTAAACGGAGGAGCCCACGCTGATAATAAACTAGATTTCCAAGAATTTATGATTGTTCCCTTCAAAGAAAATTATCAAGACAATATCCAAATGGCCAGCGAAATATTCCATAAATTAAAAGAAACTCTCAAAGAAAAAGGCCTATCTTGTGGGGTAGGGGATGAAGGAGGATTTGCTCCCGATATCGAAAGCAACCACAAAGCTCTTGATTTAATTATGGATAGTATTACCAAAGCCGGTTATAAAGCCGGAAAAGATGTCTATTTAGCCCTTGATGTTGCCGCTAGTGAATTTTACCAAAACGGCAAATACTACTTTGATAATAAAGAGTATACAAGCGATGAAATGATAGATTATTTCCAAGAACTAATAACAAAATACCCAATTATCAGTATCGAAGACGCTCTAAGTGAAGACGATTATAACGGGTTTGTTAAACTAACCAAAGCCCTTGGCGATAAAGTAATGCTAGTCGGAGACGATTTATTCGTAACCAATATCAATCTATTAAATAAAGGAATAGATATGGGTATGTGTAATGCCATCCTTATAAAACCTAACCAAATAGGCACCATAACGGAAACCCTTAGCACTATAAAAAGAGCCAAAAAATGCGGATATAAAACCATAATATCCCATCGAAGTGGTGAAACAACTGATACATCCATTGCCGACCTTGCCGTAGGTCTTGATCTAGGTTTCATTAAAACCGGAAGTATATCAAGAGGTGAACGAATCTGTAAATATAATAGATTAAGCTATATCAATAACCAAATTCGACAAAAAAAATAAAATGATAGTGTTACGCTATACGTGGTGATTATATGAAAGTTAAAGTATTTGATGAATCTCACGAGAAAGACTTAGAAGAAGAAATAAATAAATTCATTAAAGAGAAAGACATAGAAATTATAGAAATCAGATACGCTGTTAGTAATAGCGTTTATCGTGAAGAACAAATCTATTGCTTCTCTTCTTTAATTTTATACCAAGAAAATAAATAAAAATTTATTAAAAAATCCCTAAAATAGAGAACAAAAATGCTAAAACTGCATATAAAAATTCTCTATTTTTTAATTTCTGTAAGTTGACAATTTTTGAAAAAACGTTATAATATAAGGAAAATGGAGGAAAACTATGGAAAAAGAAATATGGAATTATATATATCCAAACGATAACGATTCATTATATAATATTAAAACATCAGATTTATTAGAATTATTAAAACTACTTTATACATATCAGCCCCAATATAGAGAAACATTACATTTTCCTCGAAGTGCTACATTTGGGATGGAACTAGAATTTGAAACCCCAAATCCCGAAGAAATAAAACACCATATATACTCTAAAATGGGAAGTAAATGGCCTTTTAAAACGGAACTCTCTATGTCAAATGGTTATGAAGTAACAAGCAGTATATGTACTGATAAAAAAGAAATATGGCAGGAATTAAAAAGACTATGCGAGTACCTAAAAGAAAATACTAGATGTACCGAAGATTGCGGTGCTCATATTCACGTTGGAGCCCATCTCTTAGGCAAAGATACCACCGGTATTCTCAATTTAATGTTACTCTGGTCGGTATATGAAAACATAATATTTAAGTTTTCTTACAATATGGATAAAGGCCCCCGCTACAATATAATGAAATTTGCTAGAAGAATGAATTCCGAATTTATGACCACTTACTTAAAATATTATGATAAAAACTTTGCTATCGAAGATGTTATTAGAGGCTACAAAGGTCGAAAACTAAATGCCGTCAACCTTAAAAATATGAGTTATCACAATTCTCGTAAAACCGGTAATACCATAGAATTTAGATGCCCCAATGGTACTCTCGATGAAATAACGTGGCAAAACAACGTCAATTTCTTTGTAAAATTTATGATACTTTGTAAAAAAGGCCATTTTGATAAAGATAAAGTTCTAAGAAGAGATAATATCAATAAAGGTCAAATATTTACATATCACGATTACAATAAACTTTATATAGACCAAGTCCTCGAATTAGTTGACCTTGTATTTGATAATAATTTAGATAAAATAAACTTCTTAAAACAATATCTAAAACTATATGACTTATTCTCTTACGATGAAGCCTGTCAAAAAATATTTGAAAGAGGAAGAATATTAGGAAAATAATAAAATTTCTTACCCCCGATAGGGAAATTCTTAACAAATGCTAGTACAAACGTTGACATTAATTAAAAATTTGATATAATAGTAAGCAATCAAAAAGAAGGAATTATTATGGAAAAACAAAATATCTATCTCGATACATTCTTAGAAAAAGAATTCATACCCAAATATATTAAAACAACTAAACATGGCAATAAAGCATTTTCCTATGTCTATTTTAGTAACATTATTGATTATAGTAGAAATCCCGATATAATGAAATACATAATTAATTATTTATATGACCACCGTATTTTTATAAACAACTGGGGTCTAGGTAAGCTAATTAGCGATACCAAAGATAAGAGAGAAGAAGTAATCAGTAAATTTGTTGAAGAACAAGATCCCCAAAAAAGAATCATCTATCGTAACGATATTTTTCTTCTTCACTTAAAAGTAATTAAATATTTCTCTTATAAATACGCCTCTATTCACAAATTACCCGAAGAAGACATATATAGCTATTTATGTGAGAAATGCTTGCATATCATCGAAGACTATAATAATAACCAAAAAAGCTCTCGAAAAAAAGACAATTCAACCAGATTTTTAAACTTTTTTGCCATTAGCATTAACAATGTTTTAGCCTCATTTCCTCGTAACGGTCTTGGAATAAACAATCTAGTTATTTTAGATGCCCTAAATAATAGCAAATATATAGTTGAAAGAGAACAAAGTGAAGTTATAGGAAAAAGAATAACCCTAACAACTGATAAAGAAATGGTTTATAATTTTATTACCTATCTCGAAACCAAAGGAACATTTTTAGGTAGTAGAGAGTGTATGAAAAGAGTATTGCCAATCAGATTTTCCGACAGTTTAGAAGACCACAAATCCTCAGCAAGTAGTGATAACTATTTTGAAAAAATAGAGGACGATAGTATTAAAGAAAGTATTATAAAAATATTAGATAATTTTCCCGCCGAATATAACAATTATAAAATAGCCTTTAAACTAAAATATCTATATAACGTAAAGACAAATAAAGAAATAGGGAAAATAATGGGTATAAGTCACGAGTTAGCTAGAACATACATATCTCGGGCCACAGAATTAATAAAAGAAAGTATACAAAATAATAGAACCACCGTAGGTTTACGTCAAAACAGTTGGCGACCAAGGATTAAAGGAAGGAAGAAGTAAAATGAACGAATATCCAGCAGAAAAATTTGTTGCAATTTATAGAAAGGTAAGATTAAACAATACAGGATATAAATATATATGTGAAAGCATAGACCTAGTCACCAAGTGGGATGACAGTATCAAGAAAGGAACTAATGAAATCTATATTGAAGAGCAAATAAACAGTCTCAACTCTGCCGATATAGAAATATCTATCGATAATGTAAATAGTGAAATATTCACAGACCCCCTTCATCATAATAAACCACTTAGTATTGAAGTAAAACAAATTGATGACTATATAAAAAATTCTCCCAATTATCTTTTATTAGATATTCCCTCTTTTCCACAAACTATAATAGATATAGTTATAAAAGAAGTAGAAAACTTAGGAAATGCTGGAAAGGAAGTAAAAAACTATCGTATAGCAATCAGAGAAAAAATTCTTTACGCTTTATCAAAAGTATATGGTTCCATTGAAATAAAAGAAGAAAGAGGAAAAATTTATGCTAGTATAGATAATAGTAGGGAAGATATTGATTATTGCTATGATAACGGTTTTACTGACTACGTTGGACCAATGTCTCAAAAAATTATATGGTTTTTAAACTACTTTGAAGAAAGATATTTAACCATTTGGCAATCAAAAAAGAATAATACCCGAAGAATTCAATCAGAATTACATTTTCCCTTTCGTAATGATTTTGACTTAGAAATTTTAGAGGATGCTCCTCAAACTTATGTCCTTAATGAGGAAACGCAAACATCAAATATAACCCCCGAAGACTTAAAAAAAATAATTGCCAGAACCAGTCGCAAATTTGTCGGCCAAGAAGACGTTGTTTTTGACCTTGCAACAAGTATATATGTAAATAACATCCTTGCTTCTAAAAGTTCTGAACAAGTTGCTCGTACCAAAGACGTAATTCTCCTTGATGGTTCTACTGGAACAGGTAAGACGGCTATAATAAATGCTCTAAGTAAAGAGTTTGATATCCCCTCAGTATGTGTCTATGCTCCCAGCATCACTCCAACCGGATATAAAGGCAGTGACCTAACAGAATGTCTTGATAAACTCTTTGAAAGTGCTGATAAAGATATTCAAAAAGCCGAACGTGGTATTGTCTATATAGATGAATTCGACAAATTATCCGTTTTCGGTAATAAAGATGCCGCCACTTATCGAGCTATGGTTCAAAAAGAACTACTAGGTTTCGGCTTTGGAAACGTATATGATATTAAAAATGATTTCAATACCGTTCCCTTCGATACTTCTAAATTAACCATTATATATATGGGAAGTTTTGCCGAAGTAAAAGACAATATCAAAGAAAGTGATAAATACAAAAGAAAGATAGGTTTTAATGATAGTGGTAATCCAACACCAAATAATCCTGTAATAGATGGAGATGTTCTTACTCAAAATGGCTTTCTAAGAGAACTAGTCGGCAGAATAAAACTCTTTGTAAGTACAAAGGATTATACCCAAGAGGATCTCATAAACATCCTTAAAAATTCCAGTATCAGTCCATTAAATGAATTGATAACAATATGTAAAGAAGATTTTGAAAA
Organism: uncultured Bacilli bacterium; assembly: GCA_934101865.1. GTDB lineage: Bacteria > Bacillota_I > Bacilli_A > RF39 > UBA660 > UMGS2068. The sequence continues at coordinate 13,193 of CAKOSA010000011.1, read as the reverse complement.
GACACTAATTTACGACGAAGAATTTATTAATGCTATTGCCGGCTACGGAGTTAAATTAAAAACAGGAGCTCGAAGCCTTCAAACAATATGTAATAGCATTCGTAACACCATAAAGAAAGAACTAATATTTGGCCTTGACAAAGAAATATACCTAACTCCTAATATAATCTATAACTTAGAGAAAAACAAAGGCAGGAATAAATAGTGACTTTCGCTTATAACGCTCATCTTCTTTTAGAAGAAAGAGTAGAAGAAGTAAGAAACGATATCATCCAAAAATATCCCTTTATTGACTTTACCACTGCTAAAAAAATAGCCAAAATGGAGGGAGCAATTTCTGAAAATATAAATTTCCGTATCATTTTTACCAGATACTACAATATATTAACTATCCTGCAACAAAATCCTCGCCAGTTTAATATAGTTATGAAAGACTTTATAAATATTTGCAAAAATGCCCCTCTTGACGAAGAAAAATACACTATATTAACAAATATCATAAAATTTAGTAACGGCGAGGGCCCCTTTCCTCTATAAAAATAAATTTATGGACTAATTAAGTCCTTTTTTTCATACTATGATATAGGTGAAATAAATGAAAAAAACCATAATAATTCCAATTATAATGCTCCTCCTCCTTCCTCATATTGCCTCCGCCAGCACCAGCACCGCATCAAGTTATACCCTTATGGACTACGAAACAGGCAGAGTAATATCCGCCAAAAACCAAAATAAAGAAAGCCTCGTCGCTTCTATTAGTAAAATAATGACCGCTCTAATCGCCATCCAATCTGGCAAACTAGACCAAGAGGTAACCGTCGACGACACAATTCTCAAAGCTTACGGCTCCTGTGTCTATATCGAAGTAGGGGAAAAACTAACTTTACGTGACCTCGTATACGGCCTTATGCTAAGAAGTGGAAACGATGCCGCCCTTATGATTAGCAAATTCGTAAGCGGTAGTGAAGAAGAATTTGTCAAAAAAATGAATGAGAAAGCCCACGAACTCGGTATGAAAAATAGTACATTTAATAATCCCAGTGGCTTAGATGAAACTGACGGTAACTACTCATCATCTTATGATATGGCCCTCCTTATGCGAGAAGCACTTAGGTACGAAGAATTCAGAAAAATAACATCCACCAAAAAATACAAATTAAAAACAAACTATAAAACCTATATATGGAATAACAAAAATAAACTATTAGCAAACGACTTTATCATCGGTGGCAAAACCGGCTACACCAAAAAAGCCGGCCGTACCCTCGTAAGTGCCGCCAATATAGATAATAGCACATTCATAGTCGTAACCATAAGAGATAGCGATGACTGGAATACCCACCTCTCCCTGTATGATAGCATCCGCGGAAAATACCAAAAATACACCCTTCTCGATAAAAACAACTTCAACGTCGAAAACACCTTTTATAAAAATAAAGTCTATATCGAAAAAAGCCTCACCATCCCTCTCACCGAAGAAGAAAGCCAAAACATAAAACTAGACATCCAACTAGAAGAAATACCCAAACCCCATAACAAATCCCAAATCGGCACTGCCAATATCATTTTAAATAACCAAACAATCTATACACAGCCCATTTACTATAAGAAAACCAGTTCTAAAAAAACCCAAAACACAAATTTTTGGCAAAAAATATGGAGTAAGTTAAATGATTAACTACATCTGGGGTAGTTTCATAATCGTAGGACTAATTTACGGATTTAGCAAAGGAATAAGTACAGATTTAATAATTCTGAAAGCTTGTAGTGACAGTTTAGAACTCATTCTAAAAATGCTCCCCATAATCTGTCTCTGGCTCGGTATTATGAAAATATATGAAGACAGTGGCCTCTTAACCAAAATAACCAGTTTCATAAGCCCCCTCCTAAAACGCCTTTTTCCGGAAATAAAAGACAACCCCAAATGCCTAAATCTAATCGGAAGTAGTATCGTTATGAACTTTTTCGGTCTCGGAAACGGAGCCACCGGTATGGGCATAAAAGCAATGAAAGAAATGCAAAAAGAAAATAAAAGCAAAGACACCGCTAGTAACAGTATGATAACCTTTCTAATCATAACAACTTCCGGCCTCACCCTTGTCCCAACCACTGTCATCGCTATCCGTGAAGGCTATAACTCTATAAATCCCACTTCCATAATCGTACCCAGTATAATAGTATGTTCTATATCCCTTGCTCTAGGCCTACTTCTCCATTTCGCCATAACCAAAAAATAAAGGAGGAACTATGTCTCGTATCATCATCCCCATTATCCTTATAATAGGAATAATTTACGCCCTTATAAAAAAAATAAACATCTATGAATCCTTTACCGAAGGAGTAAAAGAAGGCCTCAAAATAACACTTGGCCTATTTCCCACCATCCTAGCAATGATATTAGCCATAAACATCCTTGTAAATAGCACCATTCTAAGTGACATAACCATCCATCTCCAATCCCTTTTCATCTTCCTAAAATTCCCCCCTGAACTCTTCCCCCTCGCAATCCTTAGACCAATCAGTGGAACAAGCAGCCTAATGTACCTCTCCAGCCTCCTCGGCGAAGTAGGTCCCGATACACAGTTAGGAAAAATTGCCAGCATAATGCAAGCCTCCACCGACACCACAATCTACATCCTCGGTCTCTATTTCGGTGCCGTTCAAATCAAAAAAATCCGCCACAGTCTCCTCGTTGGCCTCTTCACGGACTTCTGTGTCATCATTTTAAGTATAATAGTTGTTCGCTTTTTAGTTTAAAATTACCCTATCGGGGGCAAAAAACTTTGACATTGCCATACAATTATGATAGCATAAATATAGAGAGGAGAAATTATGGATAGAAACAAATTAATACCCATATTCGAGATGCTTAGAAAAGATACTCTAAATCACGAAGAAGCATCAAAGAAAATAGAAACAATATTTAACTGCTACAAAGAAAAAAAAGAAAAAGGAATTCTATATTCCAAAGAAGACTATATGCCCGAGATAATAATAGCCTCATATTTTACATATATAAATAGAAGCGATATGGAAGACATATACAGTTATTTCAAAGCAAAATATATCTATAACGAAAACGAATTAGAACAAGTCCACGAATGGGACGAAATAAAAGGAATGGGTGTAGTATACGATTACATTACAGACTATAAAGACTATGAAAAAGTAAATATATATACCCTTTTAAATATACATCAAAAACTCTTTTCCCTTGTCCCAAATCCAAGTGTAGGAGGTAAGTTCAGAGAACAAAATTCATACCTACTAGGAAATAGCGTAACCCTTTCTGACTACAACCAAATCCCCGCAGAAATTGCAAAACTGTATACAGAAAGCATCAATTTAGTAAAAACAGGAATAAAATTAAGAGATGATGCCCTAGCCGAAGATATCATTGATTATATAGATAAAGCTGTAGAACTATCTTGTAAATTAATTAAAATACACCCCTTTTATGATGGCAATGGACGTAGTACTAGAGCTCTCCTTAACATATATTTCAAAATGGCAGGTATCCCTCCAGTATACGTTACCTATAAAGAAAGAGACGAATACCTAGATGGAATGGCCAAAGCAATTAGAGATGAAGATTATAACCCCGACTATTCATCTATAAAAAAATTCTACTATTATAAAATATGTGACTCCCTAGTAGAACTAGATATCATAAAAGATAAAAGAAAAGGAAAGATTAGAGAACTAAGGTAGTTCCTTTTTTTTACTCCCGATAGGGCCCTTCCCAAAAAAAGACTTCACAAAAAAGCCATATTATGATATAATTCTATTGTAGAAAGTAGGGATAAAATGAGTAAAAACATAAAACAAGAATTAGACGAAGAAACAGTAATTGACGATATAACCAATGTTGCCCTTAGTATGGATAAGAACAATAAACTAACTATCGGCCTAGCAGAGGTTTTATATACACTATTTAGAGACTATCTAACTTACGATTTAGAAAGGCCCTTCTGGGCGAATAGAGATAGATTAGTCATAAGTGACAGCAGGCTATCCAGTTTATATTATAGCCTCTTATACTTTATGAGTAATGATTACAGCCTAACGGACCTAAAAAATTACGGCAAAAGAAATGCCGTTTGCACTAAGGACCTATCTTACGGCCGTAGCAATAGAGAAGAAGTATCATCAGGAATATTCACCAACGCTCTCGGCACTTCCATTGGCCTCGCTATGGCAGAAAAAAAACTCGAAGAAAGATACAACACCGACCAATTAACACTATTCGAGTACTATACATATCTAATATGTACCAAAGAAAACCTCAAAAGCGGTAAAAGCTATGAAGCCCTAAGTATCGCTAGTGAATACGGCCTCGATAACTTCATCTGTATCTGTGCCTATCTAAATAACGACGGAGGCCTCGAAAAAGACCGCATAATCGATACCTATATGGCTTGCGACTACGATGTAATGGAAATAAAAAACTTCGATAACACCAAAGAAATAGAGAAAACCCTTGACAAAGCCTCAAAAAGCGATCGCCCCGTTATGATTATCGTAAATATCGAAGAAGATATCGTAAACGACTATCAAGGAAACTATATTCATAATACCGAAAATACCAAACTCCTCAAAGCCGATATCATAACCCGTCTTAAAGAAGAATACAAAGACTGGTACAACAATTATAGACTATATATGAGTAGTGCTAGTGATAAAGATAAAAGCGAACTAGCCCATTTATTAAATAGCGAAACCGACCCCCTAAAATTAGACAAAATCATTGATATGAATAAACTAAATTGCGATAAACCCCTATCATTTATCAATTACCAAATAATAAATATCATATCAAGCTTCCTCCCCAATTTCCTTATGGGCAGTAACTATCCTTACGCCCACTATCTATTAAAAGGAAAAAATATCTATAACAGCGACAATTACCTCGGCAAAAACATCATCCTAGATAACCGTGACTATATAATAGGAGAAATAATGAACGCCTTCACCCTAACCGGCTATCGCCCCTATACATATAGCAAATTAATCTGTATAGATAGAATGAAAGAAGCAATACGATATAGTGCCCTTATGAATATACCATCAATATACATATTTGATGAAGATACCTTTGACGGAAATAGTACCTGTGATAGCCCCGTAGAAGAAATAGCATCCCTTCGAAACATTCCCAATCTCGAAGTATATCGCCCTTGTGATTACAAAGAATTAGTCGGTACTTGGAACGAAGTCCTAACCAGTACCAAACCCTGTGTAATCATCCTTTCCGACAAAAAACTAGAAAGCTTCAAATACACCAGCGTAAGCGAAGTAGCAAGTGGAGGCTACGTAATTAGTGAGGTAAAAAACCGCCTCGATCTAATCCTCCTATCTAGCGGTAGTGAAGTAGAACTCGCAATGAAACTAAAACAAGAGCTCCTCAAAAACTATATCGAAGCCCGCGTCGTAACCGTTCCCAATCTAAAAAAATTTATTGCCAGTGACGCCTCATATCTCGCCCAAGTCCTCCCCAAAGGTTACAAACGTGTCGCCCTCGAAAAATCAAACGACCCAATGTGGCAGACCATTTTAAATACTACTGACGACTTCATTTGCCTTAACAATTTTTCTAAAAATGGCCCTATCGGGGGTGTAGAAGAATATTACGGTCTTGATATGTCTAGCCTCGTTATAAGAATAAAAGAAAATCTCTAAACCCCTTGACAACTCCCAATCATAAAGTGTATAATAATTACAGAAAAACGAAGTAAAAGATAAGTAAATTAATAAATATTCATAGAGAGTTCGTGGTAGGTGGAAACGAATAATAAATATTAATTGAAGCTCCTTTTACAAAGTGCAGTTAATACCTGCCGGTTAACAGCCGTTATCTAAATTAAGTGTGCTAAAAGCAAATTAGGATGGTACCACGGATTACTTTCGTTCCTAAAAGGAAAGGGGAGTAATCCTTTTTAGTTATAAGAAAGGAAGTGTATAATATGAATAAAATTATAGCTATTGTCGGTATGTGTGGAAGTGGCAAAAGCATTGCTACGGACTTACTAGAAAAAAGAGGTTGGAATAAAGTATACTTCGGAGGTCTTGTATATGACAAAATGACCGAAGAAGGAATACCAATAACCCCCGAAACTCAAAAAGAATACAGAGAAAAGATAAGAAAAGAACACGGAATGGCTGCGGTTGCCAAACTATTATATCCCAAAATTCAAAAATGTTACGAAGAAAAAGATACCGTTCTTGACGGACTATACTCTTGGGATGAATACAAATTCCTAAAAGAAAAACTAGGAGATAACTTCTATACCATAGCTGTCGTATGCGATAAAAATATCCGTTACGAAAGACTAGAAAATAGAGTAGAAAGACCCTTCAATAATGAAGAAGCCCAAAGAAGAGACTTAACAGAAATAGAAAACATCGCCAAAGCCCCTCCAATAGCTTATGCCGATTACTTCATATTCAATAACGGAACTACCAAAGAATATGAAACAAGACTTAATACAATACTAGAAGATATCGAAAGGAGAATGAATAATGAAGAAATTAAAAGGTAATGACGTCATAAAAATGTTTTTAAGTTATTTTGAAGAACACGGTCATAAAATAATGGAAAGCGGAAGCCTTATTCCTCACGACGACCCCTCTGTTCTTTGGATAAATGCCGGTGTAACTCCCCTCAAAAAATACTTTGACGGAACCCTTATGCCCCCTTGCAAAAGATTAGTAAGCTGTCAAAAATGTATAAGAACAGGAGATATTGAAGTAGTAGGTAAAACCGCTCGTCACCATACTTTCTTCCAAATGCTTGGAAATTTCTCTATTGGTGACTACTTCAAAAAAGAAGCCCTAACTATGGCTCTTGAACTTTTGACCAGTCCCAAATACTTCGATATAGATGTAAATAAACTATATATGACCGTCTATCCTAGCGATACCGAAGCCATAGAAATATGGAAAAGCCTCGGTATAAAAGACGACCATATCATAAAATTAGAAGGCAACTACTGGGAAATAGGTCCTGGACCAAGTGGCCCCGATTCCGAAATATTTTATGATCGTGGTAGCAAATACGATAAAGAAAATCAAGGAATAAAACTCCTCCAAAACGATATCGAAAACGACCGTTATATAGAAATATGGAACAACGTATTCAGTCAGTACAATGCCAAAGAAGGAGTCAAAAGAGAGGCCTACGAAGAACTTCCCAGCAAAAATATCGATACCGGTATGGGCGTTGAAAGAATGGCTTGCATCCTTCAAGAAACCGAAACCAACTACGAAACCGATATGTTTATGCCCATTATGGACGAAATAAGCAATATCTGTCATATAGAATACTTTGGCCAAATAGAATTCAAAGTAATAGCCGATCACATAAGAACCCTTGTCTTTGCCTTAGGTGATGGAGCAACCTTCGAAAACTATGGCCGTGGTTACGTACTAAGAAGACTCTTACGAAGAGCCGTAAGAATGAGCCGTAAACTAAATATAAATCATAGCTTTATGTCTAATTTAGTCAAAGTAGTTGTCGATAACTATAAAGAAATATACCCATATCTTGTCAAAGAAGAAGAAAATATAAAAGAATTAATAACTAAGGAAGAAGAACTATTCCATAAAACCCTCCTTTCCGGAGAAAAAAGACTAGAAGAACTATTTGCAACAAGTAGTAATAAAAAAATAAGCGGTAAAGAAGCCTTTAAACTATACGATACCTATGGCTTTCCCGTCGAACTAACTACAGAAATAGCCGAGGAAAAAGGCTTTACTGTCGATATCGAAGAATTCAAAAAATATATGGATATGCAAAAAGAAACCGCTCGTAGTAATAGAAAAAACTATAAAAGTATGAATATGCAAAGTGAAGCCATTATAAACTACAAAGAAGAAAGCGAATTCGTAGGTTACGATACCCTAACTACCGAAAGCAAAGTAATAGGAATAATAAGAGATGATGAACTAGTAAACAGTTCCAGTACTGATTGCCTAGTCATATTAGATAAATGCCCATTCTATGCCGAAAGCGGTGGCCAAGTTAGCGATCAAGGCACAATAAAAAATGAAAGTGCTGAACTAGAAGTCCTTAACGTTATCAAAAGTCCAAACGGCCAAAACCTAATTCACGTTGAAGTCAAAAACGGCCTTATAACTACCGGCGACACCGTTACCGCTACTGTTGATAAAGATTTCCGAAGCGATATAACCAAAAACCATAGTGCTGTCCACTTACTTCAAAAAACCCTTCAAGACATCTTTGGAGATTCCCTTCATCAAGCCGGAAGCAATGTTACTAACGAAAGTTTCCGTTTCGACTTCAATTACCGAGGTCGTCTCAGCGATGAAATAATAACCAAAGTCGAAGAAGAAGTAAACAAAAAAATCAGTCAAAATATCGATACCCATATCAGTTATATGAAACTAGATGAAGCCAAAAAAAGAGGAGCAATGGCCCTTTTCGAGGACAAGTATGGTGACATTGTTAGAGTAGTGGAACTAGGAGATTCCATTGAACTATGCGGAGGAACCCACGTCAAAAATACCGGTGACATAAAGAAAGTAGGTATCATTAATGTTGAAAATAAAGGTAGCGATATTTACCGAATTACAGGTACTTCCGATAGATGGATAATCCCAATGATGCAACGAGAAATAGCCCCATATAATGACGATATGATTAAACTCCTCGGTAAAGTCAAAAAAATACTAATGGATGCTGATAAAATGGATATTAAACTAAACTGGAGTTACGATATAAATAACGATGCTCCAACCTGTTATAACGATATAGTATTCAATAGAAACGAAGTAAAAGGCCTCAAAGAAGAAGTAAAAAACCTCGAAAAAAAATATATGGAATTAAAAAGCCAAAAATCCGTAAGTGATCTAAGTAACTTTATGGAAAATATAAATAACATAAATAATATAAATACTGTCATTGCCATAACAAAAGACTATGACGTAAATACCCTAAAACAAATAGCAAGTAGTCTATCCAATAGAATAGAAAATAGCTTCATTCTCCTTGCCAATGTCGGTGAAAATAGCGTTAACTTCGTTTGCAAAAATAAAACAACTAACGAAAATATTGATGCTGGTAAAATCATTAAACACCTAAGCCTAAAATGCAGTGGAAATGGTGGAGGCAATAAAACCTTTGCCCAAGGCGGAGGAAGTGATACCACTAACGTAAGTATGTATCTAAAAGAAATAAAAGAAAGTCTAGCATCTTAAGACTTTCTTTTCTTACTCCATACTATATTTAAAAAATTATAGATTAGTTCCCAAATATATGATAAAATATAAATAGAAGAAAAGGAGACAATTATGGAATACTTTAAAAAATTTATCTATGCCCTAAAAGAAATATTTATAATCTATATATTAGAGTACATCGTTCTTTTTGGAATTAGTATAATATACACTATGTGTGGTGGAAACAATGTCAAACACTTTGTCATAAACTATATGCCCTATATACTACTAACCTTTAATATAATAGTAATAATTATCCTATATAAAAAATACTATAAACAAGAGAAAAATATAAGTCCAAAGAAAATAATTCCCCTTGCTATGATTGGCGTATTTTCCGCCACATTTATGAATATGCTACTATTTAAAGTAGGAGGATCCGGTACAAGTTCCAATATGAGTTTATGGCTAGTAGTTCTATCTACAGGCTTTATAGGTCCCATTATGGAAGAACTACTATTTAGATATATCTATCTAAATAAACTCCTAAAATTCAATGACGAAAATACCAGTATTATGATTAGTACTTTTGTCTTCGCCATCCTTCACGGTAATCTATATAATATGATATATGCCTTTGTTCTAGGATTAATACTAAGTAAAATATATCTCAAATACAAGAATATCGTAGCCAGTATGCTTGTCCATATAAGTGCTAATCTAATCGTAATATTTCTAACCGGCTTTGATATATATTTACTAATAATTAGCCTAATAGGACTTATCATAAGTTACCAAATAGAACGTAAATACATCATCAAAAATTAAAAAACTGTAACACTATACTTGCAGAAATTCAAAAACTGTAAATATAATTAACAACACATATTTCCAAAATGTGTTGTTTTAATTCCCCAAAAATGATATAATTGTAATAGAAATGAGGAAGTATTTATGAACAAAATTAAAGTAATGAGTGAACACTTATCAAATAAAATAGCTGCCGGAGAAGTAGTAGAAAAATGCTTATCTGTTGTAAAAGAACTAGTAGAAAACTCTGTCGACGCCGGAAGTACAGAAATATTTATATACCTAAAAGAATCTGGACTTAGAGAAATAAAAGTAATCGATAACGGCTCCGGTATGAATAAAGAAGATGCTAAACTATGTTTTGAAAGACACGCTACCAGTAAACTATATACAGACGACGATTTATTCAACATATCATCCCTAGGATTTAGAGGTGAAGCCTTACCATCAATTGCATCCGTAGCAAATGTTGTCCTCAAAACCTGTCCCGACGAAGAATTAGGCTTTATGGTCCACATCAAAGGAGGAAACCTTATAGAAGAAGGGGAGTGTGAAGCACGTAAGGGAACAAGTATCACTGTAAACAATCTCTTTTATAACACCCCCGCCCGTTTTAAATATCTAAAAAGCCCTTATACAGAACTAGCCAATATCACTGAATATATTCACAAAATGGCTCTATCATACCCAAATATTAAATTTAAACTAATAAATGATGACAAAGAAATCATAAATACTGACGGTTCCGGCAACCTCTTAAAAGTAATTAAAGATATATATGGCCTTAACATAGCCAAAAAAATGCTCTATATAAAAGGGAATAACCTAGATTATACCATTGAAGGATATGTCTCTTTACCAGAAGTAAATAGAGCCTCTAAAAATCACATATCCGTCTTAGTAAACGGAAGAGTAATAAAAAACTATATTCTAAATCGTGTAATAAACGAAGCCTATTCCTCTTTTAAAGAAGATACTAGATATCCAATAGCTGTCATAAATATTACTGCCGACCCTACTTTAATAGATGTAAATATCCACCCCTCAAAACTAGATATAAATTTCAGCAATTTCGAGGATCTTCAAAATCTAATTACAGACACTATTAAAGAAGTACTAAAAAATAAACTATTAATTCCCAAAATAGAAATCAAAGAAGAAAAGCCCGTTAATTACGAAAATATCTCTTTAAATCTTGAAAAAAACATCGTTAAAGAACCCGAAACACCCCTCGATGAAGAATACAAAAAAAGACTAGAAAGCTATATAAACGATGATGCAAATATAACCGACGAAGAACTAGAAACCATTAGAGAAGAATATGCAACAGATATAACTGCCGAAAACAAACTTCCTGAATTATATCCCGTCGGTCTCGCCTTTGGTACATATATAATATGTCAAAATGAATTAGGACTATATCTAATCGACCAGCACGCGGCCAAAGAAAGAGTAAACTACGAAAAAGTATCATTTCTAATGAAACATCCCACTGGAAACACCATTAGCCCCCTCATTCCCATTAACATCGAACTTCCCCTAAACGAAGCAATGATAATAGAAGAAAATATGGACATACTAGAAAGTCTTAACATAAAAGTAGAACGCTTCGGTAACAGTTCTTTTAGAGTTATCGAACATCCCGTTTGGTTCACCAAAGGATATGAACCCGAAACCATAAAAGGCATATTCGATAGCATTCTCGAAAAAGAAAAAAACTTCGACCTCGGAAAATTCCGCGATAATCTCGCCAAAATGGTTAGTTGCAAAATGAGTATTAAGGGCAATACCGACATCGGCTTTGCTGATATGGAAAGCCTAATTAGCGACCTTCGCCAGTGCTACAACCCCTACAATTGCCCCCACGGAAGACCAACAATTATCAATTTCACTAAGTACGAACTAGAAAAAATGTTCAAAAGGAGTATATAATGATTATTGTAATAGTAGGCCCTACGGGAGTAGGTAAAACAAAATTAAGTATAGAATTAGCCAAAAAGTACGACGGAGAAATCATAAACTTTGATAGTGTCCAAATATATAAAGAGTTAAATATAGGAAGTGCCAAAGTAACTCCCGAAGAAATGGAAAACATTCCTCACCATTTAATAGATTTTGTTGACATTAACGAAAACTATACAGTATTCGACTATCAAACCACGGCCCGTAGGGAAATATCCCAAATAGAAAAAAAAGGCAAAACCATAATTATGGTCGGAGGCACGGGACTTTATGCCAAAAGTGTACTATACGATTACAACTTCACTAACGAAACCATTACCAATAATTACGAAAATCTTAGTACTGAAATGCTCTATAATAAAGCCCTCACTATTGACAAAGAATGCACTATTCCCCAAAATAATAGACGTAGACTAATCAGATTTCTAAATTACTACGATAACCATAACGAAAGTATGCGACTAAATAATAACGGTGATAAAAAATTATATAACTTCATCACCATCGGCCTCACAACCGATAGAAGTATCCTATATCAAAGGATAAACGATAGAGTAGATAAAATGATTGAACAAGGCCTAATAAACGAAGTCCATAATCTCTATAAAAGAAATATCCATAGCAAAGCTACCCAAAGTATCGGCTATAAAGAACTATATAACTACTTCGATAAAAAAATAAGTTTAGAAGAAGCAATTGACGATATAAAAAGAAATTCCCGTAGATACGCCAAAAGACAATACACATTCTTTAATAATAAAATGGACGTCAAATGGTTTGACGTAAACTTTGAAAATTTTAACGAAACAGTAGGGGAAGTAATAGCTTACATAAATGAAAAAAATAACTTAAATTAACAAGTTATTTTTCTTTTACGCCGCCTCTTTAAATACAGTTTTATTAAAACTGTGCGTATTATCATTCAGTTTTTCAAGTTCTGCCGTAGTAATAAGAAAATATGTGTCTCTATTCAAATTCTGTTCATATACAGGATCATCCCAAGTCAAATCAATATGTAGCCACTTATTATTAACCTTAACCAAGTTCCATATATGCGTATCATTACTAATCTTATAATTATCTATACCAAGTTTATCCAGAAAAATACTCATAGCATCACTATATCCCGAACAAATACCATACCCTTCAAGAAGTACCCCAATAGCCGTATTAGACTTGTAAGTCATATCATTAATATTCTTACTCTTTAAAGTATCATACTTAGTATTATCAATAATATAATC
>CAKOSA010000010.1 GCA_934101865.1 uncultured Bacilli bacterium | reverse complement strand
TCTTTATCAACAATTATTTTATCTACTAGTATGAATAATAATTCTCTAGTAGGTTTTTTCATACTAATTAATTCTTTGATTTTTTGTTTTGTTTCTTCATCATTATATTTTTTAGGAACTTCATTAATAGAACTTTCTAATTCTTTTACTCTAGAGTTGTATGTTCTTATTAGATTTTCAGTGTTAGAAGATAATCTTGTATAAGTATCAACTGAGATTATCCCATTATATTTGTCTTCATATAATGCATCTATTTTTAGCTGTAGTTCTTTGATATTATTTTCTAATTTTTGTTTTTCTATAATTAAATTTTCTTTGTTATCTTTTTCACTTTTCACGTTAGATACTAAACTATCAATATCAACTTTTTCTATATACTTTTTACAAGTTTTTTTGATTTGATTTAAAACTGTCTTTTCAAAACTATTATACTCTGAAAAGTGTGGTTCACATAATCTTTGTCTTGGACTTCTAGAATATTTGTTGCAATTTATAGACCAGTAATTGCGTTTTTCTCTATAGCTAACCGTTAGCTTATTACCACACTCTTTGCAATAAAGTAAGCCCTCTAATAGCCTCTGTGGACGGTTTAATTTTACTGTTCTAGTTCTGTTAGCACTTGTCTGTATTTGATTAAATACTACTCTATCTACTAATGGTTCATGGGTATTTTCTACAATTATCCAATACTCACTAGAAAGACATATTCTCTTTTGTGACTTATAGTTTAATTTTGTCTGAACATTTTGAATCATATCACCAGTATACATTCTATTCTTTAATATTTTATTAATCGTACTACAAGTCCAGATGTATCCATTTATTTGTCTTTTTGATTTTTTTATTTGTTTGTATGCACTTGGTGTTGGAATATTCTCGTTATTTAGTCTTTCAATTATATCTGATATTTTATCTCCTCTTGATACTTCATTAAATATTCTTTTTACTATCCATGCTGTGTCTGGATTCGGTATTAGATGTCCTTTATCAAGTGGATCTCTCATGTACCCAAAACTTGGTTTACTACCTATAAACTTACCTTTCACTTTTTTATCTCTTAATATTGATTTTATTTTCTTTGATGTATCTTTGCTAGTCATATCATTAAATAAAGCTTTGAAAGGTGCTATATCATTATTTGCAGAATCCAAGAAAGTATCTACATTGTCTAGTATAGATATATATCTAACTTTCTTTAATGGAAAATATTGTTCTATATAATAGCCACACTTGATATAATCTCTACCTAATCTTGATAAGTCTTTGGTTATAACACAATTTATTTTTCCCTTTTCTATGTCTTCAAGTAATCTTTTAAATGCTGGTCTATCAAAGTTAGTACCTGAATATCCATCATCAACATACTCATCAGTTAAAACAAATCCATTATCTCTTAAAAAATTCATAAGCAAACTTCTTTGATTTAATACACTCTCACTTTCAGACTCTCTTTTATGTGCCTTATCTTCATCTTCTTGCGATAATCTTATGTATATTCCTACATTATAAAATGATGGTGGTTTTACTGTGCTATACATTCTTCTCCTTTCTTTTGCATAGCATCTTGTTTGCCGTTTCTATTATAACTCTCTTACCATCATTTGTGTCATTTATTTTATTATTTTCATCTTTATATTTAAGTATTAAACATACATACTCTTGTAATAAAGTCAATATATCTTTACCATCATTTTTGAATGTTTCAGTTATTATCATACCAACCTACCCCTTTTGGTTTCATACTTAAATATATTCCTAAAACTTAAATTTATATTACTTTTACATCTTATAAATCACTCCTCCTTAATAAATTTTTTTATTGTTTTTATATAAAATTGGGTACATAACTTATGACTTTAATTCTCTAATTTTCTAAATATTCCGCGTGTTTATTTTTAGCAGGATAAGGATGGCTGACAAATAACTTCCCAGTGGGGAGTTTAGCCCTATTTTAAAGGGATTGTGAAAGACTACTTTGTCATACATTAAAATAAATGTCATACTATTGGGTTAACTAAAAATAGCAAATTTTGTATCAAAAATAGCAGTTAGACACACAAATGGTTATACAAATGACATACTTTTGGATTAACAAAATTGCTGATTATGAACCTCTTTTCACACATAAACCAACTTTTTTAGGTACCTTAATTATTTATTTTTTTATAATTTCTTGGTACATACTTTTTATTTATATAATTTTAGATAACAATTCCTCCTTACAAAAAAATACTATACTCATAAACTGAATATAGTATTTTAGCATCTAATAGTTCATATCCTAGAACTATTGCTATATTATAATAATTATATCGTAAATAAATTAGAAGTCAATGTCAAAAAAGAGAGTGTTAAAATGTAAGTTATAATATAACTTATAATGACTTTATATAGTAAGTTATAATAACAAAATATGATTTTAAATTAAACAAACATATTCTGCATAAATCCTTTTTTTAATTCGAATAATTTATCAAGTTTTTCTTCTTCTCTCGTTAATTTTTTGTTAATAATTTTTAAAATCGAACTAAATAAATAATCTTCTGATGAATCGGGTAATTTAATTATTATATTACCCATAACATTATTCATTAATTTAGGATTTCCAATATAAGAAACATATTTAGGTGTTTCTATATTTAATAATTCTGCTGTTAATTCACTAACATATCTATTATCTTTATTGTATAAAATACCACAAACATTAGTGCATCTGAATTTCCCATCTCTATAAAATACTTTACCAGCGTTGGCTCCATCCGTAGTCCAAGTTAGAAATTTACCATTAAAATCGAATTTATTATCATACCCCAATATACCATTATTAGATGTTTGAGATGAATATACAGGATATTTAAATTCATTGTTTAAGCACTCAGATATTTCCGTTTTTGGTATAACAGTTCCTCTGGTTATATTCATAATATCAGATATTTTATATTCATTCCATGAGTTATTATTTCTTTTTTCATTATAAATTAGTCCTTTTTTAAATAAAGAAGATACTAAAAAACTTATATAAACATATTTTGCAGAAGTCCTTTTTTTAGTTGCTGTAATTTTTCTGTTTTTCTAATTTCATATCTTATTTTTTCTTGTAATAAAAGTAGTATATCACCATATTTATTTTGAATATCCAATGTTGGGTATGAAACTTTATATTTTGATATTTGTGGGGCTGTTAATTGTGGAACTCCTGTTGACTCTTGTATTAATTTTAAATTATTAATAGCTTCTTGCATATATATTAAATTAACACTTATTTTGGGAATTAAAACTAATAATCTAACTATAGGGTAATATTTTCCTTCTCTTTTTATTGCTTTTCCAATATCACCTCTACCAGTAACAGTAATGGATTCCTCCTCAATTTTATATATGTCACTATATCCATATAACCCATTCATTTCTAAATTATTTGAATATATAGGATAGCAAAATAAAGGAGTTTTTATAAATGAAATATTACTTTTATTTAAATCACCACCAGCTTTAATATTAAAAATTTCATCTATTCTTTTTTGATTATATTCATTATTACTATTAAAAATATATTGAGTTTCTAATTTTTTGGTAAATAACTTAAGGTCTTCAATTTTTTTAGTTTGTAGTTCTATTTTTTTATCTAATAATGACAATGTTTTGCCGATTTTTTCTTGTTCTTTTATGGATGGAAGACATATAGATATTGTTCCTAAATCATTTGCACTTATCGCTGGATAACTAGTTCCAGTACACATATCTAATACTTTGTTAACAAAGGATTTTTGATACAAAATACTATATACAAAATAAGGATTTTCTTTTGTCCTTAATAAAGCATATCCAGTAGATGCAATATAAGGATAATCAGAATCTAAACTATTAATAAATAAATTATTCATTTGATACGGTCTCACAGTTTGATAAAGTATGTCATTTTTTATAATGGTTCTTTGAGCTCTGCTTGGAGCCTCTGATTTATTTACTATTTTTTTACTAGTTAACAATCCGTTATTAACGCTTTCTAAATCAATATATATAAATTTATCTGGCAATGAATTATTTTTAGGATTAATATTCACAAATGAACTTAGTTTTGCCTTTTTCCATTCGTCACTAAATTCTTTAAATCTTAATTTAGGAACATTCATTTAATCACCACTTTTCAAGTCCTTAAGTTTAATAAAAAGATACCAAACTTACTATATATAATTATATCATACTTTTTAACTTTTTTGACATTAAAAAGAAAAAGCTATTTATTTGCCTTTTCTTGAAATATTTTACTGACTAGATCTATACATTTTTTCTTTTGAGAATATCTAGGATGAACATAAAGATTTAAAGTGATATTAACATTAGCATGGCCTAACAATTCACTTACTGTTTTATAATCACAGCCTAATGTGATGCAGTTTGTAGCAAAGGTATGTCTTAAGGAATGAAAGTTAAAATGTTTAATTTTATTTTCTTTTAGAACTTTATTAAAGTGTTTTCTGTATGTTCTAGGCTCAATATATTTCTCACTGTTTGATAGAATATAATATTCGTTGTCTGATTTGATTTTTTTAAGGATTTCTATAAAATCTTTATTAATGGGGATTTCTCTATTTGCATTTTTAGTTTTTGGTGAGGTTATTATAACCTTTGATATATTTTTATCTTTGTCTTTTATATATATGCGTTGTACAGTTTTTGAAATAATTAATTTATTATTTTTAAAATCAATATCTTTCCATTGTAATGCACATAATTCACCGATTCTTATGCCTGAATATAAAGATAATAATATACCTATATTTCTGGAAGTTAAATTATTTAATACATAATCAGTAAGTTTATTTTGTTCATGTTTTGTTAAAATATAAATACTTTTATCTTTATTTTCTTTTGGATAATTAAATGTTAGCTCAATATGTTTAATCCTATCCTCATTTATTCCTTTTTTTATACTGCCTTTAACGATGATTGTAATATCTTTGATAGTTTTTTCTGACAATCCACCCAAACCATTTTTTTTGCCATTTTTAGATAATTCTAATAAGAAATCTTGTATAATTTTATGATTTAATTCACTTAATGTATAATCACCTAAATTTGGTATTATATGATTAAAGATATTATTAGAATAATTCGCATAAGTAGATTCCTTAATATAATCTTTTTTCTCAATTAGCCATGAATAAATCCAGTCTTTGTAAAATATTTTTTTTGATTTAATTAGCATTAAATTCATCTCCTTTCTTTAAATATTATAAATGATGGAACATTCAACGCTTTTCAAGTATTAAACTTAAGGACTTGAAAAGTGGTGATTAAATGAATGTTCCTAAATTAAGATTTAAAGAATTTAATGATGAGTGGCAACCAATAAACTTAGCGGATATATTTCAATATTTTAGTACAAATTCACTTCCAAGAGAGCAATTATCAGAATCAGGAATATTGAAAAATCTGCATTATGGCGATATTCATAGAAAATATAATTCTATAGTAAATGAAAATAAAGAAATTACAAGCTATGTTAAAGATATAAATTATGTTAACAAATATGAATTATTAAAAAATAATGATCTTATTTTTGCAGATGCTTCAGAAGATTATGAGGGAATAGGAAAAGCAGTCGAAGTAGTTAATGTGAATAATAATACAGTATCAGGATTACATACAATATTAGCTAGAGATAATTCAAATGTTTTTGCACCAATGTTTAAAGGATACTATTTTAATTCACCAATAGTTCATAATCAAATAAGGGTTTTAGCAAATGGATTTAAAGTATATGGGATTTCTAAAGAGGCAATTAATAAACTAAACATTAAAATTCCTTCAATTAATGAGCAGTCTAAGATAGCAAATACCCTTTATTTATTAGACAAAAAAATAGAACTTCAATCAAAGAAAATTGAAGCCCTTAAGTTATTTAAAAAAGGACTTATTAATCATATTATTAAAAATATTGAAATAGAGAAAATACCTTTAAAAAATATATTAGTAGAACAAAATAATAAAACATCAAAAAATAATGAATACGAAATACTATCTTCTACGTCAAAAGGAATTTACTTACAAAAAGATTACTTTAATAAACAAGCAGCTAGTGATAATAATGCCGGTTATAAAATATTAAAAAAGAATCAGTTAGTACTTAGTCCACAAAATTTATGGATGGGAAATATAAATGTAAATACTGAATACAATATAGGCATTGTTTCACCATCTTACAAAATATTTAATATAAGTAATAATATAAATATAGATTTTTTTAATTATTGGATTAAATCTCCTAAAGCACTATTTGAATATAAGATTTCTTCTGAGCAAGGTGCAAGCATTGTAAGAAGGAATCTTAACATGGATTTATTTTACGAAATTATAGTTGACGTTCCTAAAGGCAAACTTCAAAATAAAGTTGGTAAAATTATTAAATTATTAAATCTAAACATACAATATAATGAATTTTCACTTCAAAAATTATCAGAATTAAAAAAAGGACTTATGCAAAATATGTTTGTATAAATCCTTTTTATTATAAGTACTTTCTAAATACTCTTTTAAAATCTTCAGCCTTACTTAATAACCACTCATATCCTTTTGATAAATCATTACTTTTTAAATCTAATCTAAAATCACTTCTTATATAAACACTACTTGCTTTGCTTTCTTCTTTATAATCCCACTTAACAGAATAACCCAATTCCATTTCTATCTCATCTTTATGTTCAAAGAATCTATTGTAAAGATTTTTATTATTTTCAATCCATAAAGAGCAAGCAATTTCACCACTCTTATTAACTGTTAAATCTATATGGCAGTCGCTGGATCCAATAGCCAAACTATACCAATGTTGGGGCTGAGCTTTCCTAATAGAAAATGTAGTCCTATTTTCAGACAAGTATTCACTAAAACCTTGCCAGAAATTTAAATCAACTAACTTCATTCCTGTTAATTCTGTATTGCTTTGATTACTTCTAATTGTTTTTGTCCAATCATTTGGTTGACTAATCACTTCAAAATGAGGAGCTATTTCAGAATTTCCTATTCTAAATAATTCTATTTTTACCAAAAACAAATTAATATTCTCATCAGAATGTTCATTTAACCATTCAATTGCTTGTTTATGTTCTTCATTATAGTCTTTAACAATCCAAATTATTGTTTTAGCATCGTATCCGGCTCCATATACAAGGACTTTTCCCAAGTGATCATGATTTGTTATTTCAAGTTGATTTTCAATAATAATATTTTCGTTTGTATCTTCATTGACTGCCAAAATATCTAAAGAATATTTTCCAACAGAAGCTTCAGTCTTTAAAACTTTTATTGAAATTCCTAATTCATCACTTAATAGTTTAATATTTTGCTCTTTAGCTAACCAAGGAGTAAAATCATATTCTTCATTTTTCCAAATACTTCTCAGATCTTTTATTTTTTCAAGTTTTCCTAATCTAACTTCATTCATTAAAACTCCTCCAAACCAAGCTCTTTCAAATATACATTAAGTTCTTTATCAACTTCTGCTATTTCTTTATCTATTTGTTTTAATTCTTGTTGTACTGCTTTAATATCTATTTCTTCTTCCTCTTCAAATGTATCTACATATCTAGGAATATTTAAATTATATTCATTTTCTGCTACTTCACTTAATGGAGCAATATGACAATATTTTCCTATTTCCACTCTATTTTTATATGTTTCAATTATTTTATCTACATCTTCATCTCTTAATCTATTTTGATTTTTTCCAGGTTCAAAATCTTTAGAAGCATCAATAAATAAAATGTTATCTTCATGCTCTCTACATTTTTTAAATACTAATATACATGTTGGAATACTAGTTCCAAAAAATATATTTGCAGGTAATCCTATAACAGCATCTAAATAATTCTTTTCTTTAATTAGGTATTCTCTTATTGTACCTTCTGATGCTCCCCTAAATAAAACACCGTGTGGAAGAACAACTGCCATTGTTCCATTATCAGATAATTGATAAATCATATGTTGAATAAATGCAAAATCTGCCTTAGACTTTGGTGCTAATTTTCCATAAGCACTAAATCTTTCATCTTCCATAAATTTAGGATCTGCACTCCACTGTGCTGAATATGGAGGATTAGCTACAATTGCATCAAATTTCATATCTTTGTGTTTTGGATTTTCTAATGTATCAGCATTTTTAATATCAAAATGTTTAAATGATATTCCATGTAATAACATATTCATCCTTGCTAAGTTGTAAGTTGTAGAATTAAACTCTTGTCCGTAATATGAACTAACTTTTGTTTCTTTACCTACTCTCAATAGTAAAGAACCAGAGCCACAAGTTGGATCATAAACACTTTGTAATT
The DNA here is from genome assembly GCA_934101865.1 of uncultured Bacilli bacterium. Classification (GTDB taxonomy): domain Bacteria; phylum Bacillota_I; class Bacilli_A; order RF39; family UBA660; genus UMGS2068. Next base: position 32,395 of record CAKOSA010000010.1, on the reverse strand, counting down.
TGCTCTTATTTATAGTAACTAATTTTGCTAATATTCTTGATACTTGTTGTGGTGTATAAAACTCTCCGGCTTTTTTACCTGCTGATGCTGCAAAGTTTGAAATTAAATACTCATAAGCATCACCTAATACATCAATTTCGGCATCTTCGTGATGAAAATCAATATCATTTATTTTTAACATTATTGTTGAAATTAGCTTAGTTCTTTCTGCTTCTCCTCTACCCAATTTAGAGTTATTCAAGTCCATATCTTCAAATAAGTTTTCAAAGTCATCTTCGGATTCATTACCTAATGTTGAATCTGATATGGAATTAATTGCTTTTGATAACATCGAAATATCAAATTTACCCGTTTGAATTTTATATATTAATTCACTCCATAAGTTATCTGCTTCAATAAAATATCCCATATTAGAATCTTCTATTAAATATCTTTTTAATTCATCTCTATATTCATCTTTTTTCCATGCATCCACATAACTTATTCCGTCATCTTTTAATAATGTTCTTTCAACATAATTAACAAGATTTTCAGATAAATATCTGTAAAATATTAATCCTAAAATATAATTTTTAAAATCATTAGCATCCATATTACCTCGTAAAGTATTAGCAATGCTCCATAATTGCTTTTGTAACTCGGCTTGTTGAGTTTGTTGTTTTTCTTCTCTTGACATTATATCCTCCTATAAATACTTTCTTAAAAGGCTCTTTATAAATACCTTTACATTATCAATTAACGATATCTTTTTTAAGAATGGAGCATGAATTGATTTACCTATCATTTCATTAGGGAATATTCCACTATATTCAAATTCATCAATTACTGCTTGTAATACTTCTAAATCAATATCATTTTCTTTAGCAAAATTTTCTATTTCTTTCTGCCTTTCTTTATTCATATGATTATTAAGTGCATCATCAATTGAATCTTCAGGTTTTAAAGTAGGCAATACATTAGATAAGAACCTTTTGATTAAATCTAGTTTTAGGAACAATTCATCATCAGTTACATTAACTAATTTTGCCTCAATATCTTCTATATCTTTTTGTTTTTGTTCTTCGTTAGTTAAATCAACATTTCTAATTAAGTTTAAAATATAAGAAACATTTATTTTATCTGTTTGAATTAACTCTAATGAAAAACTAATATCACTTAAAATTGAACTTTTTTCTTTTGCTGTCACTAGCTTTCTATAAATTTCATAATATTTGCTTTTATAATCCTCAAACATTTGTGATGTCATAGGTATTTCTTCAGCATTCATATCAAATTCATTAAATGTTTTTAAACTTACTAACAGTTTTGCTACTTCCCTAAATGCTATTATAAACTTTTTTAAATTTTCTTCGTTACCATCTTGTTCTAACTCTTGAATACTATCAACATTCGGAGCAATAGTTAAAAGATAATTAACTGCCTTTATATATTTTTCCAAATAATCAGGATAAGGTGCCATGATAACTGTATCTGTTCTATCTGTTTGTGAAAATAATTTTACAGCCTCATCAACTCTAAATTTAGAAGGCAAATCATAGCATACTATATTACCAAATGGTTTCGTATCTGATTCAACTCTATTTGTTCTTGAAAATGCTTGAATTAAACTATGAAACTTTAATGGTTTATCAATGTATAATGTGTTTAATCGTTTCGCATCAAATCCTGTTAATAACATATCCACTACAATTACAATATCAATATCCGTATTTTTAATCTTTTTACAAACATCTCTAAAATAAGCATCGAAGTTATTTGTAGTAAAATTCGTATTATACATCTTATTATAGTCTTTTATTATTCTTTCAAGTATATCTCTTGAATGTTCTCCTTTATTATCTAAATTTTCGTTTGCACCAAAAGTAAATATTGCACCAATTTTCAAATTATAATCAAGTTTTTTAAATGTATCATAATACTTTGTAAGCATTGGAATAGATGAAACAGCAAACAAAGAATTATATTTTCTATCTCTCGTTTTAATATTATGGTGATCTATAATATGCTGAGCTATCATTATAATTCTTGTATCATCTACAAATACTTCATCTGTATCTATAGCTTGCACTCTCTCATCATTACTATCATCAATATTACTTTCTATTGTCTTAACATAATCAACTGAAAAACCTAAAACGTTTCCATCATTAATTGCATCTTTAATTAAGTATGTATGTAAGCATTTTTCAAAAATATCTGCTGTACTTCTACCATCTTGACTCTTATTTTCTTCAAATCTTGGAGTTCCTGTAAATCCGAAATATTGAGCATTTGTAAATGTTTTTGCGATTTGCTTATGCATATCACCAAACTGACTTCTATGGCATTCATCTATTATAAAAATTGTTTTTTTATCTTTATATTTTTCCATTATGGATTCATATCTCGGATTAGAACATGCATTAGCCATTTTTTGAATAGTTGTAATTATTAAAGGTTTTGTACTATCTTTAATCTGTTGAACTAATTTAAATGTTTCATTAGTCATATCAACACAACCTGGATCAAATTTATTAAATTCATCTAATGTCTGTTTGTCTAAATCTTTTCTATCAACTAAGAAAAATACTTGGTTGATAGATGGCTCTAAGGATAAAATCTGACTAGTCTTAAAAGATGTTATTGTTTTTCCTGAACCAGTTGTATGCCATACATAACCATTATTACTAGTATTTATTGCTCTATCAACAATACTTTCAACAGCATATACTTGATAAGGTCTCATTACCATAAGCATTTTTTCTGTTTCATTTATTATCATATATCTTGCTATCATTTTAGCAATATGACATCTATCTAAAAAGAAAGTACAAAATTGTTCTAGATTAGTAATTCTATCATTATTTATATCAGTCCAATAAAAAGTAAAGCCGTAATTTAATTCTTGGTCTCCATTTGCAAAATATTTTGTATCAATACCATTACTAATTACAAACAGTTGAATGAATCTATATAGTCCATTATAGGAATGATTTTTATATCTCTTGATCTGATCAAAAGCTTCTTTCATATCAATTCCTCTTCGCTTTAATTCAATTTGAACTAATGGAAGACCATTGATAAGAATTGTCACATCATATCTATTAACATATTTCCCCTCAACTGTAGTTTGATGAGTAACTTGAAATGAATTTTTGCACCATTCTTTAGTATTAAATAATTCAATATATGTAATAGTACCATCATCACGAATTATGTCATGCTTTTGTCTTAATTCTTTAGCAGACTGAAAAATACTCTTACCAGATATTTTTATCATTAACTTTTCAAACTCTTTATCCGATAAATCTTTTCCTTTTAATTCTACTTTATTATGCAAATTAACTTGATTTCTAAAATTTTGCTCTAATTCTTTAACATCATTTATTTCAATGTAATTATAGCCTTGCCTTCTAAGTTGATCTATCATTCTATCTTCTAATTTTGCTTCGCTTTCATAATTAGCCATTCTTAAATCACCTCTTTAAACTACTTACTATCTTTTAAGCAACCAATCAATTATATTTTTATGAATTATGCCATTTTGTGATAAATCAAATTTATCCATTGAAAGAACATATTTTGGATAGTTATCTTCAATCTTTTTATAAGCATTAAATTCTCTATCAATTACTGTTTCATCGCTTAAGATATAAGCAACTTGAATATATATTTTTTCATTAAACCTTGTTGCTATAAAATCTATTTCGCCATTTTCTAATGTACCAATATTAACATTATATCCTCTAGCAATTAGTTCATTATAAACAATGTTTTCCAGATAAGCACCAATTTGTTCTTTTTTTCCTTCACTTAAAATATTAGTAAAACCTAAATCAGTTAAATAATATTTATATTTACCTGTAAGAATTCTTTTACCTCTAACATCATATCTTTCCGCTTTTGAAATAAGATTTGCACGAGTTATGTAATCAAGATAATTATATAATGTTTCTAATGATACATTTCTAGAATCACTTTGCATATATTTTTTTAAACTATCAGGTGAAAATACTTGAGATGGAGTAGTTAAAATATAAGTAACTATTCTATTTAATAAATCTATATCTTTAATATTAAATCTTTTTACGATATCTTTTATTATTATTGAATCATAAATATCATTTAAATATGTTTTTCTTGAAGTATCATCTTTTTGCATAAATCTTTGTGGCATTCCACCCCATTTAATATAATCATTAAATGCATCTTCAATATCTCTATTATCTGTAATATTTAATAATTTACAAACTTCATCAAATGTAAATGGAGTTATTTTAAAACTAACATATCTTCCTGCTATGTGAGTTGCTAAATCACTAGATAATAAATCACTATTAGAACCAGTTATAAAAATAGATGTATTCTTTGTTGCTCTTAATGAATTAACAACTTTTTCCCATTTATCAACATTTTGAATTTCATCAAAGAATATATAATATTTTTTATCATCAATTATTCTTTCTTTAACATAATTGTTTAACTTTTTAGGATCAGTATATTCCTCATAATCATAATCCTCAAAGTTAATATAGATAATGTGATTATCATCTATATTATTTTCTTTTAACTCATCTATTATTTGTTTTAAAATAACTGATTTTCCAGAACGTCTAATACCAATTAATACTTTAATTAACTCTTGATCATAAAATGGTCTAATTAATTTTAAATATCTTTCACGAATAACCATAATGCATCTTCCTTTCTTATATATACATTATAATACTATATTTAATTCTTGTCAATTTATTACGATACAGAGTAATTTTTTTATAAAATTATCAAATTATTACGATTGCTTTTTTATAACTTTAAATAAAGAAATAGTATAAATAATAAATATTTTAACAATATATACCCTATTTTAAGTTAATAACTCATAAAAAAAGATTTCAACATTAAGCCAAAATCCTTTTGTTTTAAAGCAAACAAGACACTATTACACTTTGCCTACATTCTTACCTTTCGCACCCCCAGCATTTAAGTGATTAGATATCACTATAACATTGGGATTATTGCCATAGAATGATAATATCTCATCCGTTCTTTCTTTTGGGGACAAAGTTGTATCTGAATTTCTAGTTATACTTACCGGTACATTTAGTTCCTTTAACCTATCATACATATACTTACTTATAAGAAGGTTATAATCCTTTTCATACATATCACTCCCAATGGCTCCGGAATCGCTTCCACCGTGACCAGGGTCTATTACAATACCTAATAATTGTTCATTCATTTATATCACCTAGATTATTTTATGTTTATTTAGCCGTTTTGTTATAGATTTAAATAAATATGTATTATGTTCTCCATATTTGTATATAAAAAGAAAGATAAATCACTTAATAATTCTCTTTCTTTATCTAAAATATTATACTATTATTTACTTTCTATTCTTAATATTCTTAAAGCATTTAATATAGCTAATACTGACACCCCAACATCAGCAAAAACGGCAGCCCACATTGTGGCAATTCCTACTGACGCTAATATTAATACTAATACTTTAACGGTAAGAGCAAATATTATGTTTTCTTTTACAATTTTCATTGTTCGTTTTGATACATTTATGGCGTCGGCAATTTTAGATGGTTCATCAGTCATTATGACGATGTCGGCCGCCTCAATGGCAGCATCAGAACCAAGACCACCCATTGCGACGCCAATATCTGATAATGCTAATACTGGGGCATCGTTTATACCATCTCCTACAAATAGTAATTTGCTTTTCTCACCTTTATTTTTCATCAAATCTTCTACTATTTTTACTTTATCCTGAGGAAGAAGTTCAGAATGGTATTCATCCAAACCTAGTTCCCTAGAAACTTCCTTGCTTACTTCATCTTTATCACCTGTAAGCATTACTATTTTTTTTACATTATGTTTTTTTAATTCTTTGACAGCTTTATATGAATCATCTTTAATTTTATCAGAAACTTCTATACTTCCTATATAGTTATTAGTGCGAGATACATAAATTTGGTTTTTATTATTTTCGGGCAAATCTATTTTATATTCTTGCATTAGTTTTGCATTTCCTACTAATATTTCTTCACCATTTATGGTTGCTTTTACGCCTTTGCCAGATATTTCTTTTACGTCTGATATTTTTTTTGTATCTATTTTTTTGCCATACTCTTCCTTTATAGAGAGTGCTATGGGGTGAGTTGAATAGTTTTCAGCATAAGATGCTAACTTTAATAATTCTTCTTCTGTCACTCCCGTAGGGCTGATGTTTTGAACTTTGAATTTTCCTTCGGTTAGGGTTCCGGTTTTGTCACAAACTATTATTTCGATGTTGGAGAGGGCTTCGAGATAATTGCTTCCTTTGACGAGGACGCCAATTTTGGATGAGGCACCTATTCCGCCGAAGAAGCTTAGGGGGATTGAGACTACGAGGGCACACGGGCAGGATACTACGAGAAATGTGAGGGCACGGTAAATCCAAGTTGTAAATGGTTGGCCGAAAATTATTGGGGGGAAGATGGCTAGTATTAGGGCAATTATTACAACGATTGGTGTGTAATATTTGGCAAACTGACTTATAAAGGCCTCAGATTTTGATTTTTTGCTACTGGCATTTTCTACTAATTCGAGAATTTTGCTTACGGTTGATTCGCCAAATTCTTTGGTTACTTTTACTTTTAAAAGGCCTGTATTATTTACGCAACCGCTAAGGACTTCATCACCTTTTTTGACATTTGCTGGCATTGATTCTCCGGTAAGGGCAACTGTGTTTAGGGATGATTCTCCGTCTATGATAATTCCGTCTAAGGGTATTTTTTCACCCGGCTTTATAATAATTATTTCAGCAATTTTTACATTTTCGGGATCTACTTTTTGCAGATTGCCTTCTCTTTCGACATTGGCATAATCTGGTCTGATATCCATTAGTTCTTTTACTGATTTTCGGGATTTATCTACGGCAAATGATTGGAATAGTTCTCCAACTTGGTAAAAGAGCATAACGGCAACGGCTTCTGGTAGTTCTCCTATGGCAAGAGCTCCGAGGGTGGCAATTGTCATTAAGAAGTTTTCATCAAATATTTTGCCTCTTTTTATGTTTTTTAGGGCTTTATGTAAAATTGGATAGCCTACTATTAGGTATGATATTATAAATAGTATTGTACTTATTATTTGTATTTTTTCTTTGGTGATGAGGGCAAGAAGGAGCAATATGAATGATATTATTATATTGCAAAGATTTTTCTTCATCTTTTTCGTCATATTATTGCTCCTCTATGGTTACATCTGGCTCGGCTTTGTTTATTGTTTTTTTGACTTTCTTAATTAGTTCTTCATAGTTTTCTTCGTTACAATCAAAGCTTAATTTTTGCGTCATAAAGTTTATGGATGCGTTTTCAATATCTGCTATTTCTTGTAATTCCTCCTCTAACTCTCTGGCACAGTTTGGACAATCTAGTCCTTCAATTTTGAATTTATAATTTTTCATTTTTATCTTTCCTTTCTTTTATTTATTATTCTTTTCGTGTTTTTGATGGTTTATGTGTTCAAGTGCTATTTCGAATAGTTTTTGAATGTGGTCGTCATCAAGTGTATAGTATACTTCTTTGCCACTTTTTCTGGTTTTTACTATTTGGCTTTGTCTTAGTAAACGAAGCTGATGAGATACGGCTGATTTTGTCATTTTGAGGACATTGGCTATATCACAGACACACATTTCTTCGTTATCAAGGGCAAAGAGAATACGACAACGGGTTGGGTCGCCTATTAATTTGAATAATTTGGCTAGATTTTCAAATGTTTCTGAATCGGGTAATTTGGTTAAAACGTTAGCCACAGCTTCCTTATGTATTACATTGCAATCACACATATATTCGTTTTTTGGCACTTGTAATTCCTCCTTATAGTTGAATAGTTGTTCAACTATAATAAGTATAGTATATTATATTCATATTGTCAAGGATTAGTGAATTATTTTTTTATTTTTAGCAAATGTAAAGAAAAAAAGCATTGCCTAATTAAATATTTTGCAACAACTTTTCTTATTTTATATTAGTATACCTCTATAACTTTACTTTTAAAATGGCATTTTTAATTTCCCATCGCCCATCATTTTCATCATCTTTTTCATTTGTTCAAATTGTGTTAACAATTGATTAACCTCTGTAACTGTTGTGCCAGAACCTTTGGCAATTCTTTGTTTTCTTGATGCTTTTAAAATATCAGGATTATGTCTTTCCTCAGGGGTCATAGAATTTATAATAGCTTCAATATGGGCCATTCTTTTGGGATCGATTTTAATGTTGTTTAATCCTGCTTTTCTAGCTCCGGGAATTAGTTTTATTAAATTTTCTAATGGACCTAATTTCTTTATTTGATTAAGCTGATTAAGAAAATCTTCAAGGTCAAATGTTCCTTTCATCATTTTCTTGGCTGCTTTTTCGGCCTCTTCCTCGTCGATTTCGCCCTCTACTTTTTCTACTAAACTTAATACGTCCCCCATTCCTATAATACGGCTGGCCATTCTGTCGGGATAGAATTCACTTAGGCCATCCATTTTTTCGCCGGTTCCAACAAACTTTATAGGAAGATTGGTGAGGTGTCTTACTGAGAGGGCTACTCCACCTCTTGTATCACCGTCCATTTTAGTTAGGATAACACCTGTTAATGGAAGGGCATCATTAAATCCGTTTATTACATTGATTGCATCTTGGCCCATCATTGCGTCTACTACTAGTAATATTTCGTCGGGATGAATTGCTTCTTCTATTGATGATAGTTCTTCCATTAGTTTTTCGTCGACGTGAAGCCTACCGGCAGTATCTACTAGTATGTAATCGTTACCATTTTCCTTGGCATATTCTAGGGCTTTTCTTGTTATTTCAACTGGGTCTTCTTTGCCAAGACTAAATACTTCTATTCCTAATTCTTTGCCTATTTGTTTTAATTGGTCAATAGCTGCTGGTCTATATACATCACAAGCTACCAATAATGGTTTCTTTTTATATTTTTTTCTTAGATGGTTGGATAGTTTACCAATAGTTGTAGTTTTTCCTGAACCTTGTAATCCTACTAACATAGTTATTGTTGGATTTTTATCTGTAACAAGGTCGGCTTTATCGCCACCTAATAGTTCTGTTAACTCATCTTTTACTATTTTAACAAATTGTTCTCCTGGGTCTAAGGATTTATTTACTTCTTCACCGAGAGCCTTTTCTTTAACAGCGTTTGTAAACTCTTTTACTACTTTATAATTAACATCGGCTTCGAGAAGAGATAGTCTTACTTCTCTTAGCATTTCACTAATGTTATCTTCGGTTATTTTTCCATATCCTTTTATTTTGTGCATTGTATTTTGTAATCTTTCGCTTAAATTTTCAAACATTTTTTATCACCTTGTTCTTATTTTATCATATTTTTTTAATTTTTTTAATAAAAACCTTGATTTTTTTTATTTTTTTTTATATAATTAGATTGTATTTGCAGATGTGGTTTAACGGCTAGAACGCGACCTTGCCAAGGTTGGGACGAGGGTTCGACTCCCTTCATCTGCTCCATTTGAAATTTACGCCAGTTATTGGCGTTTTTTTATGTAGTAAGTTGGAAACACTTATATTTACATCGCAAGTAATAAATAATATAAAAATAAACAAGCATATTTTGATGCCCACTCTAAGGAGTGTAATCAACCTGCTTGTTTATTTCTTCACATACATAAATATACAATACTATTATTTATAAAGTTGCAATCCACTCTTCAATTTCCGAAGATGGAGTTTTAAGATTAGATGTGTAACTTTCAAATTCTATATTCTTTTCATTTACTACATTAGAATTTGGGCATAATTTTTTTATTTCTACAAAGGTTCTTCCAAGCCAGCCCGCATTTGTAGAAAAGGGAATAATTGTTTTATCACGTAAATTATTTTGGCTTAGAAATGTCCTAATGGCAGGAGCGGGCCTATACCACCAAGTGGGCGTGCCCAGTATTATTGTGTCATATTTTGATAAATCAATATTTAGAGGATTAATATCAGGAAGATAATTACTTGCTTCACTATTGTGATTATCATTTACAACTGTATCATAATCAGTAGAATATGGTACTTTTGTAGTTATCTCCGCTATATCACAGTTTAACTTATCTTTGATTTTGGTAGCTATTAGCCTTGTATTCCCTGTATATGAAAAGTATATTATTATCTTATTATTATTCATTTTTTCACCTTACTTTTGTTATCGTTAATATGGTTTTATACTATATATTAACCTAGTTTGTCATATTCAGCATCAGATACTTCTTCACACCACTCGGTATGAGTATCTTCACCCGGTACTTCGATAGCAATATGACTAAACCAAGAATTTTTGCTTGCTCCGTGCCAGTGTTTTACATTGGCAGGAATAGTAATAACACTACCGGCTTTTAAGGGAATAGCCTCCTGTCCTTCTTCCTGATACCAACCACTTCCAGCTGTACATATTAGTATCTGACCACCGCCTTTGATTGAGTGGTGAATATGCCAGTTATTTCTACATTTGGGTTCAAAAGTTACATTGGCAAGAAAGATTGTTTCCTTGGAATTAGTTAAGGGATTTAGATAGGAATTACCAATAAAGTATTTGGCAAAATCTACATTGGGTTTCCCTAGCCCAAATACATTTTCTTTATTAAATTCTTCTTTATTCATCTTTATACACTTCCTTAATTATATTAAATGCACCCCAAGCTTTGGGCCAGCCAACATAGAAGGCTATATGAGTTATTATAGCAGCCATTTCTTCTTTGGTAACATTGTTATTTTTGGCATTTTCTATATGGTATTTTAGGGAGTTATCTATTATTCCTGATGATACGAGGGAAACTACTGTTATTATACATCTTGTTTTGAGATTGATGGCAGGGTCGTTCCAGTTTTCTCCAAAAAGAATATCATCATTATAGTGGGCAAAGTTAGGAGCGAGGGTTCCTAATTGGTCTCTTCCGGCGGTTTGCTTTATCATATTTTTCTCCTTTCATTATTTATTAACAGCTTATTTAAGCTTATATTTATTATTTAATTAATGGCTTTTACTAATATTAAAAGTCACTTTGGCAACTATTTTTAATTATTTTCCTAACCATTTATGTATTTCTTCGGGAGTTATATTTCTACTGAACTTTTCACCATTTACAAAATTTAGATTTGGATACTTATTTTTTAAGCTATTATAGCTATCTGTTACAGTAGAACCGCCTGATGTTACAAATACATATAAATTCTTGTTTTCAAGATTATTTTCTTCAATAAAGGTATCTATTATATTGGGTTCCTTATACCACCATACTGGGAAAGCGATAATAATATTGTCATAGTTTTCTATATTTTCTACCTTATTTTTAATGCTAGGTCGGGCATTATCATCGTGCATTTCCAAAGATGTACGGCTTTGTTTATTGGTCCAATCTAGGTCTTCACTTGTGTATTTTTGGACGGGTTCTATTTCGAAGAGGTCACTATCTATCTCCTTTGATATTATTTGGGCTACTTCTTTGGTAGTACCGGTTGCTGAAAAATAGCATATTAGGGTTTTATTCATTTTTTTTCATTCCTTTCTTTCCTTATTTTGTTATATTTAATTTTAGATTTTTTATGTCCTCTATAATTTGTTCGGTAGTTAATCTGTTTTCTTTTAGGACTTCTTCTACTTTATATCTATCGTAGAATTTTTTTTCTAAGCCATAATTTAATACTTTTATGTTGTCCTTGCCATAATATGAGGCTATTTTTTGGCCAAAACCTCCGTCGAGGATACCGTCTTCGAGGGTTATTATTGTATTATGGTTTTCTTTTAAGCTTGATAGCATATTTTTATCTAGTCCAGTTATGAAACGAGGATTGATAAGAGTTGGCTTTATATTTAGCTCTGTTTCAATATCTTGGGATAGTTTTTCTCCTAATTGATAGAAGTCTCCAAGAGCTAGTATAGCGATATTACTTCCTGATTGCTCCATTTTATAGGTGTTAATGTTGTCATAGTTTTTATCAGGAATTCTATTATCTGTTACTACTTCGTTACAAGGGATACGGATAGCAACGGGGTGGTTTTCTTGCTCGATAGACCAAGATAGCATATTTAGGTATTCTTCCTTAGAAGTTGGAGCGAGATATACTAAATTTGGTATATTGGATAAGAGGGGGATGTCGTAGATACCGAGATGGGTTACATCGTTCATTCCATAAATGGAGGCTCCGTTTACTAGTATAGTGGCGGGATTGTTATTTATACATAGGTCTTGGGACATTTGGTCGTAAGTTCTTTGGATAAAACTTGAATAGGTTGCAAAAACTGGTTTTCCGTGATTTTTGGCTATTCCGGACACAAGTGCTATTGCGTGTTCCTCAGCAATTGCCACATCTAGAAAATTGGATTTTGCTTCTTTTCTTCGTTTTTCGTCAAAGCCAATATTGGTAGGTACAGCAGCTACTACTACGGCTACTTTGGGATCTTGTTTGATTTTATCTAAAAGGTATTTGCCGGTTATTTCGCCATAGTCTTCGGATGTTGAAATGGGCTTTTTTTCGGGATTGTTTATATCGAAAGGCATAGTCCAGTGCCACTGTTCTTTATGGGTTTCGGCTGGTTTGAAGCCTTTGCCTTTTTCGGTTACGATATGAACTACAATAGGATGATTAATGTCTTTTACTTGTTTAAATGTAGTTATTAGTTCTGGTAATGAGTTACCGTTTTTGACAAAGGTATAATCTAGGCCCATTGCTTTAAATATGTTGTTGGGACTTTGGCCGTTTGTTTCACGTAAGTCTTTGAGGCTTTTATATAGACCACCGTGGTTTGGAGCTATGGACATATTGTTATCGTTTACGACTATTATTAGATTTGTGTCCATATTGCCGGCGAAGTCAAGGCCTTCGAGGGCTTCTCCTCCGGAAAGGGAACCGTCTCCAATAATGGCAATGACGTTATATTTTTCGTGTTGGAGATCTCGTGCTGTTGCTACTCCGGATGCTAGGGATATAGAAGTTGAAGTGTGACCGACATTGAATAAATCGTGGTCACTTTCTTCGGGATTGGTATATCCGGAAACGTCATTGTAATGTTCCGCTGATATAAATGCCTCTTTTCTTCCGGTTAATATTTTATGGGAGTATGTTTGGTGTGATACGTCAAATATGAATTTATCTAGGGGTGAATTAAAGACGTAGTGCAAGGCAATAGTTGCTTCGACAAAACCGAGATTGGGACCTAAGTGGCCTCCGTGAAGGCTTAGTTTTTTGATTAGGGTTTCGCGTATTTCTTCGGCAAGGGTTGATAATTCTTCGTTGTTTAGGGTTTTGAGGTCATTGGGACCTTCTATTTTGGGTAGTATTTTCATTATTTTATTCCTCCTTATTCTGTAAAGTCTTTTCTTTTTCCTTGACTTATTTCTTCGTATAATTTTATTTTATAGTTTAGTTTTTTTATGGTTTCATCTAGTTGATTTCGTTTTTCTATTAGTTTTTGGTGTTGTTTTTCTAATAGTTCTTTTCTGGTATTTACGGTTGTTTTACCTTGAGAGAGTTGTTTCATATATTCTTTCAGAACATCTATTTCGACGCCTGCATCGCGCATACATTTTATAAACTCTATTTGCCGGCAAGCTTTTTCGTCGTAAGAACGAATTTTGCTGGGGCTGCGTGGTACGTCTGTTAGTAGGCCGATTTTTTCGTAGTATCTCAGGGTATCTTTGGTGATGCCGTATTTGCTGCTTACTTCTGATATTGTCATTTTATCCCTCCTATTTAGTTATATCACTTAGAGTTAACTCCAAGTCAAGAGTTTTTTTATTTTTATTATACCATATTGGATATCGTTATTTTTGGGGCATATAATTTTAGGGGGATTTTTATGGGGAATGAGAGGGAGTTGGAGAGGATTAATACGGATATTTTGTTTTACTTTTTGCTGCTTATTTCGAGTGGGATTTCTTTCTATATTATTAATGAGAAGAGGAAGGGGATTTTGGGGAGGGAGAGGATGGCGGGGGAAAGTCTCAATGAGATGTATATTTTTAATAGGAGATTGGTTGTTTTTGTGAATATTTATTTTCTTATTAATGTGTATAATTCATATAAGGAGGCTATTAACAGGGACGATATTTCGGAAAGTGATTTGTATCAGACGAAGTTATTGTTTTGGGGAGTGGTGTTTGGATTTATTGGTTCGCTCTTTTATCTTCCTATTACTAATAGTAATTTTATTATTAAGAGGTAGTATATTTTGGGGAATTGGGGGAATATTAGGAGGGAAAGGGGTTGAGATTTTGAATAGTAATAATGGGAATTTTTATATGAATGATTATTTTGATTTTTTTAATTTGCCTTTTTCGAGGGATAGGGAGTATATGAAGACGGATATTTATGAAAAGGGGAATAAGTATGTTATTGATATTGACCTGCCGGGGTTAAGAAAAGAGAATATTTGTATTAATTATGAGAATGGGTATTTGACGATTAGGGCGAGGAAGGATATTTCAAAAGAGAGTTATGTGGGGCTTATTAGGAAAGAGAGGTTTTTTGGAGAGGCGAAGAGGAGTTTTTATATTGGTGTTAAGAGGGAAAGTGATATTAAGGCTATATATAGGGATGGGATTTTGAATATTTCTTTTCCTAAGGAGGAACAGGTTAAGGTTAATGGGAAGAATATTGCCATTGAATAGTACTTGTTTTTTTTATGGTTTTGTTATAAAATTGTAACAGAGGTGAAGTATGAATATTAGTAATAAATGGAAAGATTATGAGATTTTGGCTAGTGGGAATGGGGAAAAATTAGAGAGATTTGGGAACATTATTCTTAGTAGACCGGATCCACAAATTATTTGGAACAAGAGTGATTTAGAGATTTGGAAAAAGGCTGATGGGGTTTATCATCGTAGTAGTAATGGAGGTGGTTATTGGGAATTTAAGAGAAGACTTCCTGATTACTGGACCATTAATTATGGTAAACTTAAATTTAAGATTAGTCCTACTAATTTTAAACATACGGGGATTTTTCCTGAGCAGGCTTGTAACTGGGATTATATTATGGATATGATTAGTGGTGCTGGTCGGGATATTAGAGTACTTAATTTGTTTGCTTATACGGGAGGAGCTACAATGGCGGCGTCAATGGCTGGAGCTAAGGAAGTTGTTCACGTTGATAGTTCGAAGGGTATTAATGATTGGGCTAAAGAGAATATGGATTTGTGTGGGCTTAATGATAATGTTATTAGATTTATTGTAGAGGATGCTATTAAGTTTTTGGAAAGGGAAAAGAGAAGGGGTAGGAAGTATCAGGCTATTATTATGGATCCACCTAGTTATGGGAGAGGTCCTAATAAGGAGGTTTGGAAATTTGAGGATAACTTAATGAGACTTCTTAGTTTGGTTAAGGATGTTTTGGATGAGGATTATTTGTTTGTACTTATTAATTCTTATACTACGGGTATTTCTCATATTTCACTTAATAATATTTTATCTATGGTGTTTAATAATGATAATGTGGAGACGGGAGAAATTGGTCTGCCTATTAGGGAAAATGATTTGATTTTACCGTGTGGTATTTATGGAAAAGTTACCAAATATTAATGTTATATATGAGGATAATCATCTTTTAGTTGTTGAGAAGCCTATTAATATGCCGGTTTGTGAGGATAGTAGTGGTGATATTGATTTTCTTTCTTTATTAAAGAGTTATATTAAGATTAAATATAATAAGCCTAATAATGTTTACTTGGGACTTGTTCACAGGCTTGATAGACCGGTTGGAGGAATTATGGTTTTTGCGAAAACGAGCAAATGTGCAGCAAGGTTATCAAAACAGATTAGTGAACATTCTTTTGAGAAGACTTATTATGCGGTTGTTACGGGTAGGCTTGATGATAAGGGAAGATTTGAGGATTATTTGATTAAGGATCATAAGTCTAATATGGTTAGGGTTACTAACAAAAATGAGGGTAAAATTGCTATTTTGGATTATGTTGTAGTTAAGAGAAATGGTGATTTTAATTTGGTTAAGATTAATCTTAAAACGGGGCGTTCGCATCAGATTAGAGTTCAATTTTCTTCAAGGGGTAATCCTTTGGTTGGGGATCATAGGTATAATATGAATGATATGAATAGTAAAACTAATATTGCTTTGTTTGCAAAGAGTATTTGTTTTCGGCATCCTATTAGTAATGATAAAATGTTTTTTGAGTTGGAATTACCAAAAAGATATCCTTTTAATTTATTTTAGGATATTTTTTAGTATAGATATAAAAAAACTACCGTTTTTTGGTAGTTTCATTATCTATACTCTTTTTTTCCGGTTGCTTTATATCCGTCAAGGACACTTGATGTACTCCATTTTGTATTATTGTAGTCTACTCCACTTTCAACATCTTGTGTACTAGTCCAAATATTTGTTACTTGATATGATGAGTAATTATTTCTGTTATCGTAAGCATCAACAACGCAATCACTGGTTGGTGCATTATAAGTTAATGTGAATTTTATTGGCATATATACTTGTGAACCTTTTAATGAAGTAATTGTGCTTGTTTTGTGAACGGTTACAGTAACTATTCTTGTGCTTTTATCTATATTTACTTCTCCTGTATATCCATAAGTTGCACTATGGCTTCTATAATTTTCGGCATCTTTTTCAGTTAAGCCACCATTATTATTTCCACCTGTCCACATTATTATATTTTGATTTCTCTCGTTTATATAAGTACTATATTCACTTTGGCTTGAAAATCTATCAATATTTGATACAGATATACTTGTTGCGTTTGATGGAATATTTGTTACTTTCACTTTGTATGTAAATGTATTTCCTTTGGCATAACTATTGTAATCTGTATTTGCTAAGGTATAATATGTATGTGAACCACTTGATATTTTACAATATTGGGCTACTTTTCTAGTAACTCTACTATATGTTATTTTAGCGTGTTCATAATATAGTGTTTTTCTTTCGGTTGTAGTACCGGTTGCAGCATTATTTGCAGCATTACTGCTTGCACTATTTGATTTTTTGTTTCCACTTGAACTGGTATTTGATTTGGAACTAGAACTAGAATTTGAATTTGAGTTTGATGATGTTTTATTATCTGATTTAGTACTATTGTTCTTTTTGCTATCACTTTTAGTGGTATCTTTTTTACTGTCAGTATTATCTTTGCTACTACTATCTGTCTTTTTATCTTCCTTAGTTTCCGTTGCTTTATTATCATCAACCGTTGTTTTATTACCGTTTCTATCTATTTTAGTTGTCGTTGTATCTTTTTTATTTCCGCAAACTAATTCTACTTTTATTAAAGCATATTCTTCATATTTGGTCGCTTTGGCGTAACTTTGTTCCTTATCACAACTGTCAATAGTCTTTGATTTTACTAATTTTTGACTAAGCATTTCGTTTAGTGTTAGTATTTTGCTTTTTCCTACTTCTTGTGGTAAGTTGTCCTCAGTAAAATAGTTTTCAGCAGCTACTTTCATTCTTGATAAATCATTTTCTAAATCTTTACTAGAATATGAGAAGAAAACTTTTGTTACGAGCCAAACTGCAAGTAATATAAACATTACGAATATTATTACTTTGATAAATAGACCGATCCAGTTAATTCCATAATCTTTTTCATTATCTTCATTATTATACATTTTAATTTCCCCCTTAAAAAGTATGTCTTTCCCTCAATGTTGCCTATTATTTTAGCATTTTTTCAAACATTTGTCAAGTAGTATATTTAAATTTGTTAAAAAAATATTTAAACGTAAATTTGTGTGAATTTTCAAACTTTTGATAATTAACTAAATGCTTACGGGTACTAAACCTTTTAAGGGGGTATGGCTTTTTAATATATATTTTCAATAAGGTATGTCTCTTTTTGTTATAATGTAGGTGGTGATGAGAAATGAAGAAAAAATTTTTGAAGTCATCAATTAATATAATTAAGAAAAGTAATCCTAGCATTAGTGAAGAACAGGTAGAAATTATTGAATATGGACTAGAAGGTATATATCTGACATTTTCTAAACTTATTATTTTAATTCTTCTATCGAGTATTTTAGGGATATTGTGGCAGGTTATATTATTATCTATATTTTATAATATTATTAGAACTGTTGCCTTTGGTCTTCACGCCTCGAAGAGCATCCATTGTTTGATTATGTCCTTAGTTATGTTTATTGGGGGTACTTATATATGTCTTGGAGTTAATTTTAGTTTGATTGTTAAAGCTATTATCAGTGCGATTTGCGTTTGTTTATTATTTAGATATGCTCCTGCGGATACAGAGAAGAGACCTATTGTTAGTAAAAAGAGGAGAAATACATATAAATTTCTTAGTACGTTGTTTGGCTTGATATACACTTTTGTGATTTTTGTTTATAGTGATAACGTTATTTCGATGTTTATGCTTATTGGAATGGTAGAAGCTGTAATTATGGTTTTACCTATATCTTACAAAGTTCTTAATTTATCGTATGATAATTATAAGAATTATGAGATTGGTTTAAGCAATTAAACATAAAAAAGAATAGAAAAGGAGGGATAGTTTATGAAATATTTTGCTGGTATATTAACTGCTATTGGTAGTTTCGCTGCTACTATGGGAAGTCAAGCTTGTATGTTTTGGTTTACTGATGAACCTAAAATGCCTAAAAGTTTAATTAAATAACTTTGCCAATGTTTTTTCAAAAATTTAAAAAATCAAGTTCCCTAGACTTGGTTTTTTTGTTCTTTAATTAGTAATGTTTGAACATAAATTACATTTATTATTTCCCTGTGTATTTCAAACACACTATTTTGTTCAATAATATTATTAGCAAGTAATAATCCGTGTCCACGATGCTTGCCCTTCGTAGAATATCTTTCCTTTCCAACTTTTTCATCAATATTTCCAGAAAATGAATTACTCATTATTATTTCAACACCACTACCGGTTGTATACATTTCTATACCAATGGCTTTCTCAGGAGTTTTGGCACTTGCTTCAATAGCATTATCTATAAATACTCCTAGTAATTTTCCGAGGTTTTTGAAATCCTTAGTATCGAGAGTTGTTATTATGGAATTTGCTATTTTGGAAGATATGTTTACGGAAACATTTATGCCTTTGGATTTTGCTTCATCTATTTTAAAGTATAGAAGACCTTTTATGCCATTAGCAGGTAGATATGTTAACTTTGCGTATTCTTGATTATTTATTTTTCTAATATCTCCATATATTTCATCTATATATGCAACTATTTCTTCACTTCTTACGCCATCAAGCATCATTGATTTTATGGTAGTAAATTGATTTTTAATTTCGTGATTAGTTACTCTCTGCGTTTCAATCTCCGTTTCATATATTTTTATGAATTCAAGCATTTTATCATATTTGGCAACAGTTTTCTGTTTACTAATCCTAGCATTATAATAACTCATAAGAACTGTAACAAAAACGATAATCATAGTTACTAATACAAGTGTATCAGAGTGAGTTATTTCTTGAAACTCTTCAATTATTTTGTAAAATACAACTACTACACAAGTAAAGGTTCCGACTGAATATATTATATTTACTATACTATTTTCTAGTTTATGTCTAAAAAGCCGTTGAAGATGTTTTTTACCAATAAATGTTAATAATACAAATCCAGAACACACTATCATATTTGCTAGGGCAGTACCTGCAAAATTATTATAATAGTACTCTTTACTAATTCCAACTATATCAATGGCCACAAATAAAGTGACCAAATCAGGTACTATTAATATTATAGAATAAACAAATGTAAGTAATATGGCCTTGGAGGCACTTATATTAAATAATCTTCTATACACCGCAACATAAACAATAAAATTTATTATTGACCTTGTACTTCCTTCACAATTTAGAAAAACTATTGTATAAACTGTGGTAATAATTAGGATTGATAAAATGTATTTAGGTTTGTAAATTTTTTCTTTATCTTGAAGAGCAACACGAGCATAATATATACTTCCGATACTTAATACTAAACTACCAATGATGTTACTAAGAATGCTTTGCAAATTGTCTTAAAACCTTTTTATGTCGTTCTGATAATAGTGGAATTACTACATCATTTTTTAGTTTAATTAAGTTTTGGGAAAAATCTATATCTCTTATTGCTTCTGAATTCACTATACACGCTTGGTGAGATTGATAAAACTTAGAAGTTAATTTCTTTTTGATTTGGACTAATGTTGTATTTATAGATAGTGAGGTACCATCTATTAAATGAATTGTACATTTTGATTGTTGTGGTTCTTTTTCAATGTAGGCTATCTCACTACATAAAACACGGTGGTGTCTTTGGCCGAAATTGAAATCTAGTATAGCGTCTTTTTCAATATTTTCGTATATGGTTCTTATGGTTTCAATTAGTCTTTTGCTATAATCGCTACTTCCTTTACTGATGTAGTCGACAATCATTAATCGAAAATGAAATATTTCACTTTTATGATTTGTGTATTCTGTTGTTACTACTATGTAACTTTTCCAATCGTATTTTCTTACAATATTTGCTACTTCAAGTCCAGATGTGTTCTTTAGCTCAATATCTAGTAGATAAATTTTTGTGTCATCATTAGTTTTAATAAAGTTTTCTAGTTCTGAATTTAACTCTGAATACACATTTACTCTGTAATCGATATCGTAATGCACCATCGCTTTATTAATCGCTAACCTTGTCCTCTCTAAATCTTTTTGTTTGTCTTCGCATATTACGAACCTTAGCATAATATATCTCCTCCTAGGTGAATTCACCTTTATTATAACACAACTTCTTTTATTTTGTTACCTAAATGGTTACATTTATGGAATATTTTTTATGGAAAAAGCAGAAATTTACTATTTCTGCTGGTTACTTACTAAATTTATGGCCTCTTGTAATTGATTATCATTTTCGGGAATTGGATTTTGGTAATAACTTTCATCTAATTCTATAACGTTAGTGGGAGTTACCCCTACTTCATTTATCCAGTTACCATTTGGTGTTAACCAGTTTTCAATAGTGTATTTTATCATACTGCCATCTTCTAAGTTCATTGTTTGTTGAACTGTCCCTTTTCCATAGGTATTTGTTCCTACGACGAAGCCTTTATAGCTTTCTTTAATAGCTGATGCTAGTATTTCGGAAGCGGAAGCGCTACTCGCGTTTACCAGAATTGCTATTGGGTAGGTACGTTTTTCCTTGGTTGTATCCTTTTTGGTTTCTACTTTTTTGGTACTTTTTTCTAACTTATATATTATGTCTCCTTTTTTTAGAAGACTAGATGCTATGTTTGTTACAACGTTTAGGTATCCTCCGTTATTGTCTCTGACATCTATTATTAATCCGTCAATGTCTTTTTTTTCTAATTCTTTTAGCTTTTCTTTGAATTGTTTATCGGTTACGGAGGAAAAGATTGATATATCTATATAGCCTATTTTTTTATTATTTTTTTCATATACTTTGGTGGTTACTGTTGGTACTTCTAGTTTTTGTCTTTTTAGTTTCACCTCTTTTTCTTCACTATCTCTTTGAATAGTTATTTTCACCTCTTTTTTGTCTAATTCTTTTATATAATTTGCCATATCTGAGCTGGTTTTATCTGAGAAGTCTTGGCCGTCTATTTTCTTTATTATATCTTTTTCTTTTAAGCCGGCTTTGCTAGCGGGGCTATCGTCAAAGACTTCGATTATTTGAATACCGTTTTCGTTTGTTGTTACTAGGCAACCTATTCCTTCGTAAGTTCCGCTTACGGTTTCGTTAAATGTGGTTGCTCCGTCGACATCGTTATATGTGGTATATTTATCGCCAATGGAGGACATCATTCCTTCGATGGCACTCTCGACTAGTTTACTTGTATCTAGTTTATCGGGATAATTTTTTAATACGGTTTGGTAGGCATCAACAAATTTGTTTAAGTCTTTGGATAGTAAGCGATAATTTTTTCCACCCGATAGGATTTTATTTAGGGAAAAACAGGTAAAAAATCCTATTACTAGGGATATTATCATTATTATAAATACTTCTTCAAAAGTATAGGTAGTTTTTTCTTTTTTGGTTCGTAATTTATGAAATAATGGCCTTTTTTTTGCAGGTTTGGGGTTGTAGTTTTTGAAAATCTGCAATTTTTTTCGTTCATTTTTTCGTTTTTTGTCTTCCATTTGCTCACCATCTTTTCTAATAGTAGTTTACCATATTTTGCATTTTCTTACAAGTCTTTTGGACGAGTTTACATTATTAATTTATACATATTATTTTTAATAGTTGGTAATAATAAAAATGGTGAATTGTATGAAAAATATTAATAGTATTGTAGAAAAGATTAAATGGAAAACTAATGAGAATGGTAACTTTATATATAGAAAGAAATTTATTAATGAGGAGATTATTTATATTATTTATAATGAAGCGGTTTGTTCTAGTGATAGTATTAGTGATTTTGTTATTAGGAGCTTAGATAGTATTGAAGAAAGAGGAGTTAAATGTAAAAATATTTATAGAGAAATTGTTAATAGTATTGATGTTTTTAAGGTTAAGATTTTGAATTCTTTTGATGATATTATTTATCATATTAATAGTGGATTTACGGTAATATTGGTGGAGGGGAAGAAACCGATAGCTGTTGAAACGAAAAAGAACTTATCTAGGGGAATATCTAGTCCTCTTACAGAGAATAGTGTTAGAGGGGCTATGGATAGTTTTAATGAGAATATTGAAACTAATATTGGGCTTATTTATAGAAGAATTCGTTCTAGTGATTTATGGGTTATGGATTTTAAGATTGGGAGGTATACGGGTACTAAGGTTAGTCTTCTTTATGTTAATGGGATTGTTAAAGAGGAACTTGTTGATACTGTTAAGAAGAGACTTGAGAATATTGATATTTCGGGGATTATTAATTCGGGACAGATTAAGAATTTAATTGAAAAGGAAGATAAGTCTGTGTTTCCGACAATTATTAGCAGTGAAAGACCGGATACGACCGCGGAAGCACTTTTGAATGGAAAAGTGGTAATTGTGGTTGATAATTCGCCTTTTGTTCTGATTATGCCTGGATTACTTAGTGATTGTTTTATTGATGCGGAGGATAGGTATAATAAGGGGATAAATGTTACTTTTACGAGGATTGTGAAGTATTTGGCGTTTCATATTTCGCTTTTGACGCCGGCGTTTTATATTGCTATTACTACTTACAATCAGGAGATGATACCTACGCTTCTTATTATTAATTTTGCAGCTCAAAGGAATAATATTCCGTTTCCAGCGTTTTTTGAGGCTCTTATTATGATACTTGCTTTTGAGATTTTGCGGGAGAGTGATCTTAGGATTCCTAATTTTACATCGAGTGCTTTATCGATTGTTGGAGCGTTGATACTTGGGGAAGCGGCTGTTAATGCTGGGCTTGTGTCACCGATTATGATTATTGTTGTGGCACTGACATCGATTGCGGCTTTATCGTTTTCAGAACAGGAAATTATTAATGGACTTAGATGGTACAGATTATTTTTTATGATTGCGGCTAGTTTTATGGGAATGTATGGGCTAGTGCTGGCTTTTTGTGTTTATCTTATTAAAATGGCTAGTCTTAAGTCTTTTGGAAAGCCTTATTTGATGCCGTTTATTCCCACTTATATAGAGGGACTTAAAAATAGTATTGTTAAATTTCCTGAGAAAATGATTAAAAAGAGGGTTAGTTATTTGTCTGATAATAGGGTGAAAATGGGTGATATGAATGATTAAGAGGATTGGTTTAGTGGTTGTTATGATTTGTTTTTTGGGGGGATGTTATAACTATGAGGAACTGAATAGTATTGCTATTATTTCGGCAATTGGAATTGATCATAAGGATGGAGAGTTTAGGGTTTCATACCAGATTGTTAATTCTAATAATGCTAGTAATAATACGGGGTATGAACAGGCTAGTGTGGTGGTTTATGATTATCCAGCTAAGAGTTTAGAGGAGTCGGCAAGAGAGGCTTCACTTCTTACTTCTAAGAGGTTATTTGCTTCGCACGCTAGAGTTGTGGTTATTAGTGAAGAGGTTGCTAGGAGCTATTTGCCTGATGTTATGGATTTTATTTATAGAGATCCTGATATTAGAAATGAGTTTTATGTGGTAATGACAAAGGGGAATAGTCCTAGTGATGTTTTGAAGGTTATGACGCCTCTTGTTAATATTTCGGGGGAGGATATTGCTAATAGTTTGATTAATAGTAATGAGATTATGGGTATTAATGAGAGTATTATGTTTAGTGATCTTCTTAATAAGTATCTTAATCCGAGATGTGATGTGGTGATACCATCTGTTGAGATTATTAATAGTAGGGATAATAGGGGGAAAAATATTGGTAATATTAGTGATAATGTTAATAATAATAGGGATGAGAAGGATATGGATAAGAGTGAGAAGGATATGGAGGGAGAAAGTACCGAGAATTTGAAGAAGTCTGATTATGATGCAAACATTTTAATATCAACAATGGGTGTGTTTAGGGGTAGTGAATTTTTGGGATTTTTGACCGAAGAAGAGAGTATTTCTTATAACTTTATTACGGGAAACCTTAATAAGACCCTCGTAGAGTATGAATGTGATGATAATAAATTTGTTGTTTTGGATATTATTAAGATTAAGAGCGGGATGGATGTTTTGAAGGGGGGGAAAATTTCCGTCAAGATTGGTGGGCGAGCGTCGATTGCGGAGACTCATTGTAAGATGGATTTGCGGGATGAACGGGTGATTGCGAGGATTAATAAGAGGCTGAATGAGCGGATTGAGGAGATGGTTGCGAAGAGTTTTTATAGTATTCGGGATAAGTATAATTCGGATATTTTTGGGATTGAGGATATGTATTATAAGAAGATGAATGGGTATTATAAGACGGTGAGAGGGGATTGGGATGAGTATTTTAGGAATATTGAGATTGAGGTTAAGAGTGATGTTAACTTGTTTTCGAAAGGTAATGGGTTAGGAGGTATTTATGAAATGGAAAGTTAATAGTTTGCAGTACGTTACTTTGATGGCATTTCCGATTATTGGGACAATTATTGGGATTGGGTCACAGATTTTGTTTATCAACAGTTCTGTGGATAGTTATCTTAGTATTATTGTGACGGGGATTTTGGGATTTATTTATTTGGGAATGTTATATTTTGTGCTTAATTATAGGGGAAGTTTGTCCCTGTTTGATGTTAGTAGGGAGATTTTGGGGAAGTTTTGGGGGAATGTTTGTAATTGTATTTTGTGTCTTGTTGGAATTGTGATTGCGACTACTAGTTTATTTAGTATTTCTAATTTTGTTTCATCGCAGTATTTGATTAGGACGCCTTTGTGGTTGGTTTCTATTCTTATGATTGTTGTGGTTATGTTTAATGTTAGTAAGGGATTTCAGGTTATTTCTAGGGTTGGAACGATTATTCTTCTTATTAATTTTACATTGTTTTTTGTGGCAGTGCTTGGTCTTATTCCGGATATTAAAATGGATAATATTATGCCTTTTATGGGGGAAGGGATTGGGAGTGTTTTTAAGGGAGGCGTGCTTTTGATGTTTACGAATATTGTGCCTATTTTTTTGATTGGGGCGGTTAAAATGGATAATATTACAGATAGGGACAGGTTGAAAAAGTATGGGACTTTTATTTATGTTTTTTCACTAGCTATTTGTTTTCTCATTGTGTTTGTTACGGCAACGGCTTTGGGTAAGTATTTGATTGCAATGTATCAGTATCCGGAATATTTGGTTACGCAAAAGATTTCTTTTATGGATTTTATTGATAGGATTGAGAATTTGATTGCAATGCAATGGATATTTGGGGCGGTTATGTATATTTCGATTGTGATTTATTTTATTACAGAGTTTGTTTGTCATAAGGAAGAAGATAGGCCTAACATGGTTGTGATTTTCGTTAGCTCTGTTTTAATTCTTATTTTGTGTAATGTATGTTTTAAGAATAATACTTTATTTGATTATTTTATTACAAATATTTATCCTTTTATTTGTATGGGAGCGTTTGTCATTATTACTTTACTTTTTATTTTAACTTTATTTAAGAAAAGGGGAATTAAAACTGGTAATTGTTGATTTTTTCTGATACAATTATATGGGAGTGATTTTATGTTATTTAGAAAAGCTATATTGCTTATTCACGGGTTTGCTGGTAATTCTTTTGATTATGGCGAACTTGGGAATGAGCTTCAATATTATTTGGATTTTGATGTTTATACTTTTACTCTTCCGGGGCACGATAAGACTTTTATTTCTAATGTTAGTTGTGAGGATTGGATTAACTCGGCAGAGAGAATGATGGATAAACTTATTAGTATTGGATATAAGAATATTTATGTTGTTGGACATAGTATGGGGGGAGTTATTGCTAGTCATATTGCTAGTAAGTATAGTAAATATGTTAAGAAAGTGGTGTTAGCTGCTCCGGCTTTTAGATATATGTATTTTAAGAATGATAAAATTGATGTTATTAAGAGTATTAAAAAGAGCCCCGAGATTTTTGGAGGGCTAGATATTCATTTGGTTTTATCAAGGATTTTAAAGGTGCCAATTAAGACGGCTATGGAGTTTACGAAGCTTGTTGATGAGTACCACGATAGTCCTAAGGGTATTACGGCACCGATTATGATTATTCACGGAACTAGTGATAAAATTGTTCCTAGTGAAAGTTGTAAGTATGTTCATAAAGCAGTTAAATCAAAAGTAAATATTCTTGTTAATATGGATAGTGTTAATCACGATTGTTTTACTGGGAAGAGGAAGGATGAAGTTATTACAGCTGTTATCACCTTTCTTAGGAAAAAGTATATTATGGACATTAATAAAACCATTGAAATGTAAAAGAGTGGGATTGGTCCCACCCTTTTTAGTTAGTTTCGATTAGGCCTAAGTTGCCGTCTTTTCTTTTATAAAGAACACATATTTTATCAGTTGCTTCATCTTTGTAAACAAAGAATGAGTGGCCCAACAAATCCATTTCAAGCATTGCTTCTTCTTCATCCATTGGCTTCATTTCAATGGTTTTTCTTTTTACTATTTTGTCCTTTGCCTCTTCTTCTTTTGGAAGTTCGTATTCAAGATTAAAGGACATATATTTTCCTTGCGTATTTTGTTTATTTATTCTAGTTTTATTCTTTCGTATTTGTCTTTCTAATTTATCTATTACGAGGTCAATAGCACTATAAAGGTCTTCTGATTCCTCTTCGCTTCTTAATATGAATTTATCAGTAGGAACTGTTACCTCTATTATTTGTCTGTTACCTCTTACTTTTAGGTTAACATTTGCGTTCAGACTTTCATCTTTGAAATATTTTTCTAATTTTCCTAATTTTGTTTCAACATAGGAATTAATTGCATCGGTAACTTCCATTTTGTCACCACGAATATTGTATTTCATTTTATCACCCTTTCAAGTTCTATTATATCACTTTTTGTGATAATTTTATGGAAGTTAACCATATGTTAAAAATGAAAAAATAAAACTGGCTTAAATCACTTCACGGTGATATATTTTCTGCTTCACAGACCCTGTAATCAGACTTCTCCACAGACTTAAATTCCGATAAGTGCTACCGTACTAATTTTTTATTATTAAGAAACATTATCCTATTCTTTATACTTTGGCATAGTTCTTCATATATAATTTTAATCCTTCGAACATTATATTTATACTTGCGTTTAAATCTCTATCTATTTTCTCGCCACATTTAGAGCAGTTGTATTCTCTTTCGGTTAAATCCTTGTATTTTCTATCTTGATTATCACATCTATTACATATCTGACTAGAAGGGTAATAGGTATTTATTTGGTAAAATTTTTTACCTTTATACTTTGACTTATAAAGTAGCTGTCTTATTATTTCACTAAATGTGGCATCGTTTAGTTTACTAGATAGTTTGGTATTTTTTCCTTTAATAATCATTTTTTTGGTTTTTAATTTTTCACAAGTAATGATATCGTATTCGTCAGTTATACTTTTAGTTATTTTATGGGCATAATATTTTCTGGCATTGGCTAGTTTGCTATAAAGAATGGCTAGTTCCTTTTTGCATTTATAGTAATTTTTACTACCTTTTTCTTTACGGGATAATTCTCTTTGTTTCCTTTTTATTCTTTTTTGATATTTATCTATATATTTATTGTTATCGTAAGTTATGCCATTGGATAGGGTTAATAGTTTCTTTATTCCTAAGTCAATTCCAACGATGTTTTTGGGGTTAGGGGTGGGTATATTTTCATACATTTCATATAAGATAGATACATAGTATTTACCGGTTGGTTCCTTGGAGATAGTAACATTTTTTATTTTGCCGTTAAGGTGTTTTATATTTCTATACCCCCGAACTTTTATTAGTCCTAATTGGGGGAGCTTTAATTTTCCATCTCTTAAATCTAATTCTATATTGCAATATTCGCCTGTATATGTGGCGGGGATACTATAACTATTTCTATTGTACTTACTTTTAAACTTGGGATGTCCTCCTGTTTTGTTAAATAGTTTTTTAAAGGCGTCATCTAAATTATATATAGACTTGTGTATTACTATATTGTCTACTTCTTGAAGAAAGGGGGCCTCATACTTTAAAACGTTGATATAGTCTTTTATATTATTATAGGATGTGGTATAGCCGTTATTTATCATTTTATCTAAATAATAATTATATGCGTATCTACTACATCCGAAGATTTTATTTATTAATTCTGTTTGGCCCTTATCGGGATATAATCTAAATTTATATGATTTATACATTAACCTCACCTCCTTATGGGTTAATGTTATCATAAGCGGATAACATTGTCAATACACAAATCAATAAAATTACAACTTTTTTGCATATAAAAGAAAAAAGAAGTGTGCTACTTCTCGTCATTATAGTTTTGTAATAATTTATCTAAGTCATCTAAGAGGCTATCGGCTTCTTCCCAAGTTTTCATTCTAACTCCGGATGCGTATTTGTGACCACCGCCACCGTGGGCTGAGGCTACGCCGTTTATTATAGGGCCATTAGACCTTATATTTGCTCTTATGACATTATTATTTATATCCTCAGATAAGAAAACCCATATTTTTATCTCGCTTACAAATTTTAGATTATTTATCATATTGCCAGCACTAGCGGAATCTACACCATATTCTTTGAGAATATCATTAGTTAACTTTATATAGGCAAGACCATTTTGATTTAGTTTTAGGTTTTGGTATATGTAACCTTGAAATCTTACTTCCGCAAAGGGTCTACTGTATAGTGGCTCATAGAGAGCAGTAAAATTTATATTGGTCTGTTTTAATAGTTTGGTTACTAAATCGAATGTGTTTATAGTTGTATAATCGTGAAGAAATCTATCGGTATCGCCTATTATTCCTGTATATAAGTTTTCAGCCATTGATGTTGTTATTTTTATTTTATTTTCTAGTAAGAATTTTATTATTAACTGGCAAGTACTGGATGAGGTTTCGTCAATTATTTCAATACCTCCAAATTTTTCTATAAATGGGTGATGATCTATTTTTATAACATAGCTGTAATCTTCGGGATTGGCATCATCAATTCTTCTTTTATCGGGAGTATCGAGAACGATTAATAGTTTTTCGTCTTCTTCTATAACCTCACCGGTATCAAGAAGCCCCATATATTTGAATTTGGCCGAAAGGGCCCCGACAGCATATACTTTTTTGTTGGGAAAAGTATTTTTTATGGCTTCTTTAAGAGCGAGTTGGCTTCCTAAGGCATCGGGGTCGGCACCAATATGACGGGCTATAACTATGGTATCATATTTTTTTATCTGTTTTAATATTTTTTTATTTTCGTTCATCGTGCACCAAGTCATAAGTATCTCTAGCAATCATTACTTCTTCATCTGTTGGTATTACGTAACATAATACTTTGGAGTCGTCAGTTGAAATTTTTCTTAATTCACCGTGTACTTTATTTGCATCTTCATCTAGCTTTACTCCTAAGCATTCTAGTTTTCTAACTATATTTCCACGGGTATCAACTGCGTTTTCTCCAATTCCACCCGCAAAACAGATTACGTCAGCTCCACCTAATTCAACGAAGTAGTTTGCTAAGTATCTTATTACTTTTCCTTCATATATTTCTTCGGCAAGGATACATCTTGTATTTCCTTCAGCTATTCCTTTATCGATATCTCTGGCATCACTACTTATACCACTTACACCAAGAAAACCGCTTTTTTTATTTAAATCATCTACTATTTTTTCTAGGTTATATCCACTCTTTTTTACTACATAAGGAATGATGTTTAGATCTATTCCACCACTTCTTGTTCCCATCATTAATCCGGCATTTGGAGTAAATCCTAGGGATGTATCTATTACTTTACCATCTTTAATGGCTGTTAGGCTTCCACCATTTCCTAAATGACAGCTTATTACTTTTAGGTCTTTTCTTCCTAGAATTTCTTGAATTTTGTTGTTTATGTATCTGTGACTTGTTCCGTGGAAACCGTATTTTCTTACGCCATATTTTGTATACCATTCATAAGGTACAGGGTAAATGTATGATGATGGTGGCATTGTTTGATGATATGCTGTATCGAATACTGCTACATTTTTGGCATTTGGTAATAGTTTGCAGAATGTTTCGATACCCATTAGATTAGCTGGGTTATGAAGAGGAGCTAAATCGCTTAAATCTCTAATTGCTTTTTTTACTTCATCATCGACAATTACGGATTTTGTATATTTTTCTCCTCCGTGTACAACTCTGTGGCCTATGGCTTCAATTTCATCAAATGATTTTATTACTTTGTTTAGTAATAATTCGTCTAATAGTGTATTTACTGCTACTTCGTGGTTTGGTAAATCTTTTTCCTTCTTGATTTTTTCGCCGTTTATTTTTATTGTATAGAAACCTCCGTCTATACCTATTCTTTCGAATGTTCCGCTGATTAGGACTTCTTCTTCGGGCATTTTGTATGCTGTAAATTTAAGAGAAGAACTTCCTGCGTTTACTGATAATACTATCATTGTTTCACCTCTTTCTTCTTATATTATATATGTATTAGGGATATTTGGCAAGTTTTTTTGTGAAAAAATTTTTTATTTTTTGGGAATTGTTAAGTTTTTAATATGGGGATTGGTCATAAAATAAATGGTGTATATGGTAAGGTTACGCTATGCGGGTAAGAATGGGTATTGGAAAATTGGGACTTGGTTTATACCCCCGATAGGGCTGAAATGAAAAAAAGTTCTAACGTTGATTGTTAAAACTTTTATTGTTATTCGAAGTAACTGCCACCGATGAATTCTCTTAGGATTGAGGTATCGGGAACGGCGTCGCTCGGGATTGGTAGAACGTATTTTAGGAGTTCGAGGAGTCTTAGGGCGACTTCGTATTCGGGGTCTTCTTGTTTTACGGAGAAGAGGAGGGGTTCGGCGTAAGTTTTGAGGACGGCGAGTTCATAAGCTAGGGATGAGTTGAAGATTTCGTCGCATAAATCTTGAAATGGAAAGACGTATTTTTCTTCACCTTTGCGGACGTCGGACCAAGTACTTATGGTATGGGTTGGGCTATATCCTCTTACTCTATTGTCTCTTACTATTCTTCTTAGTAGTCTGATATCAGTCATATTTATGCGGTTATCGTTATCGATATTTAGGTAAGCAAGGGGGCTGATATATATCTTGTATTTGCGTTTTTTGGGAATGTCTTTGAGGAGTTCTTCGTTTAGGGCGTGGAGGCCTTCTACTATAAGGATATCGTTTTCGGCTAATTCAAGTTGTCGATTATATATTTTTTTTCCGGAGATGAAGTCGTAAGTTGGAATGGTTACTTTATTTCCTTTTAGTAATTTGGTTATTTGGTTATTGAATAGTTTTACGTCAATGGCTCTTAGGCTTTCGTAGTCTGGTTTGCCGTTTTCGTCAAGTGGTGTATCGTCTCTATTTAGGAAATAATCATCAAGGGAAATGGGTTGGGGATTTAGGCCTAGTGTTTTTAGATATAGGGCTAATTTTTTGGATGTGGTGGTTTTTCCTGATGATGAGGGGCCGGAAAGGAGTATTACTTTTATGTCGGTTTTATTCTTGACTATTCTTTCGGCAGTATTTAGGAGTTTATAATCTTGGATGATTTCGGATAGTTTTATTATTTCTCCTGATTT
Source organism: uncultured Bacilli bacterium (assembly GCA_934101865.1). Lineage (GTDB taxonomy): Bacteria > Bacillota_I > Bacilli_A > RF39 > UBA660 > UMGS2068. The sequence goes on along the minus strand of CAKOSA010000010.1, from coordinate 315 downwards.
ACTGCTTATTATTAAATCGTTTAAATCACCGATGCTGGTCATATTTAGGACTGTGCCCCAATTGGAATAGTCGTCGATGGCGGTGAAGTATTTTTCGTGATGGGTATATTTTACTACTTTGCCGTTATCGTATATGGATGGGAATCTTAGGACTATTCCGTGTTCGAGGGGAGTTAAATCGAAGGCGGTGAGGACACTGCTGTCATTTGGTAAGTCGCCAATTATGTAATCATATATACCGTCAAATTTATATAGGGTTACGAATTTTGATGTATCGTAGCATAGTGTTTTTACTTTATCGGGTCTTTTTATGCT
>CAKOSA010000009.1 GCA_934101865.1 uncultured Bacilli bacterium | reverse complement strand
TTAATAACTCCATATCCGCTAGTTCTAATAATAAGTCTTTAAAATCCTTATTAAATACATCTTCTTTTAAATATAAACACATAAAATCATCGCTATCACTAACTCCTTCTTCATAATATTTTAAATTAAAAACTTTATCAATTCTGTTCAACAAATCCTTCTTACATTCCTTTAAACCATACTTATTTCTCACTTCAATCTTCGTAACAACACCAAAACTAATATGTCTTCCCATTTTTTTTCACCTCTAAATACATTATACACGATTTTGCCTTTGTAGTCAATAGGTTACACGAAAAAAATTAATTTTTTTTTGCTGGCCCTATCGGGGGCTCCAATTCATCCCAATCCCAATTAAATATCTTCTTTTTCTTTTATAAAAATTATAGTAAAAACTTTCCACTTAAAACAAAATTATACTAATGAACAATAGGGGAGAGTGGTATTCCTTTTTTAAATAATAAAAAACAGGCTATGGTTCGTAGCCTGTCCAACAGTTACGCAACTTTTTTAAGTTTAGTAAGCTGTTTAGGATTAATATCAAGCAAATTTCCAATATCTTTGTCGCTGAAACCTTTATTCATAAGTTTAGCAATTAGATTTTTTCTTTCTTGCAAGGCACCTTGTTTTTGGCCTTTCTCGATGCCTTCTTCAATCCCTTGCTCTTTGCTGTACTCGGCAATCTCTTGCTTTTCTAGCTCCAAATTCCTCTCTTGGAAAAGCTCCTCAATAAACTTCGGATCCTCATTCTTACTAATAATTGTGTTTTTCAAATCCTCTACCATACTATCTTTCATACCTCCTTTAATCATTAATTCTGTAACTTCATCAACGCTACTAGAATGAAATACAGCCAGTTTTAATAAACTCCTGTCACAACCATTATATCCCAAATCACGATATTTGGCAACTTTTTTGTAACAATTATCAACATTGATAACCCATATCTCATAGTCATCAACATACAAATCCTTCGCACTGTCTGCTCTTATATTATATTTTGTTATAAGACCATTACTTTTCTTGGCCCCCGTATTCAAATGAACTTGAATAAATCTCGTCCCCGCACTATCCCTAATATGAAATTCATTTCTAATCTTATGCCTCCTTCCATAAAGTATATTAAGGTAATTTAACATCCTTTTAGCATTCTCAGGGTTAAAGTCCTTTCTGTTAACCTCAATATTAATAATATCCCTATTCTTTACAAATAACAACGTATCGACATAGCGACCCCGATCTTTAAGCCTCCGTTTGGGCAACAATTCATTAAGCACAATCACATCATCCTTACCCGCATCAAAATCATAATTAATCGCATCCCTTATCAGCTCCATCAAAATAGGCGGGTGCTCCAAAAAAATATGTTTGAAAACAGTATCATACAACAAATCTTCCATTTGCAATTTTTTTGACAATTTTTCCGTCAATTTTATCACTTCCTTTCCTGTTAATTTATTCCTCTATTTTTTGCTTATTTTTGCTCCTCATTTTATCCCATCGCCACTCCTCCTTTCAGCCTGTCCCCATTTTACCCTTTTATATTATTATTACCAAAAAATTCAAAAATTCCCCCCTCAGAGACCAAATTTCTTCTCAAAACATATACTTAATGTACTTTTTCTGCCCACTTTACACCCCAAAAGTGTAAAGTAACCAAAATCCCCATTTTTAGACATCTGTCTATAACCACCCTCATTTTTGAATTTTTTGTTAGCCCTATCGGGGGTTACAATCACTCCTAAACCCAATTAAATATCTTCTTTTTTTTATCAAAATTATAGGTAAAAATTTTATGTCTAAAACAAAATCATACCAAGGAACAATAGGGGAGAGCAATACCAATTTTATGACAATAAAAAAACAGGCTATGGTTCGTAGCCTGTCCAACCATTATGCAACCTTTTTAAGTTTAGTAAGTTGTTTAGGATTAATATCAAGTAGGTTGCTTATTTCATTATCACTAAAACCTTTATTTATAAGTTTAGTAATTAGAGTTTTTCTTTCCTGCAAGGCACCTTTTTCAATTCCTTGTTCAATACCTTGTTCAATTCCTTTTTCAATTCCTTGTTCAATTCCTTGTTCAATACCTTGTTCAATACCTTGTTCAATGCCAAGTTCTCGTCCTTGTTCAATGCCAAGTTCTCGTCCTTGTTCAATACCAAGTTCTCGTCCTTGTTCAATACCAAGTTCTCGCCCTTGTTCAATTCCTTGTTCAAGGCCCTTTTCGCGTCCCTGCTCAAAGCCTTGCTCCAATTTGTATTCAAGTGCCTCTTGCCTTTCTTTTTCATAGTCCCTTACTTCAAATAACATATCTAGAAACTCATCACTATTTAATTTACTATTAATAGTATCCGTTAACGTCTTTGCCATATCTTTCTTTAAACCTCCTTTAATCATTAATTCTCCAATTTCTTTTACACTGCCAGAGTGAAATACAGAAACTAGTAACAAACCCTTACTACATTCATTATATCTCTTTTTCCATTCGTTTTCAATCATTTTGTATGAATTATCTACATTAATTACATAAATTTCATAATTTTTAATTAAGATATCATCACGATTATCATCAGCTCGCAAATTATACTTAGTAATAATTTTTCCTGACTTACCGGTTCCTGTATTCAAATGGACTTGAATAAATTTTAAATTCTCATCTTCCTTAATTCCAAACATATTTTGAATAATATGACTTCTATCATATAGTCTATTTAAATATTTCACCATTCTCTCTACCTTTTTAGGATTAAAATCATTCTTGTTAGCTTCGATATTAAAAACATCTTTTCCTTTCGCAAGTAAGAGCGTATCAACAAAGCGATTTTTATCCTTAATTTTTTCCTTAGGTAGTAGCTCGTTTAAAACTCTCACCTTATCCCTATTAGGGTTAAAATTATATCCAATCGCATTTTTTATTAAACTAATCAATATATCAGGGTGATCCAAAAAAATGTGTTTGAAAACCATATCATATAATAAATCATCGGTTTGTAATTGTGTTTTTGATTGTGTTTGTAATTCTTTTGTCATATAGTCTTTTTACCTCCTTTTTTTACAGACATTTTTTGCTATTTTTTATTTTATTTTCCATCTCATTTTTCCCTCCTTTCAGTTTGTCCCCCAATTTTATCCTTTTATATTATTATTCCCAAAAAATTCAAAAATTCCCCCCTCGGGAAGGAAATTTCTATCAAAAGCATATATTTAATGTACTTTTTCTGCCCACTTTACACCCCAAAAGTGTAAAGTAACCAAAATCCCCATTTTTAGACTTATGTCTATAACCACCCTCATTTTTGAATTTTTTGTTAGCCCTATCGGGGACCACAACCCCTCCTAAACCAAATTAAATATCTCCCTTTTTTCAATCAAGATTATAAGTAAAAACTTTCTGCTTAAACCAAAATCATCCCCAGGAACAATAGGGGAGAGTACTCTCCATTTCTCAACCCCCCCTGACCACCTCTACCAATTTTCCCCACCTCTCCGTTCATCTTCAATTTTCCCGCCTTGTCATAGTGGTGTGTATTTTTTTAACTTTTTGTAATTTATGTATTGTCCAACTTCTTTTTAGTGCAATCTATTAATTTTAAATTCTCCATTTTTTCTTTCCTCCTTCTTCTACCTAAAAAAATATGGTAGTAAACTACAAATTAATTTACACACCATATATACATCATCAATTTCTCGAAAATCAAACATTAATTTTCCGGAAAAGTGGGTACCAAATTAGCGGAAAAGTGGATAATAAAATTCTAGAAAAGTGGTTATTACCCATTGATAAAATTAAAAAACTATAGTATAATTTCCTTATAAGGAGGAACAAGTATGAACTTAACAAAGCAAAACTATAAAGAAAGACTTATAGATAAAAAAATAACTAGATATCTAAATGTTTTTGGAGCAATATGTATTGAAGGACCCAAATGGTGCGGTAAAACATGGACTTCACTTCACCATAGTCAAAGTGTAACTTATATGACGGAAACAGAAAACAAAAACCTAGCTGCAATAGATCCCAAATACATATTCACCAAAGAAAGACCCCAACTAATTGATGAGTGGCAATTAGTACCAAGTATATGGGATTCTGTAAGACACGAATGTGATAGCGACCAAAACAAAGGAAAATTCATATTAACAGGAAGTACAACCTTAACCAAAGAAGAATCAGAAGCCGAAGTATATCACTCCGGAGCCGGAAGAATAGCTCCATTAAAAATGTATACAATGAGTTTGTATGAGTCTGGAGATTCTACAGGCGAAATATCAATAACAGATATGATAGAACATAAAGAAATAGGAACGTACACCCCTAAAAAAGACCTAATCAGTATTGCTAAATTAATAATACGCGGTGGCTGGCCCGAAAATATAAGTATCTCTGATGAAGACATATCAATAATACCTAAAGAATATATCGAAAGCATTATAAAAAAAGATATACACGAACGAAAAGATAAAAAAAGAGATTCCGAAAAAATGCGAAAACTTCTAAAATCTCTTGCTCGTAACGAGTCATCCACAGTAGGCTATGAAACCATTGTAAAAGATATAATGGAGTGGGAAACGGAGGGAGAACTGATAGAAAGCAGAAAAACAGTTCAAGATTATATATCCGTTTTAGATGACCTTTACTTAACTTGCTACGAAGAAGCATATAGCATAAATTATAGAAGTTCCAAAAGAGTAGGGAAAACCTCCAAAAGACATCTCGTGGACCCATCTCTATCTGCATCCCTCTTAAATCTAACTCCCGAAAAACTACTAAAAGACTTAAACACATTTGGGCTTCTCTTTGAGGCCTTAGTAGAGAGAGATCTCAGAATATATGCTGATTACCTAGATGGAAAACTATATCATTTCCGTGACAACTCCTCTGGTGATGAAGTAGATGCCATAATGGAGTTTAAGGATGGAGAATATGCAGCAATAGAAATCAAACTCGGTTACAATAAAATAGAAGATGCTAAAACCAGTTTAAAAAAATTCTACGACAAAGTAGAAAGAAAGCCAATATTTATGTGCATAATTCTAGGTGAGTGTAGTGCTATTATAAAGGATAAAGAAACGGGTATCTACATTCTTCCTATAACAGCACTAAAACCATAACCTTTTTTTCTTTTAAGGTACCCTATGGGCGTGCTACTTTGCACCCCTTTTTTCTCATTTCCATCTCTCTCAACCCCTCAAGAAACCCAATAAAATATATGCCCTTTCCTCCCACCTCTCCAAGACATAAAAAACCAACTTTCACACCTTTTTCTCTCAAACCCCTTTACTAACCTTCAAAAATTTGCTATACTAATAAAGTAAAGTAAAGAGAGTAGGGATACTATGATAGAAACACAAACAAAACCAAACAATAAAGTACCAAATACACCCATTGAAACCACCACCATAAACTTCACCTACGTCACTCAAATCCTCTCCGCCTGTCCCAACTACGACTACATCATCTCCGCCAAATACCCCGAAGACGACCCCCTCTCATCCCTCCTCATAAATTGGTACCGTGACCTCATCTTCTCCGCTACTCCCTCCGATCCCTCCCAGCTCAAAATCATCCGTGCCCTCGATAAAAGCCTCTATTACTACGTAACCTCCCGCAAATATAACCGCCTCCTCCATAAAAATCTCACCCCCTCTGAAATAACCCTCCAAGATGCAAACCAAATCAAAGCCACCATCAAAAAAATCATCCACCTCACCACCACTTACGAAAGCAAAATGGTCCTCGACATACCCACCTCCAAATGGCTCTAACCCCTGTTTTATAACCGTTCCCTACGGGTTACCACCAACCCATATCCCCCTTATTATATATATAAATATACCCCCCAGTAGAAAGGATGTTAACTATGAATAAAATATTAGAAAACAAAAAACTAACCGCCTTTACCCTTGTCCTCGCCATTGTCTTCACAACCATATCAATGAGTGGCTCCTCTTATGCCCTCTACGTAAATAAAGACTATGGCACTACCGAAGACTACACTACGGGCCTCCTAGACCTAACCTTTGATGAAAATACCACTCTCACCCTTGCTAGCACTTTCCCCATCTCTGATGAAGAAGGCCTAGCTAGCGACCCCTATACCCTTAAAGTAACCAATACCGGCAACCTAACCTATAAATTCAATATCGAACTATTAGACACCACTTCTAGTAACCTCATAAGTACTAAATATATAAAAATACAAGTAGATGACGGTGATATTCATACCTTGAGTGCCACTAATATTCTAAGTAAAGATATAACCCTTGTCCCAGGGGAAAGTAAGAAAATAAACGTAAGAATGTGGCTTAGTGAAGAAACCCCTAATAGTGAAGCCGGTAAAGGATTTAGTGCCAAAGCAACTACTAATGGCTATGCCGTGTATACAACTGGAACAGAGAAACCCAAGACCGCTGCTGATACCATTATGGAACTAAGTAAAGGAGATACTTGGCCAGCCGACCTTACCGATAGTGGCGTATATGCAACTAATAGCTATACTGCCGATGATGGAACTACTAAATACCACGATTATCGCTATATAGGAGCAAATGTCAATAACTATGTTAAATTTAATAACGATCTATATCGCATAATAGGTGTCTTTGATGAAAATAGCCACGGTATCGAAGGACAGTACCTAGTTAAGTTAATAATGGCAAACCCTATCGGGGGTTATACTTGGGGTGTATATAATAGTAGTAACACCTCTGGTACTTATTCCAATTATGCTAACGATTGGACGGGTAAGGCTACGGGGGTTAAAGCTAACCTTAATGTTCTCTTTAATGAGTACTTTATAAATAGAACTAATACTAGTAGTACTTATGGAGCTTGTAGTAATTGGACTTACTTCTATTCTAATACTAATTATAGAACTAATGATTGTACTGATATAGTAGGCTATGGTATTGATAGTAAACTAACTAGTTATATCGAAGATGCTACTTGGTACTTATATGGAAGTGGTACTGATCAGAGTAAACAGAATTGGTATCTCTGTGAAAGAGGGGGTAACTCTTGTACTTCTTCTGGACCTAGTACAGGAGATACTAGTGTGACTTCCAAAGTAGGACTAATGTACCTAAGTGATTACTTATATGCAAGTGGTTACTATTCTAGTACTGATACCAGTACCCAAGGTCAGTATTACTTTGGAAATAAGAATTGGTTATATAAAGGCTGGGAATGGACACTTACGCCTTACGCCTCTGGCACGGTTTACGTGTGGTACGTGTCCGGTGGTCGCGCGGGCAACGACTATTCGCTCTTTCCGTGCGGTTCCCGCCCCGCCTTCTATCTAAAATCTGACATCAAAATTTCCGGAGGTTTTGGAACTTATAATAATCCTTATATCCTTGAACAAGGTTAATACCTTTGTCAAGGTCGGGGGAGGTTAAATCTCCCTCGACCCAGGTAAAGATATGTATAAAAAAGAAAGGAAGAAAATTTAATATGAATAATAACCAGTATACGGCGTTCACCGGAGAGCGAGCGAACAAGGAGAGCGAGCGAACAAGGAGAGCAAAAAGGGTATAGTAGGAGCTTTTTACGTGTCTATAAAAAAGGTAAGTTTTATCATTCGCTTGGAGATAGTAGTAAAATACTAAAATATCTCTTTAATTACAAAATTAAAGACGGACAGTGTGGTTTTCCTGATACAGCTTTAAATAAAGTAATATCTACTCTTGAAGATAAGAAGATTAGTTATATATTAATATATAAAGATCGGGAAGATATTAAGAGAGATTTTAAAGACTTAAATAAATATGATAAAGTATTAAGTAAAGCCCTTGCTAGTGAGTGTTATCAAGAAAGAATAAATAATATTCTAAATAAGTTAAAGGAAATAGATAATAAGGATACCTTAGAAGAAATACTAATATCTATTGAAAATATTATAAATGAATACTAGTACATTTAAAGAAAATTTAATGATAGCAACTAAGACCAAAGACTTAATACTATCACTAGAACCATTACTTGAAAACATCCCTAAGAAAGACTTGTTTAGTCGCGATAAGATAAAAGATACTTGTATATCATTACTAGAAAGTATATATCACGCTAATATTATTAAAAAAGATCTTAAACGAAGACTAAGCTACCAAGAAGATGCTATTATATACCTAAGAGTAATAGACTTTCATATTGAAAGACTATATAAACTTAGGTATATAAGTAAAAGACAAGTATTAACTATATCTTCTAAAATAGAAGATATATATAAAATGATATATGGGTGGATAAAAGCAAGTGAAAACTAACTTTAATTATCTCTTTGATATATATGAGAAAGAAATAAGTAAAAAAGTTCAAAACAAACGAAAACTATATAACTTTGAAGTTAATAAAATGGCTAATATATCTCGTGTATATAATGATATAGAAAGTGGCACCATTCCTATACCTAAATATAATATATTTCTTATTAAAGACCCCAAATATAGAATAATAATGAGTGTTAGTATCTATGATAAACTAATTAACCATTATTATTCCCATACTGTCCTTGATAAGAAATTAAGTAAATATTTAGATATAAGGAATGTTGCCACCAGAAAGAATATGGGTTCTAGTTTTGGACATAAACTAATTATGAAGTATATTGAAGAAGAAAAACATCATAATAAAGAGTTCTATATTCTTAAACTAGATATATCTAAATACTTTTATAGTATCGATCATAATGTTCTAAAAGATCTTATTAAAGATAAAGTAACTAAGGAAGAATATAAATATTTAGAACTAATACTAAATTCTACTAACCAAAGTTATGTAAATGAAACTATAACTAAACTCAAATCAAAGGAAGTAACCCATAACCCCACCCGTGCGGGTGAAATAACTTCTTTACCTTTATATAATAAAGGTAAAGGGTTATCTATTGGCCTTCTTTCCAATCAGTTCCTAGCTATATTCTATTTATATAAGTTACATAACTATATAATCCATAAACTTAAAATAAAACACTTAGTAGTCTATATGGATGATTATATATTAATGCACCCTAGTAAAAAATATTTACAAGAGTGTTTAAAAGAAATAGAGTATATTCTGGAAAATGATTATAAACTCAAACTAAATAAGAAGAAAACAATGATAACTACTTCTAAGGAAGGTTTTGTCTTTCTAGGATATAGATATAAAGTAATAAATAATAAAACCATAGTGTCACTTAGAGCAGATACGATAAGGAAAGTAAGAAAAAACTTACGTAAATATAAGAAACAGTTTTTTAATGGTCGTATCACTTTTAAACAAAGGTTTAGTAGTGTAAATAACTATAAATATACCTTTAAATATAATAGAGAAAAAATAAATAGTATTATAGATAAATATAATTAAACTATTTATTATAGGGTAGTCTTCTAAGGGCCTCTGACACGAATAACGTGTGGAACGTGAACAATGGCAGAAGCGACAATGATAACACGAACAATCCGAATGGCTCGCGTCCCCAGCTTCTTATATTTGGGAGATTATATGTCTAAGGATATATTTTGATAGATATAAGAAACATAGACTATCCTTGGTTTAAAACCTAAAAACAGTATGCGGACGGAACTTTATTTATAAAGTTCCTCTAAGACGCATAAAAGGAGTAAAAGAATATGAAAAATAGGTACAATATGGCTAAACTATGGTATAATGAATATGTAATCTTAATAGTAAAGAGAGGTAAACTATATACTTATATAAATAATAAGTTAGTAAACTTTAAGTATATAAAGAAGTTAAAAGAATATCATATTAATTATATTATTATAGATAACTTAGATATATATAAGAAAGAATATGAAGATAATAACTATAATTTATATTATTTAAAATATGAACTAGCCCACATTTTAAATAATATAAATAAGAAATTAAGAGAAAGGATAGATTTATATGGATAAAAAGAAATTGATAACTTCCCTTGTATTTATAATCATCGTAGGTGCGGTAATAATATCTTTAACAGTATCAAAAAAGAGTTATGCTGTTGGCACTACTCTCGTAGATACTGTTAAAGCCTTAAATAAAGGAAGTAGTTGGAGTGCCGGAGCTAGTGGTGTATACTATACTAATAGTCACGAGTATAGGTATATAGGAGCGGAAGTCAATAACTATGTTAAGTTTAATAATGACTTATATAGAATAATAGGTGTCTTTGATAGCAATAGTCACGGTGTATCAAATACTGAATTAGTAAAGCTAATTAGAGCTCGCTCCTTAGGTGGATATACTTGGGGTGTATATAATACTGATAGTAGTACCGGTACATATTCTGGATATGCCAATGACTGGACGGGAAAAGCCACTAAATCAAAAGCTAATCTTAATGTTCTCTTAAATGAATACTTTTATAATAAAACTGATACTAGTAGTACTTATGGTGATTGTGCTAATTGGACTTACTATTATTCTAATAACAGTTATAAAACCAAAGATTGTAGTGATATTATAACTTATGGTATTGATAGTAGTTTAAGAGGATATATAGAGACTACTACTTGGTACTTATATGGAAGTGGTACAAGCCAAAGTAAACAGAACTGGTATCTCTGTGAAAGAGGAGGAAACTCTTGTACATCTTCTGGTCCTAGTACAGGAGATACAAGTGTAACTTCCAAAGTAGGACTAATGTACCTAAGTGATTACTTATACGCTAGTGGCTATTATGCTAGTACTGATACCAGTACCCAAGGTCAGTATTACTTTGGAAATAAGAATTGGTTATATAAAGGCTGGGAATGGACACTTACACCTTACGCCTCTGGCGCGAATAGCGTGTGGTACGTGAGCTATGGTAGCGCGCTCTACGGCAATTCGTTCTATCCGCGCGGTTCCCGCCCCACCTTCTATCTCAAATCTAGTGTCTATGTAACAGGAGGGGACGGATCCTTTGATAACCCATATACCCTAGGATGTGACAACTGCTCTTAAATAGATAAATTAGTAACTATATATTATAATAAGGAAAGAGAGTGATTATATATATGAAAGGAAATAGGATAAAGATAGTATTATTTACTATAACTTTAATATTAGTGGTAGTAGGTATAACTGTGGCTTTATTTAAGTGGAGTACGGCTACTAAGACAAATGTAGTAGTAAATACTAATGGGTATGATGATTATATAGTATATACTAAGGGGGAAGATACTACTAATACAAGTTTAGAACCCGTAACAAGTTTTAATGAGGGAATGCATTCTAGTATAACTATATATAAAAAGAGTACTGCTACTAATATACCTTTATATGCCCACTTCTATATAGATGTATCTACTATTGGTACTAATCTAACTACTGATAATGGCTTAAAATGGGCTATAACTAAGGGAGATGAAACAAGTACTAATATACTTGCCAGTGGAACCTTTAAAGGAGCTACTACCACAACACCAATAACCCTAAAAACAAATGAACTATTAGGTACTACTGAGCAAAAATATACTGTATGGATATACTTAGTTGAAGAAGATATAACTAATGAAGATATAGTAGGGGAAAGCCTTAATACTACCGTGAGGGTAGAAGTAACAGGGAAAGGATTATAATATGGTCGAAATAAATATTAAGAAGATAGAACCCAGTAAGAAAGTACAAGAATATATAAAACCAAGAATAATATACTTACCCCTTGAAAATAAACGCGAAGAAGAATATAAGTACCTCGTTAAAGAAGGAGACTATGTGTGCAAAGGAGATGTTGTGGCTCTAAATACCAAAACAAAATTCCCTTTGCACTCTTCCGTTAGTGGTTATGTCATAAAAGGAACTATGAAGAAAGTATCCAGTGGTAAACTAATAAAATGTATTGTTATCGAAAACGACTTCAAAGAAAAATACAAGAACCCGAAGGGAACCAAAAAAGAAATAAATAAACTAACAAAGGAAGAGTTTGTACAAGCCCTTTTCAATAATGGTATAACCGGACTAAGCGGAAGTGACTTTCCCACATACTTAAAGTATAAGGGAGAAGTCAAATACCTAGTTGTAAACGGAGTAGAGTGTGAACCCTATAATAGCTGTGATAATGCTATAATGTATCAAAATACTGAGGAAATACTAGAAACAGTCGATGCCATAATGGAGATAAATAATATCGAAAAAGCCTATATAGCTATAAATGAAACCAATACTAAGGTAATAAATAAATACTTAAAGTATGTAAATACCTATCCCAATATCAAAATATACTTAGCAGGTAACTATTACCCCAGTGGTTGGCAAAAAGACCTAGTTGAAAACATCTTCCATATAACCTATGATAAATTACCAATGGAACAAGGAATAGTTGTAAATAACATATCAACAATATACAGTATATATGAAATGTTAAAGTACCAAGTACCCCTTACCGAAAGAGTAATAACCATTATCGGTGATGGTGTCAAGAAACAAACTAATGTTAGAGTAAAGATAGGCTCTAATCTAAGTGAAATAATACCCCTTATCGGCGGATACAAAAAAGATATAAGTAATCACTTATTCATAGTTGGAGGACCCCTTAACGGGACAAGCCACCCCGATGACGATGTCATCGTAACCAAAGACCTAACCAGTGTCGTCGTCTTAGATAACGTCGATGAAAAAGTATACCCCTGTATAAAGTGTGGTAAGTGCATTAAACACTGCCCCGCTAAAATAAAACCCGTCCTTATAATGAATAATATTAGAGATAAAGAGAAACTCCAAAAACTCCATCCCGAAAAATGTATAAGATGTGGCCTATGCTCTTATATATGTCCTAGTAGGGTCGAAGTAAAGGAAATTGTAAAGAAAGCAAGGGATATATGTGAATAAAAAATTCTTAGTAAGAAGAGGCGTATTTATAAAGACCCCATTTAGTACTGATAAAATAATCGAAAAACTAATCATAAGTATGTTACCCCTCATACTAGTAAAGATAATATATTACCCCCTTACCATATTAACACTACTAGTAACTATAATAACCTTTTATCTCGGGGAGTACTTAGTATACTATCTAAGTAAAAAGAAAAAAACAATAAAGAATCTAACTCTCGAAAGTTTCACTCTCTATTCCAGTTTACTAATCTATATCTTTACCCCACCTAGTGCCCCCCTATACCTAACCATAATATTAACACTCCTCGCATCTATCCTAAAAGTCCTTCTCGGAGGTTTCGGCAAATATAAACTAAATCCCTATTTACCCTCGATTTTTATAATGACCCTTATAGATGGATACTATGCCGTAAGTACCCTAAATCTTCCTGCGGAGGGGCCTAGTACTTATACTATTCTCTTAAATATAATGGCTCTATGTAGTTTAATGTATCTTGTATATAATAGCAGTATAAAGTACTATATAACCCTCTCTCACTTACTAACATTTACCCTTCTTGTAGTTATAGTAGGCCTTGTTACGGAAACAACAGCAGGGAACTTTGTAGCCCTCGTAAACTCCGGTATTATCCTCATATCAATGTACCTAGCAAGTGATAGCGTAACTACGCCTGTGACCACGAAAGGGCAAGTAGCTTATGGAGTGGGGCTGGGGCTAATGAGTGTGCTCTTTATGAATATATTTCCTATAACATTTGCTATATTACCATTATTGGTGATGCAATTTTTAACAGGGGCAATTGATAACTACTTTATGACGAAGTAGGGGGAGTTAGAGGGGGAAGCGGTTAAGAAATTCAAGTCCAAAAAGGGCTTGTTTTCTTTTAACTCTTCTAAATTGAGTGGTGAGCAAAAATATATAAATTATATGTGTAAATTTACTTGCATAGCAATTTACATTATGGTATAATGAAAATACGTTGAGACGAGTAAAGGCAATAAAGGGAGGGATTGTAATGGACAAAAAAGAAGTATTAGCAGCCATAGAAATTGTAAGAAAATACAATACAGAAACAGATAGAATAGAAGTAAAAACAGCCAAAGGAGGTTTCCCTAAAAAATGCTATGATACCTTTTCTAGCTTTTCCAATAAATATGGAGGTATTATCATTTTTGGATTAAATGAAGAAAATAATTTTGCTACGGAAGGTGTATATGATGTTAATGATATTCAAAAGCAAATAACAAATATGTGTAGTGACGCAATGGAACCAATAATAAGACCAGATATTATTTCTATGGAATTTGAGGGAAAAAATATTGTTGCAGTGAAAATAGAAGAACTAGAACAATACAAAAAGCCTTGCTATTATAAACCAAGTGGAATAAAAAATGGTTCTTATACACGTGTTGGAGATAGAGATGATAAACTTACCGATTATGAACTATATTCATTGCAAAGTTATAGAGGCCATATATTTGAAGATATAAGACCAAACAAGAGGGCAACGCTTGCTGATTTAGATATAGAAAAATTAAAAAAATATATAGATAGTATTAAAGAGTACAAGCCAAAGTTTGCTAAAAACGATTTTAACAAGTGCCTAAAAATATGCGGTATTATTGACACTAACGAAGACGAAAGTTACCCAACCCTAGCCGGAATTATGACATTTGGAGAATATCCTCAAACTTTTTATCCTCAGTTATTTGTTGCCTGTGTTGTCGTTCCGGGTGTAAAAATAGGAGATAAAGGCCAATTTGGAGAGAGATTTCTTGATAATAAAAGAATAGAAGGAACCATAGAAGAAATGCTTAACGGAACAATGACATTTTTAGCCAGAAATATGAAAAATAGAGTTATAATAGATGAAACCGGTAAAAGAGAAGATAGAACGGAATATCCTCTGGATGCGTTAAGAGAAGCTGTTGCCAATGCCTTAGTACATAGAGATTATTCAATACAAACTGAAACAGCTTACATTTCTGTAAATATGTATTCTGATAGAATAGAAATAATTAATCCCGGAAATTTGTATGGAATTAATAGGTTAGAAAATATAAGTTCTAGTTCTAATATGGAAGTAAGAAATCCCACTATTGTTAGAATACTGGAAGAAAGTGGCTCTATAATAGAGAATAGACATTCAGGTATTCCTACAATGAAACGAGAAATGAAAAAATACGGATTAAGAGAGCCAGAATTTTATGATGAAAGAGATAGTTTCAAAGTAGTGTTTAGAAATGAAATCGTTGGTACTAATAATCAAGAACAAGAAGATGAACCAGCAAATATAGACGAATTAACTAAAAAAGTTTTGGAATTTTGTGTTATACCGAGGTCAGCCAAAGAAATAGAGGAACATTTAGGCGGATATCCGAAAAGAAATCTTATCAAGAATATTATAAAACCATTAATTAATATTGAAAAAATAGAATATATAAATAAAAGTAGAATAAACGCCAAAAATCAAAAATATAAGACCATTTGTAGCCTCAAATGTGAACCAAAAGAATAAAATGTGAATATAAATTGATAAAATGTGAACCACAAGTACGAAATGATACACTATCAAAGAATAATTTTACATAAAGAGTACTATACTAATAATGAACTATTGAAATCAATATATAATTATTTTGATAGGATAATAAGAAATTACTATCCTGAATAAGATAAAAAAATATTGAAAAAATAGTTGACATAGATAAAAATATATGTTATATTATCTATGCGAGAAAAAAATGGTAATACATTTTTGCAAGGGCACTGTCTTAACTGATGGAGCCCTATTTTTCTTAAAATATTGTGGTACTATTATCACGTAGTGTAAATGCCAAAAATCAAAAATATAAAACAATATGTAGCCCCAAATGTGATCCAAAAGAATAAAATGTGAATATAAATTGATAAAATGTGAACCACAAGTACGAAATGATATACTATCAAAGAATAATTTTACATAAAGAATACTATATTAATAATGAATTATTGAAAATGGTAATCTCAGTAATATTAATATCTATGTTAATGCAAATAATAGTGGTAGTTGCCCCCGATAGGGTAATAAGAAAATACTATCTTTAATAAGTAAAAAAATTGAAAAAACTTCTCAAAAACCCTTGCAAATACCTCCAAACTATGATAACATATTAAGTCAAGTGGAGGAAGGAAGTAATATGAAACTAAGAGTAATAAACGGTGCCAATAGTGACAGCCTTAATACCCATTATGTAATAAAGAACTTTACCATAAATGAGGGAGCCTATAAAGTAATAAAAGGCGTTTATGCAGGTAATGGTACACCCCTTATTCTAGATGCCGAGGGAAGTATCGAGTTTATTGCCTTAGATAAGGAAAACTTCTTAACAAAGGAAAAAGAAATAGAGAAAACCTTTCGAAATGGAGCTAGCAGAATAATAGGCTACAACTATACACATTACAGTTACAAAGAAGGCGTCCTCTGTACCCAGAAAAAATGGTATTATAGCAGAGAAAAACAGTACAATTTGGACCCCCTTTTAAATAGGAAAGAAACAATCGTTATATCAGATATCGAGGGCTTGCTTTATCTATATAACTACAAAACCGCCCAAATCATATCAAACGCTTTCACGGAATTATCCAGTAACTACCTGTCGGCCCAAAATCTGCCTCAAACGCACGGAATTATCCATTTCTCAGTTCAAATATCCTTCATAGAAGACACAACAATTAGTAGAAAACTCTCAGGGTTTGTTACGCTAAGCGGGCAAATACTAGGAGAGGCCTTTGATGATAATGGTAATATTTATAAAGTGGAAAATAACAACCTAAACCCAATCTTTCATATAATATATAAAGAGCTAGAAGAAGAGGCCAAACAAAAATTAGAACGAAATACCAAAAAAGTTTTGGCTCGTCAAAGATCTTTGGAACTATTGGAAGATTACAAAAACAACTAAAATATCAATATATATATATAATAAGGATAGCAAAATAAGGGTCCGAAACCCTTAAAAATAGCAAAAAACGTTAACAATTAGTTAAATTTCAAAAAAAGTATTGACAAATGCCAATACATCATATATAATTGATATTGTCGTTGGGGAATTAGCTCAGTTGGCTAGAGCACCTGCCTTGCACGCAGGGGGTCAAGGGTTCGAGTCCCTTATTCTCCACCATATTTTTTTCGGGAAGTGGCTCAACTTGGTAGAGCATTTGGTTTGGGACCAAAGGGTTGCAGGTTCAAATCCTGTCTTCCCGACCAGTTATTATAAACATTACCTTTGGTATTGTTATTTTTTTTACTTAAATAAATATTAAGATAAATATAGGGATAGGGGACGATAATATGAACAATAAAGCAATAACAAATAGAAGTGATGACTTTGCAAAATGGTATACCGATGTCGTTAAGGCCGCTCACTTAGCCGATTACTCAAATGTAAAAGGATGCATCGTTATAGAACCAAACGGTTACGCAATATGGGAAGAAATCCAAAAAGTATTAGATAAAAAGTTCAAAGAAACTGGCCACGAAAACATATATATGCCATTACTAATACCAGAAAACCTAATGAAAAAAGAAAGCGACCTAATAAACGGTTTTGCTCCCGAGGCTGCTTGGGTAACAATGGGTGGAACCAAGGAACTAGAAGAAAGGATGTGTATAAGACCAACCAGTGAAACCCTTTTCAGCGACTATTATAGTAAAGTTGTATCATCTTGGCGTGATTTACCCAAAAAATATAACCAGTGGTGTAGCGTTCTTAGGTGGGAAAAAGAAACAAGACCCTTCCTAAGAAGTAGAGAATTTCTATGGCAAGAAGGTCATACTATCCACGAAACAAGTACCGAGGCCGAAGAAGAAACAAAGAGAATGCTAGAAATATACAAGAGCCTCTTTGAAGACTATCTAGCTATACCCGTTATTACCGGTCGAAAAACCGAAAAAGAGAAATTTTCCGGAGCTGAATATACCCTAACAATCGAGGCCCTTATGCAAAATGGTGTAACGCTCCAATCTGGAACTAGCCACTATTTTGGTCAAAAATTCTCCAAAGCCTACGATATATCATTTACAAATAAAGATAGCCAGACCGACTACGCTTATCAAACATCTTGGGGCCTATCAACAAGAAGTATCGGAGCCCTTATTATGGTTCATAGTGATGATAAAGGCCTAGTGTTACCACCAAAAATAGCTCCAACAAAAGTTGTCATTGTCCCTATTGGTACTGACGAAAAAGTATTAAATACCTGTACGAAGATAAAAAAAGAACTCGAAACAAAAGACATATCTACAAAACTAGATAATTCAGCTAAAAGCCCTGGATATCGTTTCGCTGAGGCTGAGGTAAACGGTATTCCCCTACGTATAGAACTCGGAGCAAGGGACCTTGAACAAGGAAACCTAACTATCTTTAAAAGAGATACTTATGAAAAAGAAACCATATCTTTAAATGAAGATATAACGGTTGTTATAACCAAAGAGTTAGAAGAAATGCAAAAAAGGATGTATAATAAAGCCCTTGCAAATAGAGAAAACCTAACTTACACTTGTACTACTCTAAAAGAAGTCGAAGACATTATGAATACTAAGCCAGGTTTCATCAAAGCCCATTGGTGTGGAAACCAAGAGTGCGAAGAAAAAATGAAAGAAATAAAAGGCACTAAATCAAGGTGTATAATAGACGATAATCCAAAGGATAAAACTTGTATCGTTTGTGGCCAAGAAGCCAAACATTTAGTAGTATGGGGTATTCAATATTAATATAGCAATAATTTGTTATTATGTTTTAAAAGAAAGTTCCTATTCCAAAAAAACTCCACAGTGGAGTTTTTTTGGAATAGAGCATTACTAATTTGTATAAAATAGAGTAAAATATGTTTGAAAAGAGAAGATGTATATGGAAATAAAAAGAGATTACTATTTAAAAAAATTAATAGAAGCCAAAAATGACGGTCTAATTAAAATATTAATTGGAGTTCATCAGTGTGGAAAATCCTATCTATTAAACACTATATTCTATAACTATCTTATAGAAGAAGGAGTTAAAGAAGACCATATAATTAAAGTAGCCTTAGATGATACAGATAATGAAGAACTATTAAATCCCAAAAACCTAAGCAAATATGTTAAAGAAAAAATAATAGATAAAGACACATATTATATAATATTAGATGAAATCCAATTGGTAGAAAATTTTGAAGGCGTATTAAATGGACTTCTAAGAATAACTAATATTGATATATATGTAACAGGAAGTAACTCCAAGTTTTTGTCAAGTGACATAATTACCGAGTTCCGTGGTCGTGGGGAAGATATAAAAATATATCCACTATCTTATTATGAATTTATGTCAGTATATGAAGGCGATAAATTCGACGGTTGGATAGAGTACATAACCTACGGAGGATTACCATTAGTAGTATCAATGAATACCGATGAAAGAAAAGCATCTTACCTAAAAGCTCAACAAAAAAATGTGTATATTAATGATGTAATAGAAAGAAATGATATAAAAAATGATGCCAAATTAGTTAGTTTAGTAGAAATAATATCTTCGAGTATCGGTTCCTTATCCAACCCTAAAAAATTATCCGATACCTTTAAATCTACTGCTGGACTAAATATTGACCCCAAAACCATAAGTCTTTATTTAAAATATTTAGAAGAAGCCTTTTTAATAGAAAAAACCGAAAGGTATGACGTAAAAGGAAAAAAATATATGAGTACTCCATATAAATTCTATTTTAGTGATTTAGGAATAAGAAACTCATTTATAAACTTTCGCCAGCCCGAAGAAACCCATATTATGGAAAATGTCATATATCTAGAATTAAAAAGAAGAGGCTATAACGTTGATGTTGGTGTCATAGAACTAAAAGAAAGAACGGAAAAAGAATATACCTATAAACAATTAGAAGTAGACTTCATTGCCAATAAAGGAAATAATAAAATATATATTCAATCAGCATTTAGTATGCCAACAGAAGAAAAACTAAATCAAGAAGAAAGACCACTTTTAAAAATAAATGATGCCTTCAAAAAAATTATAATCGTTAAAGATTATATCAAAAGAACTAGAAATGAAAACGGAATTATAACTATGAGTATATTTGATTTTTTCCTTGACCCCGATAGTCTTAATTATTAATAAAGAACATAGAATAATAAAAATAAATATAACTCATCTCTGTAAAAAGTTCTATTCAAATACCAGCCCCCGATAGGGCTTTTTTCTCTAAAAAAATAACTCAATTATCTTGATTAATCATACTATATATGGTAAAATGAATTAAGGAGGAAACAATTATGGAAACAGTAGTAGTAATAATATCAATTTTATTAATAGCAATCGTCTTATTGCAAAGCGGTAAAGCAGCATCAGCCAGCATTATCGAAACAACGGGCGATTCTGAGTTATTCTCTAACCGTAAGGAAAGAGGACCCGAATTATTTATAAGTAGAGTAACATTTATATTAGGATTTACATTTTTTATCCTATGTATGTTCATATCATTTATGTAGGCTTATATAAGCCTTTTAATTTAAGGAGTTGGTTATGTGAAAGAGAAAATAATAAAAATATTAGAAACCAAAAATAGACCCAGTCAAAGCATTATCGAAATAAACGATGCCCTTGGACTAACTACGGCCGAAGAGTTAGAAGAAGTCCAGAAAAATCTAAAACACTTAGAAGAAGAAGGCCTAGTCTATTATAGCGAAAAGAAGAAAAACTATACCCTTGTCAAAAATACCCATTATTTGCAAGGAAAACTAATCGTAAACCCCAAAGGATATGGCTTTGTCGTTATTGAAAACCATTCCAAGGATGTCTATATAAACGAAGCCAATCTCGCTGGTGCTACCAATGACGATATCGTCTTAATCGAAATAATCGATATGTACCGAAATGAGGGCCGTGTTGTTAGAATTCTCAAAAAGGACGATAAAGAAATAGTAGGGGAAGTATACTATAAAGAAGGAAAGTGCTATGTAAGATGCAATAACCGTAAGTACGGCGACATCCCCGTTATCAAGGATGAAACCCACAATATCGTTGACGGCTCCGTTGTAATGATAAAAAGAACCAACCATAGTGCAATCATTACCAAACTAATCGGCCACAAAAACGACGTAGGCATCGATATTCTCTCCTATGTATACCAGTACAACTTCCGCCCCTATTTCCCTGAGGACGTCATAGAAGAACTTGCCACCATCCCAAACGAAGTGTCACCCGCTGACCTAAAAGGCCGGAAAGACCTCCGCGACCTAACCATATTCACCATTGATGGCGATGACACCAAAGATATCGATGACGCCATTTCCATAAAAAAGAACCCTACGGGCACCTATAATCTGGGCGTTCACATAGCGGACGTATCCCATTATGTAAAAGAAGGAAGCTCCCTCGATAAAGAAGCCTACTTCCGTTCTACCAGTGTCTATCTCGTTGATAGAGTAGTACCAATGCTACCCCATAAACTATCAAACGGAATATGCTCACTAAATCCCAGCGTCGATAGACTAGCAATGACCTGTATGATGGAAATAGACCCAAACGGAAAAGTAATAAATAAAGAAATATACCCATCAGTTATAAGAAGTAGGCTCCAAATGACCTACAACAAAGTAAACGATATCCTTGAAAAAAATATCGTTGCTGAGGAATATAAACCATTTGAAAAAGACTTACGTCTAATGAACGAACTATCGCAAATACTAAGAAAGAAAATGATAGCTCGTGGTTATCTCGACTTCGATAAACCCGAAGCCAAAATCCTTGTCGACGAAAAAGGCGTACCAACGGAAATAAAACTAAGAGAACAACGAACTGGCGAAAAACTAATCGAAAACTTTATGATTGTCGCCAACGAAACCGTTTCCGAGTATATAACCGATATGGGCTTACCTTGTATATATAGAGTTCACGATTTACCAAATCCCGAAAAACTAAAAAATCTCTTCAATATACTATCCCTAAAAGGCATAAAGTTCAAAAGTGACCCCAATAAAATAAAGCCTTATGACTATCAAAAAGTCTTAGAAAGCCTTAAAGAAGAAGATTTTGCTGGTGTCTTTACCACCCTTGCCATAAGGTCTATGGCCAAAGCCAGATATAGCGATGTCAATATCGGTCACTTCGGTCTTGCCAGCAAAACCTATTCCCATTTCACATCCCCAATAAGAAGATATCCCGACTTAACACTCCATAGACTAATCAAAGACTATACCATAAATTATAGCGATGAAGTCGTAAACAAATGGGATAGTACCCTTTACGATATCTCTAATCAAACCAGCCAGAAAGAACAAGACGCCATAAACTGTGAACGCGATGTCGATAAAATGAAAAAAGCCGAGTATATGGAACAACATATCGGGGAAATATATCCCGCTGTTGTAAGTGGCGTAACCGAGTTCGGCCTCTTTGTCGAATTACCCAACACCGTTGAAGGCCTAATTAAAACCGAAGACTTACCAAACGATTACTACATATATGATGCAAATACCCTAAGCCTTATCGGAAGAAGGCCCAAAAACAAGTTCACTCTCGGTGATAAACTAACTGTAAAAGTTCTAAAAGCATCCAAAGAAACATCTATGGTAGATTTCATAATATATAAGGAAGAAAAAGAGGTAAAAAATGAGAACAAAGAAAAAAAGAAAAAAGCAAAAAAGAAAACTAAAAATAGGTAATATAATAATATGCCTAGTAATTCTCACCCTTATTATACTTGCCATCGCCTTTGCCATAACCAAACTAACCGGTTCCAAAGAAGGCACTAAACCATCCGATAAAATAGCCGAAATCAAAAATACCATTACCAAGGATAAAACCAAAACCTATGAATTAACCCTTGCAATGGTCGGCGACCACCTTATCCATAATGGCGTCTATAACGAGGCCTCTAAAAATGCCGGCGGAAACGGCTACGACTTCAAACCAATGGTATCATATATAAAAGAAATTGTCCAAAACTATGACCTCGCATACTACAATCAAGAAACAATCCTCGGAGGAGCCGAACTTGGCCTATCAAGTTATCCCCAGTTCCTATCCCCTTATGAAGCGGGCGATGCAATGCTAGATGCCGGATTTAACCTCGTTTCCCTCGCAAGTAACCACACTATGGATAGATATTACTCAACAAACGGCCAAAGTATCGAAAACTCCATAAATTATTGGGGCAATACCAGTGATGTACTATACGCAGGTAGCTACACTAGCCCAGAACAAAGAGACGAAGTCAAAATAATGGAGAAGAACCACATAAAATATACAATGCTAAGCTATACTTACGGAACTAATGGTATCCCCGTTCCAACCGGAAAAGACTATCTTGTAAACGTTTGGCCAACCGATATAGATAATATCAATAATCCCGCTACCGATACCAAATATCAAGCCTATAAACAGCAAGTGAAAGAAGATATCGATAAAGTCCGCGATAAAGTAGATTTGTTAATGGTAGCAATGCACTGGGGTGTTGAATATACTCATACTCCAACCGCTTACCAAGAAGATATGGCTCAGTTCCTTGCCGATAACGGTGTCGATATCATTATCGGAGCTCACCCTCACGTCATAATGCCTATAACCTATATAGACGACACTCTTGTCTACTATTCCCTAGGAAACTTCCTATCCGGACAAGAAATAAGTGATTACTATAATAAAATGGTGGGATTACTCGGAAGTGCCAAAATAACCAAAACTGTAAACAAAGGTGAAACAACTCTTAAAGTAGAAAGCACTGATAACCAACTAATATATACCTACCATAACGGTTATAACTACAATAACTATAAAGTAGTCCCATTCTCTAATCCCGATATAGCAAACTACTTACCAAACTACACCGAAGTATATAATCACTATAAGGAAATAGTAACAAGATTAGACGATAGTATAACTGTAAAACCATTATCATAATAAGTATAATATAATTACAAGCCCCCATAGGGCCCCAAAAAGAGGTGAATAAAATGGAAGATAAATACAATATGACTAAGGAAGATAACATTTTCTTTGCTAAACGAAAATTAGTAGACAATATATATAAAAGTGCTAATTTAGAAGGAATAGCCGTAACATTTGCTGATACGTATTCTTTTATGAATAATGTTAATACAGGTAAAATATCCATAGATGATATGCTAAAACTAAAAGGCCTAAAAGATGCTTGGGAGTACGTTTTAAATACCATAGATGAAGAACTAAACGTTGACTACATAAAAAAAGTTCACTTTGAAATCTGTAAAGGCCAAAATATAACTCCTCTCGGCGACTTCCGTGATAGAGGAGTAGGTATAACTGGAACATCTTGGCGTCCCAAATTACCAGAAGAGTGTAACTATACCAAAGAGTTACAAGAAATACTAAATAATCCCCATAAACTAGAAAAATGTATTAATCTCTTCTGTTATCTTCAAAGAAGTCAAATGTTTATAGATGGAAATAAAAGAGTAGCCAATCTTATCGCTAATAAAGAAATGATAAGAAACGGTCAAGGAATAATATCTATACCCGTAGATAAAATAGGAGACTATTTAACTAGATTAATCAAATACTATGAAACAAATAATAACAAAGAATTAACAAAATGGATATACAGTAACTGCATAGACGGAATATAATTACAAGCCCCCATAGGGCCCCAAAAAGAGGTGAATAAAATGGAAATAAACAATAGAAAAGCCCGCTATGACTACCAAATCGAAGACACATTCGAAGCCGGTATTGTTCTAAAAGGCACGGAAATAAAGTCCATTCGTGACGGCAAAGTGGGCATCAAAGATAGCTATGCCATAATAAAAAACGGAGAAATCTATCTCCTAAATACCCATATATCACCCTATAAAGAAGGAAATATCTTTAATCACGAAGAAACCCGTACAAGAAAACTACTTATGCACAAAAAAGAAATCCAAAAACTAGAAAATAAACTTACTATGGAAGGCTATACCCTTGTTCCCCTTAAAATTTATTTCAAAGGAAGTCACGCCAAAGTAGAAATAGCCCTAGCCAAAGGAAAGAAAAATTACGATAAAAGAGAAAGTATTAAAGAAAGAGATATAGATAGAGAAATCCATAAAAAATATAAACTAAGATAGCACTGCCCCTTGCAGTGCTTTTATTGTAAAAAATTACTTATAGAGATATATTCTACAATTCTGTAGAAGTACTAATCCAAAACTAATAAAAAAGTTTAAAGAAGATATCTATACTTATCATACAAATACAAAATCCTTTCATAAACCTCTTTTCTAACATTACTTTGAACTCTATTCAAAACCTCTCTTGAGTTTCCATAAATAAACGTCTTATAATCACTCTTAATCAAAGAATAAAGAAAATCAACTTCCTCATCCATAAGCTCTATACCCTGTTTTAAAGCATATCCATAAACATCACTCTTATTAAGCTTTCTAATATAGCTCTCTAATAAAAAAATATTCATCATTTCACCACTAAAATATATGATAAATTAAAACTTTTATGATATAATAATAGTAATGATTGAAAAAAGGTGATAAAATGGCAAAAAAATATATAAATAAAAAAACCAAAAATAAGAAAGTAAAGAAAAAAACAACCCATAAAAACATTAATGCTGGCAAGACCCTACGGGCAAGAGACCTAAATGAAGTAATCGAAAAAAGATATAATTTCGTAATAGTAATAATCATAATCCTTTTTGTCGGTATAGTATGTAGACTATTCTACCTCCAAGTATTTGAGAAAGATACTTATCAGGATAAACTCGTAAGTGCAACCGAGAGAACTGTAACCTCATCATCCGCACCCCGTGGTAGAATATACGATCGAAACTATAATATCCTCGTCGATAACAAAGCCGTTAAAACCATATACTATAAAAAGCCCGCTAAGGTAACCACCAAAGAAGAACTAGCCCTTGCCAAAGAAATAGCTGGCTATATAAATGTAGACTATAACAAAATATCAAGCTATAACTTTAAAAATTATTGGTATATAAATAACTACGAACAAGCCAAAACAAAAATAACTGATGAAGAATGGGATCTCCATACCAGTAGAAAACTATCCGATAAAGAAATAAAAGACCTAATCTTTGATAGAATAACTGATGAAGACCTAAGTATCTATACAGATGACGATAAAAAAGTAGCCTATATATATGCCCTTATGAATAAAGGCTATTCCTACGAAGAAAAAATAATCAAGAATAAAGACGTAACCGAAGAAGAATACGCTTACGTATCCGAAAACGTCGATACCCTTGGCGGTTTCAATACCAAACTAGATTGGGAACGAACCTATCCAAACGGAGATGTCTTCAAGTCTATTCTCGGTACCGTATCCTCTAATAACCAAGGAATACCCGAAGAACTAGCCGATTATTACCTAAAAAAAGGATATAGTATGGACGATAGAGTAGGAATATCCTACCTCGAAGAACAATACGAAGACTATCTCAAAGGAGAAAAAGCCGTCTATCGTGTAAATAGCGATAATACTTATGAGCTAATCAAAGACGGCCAAAGAGGAAATGATATCGTTCTAACTATCGACTTAAATCTCCAAGCCTACCTCGAAGAACTCCTCACAAACGAAGTCTTGTATACCAAGAACGAATACAATACCCAGTACTATAACCGTTCCTTTGCTATAATATCCGATCCCAATACCGGAGAAGTCCTCGCAATGGCCGGAAAACAAGTACAAACCGCCTCTGACGGTACCTATAAAGTAGTAGACTTCACTCCCGGAGTTGTAACCCTCCCCGTAACCCCAGGTTCCGTAGTAAAAGGAGCCTCAATGCTAGTCGGTTATAAGTACGGAGCCATAAATATCGGTACTGTCCTCAATGACCAATGTATCAAAATAAAAGATACTCCCGAAAAATGCTCTTGGCAAACAATGGGACCAATCAACGATATCTACGCCCTCCAAAACTCATCTAACTCTTATCAATACCAAATTGCAATGAAAGTCGGAGGAGCCAATTATCGCTATAACGAGGCCCTAAGAATAGACGAAAGTGCCTTCACAAAATACCGTGATATGTACGCATCATTCGGTCTCGGTGTCAAAACTGGAATAGATTTACCAGTAGAATCCCTCGGTTATAGCGGTAAATCAACCCTCCCGGGGCATCTACTAGATTTCTCTATCGGACAATACGATACCTATACACCAATCCAATTGTCACAGTATATAAACACTATCGCTTCTGGGGGAATAAGATTAAAACCATATCTCCTAAAAGAAGTATATAGCCCTAGTACAACCGGAGAAAAACTAGGTGAAAAAATCTATACCGCCGAAACCACCGTTTTAGGCCACGTCGATGTCGAAGACAAATATATAAATAGAGTAAAAGAAGGCTTTAACGCCGTTGTAACAAGAGGTCTCGGATATGGCTATATGGGTTCTTACTACAATTCATCCGGAAAAACCGGAACTAGTCAGAGCTTTATCGATACCGATGGAGATAAAGTAGTAGATACTGAGACCATAACAACCTCATTCGTCGGTTACTCACCCGCTGATAACCCTGAAATGAGTATTGTCGTTGTAAGCCCCGATGTCGGCTATGGCGACGGATATAAAAGTAACGTAACCAAACGAATAAGCAGTCAGGCTGTAAACAAATACTTTGAGTTAAAGAACCAGTTGAACTAAAGAATACCAAAGTACAAAACCAAAAGAAAGAAGGTGATAATATGGAATACACTTATAGCTTTAGAATTTATCCAAATGATGAACAAAAAGAACTAATTATGAAGACCTTCGGCTGTTGCCGATTTGTCTATAATTATCTTTTAGATAGCTTTTATAAAAACGGTTATAACACAAAATATACAAATAACAACATTTGCAATAAAGAATTAAAACAAAAATATCCTTGGCTGAAAGAAGTCGACAAATTTGCCTTAACTAATGCAATATATAATTTAGACAGTGCTATAAAAAGATATAAGAATAAGTTGGGAGAAAGTCCAAAGTTTAGGAAAAAAAATAGAAACGATACCTACAAAACAACTTATACAAAAAACAATATTGAAGTGCTAGATAAATATATTAAGTTACCAAAATTAGGCAAAATAGTTGCCAAAGTACATAGAAAAATAGAAGGTACTATCGTTAACGCCACAATAAAAAAATGTAATGACGACAAATACCAAGTAATGATATTAGTAAGAAAGGAAATAAAAAAACTAGAAACCAATAGCTATATAGTAGGAATAGATATGGGAGTACATAATTTCGTTCACGATAGCTCTAATAATATCTACAATGTTCCTCAAAAATTAATGAATAATGGTGAGAAACTAAGCAAATTACAAAAGAAGCTTTCCCTAAAAAGGAAAGGAAGCAATAATTATAAAAAATTACAAAACAAAATTAATAAACTATATGATAAAAGCCATAATGTTAGAAATGATTTCTTACAAAAATTAAGCACTAATATTATAAACGAAAACCAAGTTATAGTAGTAGAAACCCTAGATATAAAAGGAATGTTTCAAAATAACAATATAGCTAAAATCCTTAGCGATATCTCTATATCAAAATTCATTAATATGCTAGAATACAAAGCCAAATGGTATGGAAGAAAGCTAATAAAAGTAGATAGATATTATCCCTCAAGTCAGTTGTGTAGTAACTGTGGTTATCAAAATAAAAGAATAAAAGATTGCAGTATAAGAGTTTGGCAATGTCCGAGCTGCAAAAAAATTCACGATAGAGATTATAATGCTGCGAGCAATATACTTTGGAACGGAATAGAGAAACTTATTCTTGAACAATAAATTACAATATAGTAGGGTAGGAACTATCCGAAATTATGTCTCTTTACATTAATAATAACATTATTAAATGGAGAAAAATCTAATAGCAATATTAGAACACGTAAATAAGTTTGCGTGAAGTTCACCTAAAGAATAATTAATATAAGGTTGCAAAATAAGGTTGCAAACCCTAAACTAATGTACTATAATAGTAAATAAAGGAGAACGACTATGAATAAAGAAACACTAAAAAGCTTAGCCCATAATCTACTCTTTGATATGAAAGACGAAGAGTACGAAACCCTAAGCAAAGAATTCGATATAATACTAAAACAAATGAAACTAATCGAAAGCATCCCCAATATCGAAGAGGTAGAGCCAATGTTCTATCCCTTTCCCTTAGAGGATGTCGAAATGCGAGAAGACGAAGTAACCGAAAGAATGAGTACCGAAGACTTACTCCAAAACGCAAGTAGCTATAAATACGATATGATAAAAGTACCAAAGGTGGTGGAATAATGACAGATAAAAACATAGATATAATCAGAGCTTCTCTCGATAACGGTGATATAACACCAGAGGAATTATTCAGAGAAAGCATAACCAAGGCTAAACGTTATGAAGAATACAATTCCTTTGTAACCATACTCGAAGAAAAACCCCAAAGTAGTGGCGAAAGTATCCTAAAAGATATCCCTTATGCCCTAAAAGACAATATCTCAACCAAAGGAATACTAACAACAGCCTCATCAAATATCCTCAGTAACTATGTACCCGTATTTGATGCTACTGTATATAAAAAACTACAACAAAGCGGGGCCGTCCTAATGGGAAAAACCACTATGGACGAGCTCGCAATGGGAGGAACCGGAACTACCGCTCATACCGGAAAAGTTCTCAATCCGTGGGATAAAGAAAGACAAATAGGCGGATCATCAGCCGGTTCAGCTAGTGCCGTAGCTCTCGGAATAGTTCCCTTTGCAATTGGCAGTGATACCGGAGACTCCATCCGTAAACCAGCATCCTATGGCGGTATCGTCGGCTTTAAACCAACCTACGGCCGCATATCAAGATATGGCCTCTTTCCCTTCGCATCAAGCCTTGACCACGTTGGTGTTCTCGCCCGTAATGTCAAGGACTGTGCCATTGTAACAGATATCATTAAAGGCCACGACGACAAAGATATGACCAGCCTTCCCGATGATAACGAGAACTATACTTCTGCCCTAACTAACGATGTAAAAGGCAAAAAACTGTTCTATATAAAAGAAATTGTTAACCCCGAAAACTATACCGACCAAGAAGTCCTAGAAAACCTTTCTAGTTTTGAAAATACCCTACGGGTTCTAAAAAACAAAGGCTTTATAATCGAAGAAGAAAGCATCGACTCCAAACTATTAGAAGCCCTAAACCCCGCCTATATGGCCCTATCCTGTGCTGAGGCTACCAGCAATAACGCTAACCTAAACGGAATAGCCTTCGGAAATAAAAAAGATGGCCAAACCACCGAGGAAATAATGTTTAATACCAGAACCGCCGGATTTAGCGAACTAATAAAAAGAAGATTTGTCTTAGGTAGCTATATATTAAGGAAAGAAAACCAAGAAAAACTCTTCTTAAACGCCGCTCGTGTAAGAAGACTAATCACTGATAAAATAAATGAACTATTTACAAAATACGATGCCCTCATATTACCAGCATCATCTAAAACCGCTCCCCACTTTGGAGAAAAAAGCGATAACCTCTCTCCCGAATACCTAGTCTTAGATAACCATCTCATAATCGGAAACTTCGGTGGTTATCCATCTATAACTATTCCATCCGGCACCATTAATAATATGCCTATCGCTATAAACATAACATCCAAGGCCAAAGAAGATGCCAAACTACTAAATATAGCCTATAAAGTAGAAGAAATACTAGGATGTAGTAATAAAACCGCCAAAGGAGATGAAAAAAATGTATAAAACCGTCATCGGACTAGAAGTCCATATGGAATTAAAAACCAAATCCAAAAACTTTTCACCAGCTGAAAACAGCTATTCCTCATCTCCCAACTCTAACGTCTCTGTAATCGACTTAGGTTACCCAGGAATATTACCAACTATCAATAAAGAAGGCGTAAAAAATGCCCTCAAAGTAGCCCTTGCCCTAAACTGTAATATCCCTTCCCATCTATCTTTCGATAGAAAAAATTACTTTTATCCCGATCTGCCCAAAGGATACCAAATAACTCAGTTAAATAATCCCATTGGCACGAACGGCTATGTAATGATAAACGTGGATGGCCAAGATAAAAAAATCCTTATCCACGATACCCACTTAGAGGAAGATACCGCCAGTCTCGATCACTACGATACATATTCCCTCTTAGACTATAATAGATGCGGAGTACCACTCTTAGAGACCGTAACCGAGCCCTGCATATACTCCGCCGAAGAAGCCGTTGCCTTCCTCGAAACCTATAAAAACATTGCCCTATATCTAGGCGTAAGTGATGCCCGTAATGACCTCGGCCAAGTCCGTTGTGATGTCAACGTCTCCCTTATGAAAGAAGGAAGTACAACCCTCGGAACCCGAGTGGAAATGAAAAACATCCCATCTTTCGCCGCTGTCAAAGCATCTATTCTAGCCGAAGTAAAAAGACAAACCAAAATTCTCGAAGAAGGCGGTACTATCGAAATGGAAACCCGTCGCTATGACGAAGCCACCGATATGACTTACCCCCTAAGAAAAAAAGTCGAGGCTGTCGACTACAAATACTATAACGAAAGCAACATCCCTAGAATAAAACTAACCCAAGATTTTGTCGAAACCATAAAGAAAAATTTACCCGTGCTTGCTTACGATAGAGCAAATAAGTACGTAAACGAGTATAAAATAAGTAGAAAAGACGCGGGTACCCTAACAAGAGACAAGAAACTATCCGACTACTTCGACAAAGTCCTTGACGGAAAAATATCACCCGTTACCGCCTCTAACTATGTACTAAATATCCTCGTCGGTAACATCAATAAACTATGTCTCGAAATAGATAAAATAAAAATAACCCCCGAAGAGCTAAGAGATCTAATAACCAAAGTAGAACAAGGAAATATTTCCATAAAACAAGCCAAAGAAGTAATAAACGAAAGCTTAGAAAAAGATGTAGCCCCATCTACAATCATTAAAGAAAAAAACATAATGCAAATAACAAATAAAGAAGAATTAACCCAAGTAGTAAATAAAATACTAGATACAAATCCAAACCTAGTTGCTGACTACCATAACGGTAAAAGAGTATTCGACTACCTAATAGGACAAATAATGAAAGAAACCAAAGGCAAAGCCAACCCAAGTATATCTAGTAAAATACTAAAAGAAGAATTAGAAAGAAGGATGAATTAAATGTCAGGACACTCAAAATGGTCAACCATTAAAAGAAAAAAAGGCCTAATCGACGCCGAAAGAGGCAAAGTATTCCAAAAATTAGCCAAGGAAATCTATGTCGCTGCCAAAAGCGGTGATAAAGACCCCGCTAATAACTCTAACCTAAGAATGGTTATCGAAAAAGCCAAGAGCGAAAATATGCCCAAAGCCAATATCCAAAGTGCTATCGATAAAGCCCATAGCAAAGGAAATGAAGAAAACTACGAAAGCCTAAGATATGAAGGATATGGTCCCGGAGGAATAGCAATCATAATCGATTGCCTAACCGACAATCGCAATAGAACTGCTAGTTTCGTAAGAAGTACCCTCACCAAAAGAGGGGGAAACCTCGGAACCGACGGCTCTGTAAGCTACCTCTTTGAAAGAAAAGGCGTTATCGCCCTCGATAATACCAATATCGATATCGATAAACTAATGGAAGTACTACTCGAACTAGATATCCTCGATTTTGTCGAAAACGACGACAGCATCGATATCTATACCACCCCCGATAACTTCCTAAACGTTAAAGAAACCCTCGAAAAAGAAGGCTATACAAACTTTATCGTAACCGAAGTAACAATGGTTCCAAGTAACTATATCACCCTTGACGGTGAAACCAAAGAAAGAGCCATAAACCTAATAGAAGAACTAGAAAACATTGACGACGTCCAAAATATATACCACAATATGGAATTATAAATATAATAAATAGGAGGGATAAAATGAATTATACCGTAAAAGACATATTAACCATAACCGGAGCCACTCTCATAAACGGTAGCTCTGATGTAATATGCGAAAATTTCAGTAAAGACACCCGTAGCCTAAACCAAGGCGACGTATATGTAGGAATAAAAGGCGAAAATTATGACGGCGGAACCTTTTACAAAGACGCCCTAACCAAAGGAGCATCCGTCCTTATCATAAACGATACCGTCGATATAGACCTATCCATAATTGGTACCACTCCCGTAATAACCACTCCCGATACTATAAAATTACTCCAAGTCCTAGCCAAAGACAAACGAGCCAAATATAACATCCCTGTTGTCGCCATAACCGGTAGTGTCGGCAAAACCAGTACCAAGGACATAATTGCTTCCGTCCTAAGTACCAAATACAAAGTCCTTAAACCCGAAGGAAGCTATAACAACGAAATAGGTCTCCCCCTAACTATTCTCAAACTAAAAGACCATAACTGCCTCGTTGTCGAAATGGGTATGAACAGTTTCGGAGAAATCAGCCTCCTATCCGATATAGCCAAACCAACCATTGCCGCCATAACCAATATCGGTACGGCCCATATAGGACTTCTCGGTAGCCGCGAAAATATACTCAAAGCCAAACTAGAAATCCTTGAAGGCCTCTCAGGACCCCTCATCATAAATAACGATAACGACCTCCTACATACATACAATGGATATCCTAACATAATCCGCGTTGGAATAGAAAACCCTAGCGATTATGTCGCAACCAATATCAAGGAAGAACCATTTTCAAGTACATTTAATGTAGGAAGTACAGAATATACCGTTCCCGTAGGTGGCCTCCCATTTGTATATAACAGCCTATTTGCTGTCGCTATCGCGGACCTCTTAGGAGTAACAGATGTTGTACAAGGCTTAAAGAACTTCAAACTATCAAATTCTAGATTGGAAAAAATAGAAACCAAGAAAGGCTTTACAATCATAGACGATAGCTTTAATGCCAATTTAGACTCTATGAAAATGGCCTTAACCCTTTTAGGCCGTGTAAAAGGCAGAAAAATAGCCTACCTAGGAGATATGTTCGAACTAGGAGATTATGAAGAAGAAGTCCATAAAGAAGTAGGTAAACTAGTAAAAGAAAACAATATCGATATTCTTATAACCGTAGGCAATATATCCAAAATAATAGCCACAAGTGCTATAAATAACGGAATGAATAAAGATAATGTCTATACATTTACCAATATCGAAGAAACCTATCCCATATTAGATAAAATACTAACTAAGGACGATACAATTCTCTTAAAAGCCTCTCACTCTATGGAATTCCATAAAGTAGTAGACTACTTAAAGAAGGACTAAGTCCTTTTTTTGTGAAATAAAGAAAAATCTCTTTACTTAATTTCTAATATATGATAAGATTAAGTAGAAATAGAAAGTAGCAAAGGAGGAACCCCTTATGAATATATATAGTAAAACCAGAAATACAAAACTACATTTATTAAATGGGGGGGGGATTGTCCAATTTTGGACATTAAGTAACGGAGTTACAATAAGAAATATACAAGACTATAACACAAAGAGTATGAAAGTACTCTAATTTGTTATAGTCTTTTTCTATTTCAGAAAGAAGGTAAGTATATGGAAGAAAACAAGATAAGTAAGAAGAAAGAAATACTAACAATACTATTACTTACAATGGTTATTGCAACCGGAACTTTTGCTTGGATAGTATGGTCTAGTAACGATAATACCAAAATAAATGTAACCATAGGGGAATTAGCTGACGTAAGTTTTAAAACCGGTAATGATATTAATATAGGTAATTTATCACCCAGTTTTTACTATGATGACGGAGCCTTAACAGAGTTTTCTATCCGAAAGAAAAAAGGACTAACTACTGAACTTAATACCAATATATACTTAGATATAACTAGTATAGACGAAGAATTAAAAAACGATAATTTTAAGTATGTACTACTAAGTAGTAGTGATGATAATACCTATAATGAAGTAGCTAGTGGTAGTTTTAAAGATGCAAGTATCGGTAAACTAGATATAATAAAGGGTAGCCCTCTTGCTGATAATAAAACCTATTATAAGTTCTATATTTGGATAGACGGTAATAATGAAAATAACGAGACTATGCAGGGCCGAAGTATGAAAGCAAGTCTAAATGTAAAAGTAGCAACACCAACCGCTAACTTTGTTGAAGAGTTAGATGATGAAACAACAGGAGATAGTGGCAGTGGAGTATATAAAGTCCATCACGATGCCATACCAGCCGAAAGTAGTGCCACCGGAGAAATCATACCAGCAGTTGATGATTATAGATACTATGGTCCTAGTCCTAATAACTATATATGTTTAGATATGGAGGGTCAAAGTACTTGCCCTGATAGAGGATTATTTAGAATAATAGGCAGTATGAGAGAAGATAGTGACGGAACAAATAAAGTAAAAATAGTAAAAGCAACACCCTTAACAGACGGTACAACTAATTCGTTTAGCTGGGATAGTGAAGGTGCTAACATATGGGCAACAGCAACTAATGATAAATTAAGCACTAGTACTACTAGTGGAAGCAGTTTAATGAAACTATTAAATAATGAATTTTTAACATCATCTAATTCCTACGCTTTAAGTGAAATTGCTAAAAATTATATAAATATAAGTTTATTTTATCTAGGCGGTGTGGCTAGTTCAAATATAAATACAATAGTTATGTACAATAGAGAAAGAGGAATAGAAGTTTACGGTACAGATAATTCGAAATCAATTCTTTGGCAAGGGAATATAGGTCTAATATATCCCAGTGATTATGGATATGCAGCCGGTAATAGTTGTGCAAATGAAACAACATTATACAATTATAATACAGAATGCGGAAAAAAAGATTGGCTTTTTAATGGTAAAGATAAATGGTTACTAACACCTACTAATACTTGTGATATTGGAGCATTCTTTATTCAATCACTTGGTAATGTATTTCAAACGGAATTTAGGAGCGGAGACTTTAATGTTAGGGTGGAATATTCTATCCACCCCACCTTCTACCTCAAATCAGACATCACTTTAATAGGGGGAACAGGAACAGAGACTGATCCTTATTTGGTACAATAACTAATATATTAATATAACTATATACCCCCAATAGGGAATAAGAAAAGAAGCCATACCAAGCTTCTTTCTTTACTTAGATACCGGAAGAACACTAATAGACCTTGCCACTTCGAGTAGGGAAGAAGTAGCGAGAGTATCACTCGTAATGTAGTACTGCGTTCCATTACTAATCCAGTTCACCGAATTATCATTTACAATTGCCACCGCATCCAGAAGAAGTTCCAGCTCCCCATACGTCGGAATAATCTCGTGGTCCTTACTTCTCGTGACCGTCTCTTCTACAAGCGTAAACGGATTATCGCCCTCAAACGTTAGAATTAATCTCTGTCCCGTATCAGTTTTAAATTTTTCCGTGCCTTTCAGGTATGTGTTACTAGGAAGGTACATAGGATATATAACATCGTCTAAACTAGCCGTTTCCTTAGTCTCTGTCTTACTACTTTCCTCACTACTATTATTAGTATTAGTATTAGTATTAGTATTGGTGTTTGCATTAGTGTTACTATTACTATTCATATTAGAATTATCACTAGCTCCATTATTAGCACTACTACCATTGTTACCACTATTATCCCCATTAAGGTTACCCCTGTCATTATCACTGCCCTTAACACTACTATCATTATTACCACTATTACTATTCATATTACTATTATCATTACTATTGCTACTACTGTTATTATTACTATTACTATTACTATTTACATTTCCATTTCCATTATCAACCGTCGACTTCTCTCTCGCCTCTGTAACATCAATGATACTACTCAAATCAAAATAATCATCACTAAAACCCTTATTCCAATCAATCTTATTATACTTCATCTTAATCTGGGTATTATTATCCTTATCCAAAACCCTAACCTCATCAATATTAAGCTTCTTATCCAAAGAAATAGTCTGCTTAACTAACTTCTCATTATTAGGATAAACAACCTTCGTCGTAAAAATATACCCCTTATCACTCTTTTCAAAACTTCTGCCGTCCTCATTACCCATATCCTCTATCAAAGATTTAAGCAAATAAACTTGCGAATTATTATAAGGCCAGTCACTCTGAAACTTAAAACTCTTATTAAGCGAAGGCGTAACCACATAAACCCCGTCACTATTCCTTAAAATAACCTGCGTATGATCATTCGACGTATTAGTCAAAACAACCTTGTAATTATCCTTTTCCTTGAAAGATACCTCAACACTGTAAGTGTAAATATCTTCGTTATTAGTAATCTCCATTTCCCCTTGTACAAAGTACGAATTCGCCTTATTTAGCTTATTTTCCAGTTCCTTAACAATATCCCTTTCATTATAAGACTTACATCCCGTAAGAAGAAAGACACCACATAAAACCAAAGTAAGTACAACTCTTTTCATTTTTCACCTCATTCATCTTTCTGATAAAATATATGTCTCCCATTATCCATTATGATACTAAATAAAAATTTTTGTATAATTTTGCAGTTTTGGTTAAAAATACTAATAGTAATAAAAATAAAGGAGGAGAAAAATGAATGCACTACTAAAAACTTGCCTTGTAATAAGTGCCATCGGGGCCTTAAACTGGGGCCTAGTTGGAATGTTCAACTTTAACCTAGTCGAATTCCTATTCGGAGACGGTACCCTACTTACAAGAATAGTATATATACTAGTAATGGTATCAGGCCTAGTTAGCCTAATGATATTACCAAAAGACCTAGATAGATAAGCATCCCTCCTTGGATGCTTTTTTGTATAAAAAAAGAAGCTTGGTAGAAATTATCCATTTTCCCACAGCCCCTTATATTAATA
Organism: uncultured Bacilli bacterium; assembly: GCA_934101865.1. Classification (GTDB taxonomy): domain Bacteria; phylum Bacillota_I; class Bacilli_A; order RF39; family UBA660; genus UMGS2068. The sequence continues at coordinate 4,227 of CAKOSA010000009.1, read as the reverse complement.
ATTTTCAGCTTTAATCTCAAAATAACTTTGCGGATGAGCACAAATAGGACAAACCTTTGGAGCCTCTTTACCAATAACAATATGACCGCAGTTTCTACATTTCCAAATCTTATCACCATCTCTGGAAAATACCAAACCACCATCAATGTTCTCGATTAACTTCCTGTATCTCTCCTCGTGTTCTTTCTCTATCTTGGCAACGCCCTCAAATAGAAAAGCAATCCTTTCAAATCCCTCTTCTCTGGCTTCCTTAGCCATTCTATCATACATATCGGTCCACTCAAAATTCTCGCCATTTGCCGCATCAACCAGATTATCCAAAGTATCAGGAACCTTACCATTATGAAGTTCCTTAAACCACATCTTAGCGTGCTCCTTCTCATTATTAGCCGTTTCCTCAAAGATAGCCGCAATCTGCTCGTAGCCATCTTTCCTAGCCTTACTAGCATAATAAGTGTACTTATTTCTAGCTTGACTTTCTCCCGCAAAGGCCTCCATTAAATTCTTCTCTGTCTTACTTCCTTTAAGTTCCATATTTCCTCCTTATATAATATATGCCCTTGGCACATCATAAATTATACCACAATAATGCCCCTTATACCACCAAAATACCAAAACTTTCACAAACTTTTTATCTAACACCGGCCCTATCGGGGGCAAGTACAAGAACATAAGTAAAGTAGGGGAGTACTAGTAAATCCCCAACTTACAGTAATTAATATAATAATATAAAGGTGTCATTGAAATTCACTGCCGGAAATGACGCTAAATTTCAGTGAAATATTGTTTTTTTACGAAAAATATGATATAATTACATTGAAAATTAACGGCAAAACTGTCAGTAAATTTCAATGAGGAGGAAAACAATGAAAGAAATAAAGAGACAAAATTATCTAAATGAATTAATATCAGCCCGTGAAAATAAACTAATTAAAGTAATTACCGGCATAAGAAGATGCGGTAAGTCCTATCTCTTAGATCCAATTTACAAAAATTATTTAAAATCTAGTGGTGTAAGCGAGGACCATATCATAAAACTAGACTTAGATGTAATTGAAAACAGTAAGTATAGAGACCCAATGGAATTATATAATTATGTAATAAATTGTGTTAAAGACACAAATATGTACTATGTTCTTTTAGATGAAATCCAACTAGTAAAAAACTTTGAAGAAGTATTAAATAGTTTTCTAAGAAAACCCAATTTAGACGTTTATATGACAGTTTCAAAAAATAAATTTTTATCAAAAGATATAAATGAGATATTTAGAGGAAGAAGCACAGAGATAAAAATATATCCCTTATCATTTAGTGAATTTGTAGAAATAAAGGAACTCCCCGAAGATAAAGCTTGGAAAGAATATATATTTTATGGAGGATTACCCCCAGTTGTACTTCAAGACGGCGAAAAGCAAAAAAGAGAATATTTATTAAATCTCTTTGAAACCACTTATTTAAAAGATATTATTGAAAGAAATGATATCAAAAGAAAAGACGTCTTGGATAGTATCGTAAGTATCTTAGCATCATCTATCGGTTCATTAACCAATCCAATGAAAATATACAAAACATACCAATCAAACGGAGATAAGGACATCTCCCTTAATACCATAACATCTTATATTGAACACCTAGAAAACGCCTATTTAATAAATAAAGTCGAAAGATACGATGTTAAAGGACGAAAGTATATATCAACTCCATTTAAATACTATTTTACCGACTTAGGTCTTAGAAATGCTAGATTAAATTTTAGACAACAAGAAGAAAACCATATAATGGAAAATATAATTTATAATGAATTATTAATTAGAGGATATAGCATTGATGTAGGAGTAGTTGAAGCCCGAAATAATGACGGAAGAGTATACTATGAAATAGATTTTGTATGCAATATGGCAAGTAACAGATATTATATTCAATCAGCCTTAAATATAGATACCCCCGAAAAAAATTACCAAGAGTCACGACCTCTAAATTGTGTTGGCGATAACTTCAAAAAAATAATTGTTGTAAGGGAAGATATAAATTTATGGCATAATGAAGATGGAATTTTGATTATAGGTATAAGAGAATTTTTGTTAAAGAAAAATAGTTTGGAATTATAATAAATTGCCCTATCGGGGGCCAAAACAAATATAATTACAAATAAAATATCAGAGGTGTTTATGAAAAATAGTGAAAAATTTTTAAAGAAATTGAAATTAGTTATAGTATCCCATATCATTACAGCCCTATTAATTATAGGCTATCTAACAAAAATTGCTCTTATAGATTTACTTCCATATTTTGAAAAAAAATACGTAATTCCCTTTTATATAATACTAGTAATATTTATATTAATAATCCTCTACGAAATAATTACTACTAGATATAATTATTCGGAGGAAGAAAAAAGAATAATATGTGATGAATTAGATAATAAATTAGATAAAGTGTTTCCAAGATATGGTTTATATATAACGGAAAACTATATAGTACATACAAGTAAAACTTATGACATATATAGTGTAGTTGCCGTGCCAATAGAAAAAATAGATGGAATATATATAGGAAAAATTATAATAAGGTCAGGTAAACCAATCAAATACAGTTTAATTTTAACAAGTGGTACTAAAATGTATCACGTAATAAATTCGGATCCTTTATATAAGGAAAAAATAGCAAGGATAGACGAAATGGGAAATTACTTGTTAGAAAGATGTTATAACGCTGTGGAACTATCCCGTCCTATGGTCTATAGAACGAAAAATCGCAAAAATTCGTTCTAAGAAAATTTATAGAACGAAAAAATGCCAAAATTCGTTCTATGGAACTAAAACAATAACAAATGTTAAAGAAAGAGAGGAAAAAATGAAATTAGAAAATTATAAATCAGGGGAATACAAGTTTGGAAATGGATATAAAGCATTTTTGCCAAGTGATATAAATTACAATTGGGGTTGGGAAGATACAAAGTTAGATTCACTTCTTGCTGAAGCAAATAGGCAAATAGGTGAATTAAATGCATACTCTTTACTACTTCCTAATGTTGATTTATATATTAAAATGCACGTACAAATAGAGGCAAACAGATCTAGTAAAATAGAGGGAACCAAAACAACGATAGAAGAAGATTTATCAGATTTTCAAGATATAGATCCAGAAAAAAGAGATGATTGGGAGGAAGTACAAAATTATGTTAAAGCAACTAACTATGGAATCAATAGAATTAACGAAGGGTTTCCGGTATGTAATAGATTATTTCGAGAAATACATAAGATATTATTAAATGGTGTTAGAGGAGAAAAGAAAACACCGGGAGAGTTTAGAATATCCCAAAATTGGATAGGAGGAACAATGCCATCTACTGCTGCTTATGTACCTCCACTAGTTGAAGATTTGGGAGATTGTTTAAAAGGGCTAGAACTATTTATAAATAATGAAGAAATTGACACTCCCGATTTAATAAAAATAGCAATGATTCATTATCAATTTGAGTCTATACATCCCTTTTTGGATGGAAATGGAAGAATAGGTAGATTGTTAATACCTTTATATTTGCAAAGCAAAAATATTTTAGATAGACCCTGTTTATATATATCGTTCTTTTTTGAAAAAAATAGGGATCTGTATTATCAAAAATTAAATGATGTGAGAGTTAAAAATGATATGGTTGGTTGGATAAAATTTTTCTTAGAAGGAATAATAGAAACTGCCAAGGTAGCAAAAGAAAAATTTAAAAAGGTTGTTGAACTGACTAAAAAAGTAGAAACAGAAATAATTAAATTAAATGTAAAATATGATAATGCAAAAAAAATAATGGATTATTTTTATAATGAACCATATTCATCACGTAAAAAAATATCAGAGGCCTTAGAAATGCCTGAATCCACAGTAAATGGAGTAATAGCTGGTTTAAAAAAAGCAAACATTATAAAAGAAACGACCGGATATTCAAGAAATCAAATATTTGTATTTAGTGAATATGTTGATATTTTCTTATCAGAATAAATCCATAGAACGAAAAATCGCAAAAATTCGTTCTAAGAAAATTTATAGAACGAAAAAATGCCAAAATTCGTTCTATGGAACTAAAAAAATAACAAATGTTTTAAATAAAGAACGATTAATCTCGTTCTTTTTTTCTCAATAAAGTAGGGGAATAATGCAAAAAAAACTCACTCATCGTAAGTTTCATATAAATTAGTTTAGATTTTGTGAAAATGGTGGTCTCAACTGGAATTG
>CAKOSA010000008.1 GCA_934101865.1 uncultured Bacilli bacterium | reverse complement strand
TTTATTCTTCCCATTTCTTTTTTGACGCCTTTAAAATATTTTCCTATTCTTTTAAAGATGTTTTCTTTCTTATTTTTATTTTTGGTTTCTTTTTTATCTTTGACTTCTTTTGCCATTTAGATACCTCCTATATATTTCTAAAATAAAAACACCTGACGTGCTTAAATTAATTCTATTACATTATATGGTAATTGTCAAGTGTTTTGAAAATTTTTTTGGTTTTTGGGGCCCTATCGGGGGCAAATATATATATTATTATTGATTTATTTTATTTTGAATGGTATTTATTTCATTTTTTAAGATATTATTTTTGTTTGTATATTCAGCTATACCTTGTTTAAGTTGAACTTCTTCATTATATAGATTTATTGCCTTTTCTTCATTATCTTTTATGTTTTGATATTCTTGTTTTTCGAGGAGATAGTTATAGTAAGTATTTTTTATTTTTGAATACTCCTTAGTGTTTTGATAGTATTTAATAGCAATGAAAGCATTAAATATTATTAATGTAGTTATTAATGATGATGTTATTATTTTATTCTTCATAGTATAGGGCTCTCTTTCCATAAGCGTTGTAGATTTTTTCGAAAGTATTTTTGTTTCTATAATATATATTACCATATAGGGAATCTGATACAATTACCTGACTATCAGTATATCCTATTATTACTACGGCGTGAAGAGGGGCTAGCCAGTTAATTTTTTCGCCGGTTGGTTTATATGTCCAACTTGTTGATACGTAAGGGAGACCCATTCCCATAGAGTTCCATACTAACACTGGTTTATTTTGGGAAACTTTTTCTAATATGGTATTTAATGGGGTTCCGGTTGCATTTATGATATTGGGCTTGTACTTATTGGCAACTTTTTGGATTGGTTTTTCGTATACGCCAAAGCCTGTTGATAATCTGGGGTCGCCAGCAAATTCTAATTCGGGATGGCCGCCATATTGTATTCCATTTTCAAAATGTGGTTCTTCTCCTTTATCAAGAGTATTTACTATGTCTTCAATTGTTACATCTACATTGTAATATTTTAATAAGACATAAAGGGCAACGGATTCACAACCGTTAGGATAATTTGGGTATTGATTTTGAGTCATTACGCCATTTATTATATGTTTAGTTTCGGCCTTCTTTTGGGCTTCTAATTTTAATAAATATTGTTTTTGTAATGTTTCTTTTTGCGTTGTTAGAGACTGATTTTCAGCTTCTAAGTTTTGGAAGTTTTCGGTTAAAGTAGTAATATTGGCTTGGGTTTTATTTATATTTTCTTGTAACTCATAACTATTTGTTATTGTATTATTTATGCTTTGAGAGATATTATTTAGTAGTTCTTTCTTTTTGGAAGTGTATTCTCCATAAATAACTTCACTATTTTTTTGAGTGAAATTATTTATATTTAATCTACTTAGATATAGGGCTGATAATTCGATAATAGTTAATAGAACGAGGCTTATTATTATTTTTTTTGCTTTCATATTTTACTCCAATACTACATTTTCAAGTACTATTTGATTATCGTCTCTTATATTTAGTATATATTTATACTTTATATCTAAGTACTTATATTTTTTTAATACTTGAATACTATCTTTATTATATGTAATTTTTTGGGTGTCTGTTATTAATTCTACTTTTTCAGAAGAAAGGGGGTTTACTTCAATTTTGCTTCCATTAATTATGTTTTTATTTGTTATGTAATAATAATCTATTCCAAATATTATTTTACTTAGTTCATATATGTCTGATACATCAATATATTTAATAGATGTGTCTTTTGTTTGCAGATAGGTTATTAAGAAGTTGGTTATGAGTTCATAATTTTCATTCAATGGGATTTCGTTTTCATAGTTTACACTTAACAAAAGGCTGGGTTCTATTTCGGCGATAAAATTTAATATTTCGGCGTCATTTTTTGAATTTTTGTAATATAGTTTGTGCAGTTTTTCAATTTCTGTACCGTTGCTTGCTCTGGTAAGTTTTGAAAAATATGTTAATAATATAGTTAGGGTTATTAATAGTAGTAATATTAATTTAATTGTATTTTTCATAATGATCCTTATATTTTGTGATTTTGATGTTTTTTAAATAGTCTTTCGGTGTAAAATTCTGGTTCTGACGTAAAGTTTATTTTTAGGTCCCGTAGGGTTTTTAAATCACCATTTTCTAGTATATAACTTGAATGGAGGTCTAAGGATGTTAATTTTGGTAATTGTTGAAGGGCTTTTTCGGCAAGGGGATTTGTTGATGTAGAAGCAGATAGAGCAATTAGGACTTCGTTAAGAGTTAGGAGATACTTTTCGGGTTCTATTTGTCTTTTAAGAGACACTATATTGTTCAAAAGCTCAGGAGTAATTAGATAAAAATTGTCTTCTATCCCGGCTAAAACTTTAATTGCATTTAGAATTGTACTACTGACGGGAGTAAAGATATCTGTTTCTCGACCAGTTATTATGGAGCCATCAGATAGTTCTATGGCAGCACTTCTTTTATTGGTTTTTTCTTGTTTTTCGAGGGCCGGTTTTATTACTGGCAAGAGGTCGACATCTAAATAGTTATTATTTAAGAGGAGTTTTATTCTTTGAACGACATCTCCTTTAATGCGGCCAAGTTTGTAATCTGTTAAGGCTTTGTAGTATCTTCTAATTATTTCTTTGTTGGCTGCTAATCTTACTGCGTCATCATCTACTATACAGCGACCGATTGAATTTACACCCATATCAGTTGGGGAAGCATATATTTTTTCACCAGTTATTTTTTTTAGTATGGCTTCAAGGACAGGAAATACTTCTAAATCTCGATTGTAATTTATGGCTACTTTACCATAAGCTTCTAAATGAAAATGGTCAACCATATTTTTATCATTTAGATCAGCAGTTGCGGCTTCATAAGCTATATTTACGGGATGATCTAGTGGTAAGTCCCATACTGGGAAGGTCTCGAACTTGGCATAGCCGGCTTTTACACCGTGTTTATATTCGTGATATAGTTGTGATAAACAAGTGGCGAGTTTTCCACTGTTTGGTCCTGGGGCTGTTACTACTACTAGTGGTTTGGTTGTTTTTATATATGGATTTTTACCGTATCCTTCTTCACTTACTATTACTTCAACATCTGTTGGATATCCTTTGGTTGGGGTGAATTTGTATGTTTTTATGCCTAAGGAGTGGAGACGGTCTTCAAATATATCTACACCTGGTTGGTTATCGTATAGATTAATTGCTACACTATTAATTTTTAGGCCTTTTTTGGTTAATATTTTGACTAGTCTAATTAGTTCCATATCGTAGGTTATTCCGTAGTCGGCTCTTATTTTTTTTCTAGCTATGTCGCCAGCATTGATGCAGAATATTATTTCTAGGGAATCTTTTAGTTTTTCGAGAAGTCTTATTTTAGAGTTTAGTTCAAACCCTGGTAAAATTCTTTGAGCGTGGTAATCGTCAAATAGTTTACCTCCAAATTCTAGGTATAATTTACCATTAAACATTTTTATTCTTTCTTCTATTACTTCGGTTTGTAGTTTTACATATTGTTCATTATTAAATCCTTTTTTCATTATTACATCCTTTCAAACTATAAACTAGATGCATAGTCTTTATGTTACAAATTTATTATATCATTATTATTTAATTGATACAAGGTAAAATTAAAAAGAGTTATGGCTCTTTTAGTTATTTATTATATTTTCTATTCTGTTGACCTCGTCTTTATCTATTTTATTATTGTTACATCCTGTAAGGAATAATATGAGTAGAATTACTAATAATATTTTTTTTTCTTTTTTCACAGTTATTTCTCCTAACCTAGCATAACATCTAACATCATCATTATGGTAAATCCTATAAGGGTAAACATTGCCATTAAGTCTTTTCTTTCATTGCTTTGGCTTTCTGGTATTAATTCGACTACGACTACATATATCATTGCACCTGCTGCAAAGGCTAGTAAGAAGGGAAGTAAAACTCTTATTTTTAGTGCTAATATGGCTCCAATGACACCTGCTATTGGTTCTACTATTCCACTTAGACTACCAAATATAAAGGATTTTTTTCTTGACAATCCGTATTTTCTTAGGGGAACACTTACTGCTGTTCCTTCAGGAAAATTTTGTATTCCTATGCCGAAGGCAAGAAGACAGGCTGATGTTAATGTGGCTCCATCTAGTCCATAGGCAATAGTTCCAAAAGCTACTCCTATTGCGAGTCCTTCGGGGATATTATGTAGTGTTATTGATGAGACCAGCATAATGATTTTTTTTAGATTATTATCTTTATTTTTGATTTTTAAATTGCTAAATATTTTATCTCCCACAAAGAGTAATAGGCCTCCTGATATAAAACTGGTTGCGATTACTAATATTATATTCATTTTTAGGGTTTCAGCTAGTGATATGGCAGGGGATAATAGTGACCAAAAGGAGGCGGCTATCATTACTCCTGCCGCAGAGCCTAACATTGCGTCTAATATATTTTTATTTATGTTTTTAAAGAATATTACGAGACCTGCTCCAAGAGCAGTTATTGAAAAGGTAAATATACAGGCAATTAAGGCTTGTAATATGGGATTTAAATTGATATAAAATTCTATCATTATTAACCTCCTATTTTTCTGGTTTATTATATGACAGAATTTTTTTGTTGTTACATTACTAGCCCACCGTCAATACTTATTATGGCTCCATTTGTATAGCTTGCATCTTGGGATGCTAAATAGACGTAGACTCCGGCAAGTTCACTTGGGTTTGCAGTTCTTCCTAGTGGTACCATTTGTTTTAGATATGCTTTTGTTTCGGGATTTACGTTATCTTTAACCATATCGGTTTCTACTACACCTGGGCAGACGGCATTTACTCTAATTCCGTAGCGTCCTAACTCCTTAGCACAGGCTTTGGTAATACCGTTTACAGCAAATTTTGAAGCACTATATGCTGTTTGCATTTGACTTCCGTATAGGCCTACCATAGAACTTGTATTGATAATGCTACCGCTTTTTTGATTTATCATTATTTTTGATACTTCTCTTGTAAATCTTACTACTCCGCCAGCGTTTATATCTATCATCTTATAAAAGTCTTCATCTGTTAATTCGGTAATTGGAGATACTCCTGTTATTCCGGCATTATTTACTAGTATATCTATCTTTCCGTATTTATCTATTGTTGTTTTTACTACGTTATTTACTTTTTCTGTATTTGTTACATTTACTTCAAGTGGTAATAATTCTGCATTTGGTAATTCTTCTTTTATTTTATTACAGGCTTTAATGCAATCTTCTTTATTTAAATCGCATATTACTACTTTTGCTCCTTCCTTTGCATAAGCTTTGGCTACTTCAAAGCCTATTCCTCTGGCACTGCCTGTTACTATTGCTACTAAGTTTTCTAATTTCATTTTATTTCCTCCTTAAATTTATTTAGTTAGTTTTTCTTTTTTTGTGTTTGATAAATAGTTAGTGAGTGCTTCAACCATTTTATGATAACCTTCTTCGGTTAGATTTTCTTTTGTAAAATTGGTGTAAAGTAGTTGGTGAGTACCGTTTTTTTCGTTTTCTCTTTCTACATAGTGGTCCTGACCAAAATTCCATATTTCATATTTTCTACAAAAGTTATTATAGCTTACTGGTTTTCCTTCGTTGTCATAAGATGCTTCTACGAATGTTCTGGCAGCATCGTAAAATGAACCTCCATTTTGTAATATCCAATTTTCTACCCCTATTCCTCCCAAGCCTCCTTCCATATCTTTTTTCTTGTATACTTTGTTTTCCTTTAAATATTTTTTGGCATATATTATGTTTGCTCTTACTATATCTATTTTATCGGGATATAATTTGGCAATAGTTGTAAGTTTATCTTCGTTGCACATTTCTGCTGAATAATCTATTTTATCAGTTTTCTTTGCAAAGGAGAAATCTACATCTATGCTTGTATTATTTATATTAATTTTTTTATGTTTTATATCCCCCGATAGGGCAATATCGGAAATTTCTAAGGATGAGGCCAAAGTTTGTTTGAAAGTCTGCAATTTTTGAGAATTGTGTATTATTTCGCCATCAATGCGAACAATAAAATCGTAATCATAAGAAGATGGCTCGTTGGTGCCACGGCTAGTTGAACCTATTTCTATAATTTGAATTGTTTTTTGAGAAAGGTCCTTTGTAATTTTTGTTTCTATTTTGTAATCGGGAAAAGAGGCGGATATTTGGCTTATTATTTGGTCTCTTATTTGTCGTGTTGTAATATGACTTTCTTGCATTTGGGGAAGTATTGGCATTATTTCTTCAATATATAAATTATCAGAAAGTGTATAGTTGTAACTTCCATAATTTTTAAGGCCTTCCATTTTTTGTCTTAATGAATCGTAATCGGCAGGGGTGTATATTAATTTGCCTTTTTGCTTAGAAACTATGGGTATGTAGTAACCGTTTTGGGCGATTAGGACTCGTAATTTATCAAAATCTGGACTTGTTTGATCGAAAATTATGTAGTCTATATCTGTTGCAGGGAAGCCAGTTCTTATTCCATAGGATACACTTACATCACCGGCGGGGCCATTTACAAAGGCTTCAAGTCGTCCTTGGACATTTTCTATTTTTTCGGGGGAAGTTCCTTCTAGAAAATGGGATTTTGTTATGGCAATTTTATGGGGATTGTTTTTTAGTATAAAGTATGCTTTACCAAAATATCCTGTGTCTTGATTTTTGGCATCAATCATTTCATTTATTGTAGTTTTGGGGGTCATTACACGGGATAAATCGGTATCTAATGGTGTTGCATCGGTTTTGGCATCGGCTCCTAGAAAATCATTGGCATTTACTCCGTTTTGAAGGACTAATTCTAAAAAGTCTGTATTTACAGATTTTATGAAATCGCCTTTTTCAATAGTGAAATTTTCTAATTCTGCATATTTTCTTCCTCTTTTATCAGCTTCGATCATTTTGAAAGTTATATAGTCTTTTACGTCTTTAATTGTATCAAATCCAGCAAAGTGGCAAAAGCTACTTATTATTTTATTTTGTAGATCAGTACTGGCGTTTTTGCCTTTTGGGAGACAGTGTTTTATATTTGTTATGTCTTCTAATGGGTTGGTTGTCATTTGAAAGTTGTTGTTTTTTCCATAGGCTGAACTGTGATAAAGGACCACTAGGGCATTCCTAAAATTTGTTAATAGTTCTTTTTCTTCGGGGGTTAATTGGGTTATATTAATTTGGCAATTTATGCAGTGTTCATATAGTAGGGATGCTTTTTCAATGTTACCAATGTATTCTATGGCAGACCGATTACCGGAACCAAAAGATGATTTTATTAAATCAGAAAATATTATTACTTTGCGAGATAAATTGTTTTTGTTTCTGAGAGTGGGAGAACAAACTGTATATTGGCCTTTTTCGCTAAAATCGTATCCTTCAAAGTTTGGATGTAAAATTCTAAAACAGGAATATATTTTTCCTACTGTTGGAATATCATTTTTTGAAAATATTTGCTCTACTTTATTTAGGGCTTGATAGGGGTCTTCTTTTTTTATTATTTCAGCTCCTAATTCTTTGGCAAGGGAGGTAATTTCACTTGAATTTGAGATTGACAATCTGTATAGTATGTCGGCCAGAATATCTATTTGACTGAATTGTAAAGTTTCTTGATTTTCTATAATATATGATCGAAAAACGCTTTTTAAATTATCATTTTGAATTTCATTGTATTTTTTTATTATTTTATATATTAGTAAATTTGATTCTTGGGGATTTTTTTCGTCAAATAGTGGTAATAGCCATATATAACTGGTTGGAAAACCGAGAACTATATTGGTATGGGTAAAATTTTCTAAACTGTCTGGTTGTTCTTCTAGTTTTTCGACTGTTAAGGTTCTTTGGTAGAAGTTTTGTCTTATATCACTTGGTACCGTGGGGTCTAGAAACATAAATGGATAAAGTTTTCGAAATACTTTCTCTAAATATTCATCACATTTAAGTCCTTCTTTTTGCATTGTGTTTTGAAGATTTTGGTTAACAATACCATAAAATTCTAGTTTTGATAGGTCGCTTGTTATTGGTAATTTGATTATTTGCGTATTTAGGTAATTGCCATATATTTTAAGGAATTCTATTGTTTCCGATGGCCCTAAAATATCACTTATTATTTTTATTAGATTTTCGCTTCCATTTGGGGTTTGTTTTTTGGTATATTTGGTTAATAGTTCTAAGTTTATATTTTTTAGGTATACACTCCATTCGGGGTGTTCATTTAATAGTTTTATTGTTATTGTTCGATTATAAAAATGTTTTTTTAACTCCTCAGGAGCATTGCTCGGTAAGAATAGTTCGGGAAATGTTTGCTTTACACTATCAGAAATGGCATCATTGTAGGTAAAACCTAATTGTATTACTCTCGCTTTGAATATATTTAGTAGTTCTTTTGTTAAATTATTTATGGTAGTATTTTTTATTATTACATTATGAACGTCTTTATTGTAATTGTCTTTCCAAATATTTGTTTCCATACTTATATCTTTTAGAGCTATGGTAATTATTTCTGCGTATTCTATTAAGTAGTTTAATATTTGCTCATTAGAAAGATAACGTGTTAAGTATTGGTATATATTTGCTGAATTGCCATTAATGTTTATATATAGTGGTTTAAATACTGTAAGGAGCTTGGTTTTTTCTAAGTATTTTTTATACTCGGGATTTTCTTTTAATATATTGGGTGTTAAATTTTTTTGGTAAAATAATTCTTTTAATTCCTGAGGTGCATCATCACTTAGGAAAAGATATGGATATTTGCTTCGAAAAGGACCTTTTATTTTCATAAATTCTTGATTGTACTGGTCCTTATAGTATCCACAGGTAATGGTCTTTTCTATAACATTTTCAAAATCTTGATATGTTAATTCGTGACCAAATGGTGGTAAAATTTGAAGGGGATTTTCTTTTGACATTCGGTTTACGTTTACAGTTTGGGATTTTTTGCATATTATTTTTAGCATTTTATAATTTTCGGCATATAAACAGTTACTGTTTTCAGCACTAAATTTTTCTATATTTTCTAGACCTAAACGATTTATTAAGGGAAATATTTCTTCATTTAGTATTAAATTTATAGGAATATGAAGTGTATAAATGTAATTTTGAGGTTTATTGTTCAAATGCTTTAAGAATAAATCTGTGGCCCTTTTGCCAAAATTGTTTAAGCAATATTCTTCTAGTGAATAATAAGAAAATAGTTTTTGATAGTCTTGTGCAGTTATATTTGTATTATAATTTACAGATTTTGTTATTATGCTGTCTATTATGTTTCCTAAAATTTCTCTTTCTAAATCTTCATCATTATTATTTGTTAGTTTTTTTATTGTTAAATATATATTGGAATGGTTAGACAGAATTGGAGCTATTAAAGAATATTTCTTCATAAAGTTTTGTAATTCTAAAAATGTTATATTGAGCTTATTATCATTGTCGTTATTTAGACCTATCTCTATTTCTTCTTTTGTTAAGTGGTCATAGTTTTTTATAATTTCAATTATATTCAATGTTTTTCATCTCCTTATTATTATTGTATTTATGAAGTGCTATAAATCCAGTTATTATTTCAAATGTGTTTCCAATCATTGCAATGTATGCAGAAAAATTGTAATTGTACACTAACCATATTATGGCACATATTATAAGGGCTAATCTGGTATATTTTTCTTTTTTTATGTAAGTTGATATAAAATATATTAAAGTTATTGTAATTGGAATTAGGGATGATAATCCCTGATATGATATTATGCCTAATATTAGGACTAGTAATATAAATATTATTAGATATATAAAAGGGATTGGTTTATTATTTTTGGTGTATTTGTAAAATACAAAACATCTTACAGCTGATACTCCGTTCATAAGGGCAGTTGTTGGTAAGTTTAACAAAAAGTACGAAGCAGAATAAAAAATATTGGATATGGTTTGTAAAAATAATATTTGCTTTTTGGTGGGAGCAGAAACACTAATTATAAATACAATTACAGCAACTAGTGATAGTACTTGTGCTTCTATCATTTAGAAACTATACAACTTTCTGACTGAAATTTTATTTTGGTTTTGTTACTATAAAATTTATATTTTTTTAAATTATTGTTTTTAATTTCTGCCCTTTTTTCCATACTATATTTCTCCTCTTTTTCATTATTCTTCATTTTTAATGATATCATAATTTCCTTATAAGTACAAGAAAAAATTAACAGCTTTACACTGTTAATTAATTCTATCAGACTTGCAAACTTTATTGTTTTACTTTAAGTTCTGATAACCCAACTACGTTTAATGCTTGTAGTCCTTTTGGAGTTTCAACTAATTCAAACTCTACTTTTTGGCCTTCGCATAATGTTTTGTAACCGTCTTGTTTAATTGCTGAATAATGCACGAATATGTCTTCGCCATTTTCTTGGTCAATAAATCCGTAGCCTTTTTCGTTGTTGAACCATTTTACTGTTCCTGTCACTTCTTTCACCTCACAATTCCTTACTTACCTCTCCTTAATTATACACCGTGCATTACTACAAACGCAAGAAATATGAGCATACAATATCCGACATTTTTTGCAATTTGTACGTTGTGATTTAATTATAACAGGTTATTCATATTTTTTTCAGTTTTTAATGAATGACAGCATTTTCGACAGACATTCGTTACTTTGGTAACTATTTGTTTATTTTTGATATAGAGATTTTTATAAAAAAATCCCCAAAATGATGTTAACAATGTTTGATAAACATCATAATGGGTTTTTTTATTAATTAATTTTGATATTTAATATTTCTAATATTCTATTTAAATCATTTGTATTTTCAAAATGTATTTCTATTTTTTTGTCTTTTATATTTACCTTAGTGCCAAGTGTTTCTCTTAGTGTGGTTTCAAGGGCTGTATAGTTTTGACTTTCTTTAGGTTCTTTTCTTTTGATTGGTACTTTTTTTTGGACATTTTCGGTAGTCGTTAGTTTTTCGAGATCTCTTACACTCATTTTATCTTCGACTACTTTGCTTGCTAATTCTTCAATTTCGTTTTCTTTATCAATTTTACTTAAAACTCTAGCGTGTCCCATTGATAAATCGTTTTTCATTACCATATCTTGAACATTATCTGGTAAACGTAAGAGTCCTAGGGTATTTGTAACACTACTGCGACTTTTTCCAATTTTGAATGCTAATTCTTCTTGAGTTATTCCTAAGGAATCTATTATACCTTGATATGCCCAAGCTAGCTCTATTGAGGTTAGATTTTCTCTTTGCAAATTCTCAAGAAGTGCTACTTCTCGCATCATTTGGTCGGAAAAATCTTTAATTATGGCAGGAATTGTTGTAAGACCTGCTAATTTTGAAGCTCTTAACCTTCTCTCTCCGGCAATTAAATCGTAGCCTTTGATGCTTTTTTTAACGATAATTGGTGTAAATACTCCATAATTTTTTATTGATTCTGCTAATTCTTCTAATGCTGTTTCATCAAAGGATTTTCTTGGTTGATAGGGATTTGGTCTTATTTCATCGATTGGTAAGTCTACAATATCTTTATCTTTTACTTCTTCTAAAACATTGGATTCAAAAGAACTAAAATCTAATACTTCACTATCAAATAATTGTTCTAACCCTCTACCTAGGGCTTTCTTCTTGTTTTCCATTTTTCTCAATTACCTCCTTTGCTAAATTTAAATATGCAAGTGTTCCTCTACTATGTGGTTCATATTCTAATATTGGTTTCCCGTGAGATGGTGCTTCGGCCAAACGTATTAGTCTTGGAATTATTGTTTCATATACTCTTT
Organism: uncultured Bacilli bacterium; assembly: GCA_934101865.1. Classification (GTDB taxonomy): domain Bacteria; phylum Bacillota_I; class Bacilli_A; order RF39; family UBA660; genus UMGS2068. Next base: position 35,610 of record CAKOSA010000008.1, on the reverse strand, counting down.
CTTTAAAGAAACCTTTTATGCTTTCTACTACTTCTAACCCTAAATTTGTATTTGATGTAAGCATAGTAAGTAATACTCCTTCTATATCTAATGATGGATTAACTTTCTTCTGAGCTAACATAATTGTATTTATTAATTGCATAATTCCTTCTAATGCAAAATATTCACATTGGACAGGTATTAACACGGAATCAGAAGCTGCTAAGGCATTAGTAGTTAAAATTCCAAGTGATGGTGGACAATCTATTATGATAAAATCAAATTTATCTTTTACTTTCAATATCTCATCTTTAAGTCTGTTTACTCTGTTGAATTTTACTCCTAGTTCGGGATGATTTTTATATTTTTTTTCAAGTTCTATTAATTCCATATCCACTCCAGCTAAATTTAGGTATGCTGGAAGAAGACTAACATTTTTACTATGAGTTTTTACTATAGCATCAGTTATACTGCATCTTGTCGTTATTACTTCATATACACTGTTTTTGATTTTGCTTTTTTCTACTCCTATTCCTGTAGTAGCATTACCCTGGGGATCTAGATCTATTATTAGTACTTTTTTACCTAAGACACCTAAGGAAGCCGACAAATTTATACTAGTGGTAGTTTTTCCTACTCCGCCTTTCTGATTAACTATTGCTATGGTTTTTCCCATCTTTAATCACCTAACTTCCTACTACATATTACATTATAACAAATTTTTTAATAAAATGATAGATTAATTATACTGTTTTTTGATAAATTTATTAAGACTTTTTGGTTATAATTATTTTTACAACTTTTTTTGTATTATTTTATCTAACTATTTTTTATTATATTTATTACTTTATCAGTTGCATCTTGTAAATCATCATTTACAATTATATAATCATAGAAAGTAGCTTCTTTTAATTCTTCTTCGGCTATTGCAAGACGTTCATTTATTTTGTCAATTGTTTCTGTTCCACGACCTATCAATCTATTTTTTAATTCTTCTACCGAAGGAGGTGCAATAAAGATGAGAATTGCTTCGGGATATATTTTCTTTATTTGTTTAGCTCCTTTAACTTCAATTTCACTAATAACGTTGACATTTTCATTTAATTTTTCTTCTATTTTATCTTTGGGAGTTCCATAGTAGTTATTGTTATATGTTGCATATTCTAATAAATTACCTTTTTTAATTTGGTTTTCAAATTCATCCTTAGTAACAAAATAGTAATTAACTCCATTTTGTTCTCCCTCCCTTGGACTTCTTGTAGTCATTGATATTGAGTAATGTATAGGGAGAGATGTTAATAGATTGGCAACTATTGTCCCCTTTCCTACTCCACTTGGTCCTGATAATACTATAAATTTTCCTTTATTCATTTTCTTTTAATTCCTTTCTTATCTTATTTATTATATTTTTTATTTGACTTTCATTTTCACTTAACAAATCTATACGATAATTTTTTATGCCATACTTTAAAAGATTTGATATATTACTTATATTATTTATTTCTTTATAATGATAGATGTAGGTATGACAATTTTTGGTTATTATTGGGTAATATTTATCTTGTTCATTCAGATAATATTTATGTTCTTTACAACTTGTATGATTATTTAAATATTCATTTAATAAACAGGTTTTTATAACCATTAATTCTGGGGTTCCATAAATTACTACTTCTGTATTTATTGATTTTTTGATTTGCTTAATTTGATTTACAGACATTTCTACCGATAAAGTTATTTTATTTGCTCCCTCATTATCCAGAAGAATGGCTGAATAATTATTAGCAATATTCATTGTATAATCCGTAACTATTTTATTCTTTTTTTTGTAATAATTAAATGCTCCGTAATCTGATACTAGTATATTTTCATTTTGAAGTTCTTTATAAGTAGCAGATATTCTTGGCACTTTATAATATATATTTGCTTTATTTTTATATTTTTCATATAATGTATAATTTTCTGTATATATTGTATCTACTTGTTCTTTAATACATATTAATAGTTGTTCTTCATTTCTTATTAAAACATTAATTGTTGGAGAAATGGGAGGTGAGGTTGTTTCTGGTGGTAAGCGGTAATTTTTTATTATTTTTTCCCGATGAGCCTGCTGGTAAGTATTGATAAACTTGGTAAGTGCCTCTCTCCTTAGGTTATTTAGTGAGCTCATTGGAACAAATATATTATCATCTTTTATTACTATTGTTTCTCTTGGTAAGTATGGTGTATCTCCTAATTTTACTAGGTGTTTGTAGATATCTTCTTCCGTTGTTTCGTATTTTTGTGCCAGTTCTATTCTTTCGTTGCCTGTAACGGTAACTTTAATGTTATTTCTTTTCAACGTTATGGACAGAGGATTGTTTAGTTTGGCAATTAACGTTATATCTAATGGTAATTTTTTAGGCTTGTACTTACCAAGACTATCATTAAGTTTTTTAGAAATAGTTTTTAAAACTGTGTCGTTTGTTTTAAGATTTACTTTATTATCTATATATATTATTGTGTTTTTAGGAGAAGAATTAATTAGTTTATATTTATCATTATATATTTTATTAACTATTAAGCCTTTATCAGAGGGAAAAAATTTAATACCATCTTCTTGATTTATGTTGTCACTTAATTTTATTTTAATATACTTAGAATTAGTTTCAATTACCTTACCAATTGGTATTCCATTATTACTTTGAAGAAGAGGATTTAATATTTTATCATTAAAGAGATGACCAGTAGTAAAGCCTCGATTATATAGTTCTTTTAAATTTTTTTCTTCCTCTGGCGATAAGACAAGTGATTTACCTTCATAATAATTATCTATAAGTTTGCGATATATTTTCGTAACATAACCTACATACTCTGGTGATTTCATTCTTCCTTCTATTTTAAGACAAGTAGGGGAGGCATCTAGTATTTCTTTTATCTTAGATGTAGTATTTAAATCCTTGGTACTTAAAGGATATTTTCCTTTTAATTTTACTTTCTTATCATCTTCTATAAGAGAATATGGTTTGCGACAAGGGGCCGTGCAAGAACCTCTGTTACCACTTCTATTTGTAGTCATACTACTAAAAAGGCAACATCCAGAATAGCAAATACAAAGAGCACCGTGAATAAATATTTCTTTTTCTATGTTATTTGGTAATTTTTTTAAAGTTGATAGAGATGTTTCTCTTGCAAGAACTACTCTTGTAACTCCTAAATTTTTATAATATAAAACAGATTCTTCATTATGAATATGACACTGTGTTGAGGCGTGAAGTTCTATATTTGGAAAAGTATTATGAACTAAGTTTATCATTCCGATATCTGATATTATTAGAGCATCTACTTGTATATCTTCTAAAAAGGAAATGTAGTCTAAAAAATTCGAAACTTCTTCTTCATATATCATTGTATTTACTGTTACATAAACTTTTACATCGTATAGGTGAGCATAGGAAATAGCTTGTTGTAGTTCTTCTTTACTGAAATTTTGGGCGTATTTTCTAGCTCCATAATCGTGACCTGCTAAATAAATAGCATCGGCTCCATTATGTATTGCTTGATATAGCATATCAAAATTTCCGACGGGAGATAATAATTCTGGTTTCAATAATACCGCCTCCTTTTGTTTATATTTTATCATACTTTTATGTATATTTGAAGAATAATATAGTGCAGTTTTTAAATTTTTGCATTGTATATATTGCAGAAATTTAAAAACTGCACTACTTACATATCTTTTATTAAATATAAGTTAGGGCTCCCGTAGGGCACTTTGAAATAAAAAAGTTAATAATATCACACTATTTTCATAATAATATTATATATTTATGTAGATTTTCTGGCAGAAATTTGGTATAATTATGGCAAATGGAGATGATTGTGATGAACGAAGTTAGAACACGTTTTGCTCCGAGTCCGACGGGGTATATGCATATTGGTAATTTAAGGACAGCTATTTTTGAGTATTTAACTGCGAAACATAATAACGGAAAATTTATTCTTAGAATAGAGGATACGGATAGAGAAAGAGAAGTTGAGGGGGCAACAGATTTTATATATAAAACCCTAGGATTGTGTGGTTTTGAAATAGATGAAGGGCCGGAAAATCCTGGAGAATATGGTCCATATATTCAGAGTGAAAGAAAAGATATTTATATAAAATATGCAAAAAAATTAGTAGAAGAGGGGAAGGCTTACTATTGTTTTTGTAGTGAAGAGGAATTAAGTAAACAAAGAGAAATAGCGGGAAAAAGAAATGTTCCTTATATGTATAATGGTAAGTGTAAACATCTTAGTGAGGAAGAAGTCAAGGAAAAACTTAATAATGGAGAAAAGTTTGTTATTAGGCAAGCAATGCCAAAGGATGGATATACAGTAATTAATGATATGGTTTATGGAATGGTAAAAATTGAGAATAGTGTTTTGGAAGACCAAATTCTTATTAAATCAGATGGTTATCCTACTTATAATTTTGCTAATGTTATTGATGATCATTTAATGAAAATTAGTTATGTTATTAGAGGTAAGGAATATTTGGATCAAAGTGCTAAATATAATTTACTGTATGAATCTTTTGGGTGGGAAAAACCTAAATATATTCACGTTGCTATGGTGCTTGGAGAAGATGGGACAAAGCTTTCTAAAAGAAATGGCGATGCTAACTTTATGGATTTATATAATATGGGATTTTTACCAGAGGCTATTGTTAACTATTTGGTGCTTCTTGGTTGGAGTCCTAAGGATAACAAAGAAATATTTACTATGGAAGAGTTGATACAAGAGTTTGATCCGAAGAGAATTGGAAAAAGTCCTAGTAGTTATGATATTAAGAAACTGGAATGGGTTAACCATGAATATATTAAGAAATTTAGCTTAGAAGAACTTAGAAATCTTTGTCTTCCATTTTTAAGAGATGCTTATGATTTGAGTGGAAAGAGTGATGAATGGATTAATACTCTTCTTAGTCTATATCAAAAAGAGCTTAAATATGGTAAAGAGATTGTAGAACTTGTTAAACTTTTCTTTAATAACGAATATAATTTGGATGAAGAGTGTATTAATTTTATGAATGAAGAGGGGATTAATAATACTATTGATATTTTTAGAAATGAAATTAATAATATTGATAGTTGGAGTATAGACAGTATTAATAATGCTATTAATAATACTAAGGAAAAGGCTATGGTAAAGGGAAAAATGTTATTTATGCCTATTAGAATTAAGTGTACTGGTATTATGCATGGTCCTGAACTTAGTACTTGTATATATTTGGTAGGAGAAGACAAAATTAAAGAAAGACTTAATAGTTAAGGAGGTGATATGATGAAACTTTATAATACTTTGACAAGAGATATTCAAGAATTTGTTCCTAATGATAAAAAGATGGTTAAAATGTATACTTGTGGCCCTACGGTATATCACTTTGCTCATATTGGTAATCTTAGAACTTATATTATGGAAGATGTTTTAGAGAAGGCTTTTAGATATAATGGCTATGAAGTTAAAAGAGTTATGAATATTACTGATGTTGGACATTTGTCTAGTGATGCTGATAGTGGTGATGATAAAATGGTTAAGGGTGCCATTAGAGAACATAAAAGTGTTATGGATATTGCTAAATTCTATACGGATGCTTTTAAAAAGGATTGTGAAAGACTTAATGTTAAATGGCCTGAAACGGTGGTTCCTGCTACTAAGGAAATTGATACTTATATAATGATTATTAAGAGGTTAATTGATAAGGGATATGCGTATGTTAGTGGTGACAATGTTTACTTTGATACTTCTAAGTTAGAGGATTATTATAAACTTAGTAATCATAAAGAGGATGAGATGATAGTTGGAGCTAGAGATGATGTTAATGAAGATAACAACAAAAGAAATAAAACTGACTTTGTTCTTTGGTTTACAAAATCTAAGTTCCTAAATCAAGAGCTTAAATGGGATAGTCCGTGGGGAGTTGGCTATCCTGGATGGCACATTGAATGTTCTGGTATTAGTCTTAAATATTTGGGAGATGAACTTGATATTCACTGTGGAGGTGTTGATAATATATTTCCACATCATACTAATGAAATTGCTCAAAGTGAAAGTTATACTGGTAAGCCTTGGTGTAAGTGGTGGTTTCATACAGAACATCTTAATGATAAAAATGGTAAGATGAGTAAAAGTAAAGGCGAGTTTTTAACCTTAGATACTATTATTGATAAGGGATATGACCCTTTGGTTTATAGATTATTTTGCTTACAAAGTCATTATAGGAAAACGTTAGAATTTTCTTATGAGGGTATGGATAGTGCCAAGAGTGGATATAGTAGACTTAAGAGTAGAATTCTTAATTTGGTTAATAATAATAATGACATTAATTATGATTTGGTTGAAAAATATAGAAATGGGTTTATGGATGCTTTAAATGATGATCTTAATACAGCTAGTGCAATTACGGTTTTATTTGATATGCTAAAGGATAAAAATCTTAATGATGAGAGTAAAATTTATTTAGTTGGTGATTTTGATAGAGTTCTTTCTCTAGATCTTCTTAAAAGAGAAGTTAAGATTATTGATAGTGAAGAAGAAAAATATATTTTGGATATGATTGAGAAAAGACGTATATATAAGATAAATAAAGAGTATGATAAGGCTGATAATATTAGAGAGGAACTTCTTAAAAGGGGTATTGTTATAAAAGATACTAGGGAAGGGACTATTTATAGTAAAGGATAGGTGTTTTAATGGATAGTAGTATTATGTGGTATTATTTACTTCCTTTAGTTGGTTTTCTTATTACTTTAATTGCACAGATATTTATTAGTGTTAATTATAAGAAGTATAAGAAAGAGCAGACTAGGAAGGGAATGAGTGGTTTTGAGGTTGCAAGAATGATACTTGATAAGAATGGGCTTAAGGATGTGCATGTTGTAGAGATTAAAGGGGAACTTACTGATCATTATGATCCTAGAAGAAAGGTTGTAAGATTATCTAGTGAGATTTTTCATGGAACAACTATTGCATCTAATAGTGTTGCTGCTCACGAATGTGGGCATGCTATTCAGGATAAGAATGGGTATGTTTTTATGAGAATTAGATCAATGCTTGTTCCTCTTGTTAATATTTCTACAAAGATTGGTTATCTTGTTATTGGTGTAGGACTTTTGTTCTCGGCAATGAATTGGATGTTTATTGGTATTATTTTACTTCTTGCTATGTTGATGTTCCAACTTGTGACTTTGCCTGTTGAGTTTGATGCTTCAAAAAGGGGTAAGGAAGAACTTAATAAGCTTAATATTCTTGCTAGTGATGAGTTAGAGGGTAGTAATACTATGCTTAAGGCTGCTGCATTTACTTATGTAGCTAGTCTTGTGGCTACTTTCTTAGAAATTTTTAGATATATTTTGATTTTTGCTAGTAGTAATAGGGATTAGTTTAGAAAACACTTTATACGTTAATTGTATAAAGTGTTTTTAGCCCTATGGGGGGAAGTTTATATATTTGTAATTAGGGAAAATTATTCTTCTATTTATTTTGCTTAAATGTTTTTTTAGCATTCGCAAGGAATGATATTTCAGTTATCCACTGGAACAGCACAATAAGTCCTAGTTCTATACTTAAAGTTTCTATAAATATGGTAGTATAAAGTATTATACCTACAATATATATTAAATTCATAATTATTAAAAGTATATTAGTTAACTTTTTTGCTATTATTTTATTATTATTTATTTTAAATATTATTATTAGAGAAAATAAAATTACATAGACAACATAAGGCATTAACATAATTGTCATTTCCATACCTTTCATATTTAATATAAAGGCACTTATTACAAAAATATCTATTATAATTATGGTTATTTTTTTTATATTAGTGTCAACTTTATTTAGTTTACTTATATCTTTATTAACATCATTTGATTTTTTTTGTATTTGTTTATAAACAAAATCATAAATAATTATATAAATTAGAACAGTAATATATATTGAACTTGTTATTTTATCAAATGTTGAAAGTGTTTTTAAACTGAATATTCCTATTAATAGTATTATATATATAAGTGGTAATATTAGATTATTTTCTGTTTTAATATTTTTTGTATAGAAATTAGTCCAATATCTTCTTTCTCCCATATTTATAAAGCTTTGGCTTTCTGGTACAGACTCTAATATTTCATAAATTTTATTATGAGTTTTTAGAACGTAATAACATTTATTTTCTTCTTTATTACAGTTAGCATATTCATAGATATTTCCTTTTTCATCAACAAAAACTGCAATATTATCCTTACAGTTTTTCAAAAACAGTAGTTTTTTTCTTGTTTTTTCATTAATTCCATACATATACATTATCAAAAAATATATTGATATTATTATAAATATTACACCTATAAATAATATAGTATTTACTTCGTTACTTGATATATATATGTTAAAACAACCTAGTGCCCCTACTATTATAAGAACTGATATTATTTGCTTAGAATATTTTTTTAATTCCATTTCTTCACCTTCTTATTTTATTATAGCATATCTATTTGTATTTTAATATTTTTTTGTTACTTTACATACATTTATTAAATTATAAGTTGTTATGCCCATAGGGAAATTTTAAAAAATAGTAATAGTATTTGTAAAATTTATTAAAATATAATATAATTATTATGGAGTTGATAAAATGAATAAATATAAAACAATGGATGCCAATGAGGCGGTCAGTAATGTATCCTACAATTTTACGGAAATAGCGGGGATTTATCCAATAACACCGGCTTCTACTATGGCAGAAAAGGTCGATATTCTTAGTAATTCTGGGAAAAAGAACTTTTTTGGAGAGAAGGTTAAAGTGACAGAAATGCAAAGTGAGGCAGGGGCGATTGCTCTTGTACACGGAGCTTTGCAAGCAGGAACTCTTGCTACTACTTATACGGCTAGTCAGGGACTACTTCTTATGATTCCATCCCTTTATAAAATGGCAGGAGAGATGCTCCCAGGGGTAGTACACGTTGCGGCAAGAAGTTTATCTACACACGCTTTATCTATCTTTGGAGATCATCAGGATGTTTATGCAGTACGTAATACTGGGGTTTGTATGCTTTGTTCTAGTAGTCCTAGTGAGGCAAGAGATATGGCTAATATTGCCCACCTTAGTGCTATTAAGGCTAGTCTTCCTTTTGTTAATTTCTTTGATGGATTTAGGACTAGTCATCAGATTGATAAGATTAGACTTCTTGACGATGAGAAGATTAAGGGGCTAATTGATTTTGATGCTTTAAATAAGTTTAGAAAGAGGGGAATTAATCCTAATAAGCCCGATACAAGGGGTACAGCACAAAATGAAGATATTTATTTTCAAAATACAGAGGCTCGAAATGGGGCCTATGAAAGTGCTAAGGTTATTGTTAAGGATTATATGGATAAGTTTAATGAGTTATTTGAAACTAATTACAAGCCTTTTAATTATTATGGAGATGCAAATGCGGATAGTGTAATTATTGCAATGGGATCTGTTTGTGGCACTATTAGGGAAACTATTGATGATCTTAATAGTAAAGGAAATAAATATGGTTTAGTAGAAGTGCATTTATTTAGACCTTTTAGTACTTCTTACTTAAAGAGTGTTCTTCCTGATAGTGTTAAAAGGATTGCTGTCTTGGATAGGAGTAAGGAATTTGGGGCTGTTGGAGAGGCTTTATATATGGATGTTAATAGTGCTTTAAGTGATACTGATATTATGATTATTGGGGGTAGGTATGGGCTTAGCTCTAAGAATGTTGACCCTGCTCAAATTAAGGCTGTTTATGATTTTCTTAATAGTGACAGGGCTCATCATAATTTTACGGTTGGTATTACGGATGATGTTACGCATTTGAGCATACCTGTTGATGGAACTTATAGGGTAAAAAACAACAACACAGAATTTCTTATTTATGGATATGGTTCGGACGGAATGGTGAGTACATCGAAGGATATTATTAGGATTATTGGTGATTATACGGATAGTTTTGTACAGGGATATTTTCAGTATGATTCTAAGAAGAGTGGGGGAGTTACGAGAAGTCATATCAAGATTAGTGATAGGGAGATTTTGGGGGCTTATTATGTTAGTAATCCTAGCTTGATTGTGGTTTCAAAGGATACTTATTTGTATAAATATGATATTCTTGATAATATTTGTGACGGGGGTAGTTTGATTGTTAATACGGATATGGAAGAGGAGGCTTTTCTTAGAAGTTTACCTAATAGGGTTAAGTATTTGCTGGCTAAAAAGAGGGTTCATTTATATGTTATTGATGCTTATAGGTTAGTTAATGAACTTGGTCTTAAAAATAAAATTAGTACTTGTATGGAAATTTGTATTTTTAAGATTATAAATAGAATAGATGTTGATAGGGTTAGGGAAATTATTAAGGAACATAATGTTAAGAGGTTTAGTCATAAGGGACAGGATGTTATTGATAGTAATAATAGGATTGTTGATAGGGCTCTTGATTGTTTAAGAGTAGTTAATGTTCCTGATGATTTTATTGATGCGGAGTTTAAGGATAGGAATAAAATGAATTTTATGGAGACTATTAATGGATTAAAAGGGGATAGTCTTCCTGTTAGTTGTTTTATGGATAAGAAGAGTGGTATTTTTGAGGGTGGTACTACGAAATGGGAGAAGAGGGATATTGCCGAAGTGGTTCCTTGCTGGAAGAAGGATAATTGTATTCAGTGTAATAGATGTGCGTTTGTTTGCCCTCACGGTGTTATTAGGCCTTTCTTAACTAAGGAAGATAGGGATAGTATTAAGTGTTTAAATCCTAAGGATGTATTTTATAAGATTGGTATTAGTTATAAGGATTGTACGGGATGTGGATTATGTGTTAATAATTGTCCTGGTAAAATGGGGGAAAAGGCTTTAGAAATGGTTAATTATAATAGGGATATTTATAGGGAAGATGAGTTTTCGTATCTTCTTGATAATAATGTTAATGATATGGTTAATAAGAAAATTTTGAATGTTAGAAATATTGGATTTGAGATGCCTAAGTTTGAATTTAGTGGAGCTTGTGGTGGTTGTGGTGAAACGCCTTATATTAAAAATTTGACGCAAGTTTTTGGTAATAGTTTAGTTATTGCTAATGCTACGGGATGTTCTTCTATATATGGGGCTAGTGTTCCGTCAATGCCTTATTCGGTTTCGTGGGCTAATTCTTTGTTTGAGGATAATGCGGAGTTTGGGCTTGGTATTTTGAGTGGTATTATGAATAAGAGAAATGTTATTAGGGAGTATATGCTTAATAATAGGGATGAAATTTTTGATAAGTGGCTTAGTGATAGTGATAATGTAGAGGTTTGCATGGAGGTAGAAAGGGAAATTGACTTTAATAAGCATAAGGTTCTTAATGATTATAGGGACTTTATTACTCCTAAGAGTATGTGGATTATTGGGGGAGATGGGTTTGCTTATGATATTGGATTTGGTGGTTTAGATCATATTCTTTCTACTAATAATAATTTTAATGTTATGGTACTTGATACGGAGGTTTATTCTAATACGGGAGGGCAGTCGTCTAAATCTAGTAATTTGGGTTCTATTGCATCGTTTACTGCAAGTGGAAAAGAGAACTTTAAAAAGGATTTGGCAAGGGTTGCTATGTGTTATCCTCACGTATATGTTGCTTGCTGTAATATTGGTTATGATAAGGAACAGTATTTAAGGGCTTTAAAAGAGGCTAATAGTTATAATGGTCCTAGTATTATTATTTGTTATGCTCCTTGTATTGAACATGGTATAAAAAAGGGAATGGAACATTCTTTGGATGATGCTTATCTTGCTACTAAGTGTGGTTACTTCCTTACGTTTAGGTACAATCCTTTAAATGGGGTATTTAGTATGGATAGTAAAGATGTTGATTTTGATTTGTATTATGATTTTCTTAAAGGGGAAAATAGATTTAATAACTTAGATGAAGATAAAAGGATTTTACTTGATAAGCAAAGGGATTGGGCTATTAGGAGATATAATTATTACAAGGGACTTGAAGAGAACTGTCAACAGTAATGTTGATAGTTTTTTATAATAAAAAGACTTTATCCACAAGTGTTGTTGATAAAGTCATAATAAATCTTTTATGTATTTGAATTATCCACAGTTTTCTGTTGATAACTCTTTATTTATGGTATGTTTCGCCATTTAATATTTTAAAACTTCTATATATTTGTTCTAATAGAATTAGTCGAAATAAACCGTGGGGAAAGGTTAGTTTGGAAAAGGATAATTTATAGTTACTTAGAGATTTTATTTCTTCGTGTAATCCTTCCGAAGAACCTATTATGAATGTTATGCACGGATAATTTATAAAGGTTTTGTCTATTAATTCCGATAACTGGGGACTGGATAATTCTTTGCCTTCTATTTCCAAAGTTATTATGTATTCTTTGGAAGAGACGTGTTTTTTTATTTCTTCTTTTTCTTTGATTGTATTTGTGTCTGGTAATTCTACTAACTCTATTTTATGGTATTTGCTTATTCTTTTTTTGTAGTCCGCAATAGCGTCTTTTAAATAATTTTCTTTTAATTTTCCTATTGTTATTATTTTTATCATACTTCAATTAGCTCCGTTTCTTGGTCTTGTAGGGCAATGGCGATGTGAATTTGTGTCATATTTAGCTCCTGCAACTTAGCGAGGAGAGTTTCTTTGGCTAGTTCCGGAGTATTATTTTCGTGAGATAGGTGGGCGAGGACAATATTTGTGGTTTTGGGACCGATGAAATCGCCAATATATTTTGCAGAATCGTGGTTGGAGAGATGACCCTTATCGGATAGAATTCTTTGTCTAAGGGGAAAGGGGTAGGGGCCATTATTTAGCATTTCTACGTCGTGGTTACTTTCCATTATATACATATCGCGGTTGGAAAGCATTGGGTGGTATTTTTTATTGATGTACCCTGTATCGGTTATATATACTATGGATTTATCGTCATTATTTACGATATAACCTACGGAATCTTCGGCATCGTGAGAGGTCTTTATAATATTTACTTTTAAATCTCCTATTGTAATTAGACTTGATTCTATATATTTGTATTGTTTTACGTAGGATATTTGTGGGTGCATTTTTTCCGTCATATATATGGGAGCGGAATAGTTATTTGTAAATGTTTTTAGACCTTTGATGTGGTCGGTGTGAGTGTGAGTTATTAATATGGCATTTATTTCTCCCAGAGTTACGCCAATTGTACTTAGTTTTTCTGTTATATATTTGCAGGTATTTCCTATATCTATTAATATCTTGGTAGTTTTGGTTTCTATATAAGTTGTATTGCCTTTACTACCGCTTGATAATACTATTACTTTCATTAGTAAAGTCCTAATGGATTTATTGGGGTGCCACCTTTAAATGGTACTCCTAAGTATACAGAAAAGTCTAAGTGAGTGCCTGAATATGGGCTATATGCTGATGGGGTTGGAACTACATATCCGGTATTTCCCATTGTGGCGATTTTTTGACCACGAGATACGGTTTGACCTGGTTGTACTAGGATTTGGTTTAAGTGCATATATTGTGTGTATATGTTACCGGTATTGTGATTTATTATGATGAAGTTTCCTCTTTGATTGTTACAGCTTATAGCTCCTGGTGCACAGCCAGTTCCTACTTGATAAACAGTGCCGTTATTGGCTGCATATATGGAAGAGTTATATCCTACATATATATCAATGGCGTTATGGAATGCTCCCCAACGGTATTCAAAGTATGATGTTATTGTATATGGATATTCGGTTGGCCAGCCCCAATATGAGGTATCGGCAACATTTGGTATTACTTTTTCTCCTTTTACTACTATTTTACTTACGGATGGTTTTATTTCTGTTGAACTTACGTTAACAGCGTCTACTAATTGTCCATTTATATACTGGTATTTCTTTACGACTTTATCAAGACCGTTTTCGCCCTCTCGTTCAACATTTTCATAACCTACATTTTGGTTTTCATCGTATTTTATTTCCGTAGTATATTCTTTTTCGACATCTTCGACGCTATGGACATCAACGACAACGCTTATAACGGGATTGATTAATCCTACTATTACTTCTTGACCGGAATATAGTAAATTATTAGCACTTGTGAATGTTGGATTGGCTATTAAAAATTCTTGGACGTTTAGTTTGTTCTCACGAGCAACGTCTTCGATGGTATCTCCGTCTTTTACAGTATATTTTTGTTGTTCTTCCGTACTTCCGTATAGTAGATACTTGGTTAGTTCGTCGGCGTTTGTAAATATTTGATTATCTACGGCGATATAATCTTCTTTATATGTTACTTTTTCTTGTAAATCTATATTTTCTATAAGGCTTCCTGTATCTTGTATTTCTTCTTGGGTTCCTTCTAAAAATTTGTTGTATTGCTCGGTTCCAACAAAGGCTTTAATTATATTTTTTAAGGACTCATCAAATATTTTTTTATTTGTAACGTAAATTTTTTTGGTAGTTTTATTTTCGGTATCGTCGTTTTTTACGGTTACAACAATACCTTTAATGGCAAATTTTTTCTTTTTTATCATTTTTTCATAGATACTTTGAGCGGTGTCGGTTTTAGTATTGTATGTATATATCTTTTTGATATCGACACCTTTGGGGGTATGGACATCATCTATATCATATTTTTCTTTTATTTTTTCTTCTTGTTTATTTATATATGCTTCTAGTTCGGTTTCACTTTTTACTTGACCTATTTTATCTCCGTCTATGTATATGGCATATACTTCGATTGGTTCGGTGCTTTTATTTTTTGTTAAGCCTAAAAATGTTACCAAACTTGTTACAATTAGGATTATTAGTATTCCCCCAATGGTTATTCTTTTTCTACGCACTAGTTCCACCTTCCTTCTTTATTGATAAAAATGTTGATGTTTTTTTCTTAAATAGTAAATCTATATTGGCTATTGGTCCATTACGATGTTTTAGTATTAATAGTTGAATGGGAACGGGGATGTTATCATCTAATGGAGCTTCCACTTCAGGGGCGTGGAGGGCTGCTACTATATCAGCATCTTGTTCTATTGAACCTGATTCTCTTAAATCACTTAAAACTGGTTTTTTGTCCTCTCTTTTTTCTACACTTCTTGATAATTGGGAAAGGGCAATAACTGGTACTTCTAATTCGAGAGCTAGGGTTTTTAGTTTTCTTGATATTTCTGATACTTCTTGTTGTCTAGATCCGGCATATTTTGAAGAGGAATCTATTAATTGTAGATAGTCTATTATTACTAGGCCGAGACCTTCGCCTTGGGTTGAAAGACGACGACATTTTGCAGCTATTTCATTTGCAGTTACACCACCGGCGTCGTGAAAAAATATATTTGTATCGGCTAATTGACTCATTGCTTCATTTACTCTTTTCCAATCATCGTTTTCTAAACGACCGGTTTGGAGTTTTTTGTTATCTATTTGACCTAGTGAACTTATCATTCTTAGTATTAATTGTTCTGCTGGCATTTCTAATGAAAAAATGGCAATATTTTTCTTGGTTGCTTTTGCCGCTCCTACGGCTACATTAAGAGCAAAGGCTGTTTTACCGACAGCAGGACGGGCGGCGATTATTACTAACTGAGTCGGATGTAATCCTTCAGTTATGTTATCTAAATCGTATAGGCCGGTTGTTAAGCCTGTTACTTTGCCTTTATTTTTGGCAAGTATTTCTAAGTCTTCTTCGGTTTTAGTTAGGACATCTTGAATTTTCCTGAATTCAGTTGCTCTTCTTGTTTTGGAAACGTCTAATATTTTTTTCTCGGCTTCTTCTACGGCTGCATTTACGTCTACATCATCTGTATTGGCTTTGGTTACTATATTAGTTGCTACTTCTATCATTCTTCTTAGAGTGTATTTTTCTAAAACTGTATTTATGTAATATTCGACATTGGCACCGGTTGCAACGCTATCTATTATTTCATTTAGGTATTCTACACCACCTACTTGGGTTAGTATATTTTTTCCTATTAGTTCGGCGGTTACTGTATTTATGTCTACCGGCTTTTTATTATTGTATAAATCGTTTATTACTTCAAATATTTTGGCATTGCTATCTAAGTAAAAGGCTTCTTTGGGTACTTCTTCACATCCTTTTTTAAGAGAAGAGTAGGACCAAAAAAGGGAGCCTATTAATGATTTTTCAGCTTCGATGTTATTTGGTAATCCTTTATTCATAATTCACCTACTTTTGTTTTATTTGTAATTTTAGGGGAGCTATTACTTTTTTGTGTAATTCTATATTAATAGTATATTCTCCCAATGTTGATAGTGGTAAGTCTAATTTGACTTTCTTCCTATCTATGTTATATCCTTTTTCTTTTAATGCCCCTTCTATTTGTTTGGTAGAAATGGAACCAAATGTTTTTCCTTCTTTACCGGCATTTAATGTGAATACTAATTTTTCCTTAGATAATTTTTCTTTTATTTTTGTTGCTTCTTTTATTTCTTCTTGTTCTTTTTCTTTGTTTTGTTCTATTTCTTTATTTAGTATATCGGAACTGGTTTTGGTTTGTTTTACAGCATAGCCACGTGCTATTAGGTAGTTGGTTGCATAACCGTCAGATACTTCTTTTATTTCTCCTTTTTTTCCTTGACCTCTTAAGTCTTTTATAAATATTACTTTCATAGGTATTACCTTCCTTTTCTTATATTATTATACTATATTTTTTTTAATAAGTCATTATGTTTTATATTTATTAATTGTTTTTTTACTAGTTATTATTTGGTTATTTACAGTTATGGTTATTATTTTATTTAGTCTTATTTTAATTGACTGTACTTTTAAATTATGTTATTATGTGAATAGAGGTGGATGTATGAAGAGGAGTAATTCTTTTGTTTTTGCACTTATTTTTGCAGAACTTATATGTGTTATGGGCGGTTTTTTGCTTGGAAAAATAGCTTATCAAATTAAGAGTAAAAGTGATAATAATAGTGTTAATGTTGTAATTAGTAATGATAATTATGCTGTATATGATAACTTTGTTGCTGTTCTTAAGGATGGTAAGGTTTATTATAGTAATAGTAATGATAAGCATATTAGTGTTTATAGTGATAGTGATGAGGTTTCGGGATTTGATAGTTTTGATACAACAGGTAGAGTTATGAGAATTAAGTCTTTTAATTTATCAAGTGGAGTTGATGCTGATATTTTTCTTATTTTAGAAAATGGAAGTGTTATGAGAGTTAATGATAATTATAATGGGTTAGAAACTTATAAGGAACTTAGTGATTATAAGATTAGTGATATTGTTAGTATAAAAAGGATGACTGGAGAGGGTTATTCGTTTGATGTTATACTTAAGGATGGCAGTGAAAAGGTAATAAAAAAATAACACGGATTTGTGTTATTTTTTATTTTGTTGTATATGGTATAAAGCCCATAAATCTTGCTAATTTTACTTGTTTTGCAACGTGTCTTTGGTGTCTAGCACAAGTTCCAGTAAATCTTCTTGGTAACATTTTACCTGAATCGTTTATATATTTAGTTATTATTGGAACATCTTTATAATTTACGTCTTTACCCATACACATATGACAAACTTTTTTTCTTCTTCTTGGACGTTGTTCTGCCATAGTATCCTTCCTTTCTTAGAATGGTAAGTCGTTGTCGCTTACATCTATTCTTTCACCAAAATTAGCAAATGGATCGTTATCTACTGATACTGGTGATGGGGTAGATGCCATTGTTGGTCCAGATACGGGAGTATTGTTTGTTTCAAAGTCGAATGGACTTGGTCCTGATGACGTATTTGATGTAGTAGTTGTACTATTGCTATTTTTAGGGTCTAAAAATTGGACAGTAGATGCTACTACTTCGGTTACATATACTCTTCTTCCTTCATTATTTTCATAATTTCTGGTTTGTATTCTTCCTTCAACTGCAACTTGACTTCCTTTTTTTAAATATTTTGCTACGTTTTCAGCTTGTTTATCCCATACATTAACGGAGATAAAATCTGCTTCGGGACCTGCACCGTTTTGGCTTGGTCTTCTATTTACAGCAACAGTAATTTGACATACAGCCAAACCGCTTGCTGTGTTTCTTAGTTCTGGATCTCTTGTTAATCTTCCGATTAATATAACTCTGTTCATAATTCCTCCTACTTATCTAAATTTAAAACTAAATGTCTAACAACATTTTCGTCAATTTTAGCAATACGGTCAAATTCTTTGATTGAATTTTCTTCTTTTGTTTCAATGTTGTATAAGTAGTAGTATCCAGATTTTTGTTTCTTTATTTCATAAGCAAATTCTTTTTTGCCTAATTCCTTAGATAATGTTACAGTTGCTTTGTTTTGAGTTAATACTTTTTCTAATTTCTTAACTGTGTCTTTTTGTAATTTCTCATCAATATCTGGTCTTATGATAAACATAATTTCATACTTTCTCATTTGTACACCTCCTTATGGTCTTATGGCCTTTTCAGGCAAGGAGCTTTCGCTCACGCATTATTATATCAAAGTTTTTTGTTAAAGTAAAGTTATTTTTGTAATTCTTTAAAATTCTCTATTACTTTATCAAAATATTTTATGGCATCTTCGACTACTTTTGGTTTACTTAAATCAACACCGGCTAATTTTAATGAATCTAGGGGATTTTTTGTAATACCGCATTTTAAGAAGTCTATGTATTTATTTGTTTGGTTATTTGATATTACGTTCTCAACTATATAAACGGCTGCCGATAGGCCTGTTGCATATTTATATACATAGAAATCATAATAGAAATGGGGGATTCGGGCCCATTCGTACTTTATTTCTTCATCTATAAAAGTATCTTTACCGAAGTATTTTTTATTTAAATCGTAATAGATATTGGACATTTTTTCACTAGTTAGTACTTCTTCTTTTTCGACGAGATTATAGGCCTGTTTTTCAAATTCTGCAAACATTGTTTGGCGATAAATAGTGGCTCTAAATAACTCCATTAAGTTATTTAATATATAGAGTTTTTCTTCTTTTGAAGTACTAGTTTTTAAGAGATATTTGGCTAATAACAACTCATTTACTGTTGATGCTACTTCGGCTACAAATATTGCATATCCGCTATTTTGATATGGGTTATTTGTTCTAGAATAGTAGCTATGAACGGAATGGCCTAGTTCGTGGGCGAGGGTTGATACGTCATCGTATTTGTCTTGATAGTTTAGTAAAATGTATGGATATGTATCATAACAACCTCCGGAATAGCCTCCGGTTCTTTTTCCTTCGTTTGGATATACGTCTATCCATTTTTGGGCAAAGGCTTTATCTAGTATTTTTCTGTATTCGGGGCCTAATGGTTCAAGGGCTTTTAAGACTATTTCTTTGCCTTCTTCAAAAGTGTATTTTTTGGTGTATTTCTCTACGAGAGGTGCGTATACATCATAAAGATGTAGTGTATCTAGATTTAATACTTGTTTTCTTAATTGGTAATATTTGTATATTGTTGAGAGGTTATTGTTTATGGTATTTATTAGATTGTTATATATTTCAGGAGTTAGTTCGTCGGGATAAAGGGATGCTTCAAGGGATGAGGGGTATTTTCTTAATTTTGATATAACTGTATTTTCTTTTATGTGATTATAAAGGGTTGTTGCATATGTATTTGAAAATTGTTTATATGTTTTATAGAGGGTTTTGAAGGCTTTTTCTCTAATGAATCTATCGGGACTTTCTATATATATTTTATAGTTTGTATCATTTAATTTTTCTTTTTTTCCGTTTATTTCTATATTATCGAATTCCATATCACTTTCTTTTAGTAATTCGTATATATCTTCGTTTTTACCTAATAGGGATGATATGGTTGATAGAATATTTTCTTCTGTTTTAGATAGAGTATGGGTTTTATATCTAAATATATTTTTTAGGGGTATTTTGTACTCTTTTAGGGGTGGATATTCTTTATACATTTTTTCTATATCTGTATAGTCTTTTTCTAATATATTTGGTACATAAAAATAGGATATGTTTTCAAATTTATCATCTAGGTTAATTACTTTTCCTCTTCTTGATGCAGAATTGTTATTGGATGTGTCTTCATCATAAATGAGATTGGCATACACATATAGTTTGGTTATTTTTCGGGTTATTTCATTATAAATTGTAATTGTCTTGTATAAATTTTCAGCGGTTTGTAACATTGTATCTTTATGAGTGGCAAAAGTATCTACTAATGCAGATACTTCTTTATATTCTTTATTAAATTCTTCCTCATTTTTATAAATAGGAGTTAAATCCCAGGTGTAGTTTACATCTATTTCTTTTCTTTTTTTCATTTTTTCTCTCCTTTACACGTTAAATCGAAAGTGACAGATATCGCCATCTTGCATTATATAGTCTTTTCCTTCAAGACGCATTTTTCCGTTTTCTTTGACGTCTTTTTCACTGCCACAAGAAACAAGATCATCATAACTCATTACTTCGGCTTTTATGAAACCTCTTTCAAAGTCTGAGTGAATTATACCGGCACATTCTGGAGCTTTCATTCCTTTAGTGAATGTCCAAGCTCTTACTTCATCAGGTCCTACTGTAAAGTAAGTGGCAAGGCCTAATAGTTTGTATGTTTTCTTTATTAGTTTATCAAGTCCGCTTTCGTCTATTTGTAATTCTTCTAGGAATAATTGTTTTTCGTCATCTGGTAATTCTACTAATTCGCTTTCTATTTTAGCACATATCATTACTGTTTCACTTTGTTCTTGTTCAGCATATTTTTTTACTTCTTCAACGTATTTGTTGGTTCCTACTAAGATATCTTCTTCGCCAACATTGGCTACATATATTACTGGCTTTAGGGTAATTAGATTAAAAGAGGATATTATTTTCTTTTCTTCTTCGTCTAAACCTAATTTACGAGCAGGAATATTTTTTTCAAGGTTTTCTTTTATTCTTTCTAATAGTTCTATTTCTTTTAATTCTTCTTTATTTTTTGTCATCTGGGCTTTTTTTGAGGTTTTATTTAATCTGTTTTGGATTATTTCGAGGTCAGCTAAAATTAACTCAAGATTTATTACTTCAATATCTCTTATGGGATTTACATCTCCATCAACGTGTAATATATTTGTATCTTCAAAGCATCTAACTACTTCAACTACGGCATCCGTCTCTCTTATATGGGAAAGGAATTTGTTTCCTAATCCTTCTCCCTGAGAAGCTCCTTTGACAAGACCAGCTATATCTGTAAACTCATAAGTTGTTGGTATTAATCTTTCGGGAATATACATATTATTTAATACTTCCATTCTTTTATCTGGTACTGTTACTATTCCAACGTTTGGGTCTATTGTTGCAAAGGGATAATTAGCAGCTAGAATATGTTTTTTTGTTATGGCATTAAATAGGGTTGATTTTCCGACATTTGGTAATCCTATTATACCTGCTGTTAAACTCATTTTATCATCTTCTTTCTATAATGTTACACTTGTATTTATTCCTATTGGGATACCTACGATATAAAATCCTAGTATTACTATAAACCAAAGTATAGTAAGGGCAATGGTGTAAGGAGCCATTAGACTCATTGCATCGGTTATTGTTACGGTATCGTTTTTTCTTTTATCATATATTTGTAAAAATCCTATTAGTATTACAAAGTAAGTAAAGAGGGGCGTTATTCCTTTTAGGGAACTATCTGCGGCTCTAAATACGGCACTTGCAAATTCTGGTGTTAAGGAACTTTGCATAAATAGGGGAACCATTACAGGAGCTATTATGGCCCATTTTGTACCGGCAGCGGGAACAAATATAGTTGATATTCCTATCATTATGAAGGATACTACTACTAGAAGTATTCCTGTTAATTGTAAATTTGATAGTACTTCTGTAAGAGAGGCAACTATAAATATTCCGATATTTGTTTCTTTGAATATCATACAAAATTGGGAAGCAAAGAATATTAATACTAGTAGAGAAGAGAAACCTTTTAGATAGTAGTTCATTCCTGATACTAAATCACGGCTATTTTTTATTGTTCCTACTCTCAAACCGTATATAAGGCCTTCTATAACTAGGAAAGTACTTGCTAAGAATACTACTCCTTGCTTAAAGTATGAATTGTCTCCAAATAATTGATCTACGTATAAATTGTCTTTTAAATATAGGAATAGTCCTGATAATGGTAATCCTGGTATGATACAATATATTAATATCATTAGAATTACTATCCCTACTAATAGGGAAATTATTACTCCTTTTTTTTCTTTTTTAGTTATTATGTGTTCTCTATCGGGATCTTCTTCATCAAAATTATATCGTCCTAATTTTGGTATTATATATTTTTCTGTTACTAGCATTCCTATATAAGCAATTAGAATAGTGCATACTATCGTTAAAAATATATTTCCTTGAAGATGAACTTTATAACTGGAATCTAATATGGCTGCTGATGCTTTACTGTATTTTAGAAGAGTACTATCTAAGCCATTTACAACTATGTTAGCTCCATAACCAAAAGTTATACCAGCAAAGGCTGCACATATTCCTGCAGATGGGTGCCTTCCTAAATTTAGAAATAGTATTGCCGCTAAGGGAATTATTATTACATATCCTACTTCAAAAAACATTGAAGAAAGGACTCCTATTAAAACTACTATAAATGTTATTAGTTTTCTTGATACTTTTGGGCTTATCATCCTAAATAGGGAATTTAGAAATCCTGATTTATATGCTACTCCTACACCTAGTAGGCCTATTATTAGGTTACCTAAGGGTGCGAAATTAAGGAAATTTGTTAACATATTACTTATTAGGTATTGTATACCTGTCCTATTAAAGAGATTATTTATTACTATTCTTTGGGTTTCTAAATCTCCAGTTACGGCATTGGCAGAATAATAACTTGTTTCTAGGTTAAGAATTCCTCCGATACTACTTACTATCATTATTATAAGTGTTAGTATTAGAAACACTAGTGCTGGATGTAATCTAAATTCTTTTTTCTTTTTCATTCTTGTACCACCTTTTTAATCTTCTTATTTAATTCTATTCTATCTAGCATTACGATGTGTCCACACTCTTTGCATTTTAGTTTGATATCAACTCCTAGTCGTATGATTTCAAATATATTATTGCCACAGGGATGTGTTTTTTTTAATTCAATAATACTTCCTATTTTATAATTGTTCATAAATCACCAACCTAAATTTATTTTACCAAATTCCTGTAAAAAAGTCCATAGTAGGATAAAAAAAATATTAATTAGTCAAAAAAAGAACTTTAACTTAATTTTGTAAAGTTCGGTATAAAATAATATGCAGTTTTTTTATTTCTGTATTATTTATTTTACGTTTTTTATTTTTTTGTAGTTATTCTCTTTCTAAATAGTCCTTGCCTTTGAATGGTTCATCTGTTAAAAGATGGGCATAATTTTGTTGTTTTATCACTTCATAAACACCAATGGCTACACAATTGGAAAGATTAAGGCTTCTAACTCCATCAGTGGTTGGTATTCTTATACAGTTTTCTATGTGGCCTTGTAATATTTCTTTGGGAATTCCGGTACTTTCTTTGCCAAATATTAAATATATTTTTTCTTCTGTTTTACAGAAATTGAATTTATCTGGAGAGTTATGACCGTATCTTGTAAAGTAATAATATTTTCCTTGATTTTGATTTATAAAGTCTTCATAATCATCATATATTTTATATTTTACTTTATCTATATAACCTGCTCCACTTCGTTTTAATCTTTTTTCATCAAAAATAAAACCAAATGGTCTTATTAAATGTAGTGTAGCATCAAAGGCTACTGCTGTTCTCATTATATTGCCTGTATTTTCTGGTATTTCTGGCTCATATAATACTATGTTTATCATATATCTTTTACTCCTTTACTGATAAGAAAGGCAATTGTTTTATCAGAACTATAACCGTTTTCTTTAATGTTATATGTGCTTTCAAGGTCACCGTTTTTGAATATTAAAATGCAAGGTACTGTATTTTCTGATAATCCGTATTTTAGATTTTTATTATTATTTAATATACTACTTATATTCATATATAGTATCTTATTTTTTATGTGTTCTCGTGATAAATCTTTTTTGAATTCTTTTTCAAAAGTAGTTATGTTATTGTCATTGGTTTTTGACACATATACGTATACTTTTTCATTTTCTAGGATACAATTGTTTATTTCATTGTAATTTACAACGTTTATATATCCTTCCATAACGCTTGTCTTTGTTTGATGAGAGTCATAAGCTGAATACCACATATAAAAATAATATAAGAGGGCAATTGTTACAAGAAAGACAAGGGCTAATAAAAAATAGTTTTTCTTTGGAATTTTTTTCATATTTCACCACTTTCTATTTATATTTTAGCAGTATTTTTAGTTTTTGTAAAGTTTTTTGAGATAATTGTGCTATAATAAGCTATATGTAAATGAGGCGATTTTATGAAGAATTATTATAAAAATTTATTTTTGGAAACTGTAAATAATTTACAAGAAAAAAAGAGCATTTTACTTCATAGTTGTTGTGGTCCTTGTAGTAGTTATGTTATTCAGTATCTTAGTAATTGGTTTGATATTACTGTTATATATTATAATCCTAACATTAGCCCCGATAGGGAATATTTTAAAAGAAAAGAAGAACAAATTAGGCTAATTAATGACTTGGGGAAAGGGAAATTTTTGGATTGTGATTATGATAATGAGGTCTTTGAAAGAGCAATTAGGGGTACCGAGAACGAGCCTGAGGGTGGTAAAAGATGTAGTAGATGTTTTCGAATCAGGCTTGAAAAGTGTGCCTCTGTTGCTAAAGAAATGGGATTTGATTTTTTTTGTAGTACTCTTACGGTTAGTCCTTATAAAAATGCAGAGGTTATTAATATGATAGGGCATAGTGTAGGAGAGAGGTATGGTGTTAAGTGGCTTTATAGTGATTTTAAGAAGGATAATGGGTACAAGGAGAGTATTGAACTTTCAAAAAAGTTTAATCTTTATAGGCAAAATTATTGTGGTTGTAAGTATTCTGAAAGAAAAGAGACTGATAATTAAATCTGTCTCTTATATTTTTCCTGTTATTTTTAAGTAATTAATGGCTTCATAAACGGCAAATCCACAAGCAGCTAAGAATATTATAATAAATAGTATTGGAACAAATTTACTTTTTATGTGTCCAGAATTATTTGGTGTATCTGTTATTATATTTGGTATTGTTTGTTTTGGTATATTTGTTTCATTTAGTGTCGAGTTATCTAACACATTATTTAAGGCATTTTGTAAATTTATTTCTTTACTTCCATCAAAGGTTGGGACCTCAGCTACCTTTGGATTTGCATCTATTTCATCAATAGTTGGAACTTTATTTAAATCAAAAAATGTGTTTTCACTTACTTTGGGAAGTGCGTCTGTATTTGGGGCTTCTGGTGCTATATTTACTGGTTCTAATGGTTTTATTTCTGGTTCCACAAATACTGGGGTTGGTGCTATTGGGGGTTCTGGGGTAGGTGCCAATGTCGGAACTTTTACTAAATCTTTAAAACTTTTTAGATTATTTATTAATTCTATAGCCTCATTAATTACTTCTTTTTTAGCTGTTGCTACGTATGTATTTCTTACATTTATGGATTGAGTATTTTCTATATTTATTTCTTCTGGTACTACTATCACATTATCTAACCCTATTTTTATTTTATCTGGTTTTATTGCTAATAGTATTTTTTTGTTATTATAGAAATTTGCTATTTTGGGTATACCTACTTTTGATAAGGTTATAACTGAATTTGTCATATTTACATTACTGGGATTTACTATTGCATTTCCTTCTAATTTTAGTGCTAAGCTTTCTTGTTTCATCTTTTCACCTCTATTCTGCCCCTAATTTTATTATGTGTTTTACTAGTTCATTTATTTTTTGTTTTTCTTCGGGATTTTGTATATCTTCTAAATTGCCATTTAACAATTTTGATACAAATATGTTGCTTGTTTGTGCATCTCTATCTATTGTATATACTAGGTAATTTACTTGATTTTCTTCTATTTTTGTTATTATGGTTGCTTCTCTTTCGATGCCATTTTCGTCTCTTACTTTAAACTTATTCATAGTTTTCCTCCTTTTATTTACTTTCCTTTACTATAAGATAATAATAACATAGGTGAGAATAAAAATCAAGTAATTAAGAAAAAAACTCTATAAAAGAGTTAGATTTTACGGTAAAAACCGTTTACTTTACCTATAATCATATCGTTTGATATTATGTTTATATTTATGGTTTGATATTTGGGATTCATTGCTTGTAATATTATTCCTTTTGGGTATTTGTATAGTCTTCTTATGGTAAGAATCCCAGGTTTTATGGCTACTATTATATCATCTCCATTTGCATATTCTTTTTTTGTTTCAAAATATACTTTATCGTTTTTTTGGTATATTGGTGCCATAGAGTCATCAGGTACTTTTATAGCTAGTTCTGTTTTTACAAGAGAGTTGTATTCACAGTTTTTGTATATTTCTAATAATTTTTCCTTTTCTCTTGTTAGTCCTTGTTCAGGGTTTAAACTTTTCATATAGTTTTTTACTATTTTTTGGTTTATTTTACTTTGTTCTTCTTCGGTTGTCGTTGCTTCTTCAAAGATTTTGGTATCTACTTTAAATATATTACATATTTCAAATAGTATGTCATAGGGGATGTTTAGGGTTCCATTTTCGTACTTATGTAGAGTTTGTCTATTTTTCTTATGATTTATGGCTGTGGATAAATCTTCTAATGAATAGTGATATTTTTCTCTATTTTCTTTTATTATTTTACTTACTAGTGGTTTTAATTCATCACTTACAAGCCATTTTTTTGATGTTCTCATTTTTCTACCTCTCTTTACTTATTATATATAAGGGAATTGTTTCAATAGTATTTATTAATATTCTTAATCCGCTGGTAATTATTATAGAACCGAATAGGGTTTCTAATGGTAGGTATAGGTGGGCTGAGAGGAGAAAGTATATTAGTGTATATACAAACTGAACTATTATTCCTGATAATATGTTACTTATCCATATTTTATTTTTGGCTCTTCTAAGAAAGTAATATAGTTTTATATTTAGTATTAAACTTGTTAAAAGGGCTATTGTAGAACTTGCAAATATTTTTAAGTTATTTCCAAATATTTGATTAAATGATGTGGTTATGTAACTTGGTGCCAAGCTACTTATAGCCAAAATAATGTAACTAAATACTGATACTAACCATATTAACCATAATTCTTGCATTGCTTTTTCTTTGCCTTGATTTTGTAATATTATATTTATAATTATAAATATAGAAACTCCTGATATTAGGGATATTGGAATGGGTAGTGCAAATATAGATACTTCTTTTAGGGGAAGAATTGTTCCTAGAATTGTGTATGTAATAAGTAATATTTGTAGTCCTTCATATTTTTGTTTTTTATATACTATTAGAGTTATTATTATTGTCGTTAAAAGGGCGAAAATAAATATTATTGTATTCATTCTATCACCTTCTTTTTATTCATTAAATGCATCATTGCTGGATATGTTATTAGGGTTATTAGAAATCCGAATAGATAAGTTACTATACTTATTTTAAATATTTCAAATGGATTTAATACTCCTATATATGATATATTTATCATAAGTACTACTGATATTAGGGATACTATAAGATAATTAATCATTATGGTTATAAATTTATTTTCATACATTTTATCTAATTTTGGCAATAATTTTGTTGATAGTTCTAATGAAACAATATGGGTAATAGGATAAACTATTAACAGTACATAATTACTTAAAAATGTTTTTTCCATATCTAAGGCGTATAAGTTTGTTTCAATGGGGTTGTACAAACAACTTAAAGCTATATATATAATGGCTGAAACAAGTGCTACTATTGTATAGTTTCTTGCCTTAGTTTTCTTTTCGAGGGGATGCCTTTTCTTTAATATATATATTATTTCTAATATAATGGGGTATATTATTATGCTTGTATTTATATTGCTTCCTAAAAGGCTTGTTATTTTAAATGATGCTAAGTATGATATTAATGATAGGGTAGCAATTGACAAATATAAGCCTTTTTTTTCATAAAAGTGGTGCATAGTTGTTACAAAAAATATGCATACTAATATGTTTATTAAAATTATTATTTCAATCATATTTTACTCCTTTTTTCTGTATTTATTATATCATTTTTTTATTTAAGATACAAGAAAAAAACAGAATTTTAATTTCTGTTACGAGATTTTAGCATATCACAAAAGGCTTCAATTCTTGTCTCTAATCCTAGGTCTGTACTTGATGTATCGAAAGTTAAAAACATTACGGGAACTTGATAGTCTTTTGACACTTTACTTATTATGGGCATTGCATTTATCTCTGGTGTACAACCAAAGCTTTTAATATGAATTATACCATCATACTTTTTGGCTAATAATTTTGTTAAAATTATATTTTCAGTAGCATCGGCCCCTAGGTGATACTTGACATACTCTTTACCTTTTTTTGCCAGACGTTTTTGACAGTGTTTTTTTGTTATCATTAGGTATGTAATGTTTGTATTTCTAAATATGGAAATATTTTGCTTTATTAGTAATTCTTCTAGATTGCTGGATGCTTCGCTTTCCATTAAGGTATATAGTTCACCGATTAAAGCAATTTTTAATGGTTTGGCTTTTTTTTCTTTTGGCTCTTTTTTTAACTTTTTGTAAGTTTTTATATTATATAATAGGTTAGTAATAATTGTTTTGGGTGTATTTATATTATTGTAATATTTTTTTTCAAGTATTTTTAATCTTTCTTTGTTTATTATTATGGCTTTATTTTTTCTTATATAGTTTTCAATTTTGTCCATATATACTACTTTTATTAAGAGTATAATACCATAATATAAACACTTGATTACATTTGCTTTGGGATTTACTTCTTTTATAAACTGATATACTTTTATTGGGGAGATGCTATTGTTTTTTATAAAGTTTTTGAATTCAAATTTGTATCCTAAATCTTTTAAGATCTGTTCTTGTAATTCTGCATAATAACCGTACCTGCAACCACCTCCACCTTGAAGAAGAATAGTTGCTCCGTTATCTAGGGCTTCAATGTAGTTTCCTAAATTATATTTAAAGGGGGCACAGACAAAATCGGGACTATATTTTGTTCCTAACTCCTTAGTGTTATTGGTAATATTGGGTGGTATAAGAATATTTTGTTTAGTGGTTTTTTCTAAAAAAGAGGATATGGGAATATGGTAATTTCCTAAACGAGGAAAGGATATTATTTGTTTCAATTTGCACCTCCCTCTAAAATATCAATAAAGCTTTCTAGTCTAGTTACAAGGCCTGTTTCTGTACCTAGTTCATCGATAATTATATTTAGTTTAGGAACGTTAGTTATCTTTCTTATCATTAATTCATTAACTAAGGAATCTAGTCCACAGGGAAAACTGGATATAAATATAATTCCTGATATACTATTTTTGTAATAGTTAATTGCTCCAACTAAATTTTTAGAGTCCGACCAATAAAGGGTAGGGGATAGTTCTTTATAGTATTCACGGGCTATTTTTTCATTTAGTCTATCTGCATATAATATGTCTATTTTATTTTTATTTAGATATGTTATTATTTCACCGCAAAGATATTTATCGTATACTATGTAGGGGTGGGCTACTAAAAGTATTTTTTTAGTGGTTTTGGATAAAATGTGTTGTTGATTATTCTCCAATTCTTTAATATAATTTTTTTGTTTTTTGGTTGCTTTATAGTATGAATATATTACTTTAAAGGGATTTTTATTTATTTTCAACCCTAATTTAAGTAGTGATATAGTTTTATAATGGTTATTTAGATGGTCTATATTATAAAATAAGATATTTACAGACGGATATGTTATTTTAATATCATCATAAAGAGCTTCAAATTTAGAGCATACTCTTTCATTTTTGCCATAGTTGGATATTCTTGGTATTAATATATAATCACATTTATTTATCAAATCATTTACGTGACCGGTATATATTTTAAATGCTAAACAGGCTTCATCAGGAGAATTTTTTAAGCCGGTTTGTAATATTTCTTTATTGGTTTCGGGACTTACAACAATATTGCATCCTAAGTATTTTAAATAGGTTTTCCATAAAATATTATACTTATAATAAAGGAGTGCTCGGGGCAATCCTACCTTGATTTTTGTTTTCATTTTTCACCTATTATAAAATATGTTTGGGTTTATTAAATATGAAAAAAAGAATAAGGTTATTATTCTTCGTTAAGTTCATCTTCAGTTACGATAGATAGGTCTCCTAATTCGTCATCATAATCGGCATCATTAGTTCCTTCATAATCTTCTCCATCTTCTTCTTCGGGAACTATACTGCTTTCATCATCTGAAGTATCTTCGTAAACGTCGTCATCTTTTTCTTCATATATTTCATCGATATCTATTTTAACTGTATGGTTTGATTTTAAATCCCATTTTCCATCACTTAGAAGTATAAATTCTTTGGATGTTGTTAATGTTTCAAAGAAATCTCCTATTTTATTTTGATATTCTTCTTCTGGTAATTCTAGTAAATTGCATACTTCTTTAAAAAGTTCAGCTGTAGTTAATGTTTGTTTATTTTCTTTTAAGTATAATTCTGCTATTTTACCATAAGATAATTGTTCTAAATCTTCTTTTTTCATTTTATTTAATTTCATATTTTTCCTCCTACATACGTTCTCTTGGCAATATACCTAATAATTGTAAAGCGTTATTTAATACTATTTTAATTGCTTTAATAAATATTATTCTTTCATTTGTGTATATTGCGTCATTTTCATTAATTATTTTTTCACTATTGTAATATGAATGGAAAAGTGTTGCTAAATCATAAGCATATAGTGCTATTAAATGTGGTAATTTCTTTGTGGCAGCGGAAACAACTACATCTTCAAATTCATATAATTTATTTAATATAGTATATACTTGTGGGGTATTTAGGGTTGTGTAAGTGCCTATTTGTGGTAATTCTTTACTATAATTGCTTAAAATTGAACTTATTCTTGCATTTGCATATTCTATATAAAATAGGGGATTGTTCATATCTTCTGATGCAGCTAGGGATAGATTGAAATCCATTTGGCTATCAAGGGATTTGGAAGAGAAGAAATATCTTACTCTATTTACGCCTAAATCATCTATAAGATCTGTTAGGGTTATTGTTTTTCCTGTTCTTTTTGATATTTTTACTTCTTCTCCATCTTTGATTAATCTTACCATTTGTAATATTTTTATATCTAGTTTAGTGGCATCTTTTTCTAATATCTCTAATGAGGCTTTTAATCTATTAATATAACCGTGATGATCAGATCCTAACACATCTATTAATTCGTCAAAGCCTCTATCTAATTTATTAACGTGATAGGCGATATCGGGAAGTAGATATGTATAAGCTCCGTCGTGTTTTATTAATACTCTATCTTTTTCATCACCATAATCGGTTGTTTTTAACCATAGTGCACCATCCTCAATATAGCATTTTCCGCTTTTTTGGAGTTTAGATAGGGTATCATCGACAAGTGATCTGTCATAAAGGGATTTTTCGCTTGTAAAGACATCAAAATTTACTCTATATTCGTCTAATACTTTTTTTATTTGCGACATTAATATATCTAGTCCTATTTGTTTAAAGTATTCTATGTCTTCGTTTAGTTTTTGATTGCCGTTTTCTTCGTAAATATCTTTAGCAATCATTATTATTTCTTTGCCGTGATATCCGTCCTCAGGAAGATTACAAGAAAGTCCACATATTTCCTTATATCTTTCTTTTATAGATATTCCTAAGTTATTCATTTGATTACCTGCGTCGTTTATATAGTATTCTTTTGTTATATCATATCCGGAAAAGGTCATTATACGGGCTAAATTGTCACCATAAGTTGCTCCACGACCGTGTCCGACATGAAGATAACCAGTTGGATTAGCACTTACAAATTCGATATTTACTTTTTTTCCGTGGCCAGTATTATTTTTTCCGTAATCTCTATCTTTTTTTATAATATCGTTTAATTTAGATAATAAATAGTTATTATCTATATGGAAGTTAATAAATCCTGGGAGGGCTATTTCGGCTACTCCTAAATCACCTAGTTCTAAGACTTCAAGTATTTGTTTTGCTGTATCCATTGGTTTTTGTCCTAATTTTTTAGTTAAAACCATTGCTATATTGGTAGAATAGTCTCCTTTGGTTTTATCTTTTGGTATTTCAATTATTATGTTTTCTTCCTCTATATTTAGTTTGTTTAGAGCTAACTTTATTTTTTCTTTTATTTCATTTTTTATACTCATAACTCATCCTCCAATTGTATTTTTAACTCGTATTCTATATTGTTATCTATAATGGTATAGAATATGTTTATATTGTTTTCGGTTATTTCAAGGTTTGTTGTTTTTATAGGAACTTTTACATATAAACCGTTTTCTAATAATTTTATTTTTATTTCTGTTTTGGTGTCTTTACAAAATGTGAATGTCATTTCTTTTTCGGTGTCTTTTCTTACGAGAATTGCTTTATCTTTTTTTATTTGTAATTTGTTTTGTGTGCTATCTAATAAAAACTTTAGTTCCTCAGTGGTTTTAATTGCTGTAGTGTTTATTTTTGTTTGTTCATTTTCTGTTATATTTTTAATATATCCTTTTAATTTTTTTTTTATAATTGCACCTCCGAAATAATTCAATTGTAATTTTAGCATAAGTTTATTAAATTGTAAACATATTTTATTCTTTTTTTCTAATAATAATTATAGATGTAAAAAAAATGGAGATGAGGAGTGTATGAATATTGTTAAAAAGGGGTTAAAATTTGGTTTAGTTATCTTGATTTTGTTTATTTTATGTAATGTTTCTTTGTATGTTTATTGTTTGTTAACTCCTAAACCTTCTATTAATAAAGAACAGTCTTATTATTTATATGATAATAGTAATGAACTTATTTTTAATAATAACAAAGATTGGATAAAACTTGATAATATTAGTAAGGATTTAGTTGAGGCAACTATTAGTACAGAGGATAAGAATTTTTATCATCATTTTGGATTTGATTATTTGCGAATTGTTAAGGCATTTTTTACCAATATTATAAATGGAAATTTATCAGAGGGTGCAAGTACAATTACAATGCAGTATGCGAGAAATTTGTTTCTAACTCACGAAAAGACTTGGTCAAGGAAGATGCAAGAAGCGTTACTGGCGTTTGAACTTGAAACTCATTATAGTAAGGATGAGATTTTGGAGGGGTATCTTAATACTATTAATTATGGAGGAGTGTTTGGTATAGAGAATGCTAGTAAGTATTATTTTAATAAGAGTGCTAGTGAGCTTTCGATTGGAGAGGCATCTATGTTAGCTGGAATTCCTCAATCTCCTAGTAATAATAATCCGTTAAATAACCCCGATAGGGCCAAAAAAAGGCAGGCAACAGTGCTGAAACTTATGGTTAAAAATGGGGATATTAGTGAAAAGAAGGTCGAGACGGCTTTGGGCGAAAATTTGACGTATTATGGGAAGATGAACGATAATGACCTTTCGAGTGTGATGTATTTTAAGGATGCGGTGGTTAGCGAACTTAAAGGGATTGGGACGATTCCGAAGAGCTTAATTGAGACGGGCGGACTGCGAGTTTATACGACGCTTGATATGGAGGCACAGAGTAATTTGGAGAAATCGAGCTTGGAATATATGGGAGATAATGAGTTAGAGGTATCGGGTGTTATGGTAAATCCAAAAAATGGGGAAGTTATGGCTCTTTTGGGGGGCAAGGATTATAATAAAAGTCAATTTAATAGGGCTACACAATCTAAAAGGCAGGTGGGTAGTGTAATGAAACCTATTTTATATTATACGGCTTTGGAAAGTGGATTTACGGCTTCAAGTAATTTTACGAGTGAAAAGACTACATTTAATTTATCTAATAATTTTGTTTATACGCCTAAGAATTTTAATGATATGTATGCGAATGGGCCAATATCGATGGGAGCGGCAATTAGTTATTCTGATAATGTTTATGCGGTTAAAACTCATTTATTTTTGGGGGAGGATGCTCTTGTTAATATGGCTAGTAGGTTGGGAATTAGTAGTAATCTTAAACCGGTGGCATCGCTGGCTCTGGGGACGAGTGAGATTAGTGTTATTGATATGGTTCAGGCTTATAGTGTTTTTGCTAATAGTGGTAAAAGGAATGTTAATCATTTTATTAGGAAAGTGGAAGATAGTAAGGGGAATGTTATTTATGAATATAAGGATAGGGAAGAGGTTATTCTTAATTCTAGTTTAGTGTTTATATTGAATGAGATGCTTACTTATACTTATGATAATGATTTTATTGATTATAATTATCCTACGGTTATTAGTTTGCTTCCAAAGATTACTCATAAATATGCTATTAAAACGGGAACTATGGATACGGATAAGTGGATTATTGGTTATAATAGTGATGCGGTATTGGGGATTTGGATTGGGTATGATGATAATAGGAAACTTGCAAATGATGGGGGAGTTCATAAGAGTATTTGGATTGATACTATGGAGGGTTATTTTGGAAATAGGGATAGTGGTTGGTATGATATTCCTGATAATGTTGTTGGTGTGGTGGTTAATCCAATTACGGGAATGGTGAGTAAAGAAGGGGATAAGCATAAAAAGCTTTTCTATTATATTAAGGGAACAGAGCCCTACGGGAACAGTTACGAAAAGGATCTTGATGAAGTGTTCAAGGAAAGTACGGAGAGTGGTAATAGTACGGAAGTTGGGGATGGAGAGGCAGAATAAAAGAGTATGGTTGCATACTCTATTTTTGTATTTTTATTGTTATTATGTATTCAGTGCCGTTATCGCTTTCCTCAGTTAATACTTTGAAGCCCATACTTTCGAGGGTTGTTACGAATGTTCTGGTATTATTTATAGCAGGTGTTATATCTACTAGGGATGGGGTTTCTACGGGAATGTTTGGTTCCGGAGTAGGGGTATTTATATTTGGCATTGCTGGGGTTGATGGTTCTACTCTGAAATCGGGAATGGGATTTTCCACAGGGGAAGTCATAGTACTTGCTCCCGTAGGGCTCATTGTTGTATTTGGTAATGGGCCAACTGGTCCGTTATTTATTGGAGCTTGATAGAATTGCTCTGGTTGATTGGCTCCAAAATTGTTTACGGGACCAATATTGTTATCAAATGTTGGAACGGTTGGGGATGGATTTACTGGTTGCTCATTTGATGGAGCGGTATTTAGATTAAAATCGTTATTAACGGGAGGTGTTGGAGGAGTCATATTTAATCCGAAATCGGGAATTGGGTTTGGCTCGGGAGTTGGATTTGTTGGAGCAGGTGGGGTATTTGCCATAAAGTTTTGGTTAAAGTTTGGCACCTCTTGGGTTGGGGCTTGCATATTATTTGGTACATTCATATTTGCAGGGGCCTCATCAAAAGATGGGAAGAACCTAGAATCAGTACTTGCATTCATATTTGTGTTCATATTCATATTTTGGTTCATCATTGGGTCTTGCGTTTGATTTGGCACATTGTTTTGTGCTACTTGGTTTAGTGAATTCATATCCATATTTGTTTCCTCTTTCTTTTCTTTAATTATTTGATCATTGTCATTAAATAGGGTAGAGTTGGTATCTACTAGTTCTAAATCATTTAATGCTGACTTTATACT
>CAKOSA010000007.1 GCA_934101865.1 uncultured Bacilli bacterium | reverse complement strand
ATGGCAATTCTCGCTTTAAAGATAGCGGAAGCTTATGTTTATAAAGATTATGGATTGGAGTTTCCGGTATTACTTTTGGATGATGTTTTTAGTGAATTAGATGTTAATAAAAGAAATAATCTTACTAAATATTTAAGTGGAAATATACAAGTTATATTGACAACCACTGATCTTAATATGATATCTGATGATTTACTTAAAAATGCTAGAATATTTCATATAGAAAATGGTTGTTTAAATCAAGTGAAGAAGGAGGAAAAATGAGATGAATAATACTGCTGAAAACCACTATGATGCTTCGGATATACAGGTACTAGAAGGATTGGAAGCTGTTAGAAAAAGACCTGGTATGTATATAGGTTCTACTAGTAGTAGAGGGCTTCATCATTTAGTTTGGGAAATTGTTGATAACGCTATTGATGAGGCTTTGGCTGGATATTGTGATGATATTGAAGTTACAGTTAATAAAGATGGTTCTGTAACCGTTAAAGATGATGGTCGAGGTATTCCGGTTGAAGTCCATCCTAAAACTGGTTTATCCACGGTGGAAACTGTTTATACAGTACTTCACGCTGGTGGTAAATTTGGTGGAGGCGGATATAAGGTATCTGGTGGTCTTCACGGAGTAGGTGCTAGTGTTGTTAATGCTCTTAGTAAATGGGTTGAAGTGACTGTTTATAAAAATGGTAAAATTCATTATATAAAATTTAGTAATGGTGGACATACTGAGCATCCTCTAAAAGTTATTGGTGATTGTAGTATTGACAGAACGGGAACTACGGTAACTTTTATGCCAGATTCTAGCATATTTAAAGAAACTGTTGATTTTGATTATGATATTTTGAAAAATCGTTTTAGAGAGCTTGCTTTTTTGAACAAAGGTCTTAGAATTATATTACGTGATGATAGAACAGATAAGAAGGATACGTTTGTTTATGAAGGCGGTATTAGTGAATATGTTAAGCTTCTAAATGATAAAAAAACTCCTATTCACAGTACCATTGTTCATACAGAAGGTAAGGAAGACGATGTTACTATTGAAGTCGCTTTTCAATACAACGATGGATATACACCTTCAATTTATTCTTTTGTTAATAATATAACAACACCAGAAGGTGGAACTCACGAAGATGGTGTAAAGAATAGTTTAACAAGAATTATAAACAATTATGCCCGCGGAGCGAAATTGCTCAAAGATAACGATGAAAATTTACAGGGTGAGGATGTAAGGGAAGGCATTACGATGATTATTTCGGCCAAGGTTCCCGAGCCTCAATTTGAAGGTCAAACTAAGACAAAGTTGGGCAATTCCGAGGTAAAAAAGGTGGCTGCTAATGTTTTTGGAGAAGGCTTGGACAGATTTTTGATGGAGAATCCAGATCAGGCCAAAATTATTGTTGAGAAGGCTATAACGGCGGCAAGGGCACGTGTAGCGGCTAAGAAAGCTCGTGAGATAACACGTAGAAAAGGTGGTCTTGAACTTACTCATCAATGGGGAAAATTAACTGATTGTTCTTCAAAAGATGCAAGTGTTTCAGAAGTATTTATTGTTGAGGGAGATTCGGCAGCAGGAACGGCTAAGGATGGTAGAGATCCAGCTACGCAAGCAATCCTTCCTATTCGTGGAAAAATTTTAAATGTTGAAAAGGCTAGATTAGATAAGGCTCTTAATAATGAAGAAATTAGAACGATAATAACTGCATTTGGAACTGGTATAGGTGAAGAGTTCGATTTATCTAAGCTTCGTTATCACAAGATTATAATTATGACGGATGCTGATGTTGATGGTGCTCATATTAGAACTTTGTTATTGACATTGTTTTATAGATATTTTCGTCCTTTGCTTGAAAATGGGCATGTTTATGCAGCTCAGCCACCTCTTTATTCTATAAAGCACGGTAAAACAATTAAGTATGTTTTAAATGAAGAGGAAAGGGATGCTTATTTGGCTAGTTTACCTGCTAATACTAAGTATGATATTGGTAGAATGAAAGGTCTAGGAGAAATGGATGCCCACGAACTTAGAGAAACTACTATGCATATTGGTACTAGAATACTTAAAAGAATTGATTTAAATGATGCTATTGTAGCTGATGAAACTTTTCAGTTACTTATGGGTGAAGAAGTAGAGCCAAGGCGTTTGTTTATTGAAGAAAATGCTTTGAATGTTGTTAATCTCGATATATAGGTGGTGTAAAAATGAATGAAGATAAAGATAAAATGATAGCAGTTGACTTAAATAGCGAAATGAAGACATCTTTTTTGGACTATTCAATGAGTGTAATTGTTGCTAGAGCTATTCCGGATGTAAGGGATGGATTGAAGCCTGTGCATAGACGTATTATATATACTTTATGGGAAGAGGGAATGACACCTGATAAGAAATATCAGAAATCTGCTAATGCTGTTGGAGCGGTAATGGGACATTATCATCCTCACGGAGATTCGGCAATATATGAATCTATGGTGAGAATGGCTCAGCCTTTTACTTATCGACATACACTTGTTGATGGGCACGGTAATTTTGGTAATATTGATGGAGATGGTGCGGCCGCTTCACGTTATACCGAGGCCCGTTTGTCGAAAATTTCTATGGAACTTATTAGAGATTTGAATAAGGAAACTGTTGATTTTTCTCCTAACTATGACGATCAAAGGAAGGAGCCTGTGGTTTTACCTAGTAGATTTCCTAATATACTTGTTAATGGTAATATGGGAATTGCAGTTGGTATGGCTACAAATATTCCCCCTCATAATTTAGGAGAAGTTATTGATGGTTGTGTAGCATATATTGATAATCCTGATATATCTGTTATTGAACTTATGCAATATATTAAGGGTCCTGATTTTCCAACTGGTGGCATTATTTTGGGTAATTCTGGAATTAAAAATGCTTATGATACGGGCAGAGGGACTATTACTATAAGGTCAAAAGTTGAAATCGTACAAAAAAATAATCACGATGAAATTGTTATTACTGAACTACCTTATCAGGTTAATAAAAAAGCTCTTATTACAAGGATTGCTGAGTTAGTTAGAGATAAAGTTATACAAGGTATTGCTAATTTGAATGATCAGTCCTCTTTGGGTGGAGTTAAAATTGTTATTGATGTAAAAAAGGATGCAAATGCTAATGTTGTTTTAAATAATTTATTTAAACATACGCAGTTACAAATGTCTTATGGTATTAACTTTTTAATGCTTGTAGATGGTAGACCAAGGACTTTGGGATTAAAGACTATATTGGAAAAATATGTTGATCATCAAAAGCACGTTATATATAGAAGATGTGAATTTGAACTTAAAAAATATAAGGCTAGATTGCATATATTGGAGGGTTTGAAGATTGCTCTTGACCATATAGATGAGGTTATTAGTATAATAAGAGGTGCTAAAACTGATGAGGATGCTAGTAATGAGTTAAAAGCTAAATTTGGTTTGTCTGATGAGCAAACACAAGCAATTTTAGAGATGAAATTGAGACGTCTTACAGGTCTTGCTAAGGAAGCTATTGAAAATGAAATTGCTGAATTAGAAAGGTTAATTGCTGATTTAACAGAAATTTTAAATTCTGAGGAAAAAATACTAGAAATTATTAAAAATGAAATGTTAGATATTAAAAATAGGTATGCAGATGACAGGCGTACTTTGATTGATATGACGGCGATTGATTATATTGAAGATGAATCTTTGATACCGGAAGAGAATATTGTTATTACACTTACTAATAAGGGTTATATAAAGAGGGTTCCTTCTAGTACTTATAAAACGCAAAATAGAGGTGGTGTAGGTATTAAGGGAATGGCTACGAATGAAGAGGATTTTGTTGAAATGATGATTAATTCTAGTAGTCACGATTATATATTGTTCTTTACTAATAATGGTAAGGTTTATAGGATGAAAGGATATGAGATTCCGGAATTTGGAAGACAATCTAAGGGATTACCTATTATCAATCTTCTTAATATGGAAAAGGGAGAAAAAATAGCGTCATTACTTAAAGTATCTAATGATGAAGAGAATAAATATTTTGTATTTGCAACTAAATTTGGTATAATTAAGAGAACGGATATTGCTGAATTTAATAATATTAGGACTAATGGTAAGAAGTTTATTACTTTAAAAGATAGTGATGAATTGATATCAGCAAAAAAGACTTCTGGAAATGATGATATATTGATGGCCTCTTCAGATGGGCGTATTGTGCGTTTTCCGGAAGAAAAAGTCAGAGTGATGGGTAGGGGTGCTACCGGCGTAAAAGGCATTGATTTGGGCAGTAATTT
Organism: uncultured Bacilli bacterium; assembly: GCA_934101865.1. Lineage (GTDB taxonomy): Bacteria > Bacillota_I > Bacilli_A > RF39 > UBA660 > UMGS2068. The sequence goes on along the minus strand of CAKOSA010000007.1, from coordinate 44,680 downwards.
GCTCGTAGGAATGGAAAAGGTTGAAGAAAGTCAGAATGTATTGGTTATAACTGAGAATGGATATGGAAAGCAAACAAGTATTTCTGAGTATAGAATTACAAATCGAGGTAGTAAAGGTGTAAAAACTATTAATATTACTGAGAAAAATGGAGCAATTGTTTCATTCAAAACTGTTACTAATGATAATGATGTTATGATAATAACTAATACTGGCGTTGTTATTAGATTGGATGTTGAAAAAATTCCTGTTATGAGCAGGGTTACGCAAGGTGTTAAATTAATTAATGTTAAGGATGGTCAAGTAGTATCTTCCGCAGCAATTGTTGATAAAGAATTAGATGATGAGGATAATGAAAATGATGAACAATAGTTCGGATTTAAAAAAATGCAAAAAAAGCTTGCAATAATAGTAAAAGTGTGCTATAATGTATCTAGTGCAACAATAATGTTAGAATTAAGTCAGGATCGGAAGATAGCAGCTTTAATAGCCTCTTATTGTGTGCGCTATAATTGTGTTTTGAAAAGAGTACCTATAATTTTTATAGGTATTCTTTTTTTTGTCAAAGCAACCTGTTGATAGACATAAAAACAATGTTTCACGTGGAACATTGTTTTTATTATATTGTTTTTTTATAAAATAGATAAAAAGAATAAATTTGTTTTGTATAAAATAATGTAATTTTTATAATTGTAGTATTTTGGTGTATTGTTAATAACCTGTTGATAGGTAATTTATTAATTAATAATCATTTTTTATATAAAAATACTATAATTGATACAAAGGTTAATGTTCCACGTGAAACATTAAAAGTTTTTGTTTATTATAGTGTACTAAAATTTATATGAATAGAAAAAATTTTAATAGTAACAAAGTTAATAGTTTAGTAAGAAATTATAAGAATATACTATATAAAAAAATTTATTGTAAAATTGTTGTTTAAAAATTGAAATATATAAAGTACAAAACTATATTATCTAGTTTAAATTAAAAACAATGTTCCACGTGGAACATTAAACAATCTTACTTGTTGATAGAACAGAATTATTATATAAAAAAATATTTTGGGTATTGATTATAATATTATTTTAATTGGGTAATGTATATTATGCTTACAAAATATTAATTATTTAAAAACTTATTTGCTTGTTTTATAGTGGTAATTTGTTTATATTAATAAATATTGGTATTAGTGTTGTTAATAATAATAATAATACAATGTTCCACGTGAAACATAAGAAATAATTTAGCTTATATATGTTGGACTAAAATGTATATAATATTAAAAATCTAAGTTGTTGATAAAGAATTAGTTTTTAATAATTTTAATTTTGCTTATTAAGATAGCATAAAATACGATTATATTAAAAATGCTGTTTATAGATTTATATTTACTGAAAGATAAATTATTTTAATATATAGTTGGTTTTTAAAATAAATGGATTAACAAGGTTAATTTATTTTTGTATAATATTTAGTTAAAATTAATGTTTCACGTGGAACATAAAAAAGTATTTTGTTTATTATAGTGTGTTTAATGTTTATATAAAACTAAAAATTTAAACTGTTGATAAGCAATTATTTCCTAATAATTCCATTTTTTTATTAAAGTGTTATAAAATATATTTGATATCAAAAATACTGTTAATAGAGTTATATTTACGAAAAATACATTAACAAATAGTTTTAATGCTTATTAATAGTTTAGCCTTTAAAAAAAATAATATATAAGGCACAAAACTAATTTTTTTTATATATAATATCTAGTTAGAATTAAAATCAATGTTCCACGTGAAACATTAAATAACTTTACTTGTTGATATAGTAAAATAATTATATTATATAAATAAATATTTTTGTTATTGATTATAATATTATTTTAATTAGGTAATGTATATTATGCTTATTAAATATCAACTATTTAAAAATGTATTTGTTTGGTTTATAGTAGTAATTTGTTTATATTAATAAATATTATTATTGTTGCTGTTTATAATAAAATAATGTTCCACGTGAAACATTAAAACTTATTTGTTAATAAATAGTAATTAAATTATTAAATATTAAATAAAGTTAAAAATGTTCTAATTGTTAATTATAATTTTTTTAGTGTAAAAAAAATAAATTGTTATATTTATTTAGATACGGGTTGTGTTTATTGGCTTATTTTATATATAAATTTATCGTTATAATAAATATGTTAATAATGTAATAATATGATGTTTCACGTGGAACATTGTTGATTACGAAAAAGTGTGATATAATTTATACCTGTTGATAGAGGTGTTTTATATATGAATGAATATTATTTGAACAAATGTTTGTATTATGCGAAACAAGCTATTAATAATGAGGAAGTTCCTGTGGGAACTGTAATTGTAGATTTAATGACTTATAAAATAATAGGTTATGGCTATAATTGCAAAGAAAAAACAAAAAATTGTTTATGCCACGCTGAAATTATGGCAATAAATATGGCTTGCAAAAAAAAGAAAAGTAAAATTCTTAAAAATTGTGTAATTTATAGTACATTAGAACCTTGTTTAATGTGTTTGGGTGCAATTAATGAAGCACAAATAAAAATTATGTATTTTGGCACTAAAAATAAAAAAAATAATTATTTTACAGAACAATTGTTTGGTGGAGGAACCGTTGTTAATATGCAAAATGAAAAATGTTCGAAAATATTAAGTGATTTTTTTGAAAAAAGAAGAAAATAATAAAAAAATGTGATATAATATGTATGTAGGGGAGGAGGTATTATGAAGTATTTAGCATTATATAGAAAGTATCGACCTTCTAATTTTGGTGATATGGTTGGTCAAAACAAGATTATAACAGTTATAAATAATGCTATAATGGAAAATAGATTATCGCACGCTTATCTATTTTCAGGTCCACGTGGAACTGGTAAAACAACCACAGCCAAAATAATTGCTAAAATGGTTAATTGTAGTAATTTGATTGATGGAAATCCTTGCAATACCTGTGAAAATTGTTTAAATAATACAAGTGATATTATTGAGATAGATGCGGCATCTAATAATGGTGTTGATGAGATAAGAGAGCTTAGAGATAAAATTAATTTGGTTCCAAGTAGTGGCAGATATAAAATATATATTATAGATGAAGTTCATATGCTAACTATTCAGGCATTTAATGCTTTGCTTAAAACTTTGGAAGAACCCCCATCACATATAATTTTTATTTTAGCAACCACTGAGCCTAATAAAATACCACTTACAATAAGTTCAAGATGTCAAAAGTTCAAGTTTTTGAGAATAAGTGAAGATGATATTGCAAAAAGGCTGCAATATATTGCCAATGAAGAATCCATAGAAATAACAACTGATGCCATTTATGAAATAGCTAAGATATCTGATGGTGGATTAAGAGATGCAATCAATTTATTGGATGAACTTTCTGTTTATAAAGATGGAAAAATAACATTGGATGATGTGGATAATGTTAATGGTTCAATTTCGACATTAGATATTCGTAATTTTTTGAGTTACCTTATTAATGGAGAAGTAGCTAAGGTAGTTTCCTTTTTTGATGATTTGGAGTCTAATGATAAAAGTGTTTCGGGTTTTATTGATCAGTTAATAGAATTATTTAAGGATATACTTTTATACAAGACTTGTGGTAGGTTGACTAATATTGGTGATAAAAATGATGTTATTATAGATTATAGTGAGAACTTTAATGAGAATATCTTGTTTCAACTAATAAATGAAATTAATGATTTAAAGAATAAAATTGTAAATAGTAGTTATATTAATATATTATGTTGTGTAACTATTTTAAAAATTATGAAATATTTAAATGATAAGGATAAATTAATATTAAACCAAAGTGAAGAAAATAATAATGAAGGTAATATTAATTTTAATAAAAATAGTTTAACAAATGTTGGTGATATGGAAGAAACGCCTAAGGATAGGATGCTTATAAATAACTCTGAATTAAATGATAATAAATTAGAAGAACTAAATTTGCAAAATAGAGATATCATAATTAATAACTGTTTAGCTGGTGCTAACAAACAGGAACTTATAAGTTTTTCTTCACGTTGGATAACTATTAATGACTTTTGTGCGGACGATAAATATAGACTAATTGCTGGACTGCTTAGTGATGTAAAACCGGTAGTTGTATCACAATTGGAGGTTATGTTTTCAACGAAATTTGACTCAATTTGTGATAGACTTAATAAAAATATATTACTTGTTTCTGATTTGATTTTAAAAGTTTATGGAAAAAGGTATGATATTATTTTCCTATTAGAAAAAGAATGGCTGGATATAAGAGCAGATTATATTAAAAAAATTAAAACAGGCTATGTTTTCAAGCCTAAAACATTATTATCTGGAAATAATGATGCAAATAGTGAAGATTTAGAAAAATTGATTAGCATTGTTGGTAAAGATAAAGTAGAAATTAGATAAAAGAAAGGATGATTTTAATATGAATATGCAAAAAATGTTACAAGAGGCTCAAAAATTACAAAAGGAGCTCCAAAAGACCCAAAAGGAACTTTCAAATAGTGTGTATACTGGATGTTCTTCATTAGTTGAAGTTACTATAAACGGAGATAAGGAGGTTAAATCTGTTAAAATTTCATCTGATAAAGGTATAGATAAGGATGATATTGAACTTTTGGAGGATATGATAGCAGTTGCTTTTAATGATGCAGTAAAAAAATCTAATAGTGAAAAAGAAAAGAAACTTGGGAAATATGGTCAAGGTTTATCAGGTTTGATGTAAATGAATTCTTTGATAATAAAAAATTTAATTGAGAATTTTAAAAAACTACCAAGTATTGGAGATAAAAGTGCTGAAAGGATTGTTTTTTCACTATTAGAATTTTCTTCTGATGATATTACAAATTTTTCTAATAATTTACTTGCATTTAGGGATAAAATTGGTAGATGTAAAATTTGTAACAACATTACATTTGATAATAATTGTGAAATTTGTACAGATTTAGATAGAAATAAGAGTAAAATTTTAATCGTTGAAAAACCTAAGGATGTTGTTTCATTTGAACGAATAGGTAATTATAATGGATTATATCACGTTTTAGGTGGATTAATATCTCCTTATAGCGGAATAGGACCAAATGATTTGTCAATAGAGGCATTAATAAAAAGAATAGATATTGATAATGTTAATGAAGTTATTTTAGCATTAAAACCAAATATTGAGGGTGAAACTACTATGCAATATATTGGAACTATTTTATTAAAAAGAGGAATTAAGGTTACAAAAATTGCTACAGGAATTCCAGTTGGTGCTGATATTGATTACTTGGATCAAATGACATTAGAACTTGCTTTTGAAGAAAGAAAAAGCATAAGTTGAGATAATTTTATCATATATTTATTGGGTGGTTTTTTTGAAATATGTGTTTAATTTTATAAAAAAAATTATATATTGCTTTTTAACACTATATGTAATTAATATAATAATATCTCCATTAAGTGTTATGATACCTATAAATATATTTACATTATCAGTTATTTATTTATTTGATGTATTTGGATTAGGGTTATTGATTTTGATACTTTTTCTTTTACTATAGGAGGTTAGTAATGATTGATAGGATTAAAAATGATACAAGTGTTTTTAATGCTATTTTTAATAGTATTTTGAGCACGCAAAAACCTTCACATGCTTATTTATTTGAACTTTGTAATGATGATTCATACGATGATGTTTATAATTTTATGAAAATGTTATTATGTCCTAAAAGAGATAAAAACTTTATAAGTGATGTTTGTTCTGAGTGTTCAATGTGTAGAAATATAGATGAGAATAACTGTTTAAATTTAAAAATTATTTCACCTTGTAATGGTCTTATAAAAAAAGAGGATATTTTAAATGTTCAAAGATTTTTTGCTACTAAATCTTTAAATAATGAGATTAGGATTTATTTAATAAAAGATTGTGATAAAATGAATGCGAGTGCCTCTAATTCGTTACTTAAATTTTTAGAAGAGCCGAATGAAAATGTTATTGCAATTTTGACAACTTATAATGTTGAAAAAGTCTTGCCTACGATTATTAGTAGATGTCAAACGATAAGAATTGGAAGAAAAAGTTATCTTGGAAAAGATACAGTTGATAATTTATATAAAAGTATTAATAATGGTATAATTGAAAAAGAAACATTTAAGAGCTTATTTAGTGATTCATTTAAAGTTATTGATTTTTTAAATAGAAATGGTACTTTAACAATTGTTTATTTGAATGAATTGTGGGGAAATCATTTAGTTGCTAAAAATGTTGGAAATGATTCATTTAAATTAGACAATATGATTTTACTGGATATTATGATATGTTTTTATTATGATATCCTTAAATTGAAAATGAATTATAATGGTGATTTATATTTTTTATCCGATTTGGATAAATTAGAAGAAATTTCCTTTAATTTAACAATTGACAAAACTTTAAATATATTATATATTTTATTTAAAGCAAAAGATAATATTGATTATAATGTTAATTTAAATTTATTTTTTGACAAGTTGATTATTGATGTTAGCGAGGGATTAGAAAAATGATTGTAGGTGTTAAGCTTAATAAAAAAGGTAAAGTTGGCTATTTTGATGATAATTTTCTTAAATTAAAGATTGGATTGGACGTTATTGTTGAAACCGAAAAAGGTAAAGAGTATGGTACTATTGTTTCTTTTTTGGATGATAAATTAGTTGATAAAAATTTCAATTATAACAAAATTATAAGAATTGCTCAGGAAAAAGATTATTTTAAATTTTTAGACAATGTTAAAGATGCAAATGATTCTATTGATAAATGTAGAGAGCTAATAAAAAAGTATAATTTAGAAATGAGGCTATTGGATGCTGCATATACATTTGATAGGTCACAGTTACTTTTTAGATTTTTAGCTGATGGAAGAGTTGATTTTAGAAAATTAGCCCGCGAACTTGGGTCTTATTATAAAACACGTATTGAACTTAGACAAGTAGGTATTAGGGATAAGGCTAGAGCGATAGGAGGAATAGGTCCGTGTGGTAGACCGATGTGTTGTAGTAGCTTTTTAAATTCTTTTGAAACAGTAACAATAAGTATGGCTAAAAATCAAATGTTGGCTTTAAATCCGAGTAAAATAAATGGTGCTTGTGGTAGGTTGCTATGTTGTTTAAATTATGAGAATGATACATATACTTTTTATAAAACTGAAATTCCTGATATTGGTGATACTGTTCAAATAAATAAAAGTCAGGGAAAAGTGGTTGCTCTTAATATTTTGAAAAGAAGATATACAGTTTTAACTGATGAAGGTCTCGTGGAGGTAAATGTTAATAATGAAGGTTAAAAATAGACTTTTAAATTATGAAAATATGTTTATATATCAAAACCCTGAATATTTTACTTTTTCATTAGATTCAGTTTTATTAGCAAATTTTGTTACAATTAATTATAAGGATAAAACAATAATTGATTTTGCTACGGGTAATGCACCTATAGCTATGTTGTTAAATAAAAGGTGTAACAAACATATTGTAGGTATTGAATTACAGACGGAAATATACAAGTTGGCAGTTGAATCTGTTAATATTAATAAAATGTCAAAAGAAATTACTCTTATTAATGATAATATTAAAAACATTTCATCTTATTATGATTTAGGTTCAATTGATGTTATTGTGTGTAATCCTCCCTATTTTAGGTGTAATGATTCTTCTTTGAAAAACAGTAATGAAGTAAAAGCTATTGCACGTCACGAAATTAATATTACTTTGGAAGAAATAATTTTTGAAGCAAGCAAAATGCTTAAAAATGGTGGGCATATTGCTTTGGTTCACGTTTCAAATAGATTTTCTGAGGTAGTTGATTTAATGAAAAAATATAATATAGAACCAAAAGTGGTTAGATTTGTTTATCCTAAAAGTAATAAAAATAGTAATGTCTTTTTAATAGAGGGTTATAAAAATGGAAAAACCGGAATGAAAATTCTTCCTCCATTGATTGTTTATAACGATAGTAATCAATACTGCGAGGAAATTAGATTAATGTTTGGAGGTATTGAAAATGTGGCAGAGTAGTTATAACGGAAATAATTGTTTATATTTAGTTCCTACTCCTATAGGTAATATGGAAGATATGACTTATAGAGCGGTTGAAATTCTAAAAAAATCAGATGTAATTTTTTCCGAAGATACAAGAGTAACGACAAATCTTTTTAATTATTTTGGTATAAAGAAAAAATTGGTCTCATTACACGAGCATAATGAAAGTATTGTGAAAGAAAAAGTTGTTTCATATTTAAAAGAGGGTTGTTGTGTTAGTCTTGTTACGGATAGAGGAACTCCTATTATTAGTGATCCAGGGTATAAAACTGTAAGTTATGTTGCTAAGCTTGGATATAATGTGGTTGCACTTCCAGGAGCGACTGCTTTTGTTCCGGCTGTTGTAAATTCTGGTATTAGTAGCAATCATTTTTTGTTTTATGGTTTTTTAGATAGTAAGGAGAATAAACGTAGGTCTGAATTGGAAAAACTTAAAAATTTTTTGTATCCAATGGTATTTTATGAAGCACCTCATAGAATTGAAAGGACATTAAATAGTATGTATGAAATATTTGGAGATAGAATAATTAGTATTTCTCGAGAAATATCTAAAATTCACGAATCAGTATATCGTGGTCTACTAAGTGAACTTTTGAATAATATGGGAACTATTAAGGGAGAATACGTTATTGTTGTTGAAGGATATCGTGAGATTCCTGAGGTCTTTGATTCTATTAATTCTGAAATTGATAAATATATTTCTGATGGATTAAATACTATGGATGCTATAAAAAAAGTTGCGAAAAATCATAAAATAACAAAAAGTGATGTCTATAAAGAATATCATAGTAGGAGGCAAAAATGAAATTAGTAGTTGGCTTGGGAAATCCTGAAAAAAAATATGATAAAACAAGACATAATGTTGGTTTTTCTTTAATTGATTATTGGTCTGATAAATACTCAATAAATATAATAAAAGAAAAATTTAATGGTTTGTATGGAACGGGCATTATAAATAACGAAAAAATAATATTTTTAAAACCACTATCGTATATGAATTTGTCCGGAGAGGTGGTTGCAAATTTCGTAAAGTATTTTAATATAGACCTTAATGATATATTGGTTGTTCAGGATGATTTGGATATGGAATTAGGCAAAATTAAATTTTCTTTTAATCATAGTTCTGGTGGGCATAATGGGATTAAAAATATAATTGAGAACTTAAATTCTAAAAAATTTTTAAGACTTAAAATAGGTATTGGTAATAATAATGTTGATGTCATTTCTTATGTTTTAGGCAAATTTAATGAGGATGAGCTTGATATTATTAACCATTCTTTTTTAGCGTTAGATGATGCTATTATTGACTTTGTAAGTTTGGACAGAGATAGGTTATTATCTAAATATAATTCTTTGTCTAGGTAGGAGGTGAGGTTTTATGAATATTTTTGATAATTTGTTTAATATTGATGATAGTGTTAATTATGCAGTTAGTGGGTTGAATAGTGAACTTTATTCTCTTTATATATATAATAAATTTAAAAAGTGCAATAAGTCTATGGTCGTTGTGACTAATTCTTTGTACGAGGCATCTAGCTTATTTGATAAAATTAGTGATTTTTCAGATGATGTAGTTTTATTTCCTATGGATGATTTTTTAACTAGTGAAGCTACTATAATTAGTCCCGAATTGATGATTGAGAGAATTAATACATTGGATACAATATGCAAAAAGGAGAAAGTTATATTAATTACAAATTTGATGGGATATCTCAGATATTTGCCTAATAAAAAATTATGGTTAAAGTCTTATGTTGAATTGAAAAAGGGAATGAGTATTGATCGAAAATTGTTGATTAATAAGCTTTATAACTCTGGTTATGAGCGTGAAACAATAGTAAACGAAAGCGGAAAGTTTGGTGTAAGGGGATATGTTATTGATATTTTTCCAACATTAGATAGTAGTCCTGTCAGAATTGAATTTTGGGGAGACACAATAGAAAGCATTAAGTATTTTGATGTGCAATCTCAGCTTTCTAATAAAGAAATTGATTGTGTATTGATACCACCATTTTCAGAATTTATAGTTGAAGATAATAGTAATGATGTTATAAAAAAGCAAAAATATTTATTGCATTATGAAAAAAATGTTTGTAATATATCAGAATATTTATCTGATTTTATTTTAGTGTATTATGATTATAATCAAATAATGGGCGGTTATGAAATTTTGTTAAAAACGATGTTTGAATATGATAGTACAGCTAATAATGAATTTAAAACAGAATATATGTTTAGATTAGATAGGTTTAATTTGAAAAATGAATTATTTTTACTAACTTTTGATAATTCTGTTAGTAATAGACCTGATATTGAAAAATATATTCGATATTCTAGTTCAAAGATTCCTAATTATATGGGGGATTATAATAGTTTTTCTAAGGATCTTATGTCATACATACGAGATGGAAAAACAGTTATTATTTGTTTGAATGGTGGTAATGAAATAAATCGTGTTACTAAATATATTTCTGGTTGCAATTATATTGTTACTAGTAAAAATAATATTGTTTTGAATAAGGTTAATATTATTGATTTTCATTTGTCTTCGGGTTTTATATTTAATGATATTGTTGTTATTGCTAGGAGTGATTTATTTTCTACTTCAAATAAGGTTTATAAGGGTAGGTATAAATCAGGTGGTAAACTTGATAATACAATTAATTTATGTGTTGGAGATTTTGTAGTTCACGAACAATTTGGAATTGGTATTTATAAAGGCTTGTGTACAATTACTAGAAATGGAATTCTTAAGGATTATATAAAAGTAATGTATGCTAATGATGACTCTTTATATATTCCAGTTGAAAATATAGATAGAATAACTAAATTTAGCGGTAAAGAAGGAAGTAGACTTGTAGTTAATAAGCTTGGTACTACTGATTGGCAAAAGAAAAAGAATAAAATTAGAAAAAAACTTAATGACATAGCTGGTGATTTAATAAAGGTATCTGCTGAGCGTGAGGCAATGAAAGGATTTGCATTTAGTATAGAAGATGAAAATCAGGTTATTTTTGATAATAATTTTGCATATTCTGAAACTGACGATCAACTTAAAGCAATTAATTCTATAAAAAAAGAAATGGAACGCTCTAAACCAATGGATATGCTTTTATGTGGAGATGTTGGCTATGGTAAAACGGAGGTTGCATTTAGGGCTATGTTTAAGGCTGTTAACAATGGTAAACAGGTTGCTTATTTATGCCCAACTACTGTGCTTTCTATGCAACAGTATAAAAGTGCCTTAGAAAGATTTTCTTCATTTCCAGTTAATATTGCTCTTTTAAATAGGTTTGTTTCAATTACAGAGCAAAAATCTATTTTAGAAAAACTTGCTAATGGCAGTATAGATATTGTTTTTGGTACACATAGATTATTAGGTAATGATGTTATTTTTAAAGATTTAGGTTTGCTTGTAATTGATGAAGAGCAGAGATTTGGAGTAACACATAAAGAAAAAATAAAAAAATGTAAAAGTAATATTGATGTTCTTACATTATCAGCTACGCCTATCCCTCGAACTTTGCAAATGTCAATGACAGGTGTGAGAAGTTTAGCTCTAATTGAAACACCTCCTGCTCAAAGGTATCCTATTCAGACGTATGTAATGGAAGAAAATGATATTATAGTAAGAGATGCAATTTATAAAGAATTATCTAGAAATGGCCAAGTGTTTGTGTTGTATAATAGAGTTGAAAGTATTGAAACTAAGGTAAGTAATATAAAAAGACTTGTTCCTGAGGCAAGAATTGATATTGCTCACGGCCAAATGGAAAAAGGTCAAATTGAAAAGAAGATGCTTAATTTTACAGAACATAAATTTGATGTTTTGGTATGTACAACTATAATAGAAACAGGCATAGATATTCCTAATGCTAACACATTAATTATATTTAATGCTGATAAATTTGGTCTTTCACAATTATATCAAATTAGAGGAAGAATAGGGCGGAGTAATAAAATTGGTTATGCTTATCTTATGTATGATGGCAATAAGGTTTTAAATGAAAATGCTGGTAAAAGGCTTGAAACTATTAAAGAATTTACTGAACTTGGTAGTGGTTTTAAAATAGCTATGAGAGATCTTTCTATTAGAGGTGCTGGGGATATTTTAGGTCGTGAGCAATCTGGATTTATAGATGCAATTGGAATTGATTTGTATTTAAAAATGCTTAATGAGGAAATTAGAAAATTGAAAGGTGAGGAAAATGTAGATGATACAGATAATGTTAATAATATGCCTTTAATTAATATAGAAACTCATATTTCTGATTCTTATGTTAGTGATGTTGATTTGAAAATTGAAATTCATAAGATGATTAATACAGTTGATTCTTATAATAAAATGGAAAAGGTAAAAAAAGAACTTATTGATAGATTTGGTAATATTAGTGAAAATATTGAAATATATATGTATGAAGAATGGTTTGAAAAACTTGCTAATAGGCTTGGAATAACTGATGTTAAACAAAATTGTTCATTTATAGATATTACACTTCCGGAGAATGTTTTAAAGTTTATTGATGTTTCAGATTTGTTTGTGATGGCTTATAATGTTAGTAGACATTTTAGATTTACGACTTCTAAAAATAATGTTCATATAATTTTGGATATTGTAAACTTGGAGAAGCATTTTCTGATTTACTTAATAGAATTTTTTGATAAAGTTGCAAATTATGTTAAATAATTTGTTTCTTTTTAGTATAACTTAAAAAAAAAATTACAAAATATTATTAGAAAGGGGTACTTTAATGAAAACAACAGGTATAATTAGAAGAATAGATGAACTTGGAAGGATTGTCATTCCTAAGGAACTTAGAAAAAATTTGAAAATAGGTAATGGTGATTCTTTGGAAATTTTACTTGATGGAGAGGATATTGTTTTAAAAAAATATTCTCCAATGGAAAGTTTGGAAACAGTTGCTAATAAATACGCAGAATCTTTTTATGCTGTTATAAAACATAGTATTATAATTACTGATAAAAGTAAAGTTATAGCTGCTAGCGGTGGATTAAAGAAAAAATATTTGGATATGGATATTAGTGAATTTACGGAACGTTCTATTGAACGTAGAGATAGCTTTGCTCAAAGACAAAAAAGAGAATTCGAAATTGTTAATGGTGTAACTGATTTTGGATATTATGCTTTCAGTTCAATTGTTAATAATACAGATGCAATAGGTAGCGTTATTATTATTTCTACTGATAATATTATTACTGATGCGGAGGAGAAGATGGCAAGTATATTATCGAAATTACTTAGTAAGCATTTTATAGATTAATGCTTCTTTTTTGTTTACTAATTTTATTTTAAATGATATAATATAGTTAATTTGAAAGTTGAATGGAGTTGATTTGATGAAAAAATTTTATATTAGTACTGCTATTGCTTATGCTACTTCAAAGCCTCACATTGGTAATACTTATGAAATTGTTTTAGCTGATGTAATTGCTAGATATAAAAGATTATGTGGATATGATGTATATTTTCAAACAGGTACGGATGAACATGGTCAAAAAATAGAAGAGAAAGCTTATGCTAATGGTATGAAACCACAACAATATGTGGATATGATTAGTGGAGAAATAAAATCTATTTGGGATATTATGAATACTAGCTATAATAAGTTTGTTAGGACTACGGATGCAAAGCATAAAAAAATAGTACAAGAAATTTTTAAGAAGCTTTATGATAGTGGTGATATTTATTTAGGTGAGTACAAGGGATTATATTGTACACCTTGTGAATCATTTTGGACTAATTCCCAACTTGTTGATGGTAAATGTCCTGACTGTGGGAGAGATGTTCACGAAGCAAGTGAAGAAGCGTATTTTTTTAAAATGAGTAAATATTCTAAGTGGCTTGAAAATTATATAAACTCTCATCCAGACTTTATTGTTCCTGAATCAAGAAAAAATGAGATTATGAATAATTTTATTAAACCTGGTCTTGAAGACTTATGTGTATCTAGGACAAGTTTTAAATGGGGTATTCCTGTTTCATTTAATGATAATCACGTTATTTATGTTTGGATAGATGCTCTCTCTAATTATATAACTTTTTTGGGATACAATCCTAATGAAGATAGCAATGATAAATTTAGTAAATATTGGCCTTGTGACATTCATTTGATTGGTAAGGATATTTTGAGATTTCATACGATATATTGGCCTATTATTTTGCATACGTTAAATCTTGAACTTCCTAAAAAGATATTTGGTCATCCTTGGATGTTGTTTGGAAATGATAAAATGAGTAAGAGTAAAGGGAATATTGTATATGCTGATGATTTGGTTAGTAAGTATGGAGTAGATGCTATTAGGTTTTATATGATACATGAAATGCCATTTGCTTCTGATGGCACTTATACAGAGGATTTATTGGTTAATGCAATTAATTCTAACTTGGCCAATGTTTTGGGTAATCTTGTTAATAGGACTATTGGAATGGCTAATAAATATTTTGATGGTATTGTTGAAGATGGTATGTCTAGGGATGAAATAGATAATGTATTAATAGATAATGTTATTAATTTAAAAAATAAGGTAAATGATTGTATTGATAATGTAAGAGTGGCAGAGTCGTTAGAGTATATAATGGATGCTTATAGAATGTGTAATAAATATATTGATGAAACTATGCCGTGGGTACTTTTTAAGAATGAAGATCAAATTTTAAGACTTAAAACGGTTATATATAATTTAGTGGAATCTATTAGGTGTATTACAGTTTTGTTACAGGCTTATTTGCCTGATACTGCGGAGGAAATTTTTAAACAACTTAATACTGATTTGAAAGATTATAGTACACTAGATAAGTTTGGCTATTATATTAGTGGTACGCGAGTTAATAGTGCTAAGGTTTTATTTGAAAGAATAGTTACTAAAAATTAGTACTATTTTTTATTATTATAAGTACAAAAAATGATAAATAAAGATTTGCAATTTTTATTGTTTTTTGGTATAATTATTAGCAAGGATGTGATTTTTGATGAAAATTAACGATATAAAACTTTCGGTTTCAGCTGTTAGAAAAAGTCAGTTTCCTGATGGTGAAGAACCTGAATTTTTGCTTGTTGGAAGAAGCAATGTAGGGAAGAGTAGTTTTATTAATACTTTAGTTAATCGTAAAAATTATGCAAGAACTTCTTCAAGACCTGGTAAAACACAAACACTTAATTTTTATTTTATTAATGAACTATTTTATATAGTTGATGCTCCTGGATATGGATATGCAAATGTAAGTAAAAATTTAAAAAATAAATTTGGTCTTATTATGGAAGATTATTTGGAGAGTAGAGATAATTTAAAAGTAGTTTTTATGTTAGTTGATTTTAGACATAAACCTACTAATGATGATATTATGATGTATAATTTTTTAAAACATTATAATATACCAGTAGTTGTTATTTGTACAAAAGTTGATAAGGTAAGTAAAAATAGTTATGAAAAAAATAAAAAAATAATAATGAAGACTTTGGAACTTGAAAAAGAACCAATTCTATTTTCGACTGTTACTAAAGTTGGTAGGGCTGATGTTATTAGTCTTATAGATAGTTTTTTTAATATGGGAGGTTAGTTATGAATACAGTTGCACTTGTTGGAAGACCAAATGTAGGAAAGAGTACTTTATTTAATAAAATTGTTGGTAAACGTATTTCTATTGTTGAAGATACTCCTGGTGTTACAAGAGATAGAATATATGCTGATGCAAATTATAATGGATATAAGTTTAGTTTAATTGATACTGGTGGTATTGATGTAAGTAATGAGCTTTTTAATGAAGAAATAAAGATACAAGCTAATATTGCTATTGATGAAGCAGATGTTGTTGTTTTTGTTGTAGATGGTAAGGAAGAAATAAATCGTAATGATTATATTATAAGAGACATATTAATGAAAAGTAAAAAAAGGGTTATTGTTGCTTGTAATAAGATGGATAATTTAAAAAGAATGGATAATTTGTATTCGTTTTATGAACTTGGATTTGAGGAAATAATACCTGTTAGTGGTGAACATAATGTTGGCATTACTGCATTATTAGATGCTATTGTAAAAGATATGAATAAAAATGAGGATGAGGAACTGAATGATAATAGGATTAAGTTTTGTTTAATAGGAAGACCAAATGTAGGAAAGAGTAGTTTGGTTAATGCTATTGTTAATGAAGAAAAAGCTATTGTTAGCAATGTTGCTGGAACTACTAGGGACTCAGTAGATACAGTTTTTAAATATAATGGTAAAGAATTTGTTATTATAGATACTGCTGGTATTCGTAAAAGTGGGAAAATATATGAGGCTATTGAAAAATATGCTGTTATTAGAGCGTTTAAGGCTACTAGTAGAAGTGATGTATGTGTTATTGTTATTAATGCTGAAGAGGGGATTACTACTCATGATAAACATATAGCAGGATATGCAAAAGATAGTGGTAAAGCGGTTGTTATAGCTGTTAATAAGTGGGATATTGGTGGAAAAGAATATGATATTAATTATTATACTAAGCTTATAAGAAATGAATTTCAGTTTTTGCCTTTTGCACCTATTGTATTTTTATCAGCTCTTACTAAAAAAAGAATTCATACATTAATTCCAGAGGTTGAAAAGGCTTACGAAAATTCTTGTCGTGAAATTAAAACTAGTGTACTTAATGATGTTATTAGAGATGCTGTTTTACTTAATGCACCGCCATCTTATAAGGGGAAAAGGCTTAAGGTTTACTTTGTACATCAAACTGAATGTAAACCACCACATTTTGTGTTTAATGTAAATAATAAAAATTTAGTTCATTTTTCTTATCAAAGATATTTAGAAAATAAAATTAGGGAGAGTTTTGACTTAGAAGGAACCCCTATAATTATTACATTTAAGAGTAAAGGTGAAGAATAAAAAATTGTTTATTTAATATTTTTTAGTTAACATTAATAGTGTAAAGTTTTATAACTTTTGCTATTTTTATTTACTTTATAAAATTTTTTTGTTATATTTTATTTGTAGGACCCATAATATCAATTTAATAAGAAAAGGAGAAATTATTATGTTTAAACTTAAAGATCCTGATAATATTATTTTAATAATTATTATCTGTATTTTAGTAGCAGTGGGTAGTACTTTTTTTACAGGGGCTGAATTTATTGATGTGTGTTATTTTATTTTTATTTTTGGTTGTTTGATTGATTTTTTAATTATTAAGTACAAAAAAAGGGGGTAGTGAATATGACAGATACTCATTGTCATTTATTCAGTGAATATTATGATGATATTGGTGCGGTTATAGAACGGGCAAAAGACAATGGGGTTGATAAAATTATTGTTAATGGATGTGATAGAAAAAGTAATTATGAGGTTATAAAGTTAATTTCTAAATATGAAAATGTTTATGGTGCTATTGGGTTTCATCCTAGTGAATGCGATATTGTAACTGAAGATGATTATGAATTTATTATTGATAATATTAACAATAATAAAATTGTTGCAATAGGAGAAATTGGGTTAGATTATCATTATGATAATTATAATAAAAATAAGCAAATTGAATTATTTAAGAGACAAATTGATATTGCAAATTTGTATAATAAACCTATTATAATTCATTGTAGAGATTCTATAAATGATGCATATAATATATTAGAAAATGTTATTGTACCAAAAATTTTGCATTGTTATTCGGGAAGCTTGGAGATGGCAAGTAGGTTTATAAAAAATAGTAATAATGTTTATTTTGGAGTAGGTGGAGTTGTTACTTTTAAGAATTCTAAGGTTGTTAAAGATGTTGTTAAAAATATTCCGCTTTCTAAGATTGTATTTGAGACTGACTCTCCTTATTTATCTCCGGAGCCTTATAGAGGAAGTAAAAATGAACCTAAAAATATTAAATTTATTTGTGACTATGTTAGCTCTCTTCGAGGCCTTAAAAATGGGGATGTTCAGGCTGTTGTAGAGGAGACAGTTAGGTCGATATTTGACATTTAGCCTTTTTTATGTTAGAATTGTAGTACTGAATTAATTTATATGAGGTGATTATAATATGAAAAAAACACTGACTTATGGTTTAATTATAGGTTTACAATTCTCTTTAGCTTGTGGCTTTATGATAGTAGATAAAAAAATGAGCCCTAATAAGACTATAGTTAGTTATAATGATAATTTGTTTAAAATGGCAGATTCAGTAAAGCTTTTATATGCTAATAATGACAGTGATGACAGTACTTCGAATGTAGTTAGTCAAGATACTGCTAGTAATGAAGAAATAGAAAAGGAAGAACCATTAGTAGATGCTAATAGTGCTAGTGTTAATAGTACGCCTAATGTTGCTTCGGCTTCTGTGGAGGAACCTGAACCTGAGCCAGAACCGGCTCCTGTGGTTGTTCCGACGCCTTCTGTTCCAGTTCCTTCTGGGATAGGTAATTATAACTCGAAACCTGAACTTGGGTTTAATGTAACATCTGGTAATCAGACTTATGCTTTAACAGATGATGAGATTTATACGGTTGCAAGAGTTGTTACTTGTGAAGCTAATGGTAGCAGAGATGATATTTTGGCTGTTGCATCTGTAATAATGAATAGAGCGGATGCCAGAGGTATTACACCAGTACAAGTGGTAGCACAACCTTATCAATTTTCTTGTTATAGTAGTTCTAGTTGGGCTAGTCCCTTAGCAACGGAAGTTGTAAGAGATGCTTTAGGTGGAATTAGAAATAATAATTATCACAGTTTTAATGGTTGGGGTAGTATGGTATCCAATAATTTCATTGTTACTGGTGGTAATAGATTTTATTAAAAGGATAGTTAATCCTTTTTTTCTTAGGAGGTTTTTATGGATAGGTTTAAACATAAAAAGAGTTTAGGACAGAATTTTATTAATAATGTTGATATAATAGATAAAATAGTTAATGTTAGTGATATTGGTAAGGATACCTTAGTTATTGAAATTGGACCTGGTATGGGTGTTCTTTCTAAACGTATTGTCCCTTTGAGTGGTCATACTATTTTATTTGAAATAGATTATAGATTGGAACCTATATTGAAAAGAGAACTAAAAGATAGTGAAAATTATACGTTAGTAATGGGAGATTTTTTAGATATTGATATAAAAAAATATGTTGAAAAATTTAACTTTAAAAAGATTTATGTTGTTGCTAATCTTCCTTATTATATTACATCCTTGATTGTAAAAAAAATAACGACAGAGCTATATCCTGATAAAATAGTTATTATGGTACAAAATGAGGTTGCTGATAGGTTAAGTGCAACGGTTAATCATAGTGATTATGGTTATATAACGGTATGGTTAAATAGTTATTATGACATTGTTAAAGAATTTACTGTTGATAGAAGTTTTTTTACTCCACCGCCTAATGTGGATAGTGCGGTAATTTCTATGGTTAAAAATAATAAGTTAAGTGAAAAGAGAGAAAAATTTGATAGATTAATAAGTGATGCTTTTAGATATAAAAGGAAGAACTTAAAAAATAACTTAAAAGATTATAATATTGATGTTATTAATAAAGTGCTTAATGAAAATGGATTAAATTTAAGTAATAGAGCGGAAGAGGTTCCTTTAAAAGTATTTATTTCTTTGTCAAAGGCTGATATTTTTAAGAACTAAATGTTCTTTTTTTATTGTTATTTCATATATTTTATTGGTGATAAATTATGTTTAAAGTTGGTCAATTTGTTACCAGAAAATCTTATGGTAATGATGTAGTATTTATGATAACTGATATAAAAAATAATGTTTGTTATTTGCAAGGTGTAAGTGTAAGGCTTTTTGCTGATAGTCCTATTGGTGATTTAGTTAAATGTGATGGTAAGGAACTGGACGTATTTAGTCCTGATATTGATGATTATAGAATTCTTGATAGGGAAGATTATTTTTATTTACCTGGTAAAATTCTTCATTTGGATGGGTCAAAAGAATATCTTTCAAAGTGTCTTAATTTTTATAAGCATAATAAGCTTAAAGCTTTTGGAAAATATTTGCCGGAGTCGCAATTTGCCGAAGAGGTTTTTGAACTTTTAGAGAAGTATAAACCTAATATTTTGGTTTTAACTGGTCACGATGCTGCTACAAAAAGGGGTAATAATGAAAAATATAAAAATACTGGTTACTTTGTTAATGCTGTTAGAGAGGCTAGAAGATATGAAAAATCGCACGAAAAGTTATTAATAATAGCTGGAGCTTGTCAGTCTGATTATGAGGACTTGATAAGGGCTGGGGCTAATTTTGCTAGTAGTCCTAAAAGGGTTAACATTCACGCCTTAGACCCTGCTATAATTGCTTCTTGTTTAGCTTTTTCTAACATTAATAAGGATATTGACTTAATTAAAATATTGGGTAAGACAAAATATGGTAGTGATGGAATAGGAGGAATTATAACCAAGGGAACAATGTATGTTGGGTATCCTAGATAGGGGGAAAAATGATAAAAAAAATAAAAAGAGAACTGTGTGATATGGTTGGCTTACGTGTTTGTGTTGTTATGAAAGGTAGTCGAAATAGAAGAGATGAATATTTTGGAAATGTAGAGGGAATTCTTCCTAATTTATTTACTATAAAACTTGATGATGGTATGGTAAAAAGTTTTAGTTATGCAGATGTATTAACTGGCAATGTTGAAATAAATGTTAAATAGTGTAAAATTTGTGTAAAGTTTGTAAAAATATCTTGCTTTTTATTTATTTTATGTATAAAATGGTATTGGAAATGAATTTCTGGAAGGAGTGAAACATTATGAAGATTACTTCAGTAACTGTTCGTAAAATTGAAAAGGAAAATTCACGTATGAAAGGAATAGCTTCTGTTCTTATTGATGATTGCTTTGCAGTTCACGATATAAGAATTATCGAGGGTGACAACGGTTTGTTTATTGCAATGCCTAGCAGACAAACTTCAACTGGTGGTTATAGAGATATTGCTCATCCAATTAATGCTGAAACTCGTCAAATATTTGAAAAAGAGATTTTAGAAGCATTTGAAAAGGCTGAATAGTTAAGGACTCCTTTTGGAGTTTTTTTTGTATATTTTTAATATAGTTTTATATAATTTAGTAGGGGGGCAATATGGATAAGGTAAATGAAATTAGTAGTGGTTTTAATCATAATGTAACACTAAATGAAAGAAAGAATGTAGTAATTTCAGGAGTAAAAAAAATTGATAGTTTTGATAATGAACAGTTTTTGCTGGAAACTAGTTTAGGGTATATGATTATTAAGGGTGAGGAACTTGAAATGATTAAGTTAGATACTTATCAGGGAAATGTGTCTATTAAAGGAAAAATAGATGGTATTAATTATTTGGACTCTAATGTAAGTAAAAATAAAGATAATTCTTTTATAAATAAATTATTTAAATGATTCCTCTTAGTGTTCAGATACCATCGTTATTAATTTCTTTTATTTATGGAATAATTATTTACTATATTATTAATTTTTTGTATAGTTTTATTTGCAGTAAAAAAGTTGTTTTAAGATTTACTCTATCGTTTTTATTAATTCTTTTCCTTGGTTTAATTTATTTTTTAATTCTTTTAAGGGTAAATAACGGAATTATTCATATATATTTTTATCTACTTTTGTTGGGAGGGTACATAACAGTTTTTATCTTAAAACATTAATAGTTTGTGTATAATTTTATTAAGGTTTATCTTTTTACTATTATTCTTTGAAAAAAAGTGTTATAATGTATACTGTATAGTATATAGAGGTGATTGTTTTGGCTAAAAAGAAAAAAATGGTAAAAAAGACCCGTCTTAGTTCAAAAATTAGAGTTTTTATTTCTCTTGTAACGTTTGGAGTTATTTTATCTTTGCTTGGGTACAATTGTTATCAGAATGTATATCAAGTTGCAAAACTTAATAACAGAAAAAAAGAATTAAAAAAGGAATTAGTTGTTCTTGATGAAAAGAGTGAGGCTTTGGAATCGGATATTAAAAGACTTAAAGATCCTGATTATATTGCTAAGTATGTTAGGGAAAAATATTTGTATTCAAAAAATGGAGAACTTATTATTAGAATAAAAGATAATGAATAGAAAAAGATATTTTATTTATTTTGTTAAAGGGTTGCTTAATTAGTAATCTTTTTTTATTTTAAATATTAAAAAAACTAAGATTTTTTTTGTAAATCTTAGTTTTAAATTATTATATTTTTAAGTCTTTGTTATTTTTTTTGCTACTTTTTTTATTTTGATTATCTTTTAGGTCTTCTTCATTAAGTTTTTCAGTATCTTCATTTTCTTTGTTTTCCTGTGGTAAATATCCGTGTTCAACTAGATAATCAATTTGTTCTTTTGTAATTGTTTCTTGTTCAAGTAATGTGTTAGCTATTAAGTCTAGTAATTTTCTGTTTTCAATTATTATTTTTTTAGTTTTGTCATAACATTCATTTATTATTGAACGCATTTCTTCATCAATCTCGTGTGCAACTTTGTCAGAAACGTTTCTACTCTTGGTGTAATCACGTCCTAAGAAAGTATTTTCTTCGGGCTCAGCTAACATCATAGGGCCAAGTTTGCTCATACCATATTCTGTTACCATACTACGAGCTATTTTGGTAGCTTTTTTGAAGTCATCGTGTGCTCCTGTTGTTACTTCTTCAAATACTACTTCCTCAGCAACACGTCCTCCTAATAAACCACATATTGATTCTAATAATTCATTTTTAGTATAGTTAAATGTTTCTTCCTTAGGTGTCATCATTGTGTATCCACCAGCATAACCTCTTGGTATAATTGTTACTTTTTGGACATCATTTGCACCATCTAGTTTAAGACCTAAAACAACGTGACCAGCTTCGTGAAATGCAACTAATTTCTTTTCTTTTTCAGTGTATTTTTTAGTTACTTTGGCGGGTCCCATTAATACACGGTCAGTTGCTTCGTCAATTTCATTCATTGTTATAGCTTTTTTATTTCTTCTTACCGCAAGAAGTGCAGCTTCATTTAGTAAGTTTTCAAGGTCGGCACCACTGAATCCGGGAGTTCTTTTGGCAAGATATTCTAGTGTAATTTTTTTGTCAAGAGTTTTATTTTTAGCGTGAACTTTTAATATTTCTTCTCTTGCATTTTTGTCAGGTAATGCTACTGTTACTTGTCTATCAAATCTTCCTGGTCTTAGTAAAGCAGGATCAAGAACGTCGGGTCTGTTAGTTGCAGCAATTATAATTATACCTTCGTTAGCACCAAATCCATCCATTTCTGTTAGTAACTGATTTAATGTTTGTTCTCTTTCATCGTGACCGCCACCAAGTCCTGTACCTCTTTGACGTCCTACGGCATCAATTTCATCGATAAATATTAAACAAGGAGCATTCATTTTTGCTTGTTTAAACATATCTCTTACTCTTGAAGCACCAACACCTACGAATAATTCAACAAAATCGGATCCACTTATATAATAAAATGGTACTTTTGCTTCTCCGGCAACGGCTCTTGCTAATAAAGTTTTACCAGTTCCTGGGGGTCCTACTAATAGTATTCCCTTAGGGATTCTTGCACCCATTGTTTGGAATTTTTTTGGATTTTTAAGGAAGTCTATTAGTTCTTGTACTTCTTCTTTTTCTTCGGTTAGACCAGCAACATCTTTAAATGTTGTTTTAGGTCCTTCTGCTAATAGTTTGGCACGGCTTTTTCCAAAATCCATAGATTTTCCACCCGCCCCACCTAATTGTTTAGAGAATAACCAAAGAGTAAGTGCCACTAAAATTATTATAGGTAAAAATTCAACTATCATAACAATCCAGGTAGATGATTCTGGATCGTTTTGGACATTTAATTTAAAGTTTTGTTCTTCCTGAGCTGTTAATATTTTTGACATAAACTCATCAGACATTGGTAAGTATAGTACAAATGTCTCTTCGTCACTATATTTTTTTAGTTTACCAGTAATTTGGTATGTTTCTGTCTTGGTTTTTGGTACGATTGTTAATTCCTTTATTTCATCCTTATTTATATAGTTAATAAATTCATCATATTTTAGATTATTAATTTTATTATTTAATGAATTTACTATAAATAAACATACTACTATAAAAATAAATAAGAATATATAAGGATATAATCCTCTTTTTAAATCATTTTTTTTATTATTCATCTTTCTCTTCCTTTCTTTTATACCTTAGTATTATATCATAATTTTCGTCGTTTGTGGTATTAAATTTACTTTTTTTAAGGTTTGGTACCCATAAAATGTTGTCGTTGCTGTCAACGAGGAGTGGGTACGTGTTTCTTTCCTGAGGAAGTATCTTTTTTTCTATAAATATATCTTTAATTTTTTTCTTTCCGGAAAGTCCTAGTGGTTCAATATAATCTCCTTGTTTTCTGTTTCTTATATATAGGGGTAATTTCACATTTTTACTATTTAGTTTGCATATATTATTTCCATTTTCATTTGTTTTGGAAACTTTTTCTATAATTATATTATTTATTTCTATTTTGTCATTTAAAGGCAGTTTATAATTTTTTATTTCCTCCTTTAATTTGGGTGCTATTTTTATTTTATCATATTGTTTAATTATTTCTATATTTTGAGGAAGTAATAATTTTGCATTTGGTTTATTACTTTCAACTAATTTTAAAATGTTTTCAATATGTTTTTCCTTGATAATATTGTTTTTATTTTTGTAGATATCCTTTAATATATCATAAATTATGTTTTTTTTAATTAGTAAATCTAACTTTTGAAATTCATCTATATATAGGATATTATTTATAAATACGTCTTGTTTTATTATGGCTGTCTCTTTTTTTATGTAATTATCATATTCTTCTAAAATTTTACTATAAGATAGAAACTTTTTATGTATATTTTGGTCTTCTTTTTTTAGGAGTGGTAATATTTTGTTTCGATAACGATTTCTTGTACAGATATCTTCTTTGTTGGTTTTATCAATAAAATATTTTATGTTATTATTTTTGTTGTAGTTTATTAAATCTTCTTTGGTATAGGGAAGCAGAGGTCTTATTATGTAATAGTTTTTATTTTCCTTGTTGTTTATACTTACTTCTTTAATACCGATAAAGCCTTCAATGTTGGAGCCTCTGGTTATTTTCATTAAAACTGTTTCTATTAAATCGTCACCATGGTGGGCTAAGAAAAGATAATTGGTGTTGTATTTTTTCATTATATCTTCATAAAATTTATAGCGGTATTTTCTTGCTTCATTTTCAAAATTATTTTCTTTGTATTCTTTTATGGTTGTGCTTTCAAAAATTATGTTATTTTGCTTACAATATTCTTTTAGGTATTGTTCTTCTTTTTGACTTTGCCTTCTTACGTTGTGGTTAATGTGCGTACATATTATTTTATATTTTGTTTTGGAAAGGAGGTGCAAGAGTGCCATTGAGTCTGGTCCAGAGGATACGCCGACTACTAGGGGTATATCTGGGGGAATTTTATATTTATTTATATTTATTTTTATCATAATTTTCTCCTGTTCTTTTCATATATTATAACATAATTTTCTTTGATTTTGGTTTTCTTTAATATTATTTTGTTCAATTTATTATATTTGTAAACTTAATTTGTTTACAGGTTGTTTTTTTGTTTAGTTTTTTGAATTATTTTCTTTATTATTTTGGGTAAGTGTGTTATATTATTTATGTATGGTATACTAAATGAGTATACTAGATGATGTCTCTTAAATGGGGTTCACATTAATGAGGAGGTTTTTTTATTGAAAATAAAAGTTGGTGTTTCTAATCGACACGTTCATTTGAATAGAGAAGATATTGATATTTTGTTTGGCAAGGGGTATGAACTTAGTGTTTTGTTCGAGCTTACACAACCTGGGATGTTTGCTGCGGAAGAGAGGGTTGTGTTAAAAGGACCCAAAGGGCACATTGAAAAAGTGAGAATTGTGGGACCTTTAAGGGATTATACGCAAATTGAGGTGTCGAGGACGGATGCGAAGATTTTGGGTGTTAATCCGCCGATTAGGGATTCTGGTGATTTGGAGGGTTCGGCTCCGATTACGTTAATTGGGCCGCAGGGTTCGGTTCGTAAAAAAGAGGGATGTATAATTGCGGCGAGACATATCCATACTAATTTTGACGATGGTATTCCTTATAATGCTTGGGATATTGTGAAACTTGGTTTTGGCGATATGGTTATGACCAATGTTATGATAAAGAAGAGTGATAAATTTGTTCTTGAACTTCATATTGATAAGGATGATGCTCGGAAGTTTGGACTTAAAAATAAGGATATCATTGATTTTAAGATAGGTGAATGATATGTTAAAAATTTTGGGTAGGTGCAAAAGAGAAGTAATATTGAAAGTTATTACTTCTTTATTTTTACAGGCTTTACTTCTTATTATTCCGATATTTTGGAGTAATACGATTAACCACGTTACGAGAGGCGATTATATGACTTCGTATTATCTGGTCATTATTACTTTGATTTTGAGTTTGCTTTATTATGTTTGGTGTTATTTGAATCAAAAGAGTTGGTACAGGTTTTATGATAGTATTTATTTAGAGCTTACAAAGATTGCGACGCGAAAAAAGGAACTTAGGGATGTTTCTTTGGGTGAATATACTAATATTATTAATAATGATATTGATATTGTGGGAACTTTTTTTGGTAATATTGTAACGAGAATAATGCAAGTTATTGAGTTTTTGATTATTTATGTTTATTTTTTGTCTATTAATTTTTATATTTTCTTTGTTTCTTTGATTGTTTCTATTTTAATGGTTTTTATTATTGTTAGGGTGAGTGAACTTACGCTTATTAAGAATAGTAAAAGGAAAGAGTGTTTAGATATTAAGAGTGTGGATATTCACGAAAAGTTTAATATGCTTATTAGTGGTACTAGAGATAAGGAAAAGAGCTTACTTGAAAGCTCATATAATTATTTAAGGAGTAATGCTTCTTTTAATATTTTTGTTAATAGTGTTATTTACATTATTTTATCTTTTATTGAACTTACTAGATATATTGTTATTGGTTATTCTATTTTTCTTGTTAGTAGGGGGGATATGGAGATTGGTACTATCTTGCTTGTTTATTCTTATTATGCGAGAATGATTACTAATTTTGAAGTGCTTGCTCTTATTAATGCGGAATTTCAGAGTGTTAAGGTTTCTTTGAAGAGAATTCGCAAGATTAGTTACTAGTTGATGTTATTCGATAAAAGTTTATGCTTGGGGGAGTGAGGAAACGGAAATCGATAGTGGATTCTCCTATTCCATATGATATGTATAATTTGGTATTGTTTATTTGGTAGAATTCGTCGTAGTATTTTTGGGATAGGTATGGTGTGTATATTTTTCCTAAGAATGGCATTCTTATTTGTCCTCCGTGGCTATGTCCTGATAATACTAGATTGGGGGAGTATGTTTCTAGGACTGTTGTTATGTAATCGGGTTCGTGTAGTAGGAGTATGGTATATGTATTTTGTTGGTTTTTGCTGATATCTAATGCTGATGGTAAATCTTGTTTATTATAGGAAATGGTATCTAGACCACTGATTAGTATTTGGTCATTTTTTTCGTTATGGATTATATTATAGGAGTTGTTTAGTAGTATAAAGTCGCTATGGGCATATATTTTTGTTATGGCGTCTCTTTTCATATTGTCGTGGTTTCCGAAAATGGCGTATTTCCCGTATTTTGTTTCTATTTTTGATAGGTATTT
Organism: uncultured Bacilli bacterium; assembly: GCA_934101865.1. Lineage (GTDB taxonomy): Bacteria > Bacillota_I > Bacilli_A > RF39 > UBA660 > UMGS2068. Next base: position 16,943 of record CAKOSA010000007.1, on the reverse strand, counting down.
TTCAAGGGTTTTTTGTTCGTCTTCGGAAAGGGTAGTGGTGTTATCAACGAGATCACCGGTAAAGACTACTATATCGGGATTTATTAGGTTTATTTCGGTTATTAATTTATTTAGGTATTTTTCGGTTATTTTTCTTTTGTAATGTAGGTCGGAGAAGTGGACTATTTTTAAGCCGTCAAAAGTGGGTGCTATGTTTTCGTTTGTTAGGGCTATTTCGTTTGTTTTGAGCATTTTTGGTTCGATAAAATAGGAATATAGGAGTAGGAGAGTTATGATGATAAATGTATTTAGTATTATTTTTTTCATAGTGTTGTTCCTATTAGATATAATCCTATTGTTAGGGTATTGTGTAGGGCGTGCATAGTCATTGATGAGAATATATTGTTTGTTTTTGTGTATAGGTATGCAAATGTTATTCCTAATGAGCAATAGGGGATTAGGTATAATAGGTCATAAGGTGTTGTTACAGTGCTGATGACATGTAGAGAACCAAAAATGATACCGCTTGTTAATATATATATATATTTATTTTTTATGCAATCTTTTATTCCTTTTCTAAAAATTAATTCTTCGGTAAAGGGGGCATAGATAGAAACGCTGAAAATCATATAGAGGGGATATTGATTTATTAGGTTTCTTACGGCTTCTTCGTTGCCCGCGATAGCGTTTGGTGCCAAAAATGTGATGAGAAGATTGCTTATAATCATTACGATAACACCAACGAGCCAATATTTGAAGGCGAATTCGAGGTTATTTCCGAGATTTTTTGTGAAGTTTTGCCAATCTTTTACGAGGGTTTTGCGGTAGATGATGAAAAGGATGGCGAGGATGGCGAGGTCGGTGGCGAGGTTGTATAGGATTTTGCCGGTATTTGAGAATTTTTCTATGTCTAGGTGTAGGATGAGGGCTGGTATGTAAGAAAAGGTGAGTAGCATAATGATTAGGGCTATTACTTTTAGTATTTGTAGATTTTTTTTCATTTGTACCTCCTTATAGTTTGAAATCGTTGTAATCGTCATCACTCATATCTTTGCGATCGTAGAATAGTCTTTCCTTATATTTACTGATAGTTGCGACAATATTGGTTGGGAATGTTTGGATTAGTTTATTATATATGGTTATGTTTTCGTTATAGTATTTGCGAAGATTTTCTAATTCGGTATCTATTTCTTCTAGTTCGGTTCCGATTTTTTTGATTTCTTCGTTATTTTGCAAATCTTTATTTTTTTCTTTTATGGTAAAAAATTCTGTGGTTGCTTCGGCTAGTTTGCGATCTAGGTCAAAGTTACTGATTTTTCTCGATCTTAGTTTTATTATTTCTTCGAAAACTTTATTTTCTTCTTCTATATTGTTTTTTATTATAGCGATGCTTTTGTTTATTAAATCGTATTTTTTTCTTAATTTGCTATCTATTTGTGCTTCTGTTTCGTTTATTTTTATGTTACTAAATGTTAATTTATTATACATATTTATGTAAAGGGTTACTAGTATACATATTATTATGACAATTAGTATTATAATTATTCCTGTGCTATTCATTATTTCACTTCCTTATGTATATAATTATATCATTTATAGGCTTTTTTGTAAAAGTTATTTTTACTAAATTGTTATAATTTGCTTTGGTAGTGTAAAATTGTTTACATAGTTTCGGTTTTATGATACAATAATGGGTGGAAATGTGAGGGATATTATGGAGAGAATTCAAAAGGTTATTGCAAATAGTGGTTATTGTTCAAGGCGAAAGGCTGAGGAACTTATTAAAGAGGGGAAGGTTTTTGTTAATGGAGAAATGATATCGGTAATGGGATATATGGTTAAGAAGGGGGATTCTATTGTTGTTGATGGTACTTGTTTGGATACTTCAAAGAATTATGAGTATTTTATTTTGAATAAACCAAGGGGTGTTATTACTTCTACTAGTGATGAGTATGGTAGAAAGACGGTTGTGGATATTGTTGATTGTAACCAAAGAATATTTCCTGTGGGGAGACTTGATTATGATACAACAGGACTTCTTCTTTTGACTAATGATGGGATGCTTGCTAATAAGCTTATGCATCCTGCTAGTGGTATTGACAAGATGTATATTGTTAAAATTAGGGGAATTATTTCTGGTAAGGATATTATGAAACTTAGAAATGGTGTTGTTATTGATGGTAGAAAATCGGCTAAGTGTAGGGTTAAACTTAGAAGTGTTAATAAGAAACTTAATACTTCTATATTAGAGGTTACTATTCACGAGGGTAGAAATCATCAGGTTAAAAAGATGTTTAAGGCGGTTGGTTATGATGTTATTAAGCTTAAAAGGGAAAGGTATGCGTTTCTTGATTTAGTGGGTCTTAAAGTTGGTGAATATAGAAGGCTTTCTAATAAGGAAATTGCAACTTTATATAGTATTATAAAGTAGTTTTCTTTTTTTTCAATAAATTGAGTATTATTTGTGTTATAATATATAATATAGGAAAGGTGGCCGTTGTATGGGTATTATAGAACTTAGTGAAATGCAGTTTAAAAATTATTCTAACATACATAGTAAGCGTAATTATTTGCAAACAGTTAATTTTGATAAATTTACTAGTAAGGGTAAATATAAGGGGAAGTATTTGGGGCTTTTGGATGATGATAATAATGTTATAGCGGCTGTTTTGATTATATATGAGAATTTGAAAAATAAGTCTAAAATTGGTTATGTTCCTGGTGGATTTTTGATTGATTTATCTAATTATGGTTTGCTTTCGGATTTTATGAAGTATTTGATGATTTATTTGAAAGAGAAGAATTATATTTATATTAGGGTTACTCCTGTATTTCCTTATAAAATATATGATAGGGATGTTAAGTTAATTGCTAGTAATGTTAATTTATACGAAAATTTGAAATCTGTAGGGGCTAATTTTACGATTTTTCAAAATTTGTTTAGTAAATATGACAGTTATTTGGAGGTTAATAGTAGAGATCCGAAGAGGGTATTTGCTTCGTTTAGTTCTAGTACGAGGAGGAAGATTAATAGGGCATCGCTTATGGGAATTAAGGTTATAGAGGGGACAAAAAAGGATTTTAATGTGTTTTTTGATCTTATAAGGGATAGGACGGATAAGGATATTGGGTATTATAGGGATTTGTGTAGTTCTTTTAATAATATTGTTAATAAGGCCGAGATTTATTTTGCAAAGATTGATACTAAGAATTATTTGAATAATTATATTTATTTGGAAAAAAGGGAAAGGGAAGTTAATGATAGGCTTAATATTATGCTTAGTAATGGTGGTAGTAAGAGGGTTCTTTCTAAGAAAATGAAGTCAGATCAGAGGATTGCTCGTTACAAGAATGAAATTGTGAAGGCTACGGATATTTATAAAAGGTATCCGGATGGACTTATTCTTAGTACTTGTCTTATTATTAGGAATGATAGGGAGGTTTGGTTTTTGGCGGATGGTTTTTCTAGTGAACTTAAAGATATATATTCTTTATCTACTTTGAAGTGGGAGGTTGTTAAGAAGTATTTGCATAAGGGGTATAAAAAATTTAATTTTGGGGAGTTGCACGAGTCTTTGAACGACGAAAAGAGTAAATATTTTGGGTTATATTTACATAAGTCTGGTCTTGGTAATAGAATATATGAATATACTAGTAGTTATGATATTATTGTAAATAAGTATTTATATACTATATATGCGGGTGTTAATTCTTTGATTAGTAGTTTGGGATTTAATAAGAAATAGTTAATTTACTTTGATGCTTCCTCTTTCGCACCTGTTGCCCCAAGAATCGATAATATTTTCATTTTTATAAACACACATTATTTCACAGTTGTTGGGGCATTTGTGGCAGTTTAGTCCTTTTGTTTCAAACTTGGTGTTTTCTAGGTTGAATGAAAATATTTTTTCTTTTTTGCTTTTTTTGGCAAGTATAGCAATACCTAACGCTCCCATTAAATGGGAGTTTTCGTCTACTATTATTTTTTTACCGGTTGCTTCTTCAAAGAATTTGACTACGCCCCTGTTTTTGCTTACGCCTCCTTGAAAGACTATTGGCTCTCTAATTTGTTTACCTTTACCGACATTATTTAGGTAATTGTTTACGACTGCTTTGCATAGGCCTGCTATTATGTCTTCTTTTTTATATCCCATTTGGGCTTTGTGGACGAGATCTGTTTCAGCAAAAACGGTGCAACGAGCGGCAACTCGGGTAGGATTTTGGCTTGTTAGGGCAATGTTTCCAAAGTCTTTTACGTCGACGCCTAACCGTTTGGCTTGACTTGATAGAAAGGCTCCGGTTCCAGCTGCACATAGTGTATTCATAGCATAATCGACAACGACATTGTTATCTATTATGATTATTTTAGAGTCTTGACCTCCTATTTCAAAAATGGTATGAACATCGGGAATTATAGACATTGTTCCGATGGCGTGAGCAGTTATTTCGTTTTTTATTATACTTGCTCCAAGCATAACACCTATTAATTTGCGTGCTGATCCTGTGGTTCCAACGGAAACTACTTTATAATCGTCTTCGTTTAGTTCTTGTTTTAATTCTTTTATTAATTTTTTGACGGCTTCAATGGGATTTCCTTCTGTATATAGATATTTTTTGGCTATAATTTTATTGTTTTCATTTATTATTATTCCCTTAGTGGATATGGAACCTATATCAATTCCTAAATAGGCTTTTTTTTTCATCTTATTCTCCCTTCACGTTTATTATAGGTTATTAAATTTGCAATTTATGTCGAAAATTGGAATTATAATTATTTTTCTTCATTTATTAATTCACTTAATAAGCTTATTGTGTATCCTTTACTATTTATATAATTGATAATAAGTGGTAATTCGTTTAATGTGGTACTAGTGACTTCAAAACTTATAATGCTTCCGTTACTTATTTTTGATTTTATGGAATTTAGGGTTCCATTTATTATTTCTGGGTATATTGTAAATTGTTCGTTTTCGGAACATTTTTTTAATGTATTATTGGTATTTGTTTCGGTAAGGCAAATACTAGCGGGATTACTTTTTCTGCTTATTATATTATTTGCTACTAATATTATCTCGTCATTGTAAATTCCGTTTTTTCCATAGTTATAGTACTCAATATTTTTCTTTTTTTCTATTTCATTTATGTGTTTTTCTAAATATTCGTATGATATGAATAGGTTGGCTTTGGTATTATTTTTGTCAAGTAGTGTTAACAGTTTTTGCAAATCTGTATTTTTATTTATTTTAAATATTAGGCTTACTTCATTGAAGTTTTTATTACCATTTCTAATATATTTATTTTTGTTGTTGTTAATACTTACTTCTGGTAGGACTTTGGTGTAAACTAACATATTCTCATTATATGTTCCTAATTTTTTCATTTCTTTATAACTTTTATCTATATTTATTTCTTTTCCGGAAAGTCCCGGTGTTATAGTGTTTTCGTTTATTATAGCATTTGTGCTTGGGATGTTATTTTTTTCTTCGTTTTCTTTAATTTTTATCATTATTTCATCTTGTTCGGTTATTACGTTTATTACTTTTTCTGTATAAAAAAAACTAAAAAAGAAAAGTACTAGTAGGCCAGTTAATTTAAAAAATGTTTTCATATTCCCCCCTAATAATCTATATGTTTATTATTTTTAAAAATGAAGTACAAAAAAAGAAAATGGTTTCATTTCATTTTCTTCATTTATTAATTCATTTTTGATTTAGCAAGATTAATAATAATATTTGCTGTTTGTTCTAGTCCAATACTATCGACATTAAGGGCTATATCATAATTTTTAGCATCATTCCATTCTTCATTTGTGTAGTATTTACAGTATTTGGAACGATTGGTGTTTATTTTCTTTATTTCTGCCTCGGCCTTTTCCTTAGGTATATTATAGTATTTTACAGCACGATTGATTTTATCTTGCTGACTACTATATAGAAAAATATTTATTGTGTTTTTCTTTTCTTTTAAGATAAAGTTTGCAAGTCTTCCTACTATTACACAGGATTCTTGGTTGGCTTTTTCTTTAATAACCTTGGATTGAGCTAGAAATAGATTGTCATCGTTTTGGTAGGCTATGCCGTTTATTTTTTCTTCATTTTTTGTTATGTAGTCTTTACTGAAATAGCTTTCTTTACTGGTAAGGGTTATTAATTCTTTGTCATAAAAATTTATGTTAAGTGCCTCGGCAACTAATTTTCCTACATATCTTCCTCCTGACCCGTATTCACGAGCTATTGTTATTACTATTTTGGTTTTATTATTGGTTTTCTTGTTTTCTTCTTCAATTTCTACTTTGGTTTGTGTTTCGTTTAAATTGCTTAAAACTTTTTTCATTATAATTACACTTATAGTTAATGTAATTATGTCTACAACAATTGGTGCATAGAGCATTGTTTTGACATTTTTGGTAATTAATCCTATTAATAATATAGCGGGTACAAATAATATTACGTCTCTTAAAACTGATATTATCATTGCTTTCTTGGATTGCCCAATTGACTGTAAAAAGATTGTAGTTGCTTTTACGAGACAAGTTATTAGTATTGTAGCCATATATATTTTAAAGCACGCAATAGCGTAACTTTTATAAAGTGCACTATTATTGGTTCCAAAAATATTTATTATTAAATTTGGTGCAAACTGAAATATGATGGTGGCAATTAGGCCGATTGTGAAGCACAAAATTAGTATTTTTTGGTAAGTTTCTATTACTCTTTCTTTTTTGCCGGCTCCGTAATTGTATCCGATAATTGGTTGGCCGCCGAGAGCGATTCCGATACATATTCCGATTACTATTCCGAATACTTTCATTGTGATACCGATGACAGCAAGGGGGATGTCGGTTCCGTATACTGGGTCATTTATGGCGTTTATTAGATTGTTGGAAACGGCAATTATTATTACTATTGATAGTTGTGTTATTAAAGATGATATTCCTAGTGAACTTATTTTTTTGGTTATATTTTTATCTAATTGACAGTCTTTTTTGCTTATTTTGAATTTATCTTTTTTTATTAGATAATATAGGGTTATTATTAGGGTTAAATATTCACCGATAATGGTGGCAATTCCGGCTCCGGCTATTTTCATATCTAGTGTAAATATAAAAATGGGGTCTAATATTATATTGGCAATGGCACCAATTGTTACGGCAAACATAGCGAATTTGGGACTACCGTCGGCTCTTATGACAGAATTTAGTCCTTGACCAAACATATAGGCCGGTATACCTAATAGTATTATGTTGTAATAGGTTTCGGCATATTTGTAATTGGCAGTGGTTGCTCCGAATATGGATAGGATATTATCTTTGAATATTAGTCCTAAAATTGTTATGACAATGAGGGCTATTACTTGCATTATAATTCCATTTGTTATTGTTTTGTCGGCCATATCCTTGTCTTTTTTACCACAAAAGAGACTAAATAGTGATGCCGTTCCGTCTCCTATTAAGAGACATATAGCTAATGCTATTAGTGTAAATGGGTATACGACATTGGTGGCACCGTTACATAGTATGCTTATGTTTTGTCCGGCAATATTATCAAATCCACTTATATGGCCAATGTATATTTGGTCGACAATATTGTAAAGTGATGCTATGAGCATTGATATTACGCAGGGTAATGAAAATTTTAGTAGTAATTTGTTTATTTTTTCATTTTCTAAGTCTAATTGTTTTTTCATAGTTTTAATCATTCCTTTCTCATAAAAAAAGAAGTCCATTTGTCTGGACTTACGTTAGTTTTAACAACACGACTTTTACATTATATCACATTTTTTTGCTTTTGGTACCATTTTTTTTATTTTTTTTGAATATGATTATAGTGATAGGTTGGTGATATAGTGGAAGTTATTGATAGTAAAACGGTAGTTGTTTTTTCATTTGCTGAGCTTAAATCTGCTCTTGAAGGTGATAATGGTTATTTGGATATTTATATGGGTGCGGATATTAATATGAGTGGTGGAATAAGGATTAATTCTAAAAAGAGTAATGTTATGATTAGTGGTACTTATAATGGTGTTACATATAGATTAGAAGATGTTAAGAGTTTAGCGACGGGAGATACGATATCGGTATCTAATACTATGAAATATATTGTTGTTAGAGATGTGGTGGTTACGGGTAATAATTATTATGGGGTTATTTTTGTTACGGATAGTTCTTCATACAAGGATGTTATTTTGGAATATAATAATGTCAATTATACGGGTTGTCAAATTGGATTTCATCCTTATGGTCTTACTAAATTTATTGATTGTACGATTAATATTATTGATACTAGTTTGGTAAGTGGCAATGAAGTTGCGGAATGTAATAGAATTGAGCTTGGTGGTAAGACGGTTATTAATCATAATTCTAAGAGTAATTCTTCTTTTTGGTTTCGTAATAGTAATCCTTCCTTTACAGTTCTTGAAAATGCTGATGTTAAATTTACTAGTGTTTATAGAGAACTTTTTTATGGTCCTACTAATTTGGCTTTTACGGTTATGAAGGGGGCCAGTATTGATATTAGCTCTTATAATGGTTTTGGATTTGGTACTTATGGAACGGGAACGACGGTCATTGATATTAATGCTTCACTTTCTTTTAGGCAAAATGGGGCTAATGGTAGTTATCCGTCTTGGTATAGTTATGGGAGTATTACTTTGAATAGTGGGTCTAGTTTATCGATAATTAGTGATTATAATAATATTGGTAGTTCTAATTATTGTATATTGTTTCCAAATACTAGTGGGGGTATTTATTTTAATAATCCTCATAAGGTTCTTTTATATAATAAGGGTGCTAGTGTAATTGGGGCGAGTAGTAGTATTCCGTTTGTGTTTTATTTTTCGAGGATTAATTTATTTGTTAATGTTATTGATTTGACGGAGAACATTTCTAGTTCTACTTTACCTAATTATGCTTGGTATAAACTTGATAATGTTACGTCGTATATAAAGGGGACGTTTTCTAATAGTAGTACAAAAGTTGTGGAACATAATTTTAGTGGGGATAGTTACTTGCCGGATATTTCTTCTTTTATAATTGGTGGTAAGAAAATTATTTCCGTAGGTGTGTTACCGTTAGTTATTGGTGCTATTATGGATGAGGATACAAAGATTGAGGGTTTGATGTCTCCTAATGGTAGTGTTCTTATTTCTTATAATGGTGTTAATAGTGTGGTTAGTGCCTCTGATGATGGTAGGTTTTCTTATACTCTTGATGAAACTTTGCCAATTGGTACAAATATTTTATTTAATGTTAAGGAGAAGGATGGAGCTATTTATGTTACAAAAGAAGTTACAATTGTATTTAGTGGTGAACTTGTTTTGGAGAGTGCTACGTCCTTGTTGGAGTTTTCTATGGTGCCTATTAGTACTAATCCGGTTATTTGTCCAAGAAATGGTGATTTGGTTGTGCGGGTTATGGATTCAAGGGTTCGGGGCTCGTCTTGGAAATTGTATGCGAGTATTGATAGTGACCTTACTTCTTCTTCTGGTGATACGTTAGAGAAGGCTTTAATATTTAGGGATAATGATGGTAATGTTAGTGTTTTATCGGAGACACCGACGCTTATTTATACGGGGAGTGTTAGTAGTGGTGTGACGGTTACGGATGTTAGTTTTGATGACTCTTTGGGTATTTTGTTTTGTATTAGGGATTCTATTAAGGCGAATGTTGTTTACCGGACTAATATAATTTGGTCTATTGTGGAATAGAAAAATCATCTTTGATTGAGATGATTTTAGTATTTCCAAAATGGCCTGAAACAGTAGTGGTTGTTGGTGTTTCTTATTAGTACGCTTTGTATTTGGGTAATGTTACTTTTTAACGGTTTTTCAATATTTGCACCCGATAGGGTACAGAAATTCAAAAACTGAAAGTGTTTATTGTTATTTTTTCGTAACTTGAAACGTAACTGTAACCTTTGACGAGGGGGCTATATCTGATAAGTTAACTGTTAGTTTACCGGTTGCTTCCTCGTATTCGTAGTCTGAGGTTGTAGCGGCTGTATCATTTATCTTGATTGTATCGGTAAGTAATGTGACGAGGTCTTTATCTAATATATCGGTAATAACTGGCGATGTGTATGTTTCGGTAGTTTGGTTATCAACAGTAATTGTGTAGGTGAGATTTCCGTCGGCCCATACTTCTTTGTCAGCGGTTTTGGTTACGGTTAGTCCTGATAGTAGAGTTGTAACTAGGACTTCGGATGTTAATGCAGTTGGAATTTCGTTATAGGTACCTAATACGGTAGCGGTATTGTTTAATGTTGTTTCCATATTTTCCTCCTGATATAGGGTATGTTACTTCTTGGACATTGGTGTATATATTTTAATACTTTTTAAAATTGTGTTATAATAAATGGGGAAGGGAAGGTTAGTAATATGGAGAGATGTAGTTGGTGTAATGTTAAGAATCCTAAGTATGTGGAATATCACGATAAGGAATGGGGAGTTAAGAGTGTGGATGATGCTTATTTGTTTGAGATGCTTATTTTGGAATCTTTTCAGGCTGGGTTATCTTGGGAGTGTATTCTTAATAAAAGGGATAATTTTAGAAAATGCTACGATAATTTTGATATTGACAAGGTTATGAATTATGATGAGGAGAAGATAGGGAAATTGGAACACGATAGTGGTATTGTCAGAAATAGGTTAAAGATTAGGGCAAGTGTAGGCAATGCGAGGGTGTTTAAGGGGATTCAGAGGGAATTTGGTAGTTTTTATAATTATTTGCAGGCGTTTGCGGGGGATGGGGTGTATTTTGAGGTTGGGAAGACTACTAATTGGTTGTCTGATGCTATTTCTGAGGATTTGATTAGGAAAGGGATGAAGTTTGTGGGGTCAACTATTGTATATTCTTATTTGCAGGCGGTGGGTATTATTTATTCTCACGAGCGGGACTGTTATTTGTATAATGATGTTAAGTAAAATAGCACCTTTTCAAAGAATTATTGGTAGAGTTTTTTTTAGAAATGTAATATAATTTTTTGTGAGAGGAGAGAAATGATAAAATATGAATTTGGGAAATAAGATATCGAGTTTGAGAAAAAAGAATAATTTTTCACAAGAGGAATTGGGAGAATTGGTTGGAGTAACTAGGCAAACAATATCTAAGTGGGAGTTAGGGGAAACTAGTCCTGATATAAGACAAGCTAAGGAATTATCTAAAATATTTAGGGTTAGTTTAGACGAACTTACCGATAATGATGTAAATAGTATTTTAGTGGAGAAGGTAAGTAATACGGAGAGATTGGCAGGATTAACTATAAAAATATTAAGAGTTATTGGTATTTTATTAATAGCGATGTTTGTTTTGGGTATTGTAATATTTATTACTGCCAACTTTAATTTATCGAGAGTAAGGAGTAAAAAAGTAGTTGGTACTTATGCTTTGACGTGTAGTATTGGTAATGATGAGTATTTATATGAAGTTGAATATAATGATAATTATCAGGTGATTAATTCAGGAGGGGATGCTTTTGTAGCTAATCATATTGATATAACAGATTATGAGGATGCTAATCAGATAGTTGCTCATATTGAGGATTATTTTATGGATCATAATGGTAATTGTGTAGTTAAAGAAAATTAAAGGTTGGTTTGAATATTTGTAAATGATATAGGATAGGTGTAATGGTGATGTAAGCTTGTTGGGATTATTTTAGTGGTTACTTGTTTGTCAGAAAATGGTATTAAGGATAATATATATGATGATGAAATAAAATTTATTTAAGTTAAGGCTAGTTTGAAATTGATATGAACCCCATTTAGGAGACATCAAATAAAAAAACTAGATTAAAAAAATCAAGGGCTAACGAAGTAAGTTCATCTAGACCCTTGATTTTTTATTAAATAATTATAATATTTATTCAAATAAAGTTTATCTTTATTTGTTACTAATTAATAAATTAATCATATATAAAACATCTTCTGCATATTCAACAATATTTGAATCTGGTTCTTCTATACCTGGACATAATATATTATATAATTCATAATTGTATCCATCATTATTTTTTAAATATTTTATAATAGCTTCCATTTTATATATTATTTCATTGTTATTTATCATTTTTTCTTATTAATTTTCTTACCTTTTATTCTAGTTGTATTATAAAATTTAATCCATTCTTCAACTAATTGTATATATTCTTCTAAAGATGTGATATTATTGTTATACAAAGTTTCCTTTTTAAGGAGAGAGTGCCAACTCTCAATTGGAGAATCATCTATTGGGGTACCTTTTCTCGCCATAGAAATAGTTATACCATTTGATTCACAGATAGCTTTGTATTCATAAGATGTATATTGGAATCCTTGATCACTATGTAAAATTATTCCAGATACATCTTTTCTTTTTGATATTGCATCGTTTAGTGTATCCATTACTAACTTATTATCATTCTTCTTTGATATTTTATAAGATACTACTTTTCTATCATATAAATCTATTATTGTAGATAGATAAGCTCTTGCACCTTTGAATATTAGATATGTTACATCTGTATCCCATACCTTATTTGGTGCATCTGTGTTAAAATTACGTTTTAATAAATTGGGCTTAACATTATCTTCAATCCGTTCATTCTTATTTTTCTTTTTTGCCTTTCTTATATATTCGGGCATTAAATTATACTTTTTCATTATTCTTAAAACCTTCTTTCCATTCATTACAACTCCATATTTAATTTTTAAGCCTTCCACAATTCTACGATAACCATATGTGCCTTTGGAGTCGTCAAATATTTCTTTAATTATTAAATAATCATAATAATCAGGATCTTCCTTACTTCGATATTTGTAATAAGTCTTAGGACTTATTTCTAATACGACACACATATTATATAACTTATAATTATCTCTATATAGATTAATAAAAGTTACTTTTTCTCTCGTTGTGCCTTGAGGAAGGCCTGGTATTTTTTTAGTATTTCAAATCTTTGTTTCCAATCTTCTTTTGTTAAGTCTTTTCTTTGACGACCTTTTTTATTACCTGTAATTTTTTCGGGATGATCAATTTTATATTTCCAAGTTTTAATAGTACTTACTGGTATTCCATATTGTTTGGCCAATTGGTATCCACTTGTTTTACCATTACAATATTTCTGAATTATTTCATTTTTTTCTTCTTCAGTATAATTTGAAAATTTTTGACCTTTTGAAGCCATAAGAAAACACCTCCTTTCGAAAGTGTATTCTAGCACAAACTAGTTTTTTTATAAATGTCTACCCTAAAGGGTGCATTTCAAAATATGACTAGTTTTTTTAGTAAAACTAATTTTTAATAACGCAAAAAAAATCAACTAGCAATAGTTGACTTAATCATTAACGTCACATTGGTGCGACGATATTATCTTATGGAGCGGATGATGGGAATCGAACCCACGTGGTCAGCTTGGAAGGCTGAAGTTCTACCATTAAACTACATCCGCATCAAGTAGGCAATATAAATATTACACTATATTGCCCAATTTGTCAATACGTTTTTTTAAAAAAGTGCAAAAAATTACTCAAAAACACATTTTAAAGTAAATGTTTAAACTCTTTTTGTAAATATTTATAGTTCACTAGGTTCAATAAGAGATAAGCTGATTTTTTCTTTTTCTTTGTTTATATCTATAACATAACAGTCAATAATATCTCCAACATTTAAAATATCACTTGGATGTTTGATATATTTTTTTGTTAATTTGGAAATGTGTATTAATCCATCTTCGTGAAGACCTATATCTACAAAGGCTCCGAAATCTATAACATTTCTTACAGTTCCTTGTAATTTCATTCCGACTCTTAAATCATCTATATTTAAAACATCACTTTTTAAAATAGGTTTTGGCATATCATCTCTGGGATCTCTATGTGGTTTTTGAAGAGCTTCAGAAATATCTGTCAAGGTATATATGTCTGTATTTAATTTTTGTACATATTCTTCCAAGTTAATTTCTTTTAATTTCTTTATTAATTTATCGGTTCCTATATCATTTATATCCGTATCAATTTCTTTTAATAAATTTAATGCAACATTGTAGCTTTCAGGATGAACGGCAGTTTCATCTAATATATTATTTCCGTCATTAATTCGTAAAAAGCCGATTGCTTGTTTATAAGTTTTATCAGTTAGTAATTTTTCTTTTCTAATTTCTTCACGAGAATTGATTTTACCTTTTTTATTTCTGTAATCTATTAATTTGTCAATATTTTTCTTAGTAATACCAGACACATATTTTAATAAAGAAGGGGAGGCAGTATTGATATTTACGCCAACACTATTTACTGTTTTTGATACAACAAAATCTAAGGATTCGGTTAATTTCTTATTAGTTACATCGTGTTGATATTGCCCAACGCCAATACTTTCAGGAGTAATTTTAACTAGTTCAGATAGTGGATCTTGTAGTCTTCTTCCGATGGATATAGCACTTCTTTTTTCTACTGTTAGATCCGGAAATTCTTCGATGGCAAGTTTACTAGCTGAATATACACTAGCTCCCGCCTCGGAAACTATTATGTACTCTACGGGTAGGTTTTCTTCCTTAATAACACGAGCAATGAATTGTTCTGATTCTCTTGATGCGGTTCCGTTTCCAATGGCAATTATATCAATGTTGTATTTATTCACTAAATCTGTTATTATTTTTTTTGATTCTTCATATTTATTATGTGGTTCGTGTGGATAAATAACGGCTATTTCTAATTTTTGGCCCGTTTTATCTATTACGGCTAGTTTGCATCCGGTTCTAAATGCAGGGTCAAAGCCTAAAACTGTTTTATCTTTAATAGGTGGTGTTAATAAAAGATTTTCTAAATTTTTGCTAAAATTTTGGATAGCACTGTTTTCGCCTTTTTCGGTTAATTCCGCTCTTACTTCTCTTTCAACACTTGGGAGTATTAATCTTTTTAAACTATCTTTAATGGCATCCATTACCAAAGGTGTTGATGGAGATTTTTCATTTTTAATTAATTTTCTTTGGAGAAAGGAAATTATTTCATCGTTGTCTACATTTATAGAAACACTTAAAATTCCCTCTTTTTCGCCACGGTTAAGAGCAAGAATGCGATGAGGTTTAATAAATTTTACTTGTTCTTTATAATCATAGTACATTTCATATACTTTTGTTTGGTCGTTATTTTCGCCATTTTTCTTTATTTTTGAAACAATTATTCCTTTATGGTACATATTATTTCTTATCCATTTTCTATAACTGGCATTATCGCTGATCCATTCGGCAATTATGTATTTTGACCCCTGTAGGGCATCTTCAATAGTTTTAACATTTTCATTTAGGTATTTTTGAGCAACCTCATTAAAATCTATTTTTTCCGGAAAACTCATAATGATTTTGGCTAGTGGTTCCAATCCATTTTTTATAGCTTCTGTTGCTTTTGTCTTTTTCTTTTCCTTGTATGGTCTGTATAAATCTTCGACTTCGACCAATTTTTGGCAATTTAGAATGTTATTTTTTAGTTCCTCGGTTAACATTCCTTTTTCATCAATTAGTCTTATTACGTCTTCTTTTCTTTTTTGAAGAGAGACTTGGTATTCGTATACTTCGCTTATTTCTCTTATTTGTTCCTCATTTAGATTTCCTGTTACTTCTTTACGATAACGAGCTATAAAGGGTATTGTGTTTCCTTCTTCTAGTAGTTTTAAGACATTTTGAATACTGCTAATTTTGATATTAGATGTATTTGATATTTCTTTAATTATTTGTTCATTCATTTTTGTACCTTCTTTCTTTTTACATTATAGCACATTGTGATATTATTTTTTATTTTTTTGCATAAGTTATGGTATTTTTGCCATATTTTTTGTTTATTTTATCTATTGTTTTTTTTAGTTTTTCGTCTTTTTCATTCTCTTTGTTTGATATAAATAATGATAGTTGGATATTTTTGTCATAACTTAGGCTACTTACTCCGACACATATTGCTCTTATGGGTTCCTCGTTCCAAGTTTTGATGAATAGTTCTTTGGCATAATTGTATATTTCTAGGGGTGTATTTATGTAGTTATCTAGTTTTATTTGTTTACTTATTTTGGTAAAATTGGGGTATTTTATCCATATTGAAATGTTTGATGCGTACATATTTTTATTTTTTAATTTAGTAGTTACTTCTTCGGATAGTTTATAAATAACGTTGTTTATGGATTTTATATCTCCGTAGTTATAGGGAAGAACAGTGGAGGCGGATATGCTTTTGGGGTTTCTTTTTGTATATTCTACTTCGGAGTTATCAATGCCATTGGCGTACTGCCACATTAGTATTCCAAATTTTCCGAATTTTTTTATTAGGTATTCTTCGCTGGTATGAGCTAATGTATATATGGTTGTTATATTTTGCTCTTTTAGTTTTTGGGCAGTTTTTTTCCCTATCATAAATAGGTCTTCTACGGGAAGTGGCCACATTTTTATTGGTATTTCATCTGCGGAAAGGGTATGTACTTTGTCCGGTTTTTGAAAATCTGAGGCCATTTTGGCACATAATTTGTTATTTCCTATTCCCACATTGACAGTAAAGCCGTACATATTTTTTATGTCTTCTTTAATTTTATGGGCAATTTTTATTGGGGGTCCAAATAGTTTTTGGCTTGCGGTGTAGTCTAAAAAGCATTCGTCGATTGAGTATCTTTCTATTTTATCGGTATATGTTTGGAGGTATTTATACATTAAGTTGGAATAGTTTCGATAGATTTCGTAGTCGGGACTATATACTTCGAGATAGGGGCATTTTTTACGGGCTGATTTTATTGGTTCACCAGTAATTACATTGTTTTTTTTACAGGGATTACTTTTGGCGAGAACTATTCCTCTTCTTTGGTTTTCGTCGCCTCCGATTATGGCATATATGTTTCGGATATCTTTTTTATATCCGTTTTGAAGTAGGTTTACGGCGGTCCAAGATAAAAAGGCATTATTTACGTCAACGTGTATTATTATTTTTTCTTTCATTTTTCACCTTCTTTTTTTCAT
>CAKOSA010000006.1 GCA_934101865.1 uncultured Bacilli bacterium | reverse complement strand
ATATTTAGTTTTACAGTTATGTGAGTGTCTTCCACTCTAATTATATTACCGAGCATATTTGTCTCCTTTCTATTGGGCCAAGGAAGAGTAAACCCTTCCCTGCCCTATTCTATGAACAATCATTACATCCTAAGGTAAAGGGATTATCAAAGGATCCATCCCCTCCTGTTACATAGACACTAGATTTAAGGTAGAAGGTGGGGCGGGCGGAATAGGGAAGGTACGTGGTACTAAAATTCGCAGAACCATAACCCACCCTCCACACAGAACTTGAGTCAGAGGCATAAGGGGTTAGGGTCCACTCCCAGCCTTTATAGAGCCAGTTCTTATTTCCAAAGTAACTAGTACCCTGGGTAGTTGTATCGGAGCTGGTATAATAACTACTAGCGTATAAGTAATCACTTAAATACATTAAGCCTATTTTTGCGTCAGTAGTAGTACTATAAGATCCAGAATTGGCCCCTGTACAAGAGTTGCCTCCTCTTTCACAGAGATACCAGTTTTGTTTACTTTGAGCAGTCCTACTTCCATAGAGATACCAAGTAGCAGTCTCTATATATCCTCTTAAACTCTCATCAATACCATAGCCTACTATTTGCGAGCAACTATTAGTTCGATAGTTGGTATTACTATTATAGTAGGTCCAATTAGTACAGGGTCCATAAGTACTACTAGCACTCGTTTTATTATAAAAGTATTCATTTAAAAGAACATTTAGATTAGCTTTTATTCCGGTAGTAGTTCCTGTCCAGTCATTTGCATAATTTGAATAAGTACCGGAAGTATTAGAACTATTATATACTCCCCAACTGTATCCTCCTAAGGGACGTGATCTTATTAACTTAACCATTTCCCCATTTTTACCGTGACTATTACTATCAAAGACACCTATTATTCTATATAAGTCATTATTAAACTTAACGTAGTTATTGACTTCTGCTCCTATATATCTATATTCGTGAGAATTAGTATAGTATACTCCACTAGCTCCGGCACTCCAACTACTTCCTTTATTTAAGGCTTTAACGGTATCGACAAGAGTAGTGCCGACGGCATAACTCTTCTTAGAGTTAAAGCCTATTATTATTATTATAGTAATACTTACTAATAATATAGATACTATTATAATAATTTTCTTTTTACTCACTAATATCAACCCTTTCTATTTTTTCATTTATATTATTTAAAATGTGGGCTAGTTCATATTTTAAATAATATAAATTATAGTTATTGTCTATATATTCTTTCTTATATATATCTAGGTTATCTATGATGATATAATTAATATGATATTCTCTTAACTTCTTTATTTCTTTAAAGTTTACTAACTTATTATTGATATAAGTATATAGTTTCCCTTTCTTTACTATTAAGATTACATATTCATTATACCATAGTTTAGCCATATTGTACCTATTTTTCATAATACTCCTTAATTATGTGCCGAGGAGGAACTTTATAAATAAAGCTCCGTACACATACTGTTTTTAGGTTTTAAACCAAGGATAGTCTATGTTTCTTATATCTATCAAAGTATATCCGTAAACATACAATCTCCCAAATACAAGAAGCTGGGGCGGGCGGAATTGGGATTGTTCACGGTATTATTATTCGCAGAACCATTATTCACCCTCCACACATTATTCGAGTCAGAGGCCCTTAGAAGACTACCCTATAATTATTAATTATATTTATCTATAATACTATTTATTTTTTCTCTATTATATTTAAAAGTATATTTATAGTTATTTACACTACTAAACCTTTGTTTAAAAGTGATACTGCCATTAAGAAACTGTTTTTTATATTTACGTAAGTTTTTTCTTACTTTCCTTATAGTATCCGATCTTAGGGATACAATAGTTTTATTATTTATTACTTTATATCTATATCCGAGAAAGACAAAGCCTTCCTTAGAACTAGTTATCATTGTTTTCTTCTTATTTAGTTTGAGTTTATACTCATTTTCCAGAATATACTCTATTTCTTTTAAACACTCTTGTAAATACTTTTTACTAGGGTGCATTAATATATAATCATCCATATAAACGACTAAGTGCTTAATTTTAAGTTTATGGATTATATAGTTATGTAACTTATATAAATAGAATATAGCTAAAAACTGATTAGAAAGAAGACCAATAGATAACCCTTTACCTTTATTATATAAAGGTAAAGATGTTATTTCACCCGTTCGGGTGGGGTTATGGTTTACTTCCTTTAATTTGAGTTTAGTTATGGTTTCATTTACATAACTTTGGTTAGTAGAGTTTAGTATTAGTTCTAAATATTTATATTCTTCGGGAGTTACTTTATCTTTTATAAGACTTTTTAAGACGTTATGATCGATACTATAAAAGTATTTAGATATATCTAGTTTAAGAATATAGAATTCTTTATTATGATGTTTTTCTTCTTCAATATATTTCATAATTAGTTTATGTCCAAAACTAGAACCCATATTCTTTCTGGTGGCAACATTCCTTATATCTAAATATTTACTTAATTTCTTATCAAGGACGGTGTGAGAATAATAATGGTTAATTAGTTTATCATAGATACTAACACTCATTATTATTCTATATTTAGGGTCCTTAATAAGAAATATATTATATTTAGGTATAGGAATGGTGCCTTGTTCTATATCATTAATAATAGAACATATATTAATCATTTTCTGAGTTTCAAACTCATATAACTTCTTTTTGTTTTTTACTTTCTTACATAGTTCTTTTTCATATATATTTATAAGTAAATCTATACTGGGGTTAGGCACTAGTTTTAATCCAACCTCTGGTTATTTTATTTATTTCGCCCAGTTTGTCAGTTCTTTCTTTTAATTGTTTTTTACTTATATACTTATAGATATACATTCTTTCTAAATAGAAGTCTATAACTTTAAGATCAACTATAACTAATTCTTGTAAATATAGTTTTCTTTCTTTATCTACTTTAATTAGATTAGCATTATATATATTTCTGAGTAAGTCGATTAGTTCTTCTCTTATTTGGTCGCGATTATATAAGTCTTTCTTAGGGATATTTTCTAGAAGTGGTTCCATTGTTAGAATAAAGTCTTTAACTTTCTTGGCAAGAATAAAGTTATCTTTATTTTGGGGGGTGTTATTCATTTATAATCACCTCTTCAATAGCGTTTAGTATTTTTATTAGGGTTTCTTCGTTATCTATATTATATATTTTATTGATAATATTATCTATTCTATCTTTATTACTTAGTTTTAGTAGTGCTTTGGATAATACTTTCTTATAAGAGTTTAAGTTTTTAAAATTAACAGTTACGGGTTCGTGGTTTTTATATAGTATAGAGTAACTTATTTTATTTCTTTCTAAGGCACTAATAACTTTATTTAGAGATGTTTCAGGGAAACCTGCTGTACCATTAAAACTTATTTTATAGTTAAAGAGATAGTTTAATATTTTACTATCATTTCCATAACTACTGTAAAAGGCACCATTTTTATAGACACGCAAAAGGTCAGTACTATATGTTTCTCTTTGCTCTCTCTGGTCGCTCGCTCTCTCTGGTCGCTCGCTCTCTCCGAGAGCGTATTTCCTTGTTTATATTTTCATTCATTTTTATCATTTCCTTTCTTATTGGTCACGGGAGAGTAAACCCTCCCTTGCCTATTTACTTTTTTTATATTATTTTTATTCTATGATATACGGATTAGCAAAGGTTCCATCTCCACCCGATATAGAGACAGTAGATTTGAGATAGAAGGTGGGGCGGGCGGAATCGGGATTGTCCACGGAAGTACTATACGCAGAACCAGAACTCACCCTCCACACATAATACGAGACAGAGGCATAAGGGGTTAGGGTCCACTCCCAGCCTTTATAGAGCCAGTTCTTATTTCCAAAGTAACTAGTACCCTGGGTAGTTGTATCGGAGCTGGTATAATAACTACTAGCGTATAAGTAATCACTTAGATACATTAATCCTATCTTAGCATCAGTAGTAGTACTATAAGATCCAGAATTAGCACCCGTACAAGAGTTTCCACCCCTTTCACATAGATACCAGTTCTGTTTACTTTGGTTAGTGCCACTTCCATATAGATACCAAGTAGTTGTTTCAATAGAGTTTAAGGCACTGCTATCTATACCATAACCGACTATATCTGAACAATCATTAGTTCTATAATTAGTATTAGAATAGAAGTAAGTCCAATTGGAACAGGCTCCATAAGTACTACTAGTATTAGTACTATTTAAAAAGTATTCATTAAAGAGGACATTTAGGTTAGCTTTAATTCCCGTCGTATTACCCGTCCAGTCATTTTTATAACTAGAATAAGTACCAGAAGTATTAGAACTATTATATGCTCCCCAGCTATATCCTCCCAAAGGGTTTGCCATTATTAACTTAACTAAATACTCTCCCGTTTTACCGTGACTATTTTCATCAAAGACACCTATTATTTGATACATATCATTATTAAACCAAACATAGTTATTGGGATCGGCTCCTACATATCTATAATCGTGATATTTAGTGGTTCCATCAGAGGCTGTATAGCTATTAGTAGCATAGAGGCCATCTTCGGCATTAGCACCCCACTCATTGCCTTTACTTTGTGACATTATTAGTTTAACAGCATTTTCTTTGATATTTACTTGTTTCTTATATTTATATCTATTACCGGAATTATCTTCTAAGACATAGAGGGCGGTAGTTGATTTAGTTAATCCCTCTGTTGTAGCTGGCTTTACTAAGACTATCTTACAGCCTGATCCATTATCTTTACAAGTAACTTGGGATTTTAAATTTATATTCTCTCCTTCAGCTATGGATATAGCACTTGTATCTATACTAGGTACTGTGCTTGCTTTAACAGTAGAGGTTATTCTAGCATATCCATTACCAGAGTGGCCTGTAACAGTACTACCACTATTATCTGTAAAGGATTGATCACCTGCTATAGTAGAGGCATTTGTTAAGTAATAGCTACTATTTAAAAGGCATCCTGATGGATAACTTGATGCTGTTCCAGATGTATACACGTATCCAGAACCACCGCCACCTCCACGATCATCATCTGCTGAACCATCTGGAACAGTTCCGGAACCGCCATACCAGCCTCCTCCTCCTGCTCCTCCATAACCACTGCTTAAATAAACTCCGCCACCACCAAATCCAAATCCTCCAGCATAATTTGCTGTAGTATTAGAATTTAATCCTGAAGTTGTTTGCGTAGTTATTGTATATGAAGTTGAATATCCAGAATATGTTTGTGTTCCACCTTTTCCGCAATAATTAGAGTTTGCTGTGAAACTTTCAGACGAAGACCCTCCAGATGTTCCACCTCCATACATTCCTTTTTTAGAGGTTGATCCATCAGAACCACCGCCACCAGCAACTATTACTCTTGCATATAGTGAATCAGTTCCTAGTCTTATATCAGAGGCTCCGCCTCCACCTTTATATGTATGTCTATAACCTCCACCATTAAATCCACCATTGCATATACTCGAAGTACATGTTCCAGAATTACCAGATCCTCCAACATAAACATAAGCTTTGGTTGTTTCAGTTAAAGTTAGTGTTCCGTAAGAATATCCACCTTTTCCTGCATAAGTTGCACTATTTCGATATCCTCCTTCAGCACCCCATACTTCTAGCTTATGAGTACCTGCTTTAAGAGTAACCGTTTGAACCGCACCGGTATAACTATAATCTGTTGTTGTTGTCTTGGTTTCTCCGGCATCACCACTGGGTTCATTTCCGGTATTAAAGGTTTCTGTTATTAATGTTTTACCTTCCGTTAAACCTAGTTCGTTACTATCACTACCAGCAACACCTATATTTAGGGTTATTTCACTGGTGGAATTGTTTACTACTAATATTTCTACGGGTAAGATAGAACCGTTAGTGATACTACCACTAGTAGCGTTTTCACTCCAATCTATTTTGTATATACCGATATCGTCAGTTTTAGTACTTGGGGATAGCATTTCATAGAATACTCCATAGTATATACTTCCGCCGGTATCGTTACTTACGTTAACCATTACACTGGCATTGGAACCAGCTGGAACGGTTATTTTTTTATACTCGTATATTTTAAGAGTGGTTTCGATATTGGATGCGGCTTTCATAGTTACTATATCTTTGCTTGTTGTTTTTTCAAGGGAGAATAAGGCAAAAGAGGAATACATACATAGTGATAATATTCCTACAATTATTACTATTAGTAAGTAACTTTCTTTTATTATATATTTATTTTTCATATAGGGTTCCTCCTACTCTCTACTCTAATATTATTTTAGCATATCTTAGTTTAGATTTCAATAGGTTTGGAGAAAAAAATATATACCTCATATTAAGTAAATGTTCCTATGAAAAGGAAAATTTTAAAAAAATCCTTTACACAGGAACAAATAGAGGATATAATGTTCCTAGAAAAAGGAAAAATATAAGATTTTCCTTACAGGAGGAACATTATGGATTATGAAAATAAAGTAATTAATTATATGAAAAGTAATAGTGATACAATAACAATTGAAGAGATAAATCAGTTAAATATTCCTAGAATAACTTTAACTAGATTAATTGATAAGAAATTGATTGAGAGGGTTAAAACTGGTTTATATGTTTTAAAAGATTGTTGGGGAGATGAATATTTTAATTTAATTTATAGTAATAATTATGCTGTTTATTCTCATTTAACTTCTTTATATTTTAATGATTTATGTGAGAGGGTTCCAATGGAATATGATATTACAGTCAAAAAAAATTATGGTGGCTCTTTGAGAAACGAAGAAAAAGTTAAATTATACTACGTTTCTGATAAGCAATATGAATTGGGGTTAATTCACATTAAAAGTCCCCAAGGAAGAGTTATAAGGTGTTATGATGTAGAGAGATGTCTTTGTGATTTAATTAAACGTAAAAATAAGGTATATTTGGAATATTTGAAATATGCTTTTAATGAGTACTACAAGGTTCAAAAAAGGGATACTAAAAAGTTATATGAATATGCAAAGAAATTAAATATATATAATATGGTTAAGGAATTTATGGAAATGGTTATATAATGAATATTACGAGTGTAAAGTTTTTAAATATTATTTTAACTAAGAAAGAGGTGTAATTATGGAAAGTCTAACAACTACTATAAGTGGACAAGTAGATAGAAAACAGTTAACAAATAAAGGCGATATTCCTTTTAATGTGGTAAATCCTAAACCAAGTAAAGAACTATTAGAGGCTTTACAAGAGGGTGAGGATATACTAAATGGAAAAGCAAATGCAAAAAAATATCATAGTATTAAGGAATTAATTGGAGATTTAGATAATAAAAGATAATGAATTAATATTATTACTTTTTGCAATGGGTAGTCATAGTGACTTATTTAATAAATAGGGAAACTACCCTCTTTTTTTATTTAAGGAATATAAAAAAGAGAACCTCAGTTCCCTTTATTATAATTCTTCTTGTTCTCTGGTTGTTCTATTATAGTAATAGATACCATAACCTAATGCTCCTAGTCCGATAAACCAGATAAATCCCATTGCTACTCCTCCGGTTTTTGGAGTGTATATTACATCGATTATAACGTCTTCGTCAGGCATTGTTCCTCTTACATTAGCTTTATCTGGTGAGTATCCGTCTATACTTGGTGATGTTACATCGTATTTACTTCCAGCTGTTTCTTCTTTACTATAAGTAGGAGCTGCTGTTTTTCCACCTACTTCGTCATACCAATATCTAATTGTTAAAGTTGGGTTTTTAACTTCGTTTTGTTCACATATTTCGAATTGCATTTTGTATAGCATTGGTGCTTGAACGATTGGAATATGAGCGGGATTTGTTTCTTCTATTACATTGCCTTGACTATCTACATATTTGCCATCTGCGTTCTTTCTATATACTGCTTTTCCATCAGCTACCATTTGTTCTACAACGGATTGGCTATATTTTCTTTGGGCTTTGAATGTTCCTTGTAATGTTTTTCCTGATTGTTTAAAGGAAGAACTTAATACACTTGATATTCCGTTAATACTTGATTTTGTTAATTCGTCTACCGTAAATACACCGTTAAATGAGTCTTGATTTGTTTTATCTTTGTTAGACCAAGATCCGTGTTTTACATATAGTTTTCCGCCTTCAATAGTAGTTCCTTCGGCATAGTTTTTCATTACTGTCCAAAATTCGTTTAAGTTAGTAATATTTACTACTTCACCTGATCCGGTTACGGGTTTAATAGTAGCTGTATCTGATATTCCTAATCCACTGAAATCTATGTTAAATGTTCCTTCTCCTTGACAAGTACCATCACTTGATATTCCGTCTTTGGTTGAACATGTTACATAAGTATAGGTTCCATTGTTTTCTTTGGCGTTGTCTATTATTACATCTGTCCATTGTTGGTCAGAGAAATATAGATAGGCATCTACTTGTTTACAACTTTGATCACTAACTCCTGCTGATACTTCTTGGGGATTATATACAAATACGCATAGTGTTAGGACTAGTATTACACTAAATATTCCTAAAATCTTCTTTTCCATTATCTTTTCATCCTTTCCTTGGGTACTACCCTTCTACAATAATAAGGATATCATAAAAGTTTTTTTTTTGCAATATATTTTTGGAAATTAATTGTTTTTTTGTTTTTTTCGTGTTATACTCTATTATAGAATAAGGAGGATATGTATATGAGTGAAAAACTTAATTTTTTAAAGAAATATGGTGTTGATGTGGAAACGGGAATACAGAACACTATGGATGAGGAGACTTACAACGAAATTCTTGATGATTATTTTAAGGAGATTCCTAATAATATTAATAAGCTTGGTAATTATAAGGTGCAGGGGGATATGGCCAATTATGCTATTTTGGTGCACGCTTTAAAGAGTAATTCGAGAACGCTTGGTTTCGGTGCCTTTGGGGAACTTTGCTATAAACATGAAATGGAGAGTAAGGCTGGTAACATTGATTTTATTAATAGTGACTTTAATAACCTAGTTACGAATGCACAAAATGTGTATGCTATTATTAGGGCATACAAGGCGTTATAGGAGGGTGTTATGGGTAATAGTAATACGATTCTTTATTTACTTCAAAATTTTCTTCTAACGAGGTTTGAGAATGCTTATATTATTGATATTATTAGTGATAAGACTTTTATTTATAGTTACGTTAATAATAGTATTGTTAATAAGAGTAATACTACCTACTCTGGTTTTCTCACGGAACTTAGTAATAGTTTAAGTAGTGAGGATTTGAATAATTTAACGGCTAATTTATCTATTCAGAAGTTAGAAGAGAGTTTTTATAGTGGTAAGAAGAGGGTTAATTTGGTTATTAACAGGGGTGGTATTGATTATCTTTTGGATATTTCCTTGGTTAACTTTAATGGTAATAAGCTTATTATGGTTATAGAGAATTTATATGATAGTTCTATGGGACTTATTAATAGTAACAGTGGTAATAATAGTAGTAAGGAAGATATTAAGATGCAGAGTATGATTGATAATATATCGGACTCTCTTCTTAAAATTTATAATGTTTTTAATAGTAATAGGAATAATCCGGAAGTTAATAATATTGGTAATTATATTAATACGATTTTATCGGATATTACTAATAATTATCCGGAGTTTAATAAGAGTTTTAAAGAGAATGCGATTAGTGTTAGTAGTATGGGAACCCCTACTCTTTTGATTGTTGATGATGATATGATTACGAGAAATCTTTTAAAGAAGATTTTTAATGACCAGTATAAGATTGTTATGGCGACGAATGGTGAAGAGGCTATCAGCATCTTAGAGGATAATAATAACAAGAATATGTTTGAGAGTAGAGATAATATTGTGGGTATTTTCTTAGACCTTGTTATGCCGGTTATGGATGGGTTTGGAGTACTTGATTATCTTAATAGGAATAATTATCTTTCTAAGATACCGGTAGCTATTATTAGTGGAGATTATTCTAAGGAAACGAGGGATAGGGTTTATGGTTATCATATTGCGGATATGTTAGAGAAGCCGTTTAATACGGAGATTATTAAGCACAGGATTAATAATTTGGTTAATTTGTATAAGTCTAGTAACTCGCTTAATGAGATGATTCTTAATCAGTATGCGGATCTTAAAAATGTTATTGATACTATTATTAGTGCTTACAAGTATGACTATGCGAGTAATATTGAGATGATAAAGAAGTACACACTTATTATTGGGAACAATGTTATGAATAATTATAAGGAATATAATTTGGATGAACAAAAGCTTAGTATGATCGCAGAAGCAAGCAGTTATTATGACATTGGGTACTATGCTATTCCGAGGGTGATTTACAGTAAGGATTCTAATTTTACGAAAGAGGAAGCGGACATTGTGAAGAATTATCCGATTATTGGCTCGAAGATTGTTAAGTATGGGCTTAAAAATATGGGCGACAATGTTTTTGCGGAGTATGCGTACGAGATTACGAGGTATTACCACGAGAGGTATGATGGTACGGGCTATCCGGAAGGGTTAAGGGGAGATGCGATTCCGATTAGTGCGAGTATTGTGGCTCTTAGTGCTTTATTTAATAATTTTGTGAGGACGTATAGTAATGGTGAGGATATTAAAGTAGCGATTTGCAGGCTTAGTGGAAGCAAGTTTAATCCTAAGATTATAGAGAGTTTTAAGCGGGTTTTTGATAAGTTAATTAGTGCTAGTAATGGGGAATGATATTATGTTTAATAGTATTTCTATTCAGATTTGTAGTTTAGTTTATGTGGTTATGCTTATCGTGGTTTATCTTTACAAGAGGAAGTATAATTCGCTCGAAAATGGGATTTACAAGGTTATGCTTATTAATACGTTATTTATTTTGATACTGGATTTGATGAGTATTTTTACGATTAAGAATTATGTGGATTATACTTTTATTAATGGGGTTTTTACGAAGGGATTTTTGGTTTTGGTGGGGTTTTGGTTTGGGTTATTTCTGCTTTATACGATGGTGTGCGAATACAAGGAGAATTTTAAGTGTTTTAAGGAGGCTTTGAAGAAAACAAAGGGTGTTAAGGTATGGCTGGGTATGATGATTTTGATGGTTGTTGGGATTGTTTGTTTCCCAGCCGAGTACTCGGTTAGTAATATTTATATGTATGGGGATGCGTTTAATTTTACTTACTACTCTTGTGTTTTTATGAGTGCGATTAGTTTGGTAATTCTCACGGTTAACAGAAAGAAAATTGCGGGTAGTCGCTGGATACCGATGATGCTGTTTTTACTTAGTTTGCTGATTGTTTTTTCGGTACAGTTTCTATGTCAAAATCTGCTTATTATTAGTAGTGGTATTGCGATTGTGACGGTATTTATGTATTTTATTTTGGTTAATCCCGACATTCGGTACATCGATGAACTTAATGCCCTTAGGGAAGAAGCGGAAAATGCCAACAGGGCAAAGACGGACTTTCTGGCTAGTATGAGTCACGAGATTAGGACGCCGATGAATGCGATTATTGGGCTGACGGACTCGGCTCTCACGAACGAACTGCCGGACAGCGTTAGGGAGGATATTAAGAATATTAATAACGCGGGGCAGATTTTGTTGGAGATTATTAATAATATTTTGGATATTTCGAAGATTGAGGAGGGCAAGATGGAGCTTTCTTGTAGTACCTACTCGATTAGTAATATTGTGCTGGAACTTTCGAATATTGTTGTGGTGCGGATTGGGGATAAGCCGATTAAGTTTAATATGAGTATTGACCCGAATATTCCGAGGAAGCTTTATGGGGATGAGACGAAGATTTTTCAGATTTGTCTTAATATTTTGAATAATGCGGCGAAGTATACGGATAAGGGGGAGATTGATTTTCGGGTTAGTTCGAAAGTGAGTGGCGATGATTGTGTGCTTACTTTCAGGGTTAGTGATACTGGTAAGGGGATTAAGAAAGAGGATTATGATAAGCTCTTTACGAAGTTTCAGAGGCTGGATAAGGAAGTTAATCAGACGATTGAGGGGACGGGTCTGGGGCTGGTTATCACAAAGGAAATGGTTGAGCTTATGGGGGGGAAGATTGGTTTTAGTAGTGAATATGGTAAGGGTTCGGTGTTTACGGTTAGTATTCCTCAGAGGGTTATGGACCACGCGATTGTGGGAGTTATTAATAGTTTGGACTTGAAAGAGAAAGAGGTTAATTACTTTAATGGGGCGAGGTTCAAGATTCTTATTGTTGATGATAATAAGCTTAACTTGAAGGTGGCGGAGAAGCTGATGAGGCCGTATAATTTTCAGATTACGACGGTTACGAGTGGGCTGGCGTGTCTTAATTACACGAAGAAGAATAAGTATGATTTGATATTTTTGGATCATATGATGCCGGAGATGGATGGTATTCAGACGATGCGATATTTGAAGCAGAGGGTGGATTTTGTTAATACGCCGATTGTGGCTTTGACGGCAAATGCGATTAGTGGTATGAAGGAGATGTATCTTAAAGAGGGGTTTGATGATTATCTCTCGAAGCCGATTGATCAGGTTAAGCTTAATGAGATTTTGCGAAAGTATTTGCTTAAAGATGAGGGAAATAGTAATGATAAGGAGTAGGAGTTTCTTCCCTACTCTTTTTAGTTTTTGAAATTTGCAAGAAGTCCTTGCAAAATTTAAGGTCGAACTCTTGTTCTTTATTTATAGTCCCATAGGGCAAGGGGAAAAAGAAAAGAAGATGGTTAGTCTTCCTTGATAATTTCGTAGATTAATTTGTAATCGGGCTCCTTGTTTGGAGTGATTTGGAACACGCGGTCCTCGACATTGACGTGCTCTTTTCCGGTGTGGAGGCGGAGGATTACGTCGTTTTGGTGGATGGGGTCATTAGGGCGTTTTAGGACTTCGATGCCGGCGGTGTAATCGATTTGGTCCTCTTTGTTCAGGCGGCCACTACCGAGGTGCATAGATAGTTTGCCAAGTTCGTGGGCGTCAAGGTGGGTTAGGTAGCCGGATTTATTGGCAAGGACGTCAAAGGTGTAATTGCTTATGGGGAAGTTCTCGATGTCGGCGTTTTGATATTTGATATATTCGAGGAATTTTATATAGGCACGGCCATTTTCAAAGTTGGTTTGAACGAGACGCCCTGCCTCGATAGTTGGTATTTCAAGGCCGAGAGCGACCATTTCCGTAGCAAGATTTAGGCAAAGAGTGGTGAGGTTTGAGGTTTTGTGATTTTTAAGAATATCGATGACCTCTTCTACTTCAAGAGTATTGCCGATATTTTGACCGAGGGGAACGTCCATATTGGTAAGGAGGCAGACTACTTTTATATTGTAGCTCTTACCTATCTTTATCATTAGGTGGGCGAGTTTGCGGGCGGACTCTATATTATGGATAAGGGCACCCGTTCCTACTTTTATATCGAGGACGAGTTTCTTTACACCAAGGGCAATTTTTTTACTCATAATGGATGAGGCGATAAGGGGGATGGACTCAACGGTGCCGGTTACATCTCTTAGGGCATAGATTTTTTTATCGGCAATGGCAACGTCTTCGGTTTGGCTGGTTATGGAAAAGCCGATTTTATTTACCATATCTAGAAATTCGTCTAAGGTTTGATTTACTTTTAATCCCGGTATGGATTCTAGTTTATCGATGGTTCCACCGGTATAGCCTAGTCCACGGCCACTCATTTTGGCGACTTTTACACCACAAGATGCAACAAGGGGGGAGATTATGAGGGTGGTTTTATCCCCTACTCCGCCCGTCGAGTGTTTGTCGACAACATTATCGCCAAGGCTATTTAGGTCAAGGATTTGGCTGGCTCCGACCATTGCTTTGGTGAGATTGATTGTTTCTTTTTCAGTCATTCCGTTTAGGACAATGGCCATTAAAAGGGAACTCATTTGGTAATCTTTGATGTCCTCACTTAGGTAGTTTTTGATGACATAGTTTAGTTCATCGTAGGTTAATTCGCCTTTATTTTTTTTCTTGGTTATTATATCTATTATATTCATACTAACCTCTTCTTTCTTTTTATTCTTCTTTTTTCTTTTTAATTTTTGGATAAAACCTCTTCTTTGTAGGTTGAGGTAAATAGTTCTTTTTCGTTATTTTCTTCCTCGGTATAGTTTATTTTTGGTAAATCTTCTTTGCAAGAGAGACCGAAGTAGTCTAAAAAGTCGTCAGTTGTTTTATATAATATGGGTCTACCTGGGGCGTCGGACTTGCCGGCTTCTTTGATGAGACCTTTGGCAACTAGTCTTCTTAGGACGAAAGTGGATTCTACTCCTCGCATTTCGTCGATGGTCACTCTGGTTATGGGTTCGTTATAGGCTATTATGGCAAGAACTTCGAGAGCGGCCCCCGATAGAGCATAACCGGTAGGGCTATCTAAAAGTCGTTGGTAGTACTCTTTGTGTTCGGGGCGGGTTGTCAATTTGAAAGTATTGCCGAGGTAATTTATGCGTAGTCCGCGATTTTCTTTTTCGTAGTTTATTTTTAGTTCGTATACTAATTTTTTGGCCTCTTCTTCGGTTATGCCGAGGACGTTTTTTACCTCGTCAAGGGTTAGTCCTTGGTCGCCTTGCACGTAGAGAAGGCCCTCTAATATTCCTAACATTTGTCATCACTCATTTCTAGTATTATATCGGAGAAGTTTTCTCTTTGGTTTACTTCGATGGTGCCTTCTTTTATCATATCAAGGACGGAGAGAAAGGTTACTACTATATAGGGTTTGTTGTATACTTCAAAGAGGGAGGTAAAGGTTACTCTTCCTTTTTCTTTAAGGGTTTTTATGATACTTTGCTTTCTTTCTTTGATGCTGTATTCTTTGGTTGTTACCTTAGTAGTAAGGGGCTTTTCGTCGTCTTTTCGTTTAAGAAAGGCATTCATTGCATTTACTAGGTCGTCAATATTTCCTGACCCGATAGGGGTGGTTTCTTCGATATAGTTTTTTATTTTTTCAGGGGATTTGATGTATATTTCTTTGCGTTTTTGTTCTTTTTCTTTGAAGAATGGAGCTAGTTCTTTGTATTTTTGGTACTCTACTAACTTGTTTATAAGGGCTTCTTTTGAGACTTCTTCTTCATCTTCGCCTTCTTCTTTTGGTTTCTGTGGTAAGAGAGATGCGGATTTTATTTCCATTAGTTCAGCAGCCATTACGAGGTAGCTGGATGCTACTTCGATGTTTAGTTCTTCCATTTTATGGATATAGTCTAGGTAGTCTTGGGTAATTTTGGTAATGGATATATCATAGATATTGATATTGTCTTTTTTTATTAGATGTAATAGGAGGTCGAGGGGGCCCTCAAACTCATTTATTTTTATGTTATAGGTATTTTTATCTATGACTTCCTTCTGCATTTCTATCTTACTCCTTTAAATTAATTATAGCAGATTGGGGGGTAATTGTAAATATTTTTTGTTTAATTTGGATATTCGTAAGGGCTATATGGCTAGGGGGATACTTGCAGTTTTTGAATTTCTGCACTTATTGGTAGACAGTTTTTGAATTTCTGTAATATTTGAATAGCAGTTTTGGAAAAATCGTAAAAAAAGGCAAGTTACATACTGGAACCTGCACTCTTGGTAAATGTTAAGGATGATATGATAGAACTTTCCATATAAGTACAACCATAGTCCTCATTTAAAATTATTTCCGAACTTACTTTATATATACTTCCCTCATATAGGGCAAAATATGTATATTTATCTGTACCACTACTTTGGGCACTACGAGTATAACTCCAAAGATAGTCATTTATTTTATCACTGAGTATGGCACTATTTTCGTTATACGTAGGGTCATCTTTTAGATATTCCTCAACACTCTTAGCATCAGTTGATATGGATGTTACGGTAAAACGACAATTGCTTTTATCGGTATAGTACTTCCCTACTATACCACTTGGTGTTGTCTGTGTAATTACTTTATTAGGAAAATCTATTTGGAGTTTATCTACTGTCTTTGTTGTTGTACTTCCTACCCCTTGATAATCCATTTCTTCTTTAACTTCGTATAGGGCCCTGTTCATTACACTCACATAGCTTTCATATACGGCAACTATAAATAGTATGGCAAATATTGCTACTATAAATAGAACGACAGGAAGAAGGGATGTTCCTCCTTTTTTGGTACATATTCGAGCTAAGGAATTTACATCTCTATCGGGATTTTGTTCCTTTATTTTATTTACTTTTTTTTCGGCATATTCGACATATTTTTCTTTAAATTTGAGACCTGCTACTACATCTGCAACTAAGGCTATTATTCTAAGGATATAGTATGTGGTATCTCCTTCATTAGATGGAAATATCTTAACCAGAGTATAGTTTATAATAATCCAAATAATGGCTATTAAATATATTTTTCGATATAGTAGATAGAAAGGCCCGAAAAGAAAGGCGGGAAAGGAAAATCCACCACTACATATTTGGTCGGCATTTTTTCCTATATAGCTATCTATAAGAAGATTGTTTGTTTCGTACTCTTCATATCTTTCATAAGGCCTACTATTACTTATATCTAAGTTAGTTTGATTATTTATATTGGGTATTGTACCTCCGGTTGTAAAATTTGGTATTTGATTACCTGTATTATTAAAGTTATTTAGATTGTTATTATTCATATAATTGGGATTACTACTATTCATAGTATTTAAATTATTATTTGCTTGATAGTTTCCAAAACTATTATAACTATTATTGTAATTGTTGTTATAATTATTATTAGGATTGAACCCATTATTACCTTGATTATAGTTATTATTAGGATTACCTGCTATTAAGCTATATCCACAATATTTGCAAAAGTTTTCCCCTGAACTTATTATATTTCCACATTTAGGACAGTTCATATTTTCCTCCACTTCTTCTATTTTTATTATATCATTTTTTTAGGTTTACGTATATATTTTTTAGAGATTTTCGCTATGTTTTACATTTTGGGGGTTTTGTGATATAATGAATATGTCGAGGATGAATTTAGAAAGGAATATCTTTGATTGGCTAGTCAATCTAAATTCATTCTCGACAAATGAAATTATGGCTGGCCAATCAAAGATATTTTTTAGGATTTATATAATGATTGTTGGATTAGATGAAATGTTACCAGAAGATATTATAAATATTATAAAATTATTAAATGAAGAATTGCTAAAAAAAGAAAAAAGCAAAGGGGTTATTGACTTAGAAATACATAAAGAAAGAGGAGAAATATTATGCCCCAAATGTCATAGTAAAAACATCAAAAAGAATGGAAAGTATAAAGATAGACAATTATATAAATGTAAGGATTGTAACAAAAAGTTTAATGAATTAACTGGAACACCTTTTCATCATACAAGGTTGATTTATAAACAAATAGTAGAAGCTTATGATTGTTTAGTTAATAAATTATCTATTAGAAAAACTGCCAATAAAATTGGAGTTAGTATTAAAACATCTTTTGTTTTAAGATTTAAAATTATTTCTTGTTTGAAAAACATTGTTAACAATAAAAAATTAAAAGGTACTTCACAATTGGACGAATATTATTTACCTATCAATCTTAAAGGAACAAAGCCTGAAAATATGCCTAGAATTTCAAAAAAAGGCAGAAAAATGGAACAGGAACATCTGGAATTAGTAAACATACCGTTTGCATAACATCTGCTGTTGATGAAAATGATGCAATGATTTTTAAAGTTGCAGGAACTAGTAGTGTTTCATCTGATATGATAAGGAATACAATTGCAAAATATATTCCGGAAGAAAGCAAGATAATCACTGATTGCAAAAGTTCCTATGAAAGCGTGGCAAAAGAAAATAATTGGAATTTAAAACAGGTGAAGTCAAAATGTTATACAGATAGTGAAGGTAACAACTTAGCAATGATAAATTCCTTACATTCTGAATTAGATTATTTTTTAAGTGGATTTAGAGGAGTATCAACTAAACACTTACAGCAATATTTAGATTGGTTTGTATACATAAAACATTTAAATTATACAAAAGAGTATGTAGAACAAGCCGTAACATATAAAAAAGACACTATAATAATTAATACACCTATTAAATATGATAACGTATTCAATAATTATAGCAATATTAATTTTAATGAAATATATGCTGATTACAACCATCAGCCCCCAAAATGTAAAACATAGCGGAGATTTTTAAATTTTACATATTTTGTAAATTTTTTGTTTTGCTAAACCGTAAACTATGTTGTTTGTTTGCTTTATTTTTGATATAAAGTATGTTAGAATAGTACTGAAAGGAGAAAATATGGAACATTTTGACGTACTAGATAGCAATAGGGAAAAAAGAGGATATACAAAACTAAGGGGAGAAAAACTAAATGAAAATGAATACAATGTAGGTGTAGAAATATGGATATTTAATAATAATAAATTACTATTAACTCAAAGAAGCCCGCAAAAGTCCCATCCACTTATGTGGGAGGTGCCTGGGGGATGTTCACAAACACCAGAAACATCTGTTCAAACCTTAAAAAGAGAAATAAAAGAAGAAATAGGAGTAAACTTAAATGATGATTTTAATCTTTTAGATACTCAATTGAGAAATCAACAATTTATTGATATATATACAACTAATCAAATAATAAAAAAAGTTACTTTGCAAAAGGAAGAAGTAAGCGATTATAAATTTGTAACCAAGGATGAATTTAACAAGATGATTAATGATAATGAAATAGTACCTGCTATAATAGATAGGTATAATATGATAAAACATTATTTTTCATCATAATAAGTGGCATCTACTTTTTTTTATAAAAAGAAACTGTTTTATTTCAGTTTCTTTGTTCTTACCCAAGGATAGGGCATATTAATTTTCTATCATTTCTACTTTGATATGGCTACTTAGGAGTTTATTTTTAGCAATAAAGGATCCATTACTTTGTTTATCCATTACTTTTATGTCAGTTAGTTTAATTGTTTTTTGTTCTTTTTCGGTAATGAGAACTATTTCTGACTTTGTATTTTCGATAAAGGTATTTATAATTTTGGATGGATTGGACTTGATTTCTTTCATTAATAGGCTTCCTCTTTTAGCACGAGTGGTCTTTTCGAGTTCTTCTAGTTTTAGTCTTTTTCCTGTTCCTTTATCGGTTAAAATGGTTATGTATTCGGCATTATCAAAGTGGTACCCTGATACGACATAGTCATCTTTTAGATTTATGGATTTAACACCTGATGCACGAATACCTATTACAGGAATTTCTTCAGTGCTATACCATAATCCGTAACCGTTATGGGTTGCTATAAGGGTATTTTCTTTATTGGTTGTATCTACACTTATGACCTCATCACCGTCTTTTAGGTTCATCATACAGATTGGTTTGGAGTATCTTTGTACGGCAAAGTCTTTTAGTTTGGTTCTTTTAGCCATTCCGTTTTTGGTAAAGATGGTTATGTATTTATCGTCATTAAAGTTATAGACAGGCATACTTCCTATAATACTTTCGTTTTGGGCTAGTGGTATGATATTACTTATGTGTTTTCCTAGTTCTTTCCACTTTGCTTCTGGTAGTTCATAGACTGGTAAGTAGAGGTAATTTCCGAGATTGGTAAAGACTAGTAGGGTATTTCTGGTATTCACTTTGTATAGTCCTATTAGATAGTCGGTATCTTTAAGGGCTGTTTCTTCTTCAGCCTTGGAATAGCTTCTAGTGCTTACTCTTTTTATGTATCCTTCGTGGGATAGGGCTACTATTACATCTTCATCGGGGATAAACATTGTGTTATCGATTTTTATTTCTTCTATTTCAGCTCTTATTTCTGTTAATCTTGGCATAAAGTATTCTCTTCTTATGCGTCTTAATTCTTCTTTTATGACTAGATTTAGCTTTTCGGGACTTGATAGTATTTCTTCTAATAATTTCATTATTCTTTCTAGATTGGCTTTTTCTTCTTCAAGGACTACGACATCGGTATTGGTTAGTCTATATAATTGGAGTTCGACGATGGCAGTTGCTTGTTCCTCTGTAAAGTTATATTCTTTGACGAGGTTGACAATGGCATCGGCTTTGTTTTTGGATGCTCTAATGGTTTTTACTACTTCGTCTAATATGCTTATGGCTTTTATTAATCCTATTACGATATGGTATCTTTTTTCAGCGTGGGCAAGATCGAAACGGCTTCTTTTTAGTATTACTTCTTTTTGATGTGCTATATAGGCATCTAGTATTTCAAGAAGGCCTAATTGTTTTGGGCGTCTTCCTACAATGGCTATCATATTGAAGTTATAGCTTATTTGGAGCTCGGTATTTTTATAGAGATAATTTAGGATATTTTCGGCCTTAGCGTCTTTTTTTAAGTCAATGGTTATTTGCATACCGGTTTTATCGGATTCGTCAATTACTTCATTTATTCCTTCTATTTTTTTATCTATTCTTATTTCGTCGATTTTTTTTACGAGGGCTTGTTTATTTACTTCATAGGGAATCTCGGTTATTATTATTTTGTTTTTCTCTATACTGGTTTTGGCGGTTATTATTATCTTCCCTCTTCCGGTTTCATAGGCTTGTTTTATACCTGATAATCCTGATGCGATACCTCCCGTAGGGAAATCGGGGCCTTTTATGTAATTCATTATGGTATCTAATCTTGAATTGGGATTATCTATGCGATATATTACGCCGTCAATTACTTCTCCTAAATTGTGAGGAGGGATATTTGTTGCATATCCGGCACTTATTCCGGTAGTTCCGTTTACAAGGAGATTGGGAAACTTACTTGGTAAAACGGTAGGCTCCATTAGGGTATCGTCATAGTTGGGAGCAAAGGTCACTGTTTCTTTATCTATATCTCTTAGCATTTCTCCGGCTATTTTTGATAAGCGGGCCTCGGTATAACGGGATGCAGCGGGAGAATCACCGTCGATAGATCCGTTATTTCCTTGCATATCGACAAATGGGGCACGCATTTTCCAATCTTGACTCATTCTAACAATGGCATCATATATTGAACTATCTCCGTGGGGATGGTATTTTCCCATTACATCGCCGACAGCTCTTGCTGATTTTTTATAGGGTTTATCATAAGTATTTTTTTCTTTATACATTGAAAATAGTATTCGTCTTTGAACGGGTTTTAGTCCATCTCTTACATCGGGTATAGCTCGATCTTGTATTATGTATTTTGAGTATTTTCCAAATCTTTCTCCCATTATTTCTTCTAATGAGTAGTCATAAATTTTTTTTATAATTTCTTCCATATTCTTTCACCATATTTTATATTATCATATTTCTGGACTTTTTAAAAGGGATATGGGAGGTATTTTTTATTTTTTTGGGAGTTTGAAGCCTTATTATTAGAAAAAGAGCCACAACTTGGCTCCTTAATTAGTTAGTTTGTTTTCTTTTTTTATAGTAATATGTACCTACCCCTGATAGGGTAATTGCTACAAACATCATTCCTACAAAGCTTAGAATGTTATCGCTAGTTTGTGGATTTGTGATCGTGCTTCCACTTCCGTTTGCGTTGTCGTAAGTTACGGCATAGCTTGAAAATTTGCTAGCGAAGATGTAAATCATTCCTTCTTCTTCGTTTACATAATATGTTCCATCCTTGTATTCGTTTCTACTTTCAGGCATTGCTGTTAGTTTTTTGAATTTGTCAACAGCTTGTCCGTGGTATCTAGCGATGGCGATATTTGTTTTACCTTCAAGATTGTATGGAACAGCGAACATTAGGACTTTATTGGTTTCGGTAATTGCTTGATCGCCATCAGCTAATTCTATTTCTAGGAAATCGTAGTTTTCGGCTTTTACGGCTTTTTTAAGAGCGTTATGGGCATCTACTTGCTCGTCGTCTTTACCGATAAGCATTAAAATTTCGTTTTGGCCTCCTATTTCGTCTAGGCCATCAACTGCTACATCTGGGGTCTCGGTTCCAACATAAACTACCCTAGTTCCTACATTACCGATAGTTATATCAAGGGTAACATCTTTTTCTACTTTTACGTATTTTGAGGTTGTATTAAAGGCATCAACTACTACTAGGGTATAGGCTCCTTTGGCAACCTTAGTAAAAGCATATTCTCCTTTATCATCAATTTTAGATATTTGGAGTACTTTTGATCCTTGTTTTAATTGTACAACCGCTCCCTCACCAGCATTGGTTACTTTTCCAAGGATACTGTATGTTCCTTCTTTTACGCTTACTTTTTCAACGACAACGTTTCCGTCTTCGTTTACATAAGATTTGTATCCGGCATTTACTAGCATTGACACGTCATTGTTGTAAGTTCCACCTGAAATGAAGGTTGGTATTTTTTTGCTTAAAGCATCTGATAACATAAATGTTACGTTATCCTCGCTACTTGTAAAGGTTCCGCCATTTATTTTAAGGCTTTCTACATTTAATACTCCTGATGATGTTACGTACTCTTCAAAAGCAAATCTATTTGTACTTATGAATGTTCCGCCATTTATTGTTAAGTTAATTTTTCCATAATATATAGCATTGTTTTCTATTAGGATTGCTGATCCGTTAGAATTTATTCCGTTACCGTATTCTTTTGGATCAAGAGATTCTCCATTTGCTAGAAAAGTTCCGCCATTTATTGTTAGGGTTCCTGACTTTATTCCTAGGGCTGATTTTCCACTTACTTTGGCATTGCCAATAGTCCAAGTACTATTTCCGGCTGAATATAAACCAATTTCATCTCCAACTATTTCCGCTCCGTCTTTGATTATTACAACGGGACCGTTTTCGTTTTTGATGTTTCCTTGAACAGCAATTCCGGTATCAGCGGCTTTGGCTTTTCCAGCAAAAGTTACTTTTACACCGTAAGCGTATTTGTCTCCTTCAAAGATTGCTACGCCATATTTTCCTACTAGGGTTACATCTTTATCTACTGTTAACACTGAGTAGTCTTTGGCATCTTTGTCATCACTTCCCCAAACGGCTAAGGCATTATGGCCAGTTTTAGTGATAGTTCCTTTACCGGTTACAGTAAGGTTTCCGTTATCGACAACGATAGTTCTTGTACTTGCGTCTTCGCCGGCAGTTAAGTTAAAGCCATTAAGGTCGAATGTTAGGGTTCTACCACCATCAACCATAATGTAGCTTCCATCGTGTGTTACATCTTCTGTTAATTTAATAGTGTCTCCCGAAACGGCTTTCTTGAAGGCATCTACTAAACTTGCATCATCAGTTACGTCAATAGTTGCTGCACTTACGGATGGTACATAGATCATAAGTGCAATAGCTGCTACTATTAATAGCATTTTCTTCTTCATAATTCTCCTCCTTTTTATTTATGAACTTGTAGAGTACTACTACTTTCTCTACTATCTTCATTTTAACATAGTTAATTATTTTTTACAAGGAAATTTTGATTTAATTGTGAAATTTTTTTCACAGAAAAAAAACTAGTTTCATCTAGGTTTTAGTAAAATACATTTTTTAGATATAGACCTACGGCAGGGGCTGTTTTTCCGGCCTTAGTTCTATCTTCACTTTTTAGTATTTCTATTATATCTTCGGGTTTTCTTTTGCCCTCTCCTATTTCAAGAAGAGTTCCAACCATATTTCTTACCATATATCTCATAAAGCCACTTCCGGTAAAGGAAAGGGTTATTTTATTTATATTACGGGGATCTCTTATGATTTCGGTTTCACTTATGGTTCTTACATAGTCTTCTTTTTCATCGTCTTTTTTGGTAAATGATTTATAGCTATGCGTTCCTTCCAAATATTTTAGGGCTCTTTCGATAGCAACGACATCTAATTTGTATGGACACTGGTATACGTAGTTTCTTTCGATGGGATTATAAGGTCCGGTATTTATTTTATAGATGTATTCTTTACCGTGGGCATTAAATCTAGCGTGAAAGTCTTTATCGACTTCTTCGACTTTATCGATAGAT
Organism: uncultured Bacilli bacterium; assembly: GCA_934101865.1. GTDB lineage: Bacteria > Bacillota_I > Bacilli_A > RF39 > UBA660 > UMGS2068. Next base: position 25,388 of record CAKOSA010000006.1, on the reverse strand, counting down.
ATGTCGGGCGGTAAAAGGCTATTTATACTTTTTTGGAGTTTGCTTGGTTCTATTTTGCTATCCATATCAAAGTGGGCCTTTTGGGCAAGGGCGTGAACTCCGGCATCAGTGCGACCAGATGCATTTAGGGTTACTTTTATATCTTTATTTATTTTGGTTAATGCTGTTTCTATTTCTTCCTGAATGGTTCTTTTATCGGGTTGTTTGGCATATCCGTAAAAACCACTACCGTCATAGGAAAATGTTATTAAGTATCTCATAATATTACTACCTCACTTCTTGCATTTATTATATCATTTTATTTTGATTTGGGCAAATTTTATTCCCGAGAATTTACATATTCTTCAAGGGTTATCTTTTTCTCATATATTTTAGCTGCGTCTTTGCCCGCGTAGCGTAAGTGCCAAGGTTCATAATCGTAGCCGGTTATGTCTTCTTTTCCTTCGGGATACCTGACGATAAAGCCGTATTTGTGGGCATTTTGGTGGATCCATTTGGTCTCTTCCATATTGGTTATTTCACTTTCGATGTAGCATTTTTCATCCTTATATATGCAGAAATCGAGGGCGAGACCGGTTTGGTGTTCTGATGAACCGGGTTTGGCTATTTTGCGAAAGGCGTAATTTAGGCCTTTTTCGTGAACTAAGCGGGTATAGATTTTATTTTGGTAATCATAACTTCTATAACCACTCATTATATCTATTCGATAGTTTTCCCTGTGGGCATCTTCTTTCATTTTCTCAAAGGCGTCAAGGACATAGTCAACAAGGGTTATATTGTCTTTATATATGCTATTTGCGGGGACAAGGTCACGGGGCGTGTATGTTTTATCTAATAGAAAGTGTTTATTTACTACTAATAGATTATTCATATTATCACCTACTATATTATATGTTTAGGATATTTTGGTGATACTTTTATGATTTTTCATTAGCTTTCTTATTCCATAAGGATGTGGGAAAGCGATGGTTAGGATTGTGTTTCCAACATCGGTTATGACACCAATTCCGTACTTTTCGTGTTTTATGTGTTCCCCTACCTTATAGGTTTCGGCTTGTTCTTTAAACATATTTTCTTTGGTAAAGTTTATGGCTTTCTTAATAATACTAGTTTTTTTGTTTACTTCTTCGACGTATTTTGGATCTATTTCGTTTATAAATCTACTTGGTAAGTTGAACTGGACATTACCGAAGAGCATTCTTTTTTTGGCATTTAGTAAGTAAAGATTTTTCTTAGCACGGGTAATGGCTACATAGCATAGTCTTCGTTCTTCTTCAATAGCCGAGGTTGTTCCTTCTTGAAGGGAATTGTAATGAGGGAATATTTCTTCTTCCATTCCGATTACAAAGACGTTATCGTATTCGAGGCCTTTTACGGCGTGAATTGTCATAAGGCTTACTCTACTTTTTTCTTCTTGGTGTTCGGATACATCACTAACGAGGGTTACTTCGTTTAGGAAGTCTTCAAGAGATATTTCGCCATTGTCTTCTTCATAGCTTTTGGTTATGGATTTGAATTCTTCGAGGTTTTCTAGTCTGATATCGGCTTCAAGGGTTTTTTCGTTTTGGAGTTCTTGTTTGAGACCGCTATCATTTAGGACAACATCAACGAGTTCGGTTAAGGATAGGTTCTCACTTTTTTCTCTAAGAGTAATTATTAATTTTTTGAATTCTAATTCTTTTCCACTATCTATGGCATCAAAAAGGGAGTTGTTTTCTTGGCCGGCTTTGGCGACGAGATTGCTTATGGTTTTCTCGCCTATTTTTCGTTTTGGGGTATTTATTACTCTTAGTAAGCTGACGTCATCTTGGGGATTATTTATTAATCTTAAATAGCAAAGGAGGTCTTTTATTTCTTTCCTATTATAGAAGTAAAAGCTTCCTACTACTCTATATGGTATGGCGTCTTTTAGCATTTCTTCTTCGATGAGACGAGACTGGGCATTGGTTCTATATAGTATGGCTATATCTTCATAGTTGGTGCCGTTTTCTACAAGGTGTTTTATCTCCTCACCTACGTACTGACACTCTTCTCTATCGGTATCGACTTCGATATATTTTACTTTGTTTCCTTCTTCATTATTGGACCAGAGGTTTTTATCTTTTCGTTGTTTATTGTGTTTTATGACACTATTGGCGGCACTTAGGATATTTTTAGTGGAGCGATAGTTTTCTTCGAGGAGGATTACTTTACAATTTGGATAGTCTTTTTCGAAATTTAGGATATTTTTGAAATTGGCTCCTCGAAAAGCGTAAATGGCTTGGTCATTATCACCAACGACAAAGATGTTTTTGTGTAAAGCTGATATCATTTTACTGAGGATATATTGGGCTTCATTGGTATCTTGGTACTCGTCTATTAGAATATATTTATACTGATTTTGATAATGGGTTAATATTTCTTTATTTTGTTTAAATAGTTTTATGGGTAATATTAGGAGGTCATCAAAATCAACGGTATTGTTGGCTTTGAGTATTTTTTGGTATCTTCTATATATTTCGACAATATTTTTATCGGCTTCTAGTTTATCGTATTCATCCGGTATTATTAGTTCGTTCTTGCAAGAGCTGATTTTATTTCTTATGGTCTTGGCACTGTAAAATTTGGGATTTAAATCTAAGTCTTTCATTAGTTTTTTTATGATAGTAAGAACATCGTCGGAGTCCACGATAGTGAAATTTTTATCATAACCGAGAACGCTGGCATTTTCTTTAATTATTTTTAGGCCAAAGGAATGGAAAGTTGAGATTTGGATTTTGTAGGATCCGTAGACTAGTTTTGCTACTCTTTCTCGCATTTCCGTAGCGGCTTTATTGGTGAAGGTAATGGCTAGGATGTTTTGGGGATTGACGCCGTTTTCAATTAGGTAGGCTATGCGACTGGTGAGGACTTTGGTTTTGCCACTTCCAGCTCCGGCGAGGACCAACATTGGGCCATCTATATGGGTTACTGCTTCTCTTTGTTTATTGTTTAATAGTTCTAAATTCATTGTTACCTCTCTTTCTTCCGTGTTTTATTATATCAACAATCTTTTGATATTGCAACGGATAATGAAAGAAAAACGAGTTTATTTGCTCGTTTATTCGATTATATAGGGACTGGTCTGGCTTCCAACACCACTGGTTATTTCTACATCTTTGTTTAAATATAGGGTTGGTCTTACTACATAAGTTATATAGGCACTGTGGTTGGTAGCAAGGGTGCCATTGATGCTCCACATAAAGGTGGTTCCTGATGTATAGGGTGTCATAGTCCATTCGACATTTGAATTGGCTATGTATAACCAATCTTTTTGGTAGCAACTTGTATTATATGTATATGGTGGGGTACCTGCTGTGCAGTTTCCGCCGGCAGCGTATCCGTAATCGCTGGGATACATTAGGCCTACTGTTCCGTCCCAGTATTTGGCACTTCCGCTACTTATGGTTGTTCCTCGTTCGCCTTTATACATTTCTTCGGTTTTTATGGTTTGGAGAGCGGAATATCCTCCTAAGTAGTATCTGTTTGTTTTGCTTATTTTGGATTGGGCTACTTCGCTTAATTTGGTATTGGTAAAGTTTATGGTGGTGGGGGTGGTACTATTATTATAATATTCTCCAGAAAGGCCATTAATCCAGTTTTCGTTTAGGAGTTTTTTGAGTGTGCTTCCTTCACTTGTGCCACTAGTGGTTGTGGACCAGATGTTTTTGGTGGTTCCTGATGATGTATAATCGAGACTGTATTTAGTGGTAATTCCGTCGGTAAGTGGTGTTGCTTTGATTATTTTTAGTTTGGTTTCACCATCGTAATCGTCACGAAGGCTTCCGATTATTCTATAAAGGTGTTTATCGGGACACGTACTACTTCCTTCCGTATCTAGGCATATATAGTTATTGGGGTTTGCTCCGTAATAGCGATAGTCGGTTGTGGCTTTTAGTTCGGTTCCGGTAGCACTGTTACTGCCCGCGATAGCGTCGTGTTCTACTTTATATACTCCGTTTCCGCTATCTCCGGTGGTGTCATCGGCGAGATTTTCTATGTATTTTGAGGCGTTCATTCGAACGAGGGATGAGTTTGTGCCGGTGATATCGAGAGTAAAGGCAAAGGCTTGGTTTTGCATACTGCTGGGATTGTTGCCTGATTCGCCGTCAATATAGATATAGAGGGTATAGTTTGTCATTTTGGTGGTGAGGGATCCGTCGGCACTATTTAGGGTAAGGAGGGCAATGTTATCTCCGGCTTTGGCGGTTTCGAAGGTGCCTTCTTTTACTTTGGTTTGGTTCTCATCAGTGAGGGTGTACTTGAAACTGCTATGATTTAAACCGGCATCGATGCTATTTATTTTTAGGTTCATTGTTACGGTTACGGGAGTTGTGGGGGTGCTTTTTAGTTTTAGTTTTATGTCTTTTTTTACGACGTTTTTGGTATCTTGAAGATAGCTTGATACGGGCATTAGGCCGGATGCTTCAATGTCCTTTCCGTCAGATAATTCGACAATGACACCTTTTGCGGTGAGGCTTACGTCGGTATTGGTAGTGCTATTCCATATAAAATAGGCAAGGGTTATGGATAGGCTTACTACTATTAGGGTTATTATTGTTATTAGTAATAATTTATTTTTGGTTTGCGTATTTGTCATATTTTTCTCCACTTCTTTTTGTTTTTTTATTTATAGTGACCCCCAATAGGGCTGATTTAGAAAAAGAGTGTTTGAACACTCTGTTATGATGCATTTTGTTTTGCACTTGCATTGATATAGCCTGAGTATGCGGCTCCGAGGTATTTGGAATCGGCAGAGGCTCCGTCTAGCCAAAGGTAAACTTTGTAAGTGTGGGATGTTCCGTCAATGGTAAATCCGTTGTACACAGTTAAGTCTCCGGCCGTTGTTATGGTTCCGGTTTTGACAGCTGAGGTTGCACTATCGACTACGACAGCGTATTTTAGGGCACTGCTTGATGTTAGTAGATTTGTATCTCCGGCTTTAAAACTTGTTGTGTGTAAATTTAGGGTTCCGGTTCCGGTTACTCCACTGCAAGAATCGCTTATTTTCATTGTAGCACTTGCTAATATTCCTCCTGTATAGTTGCTTGACATTTTTAGAGTGCCGTTAAATCCTTGACCGGTATAGGTTATGTCGAAGCATCCACTTCCTCCGGTGATTTTTGTGCTACTGCTCCAATTAAGCCACGCTAATGTTATTCCAGCAATTAGGGCTATAAATGCTGTTATTCCTATTATTAATCCTAATATTTTTCTTTTTTCCATTTTATCTCTCCTATCTTCTTATGTTATTAATATACCATATTATTGATTTTATTTCAAGAGAAAAATTAAAAGATGTAAAATTTTCATTTTCTACATCTTTAACTGTTTTGTATGTTATATATATGTCTGTTTACTTTGGATGGCCATTCGGGATCTTCGGCATATTTTTTGCCAATTTGGGCCGTGGTTGTAAGGCCATATAGGTAGTAGTTTTTATGGAGATTGTTTAGAAATGCATATATTCCTTCTTCCATACTACCAAAGTAGGCGTATTCACCACAACCGGTTCCTTTTTGTCCACCTATGTTATGACAGGCATTTGTTAAATAACTACAATTATATTTACAGCCTGTTTCGTGTAATACAATCGCAAGGGCTAAATAGGGGTCTACTCCTAGTTCTATTGAATAATTTGCAAAGATTTGACCGTATCCTGTTAAGCTTGAGTTTAGGTTTCTTTCTATTTTATTTCCTAACTCTTCGATTGTTAATCCATCATATACTTCTTGTCTTTCTTCTTTTTTGGCATTGGCTAGTTCTTTGGTTGCTTCGGTTTTGATATTTTTTCCAGCAGATGCTACTAGTTTCTCTATATGCTCATTTGAAGTTGTATGGATGGACATTACATTCTTGTTAATAATTCCGTGTGTCATTATTGTCATATATGGTAGTAAACACGTCATTATTAGCATACTCGATCGACTTATTTTCACGCTTCTTCACCTCTTTTTTTGAAAGCAGGTATTATTCTAGCAGAAACTTGTTTTTTTGTCAAGTTTTTCGTTGTTGGGAGCTGTAATATGGGGAAAATTGGTACTTAAAAAGCCCCCTAATATTATATTGTGGAGCTTTATTTTGGTTAATTATTGGACTTTATTTCTTTTATTACTTCATCTATGGTTAGTAATTGTTGTTCTTTTTTATCCATATTTTTTAGGGTATATTTGCCTTCTTTTATTTCGTTTTCACCAACTACTAAAACGTATTTAATGTTTTCCTTGGAAGCGTATTCAAAGCATTTTTTTATTTTTCTTTGTTTTAACTCTACTTCGGCTTTTATGTTGTTATTTCTTAGTTCGCGGGCTAGGGATAAGCATTCTATCTCCGTATTCATTGGAACTACATATACGTCTACTTGTTTTATGGTCATCATTGTTTCTTTTAGTATTGCATATATTGGTTCCAACCCGAATGATAATCCTACGGCAGGATAGGTTGTGCCGTCATCAATGAATTCTGTTATTATTTTGTTGTATCTTCCCCCACCACCGAGGCTACAAGTTAGTCGTTGTTTTTTATCAAAGAATTCAAACACTATTCCTGTATATATTGATAGGCCTCGGGCTAGGGTTGGGGTAAAGGTTGTGTTTTCTTCAAGGTGTAGTTTGGGTATGTTATTGTTTATTTCATTTATTTCTACCAATCCTTCTTTGATTAGGGTATTATCTGTATCTTTAAATTTTTCGTTATATTGTTCTATATTCATTGAAAATAGTTTTAGTAGTTCTTCGGCTTTTTCCTTAGTTATATTTATTTTTTGGAATTCTTTTAGTAATTCTTCGTGAGTTATTTTTTCCATTTTATCTAGAATTTGAATACTTTTTTCAATGCTATCTATTTGGAGGTATTCTAATAATCCTGACATTAGTTTACGATTATTCCATTTTATTTTTATATCTATATTTAATTCTTTAAAGGTATCGACTACGAGTTGCATTTCTTCTAGTTCTATATAGCGGTTATCTAATCCTACAACATCGACGTCGCATTGATAGAATTCTCTATTTCGACCGGTTTTGACAGGGCCATTTCTGAATACTTTTCCTATTTCATATCTTTTAAATGGTAATCTTAAATCTTTGGTATTTGCTATTAGTTTACAAAAGGGCATTGTTAAATCGTAGCGAAGGGCTAAATGTCTTTTTCCTTGGTCAGTTAGGGTATACATTTCATTTAGTATTTCAGCATCATCATCATATTTGTATGCTAGTATATCATAGTTATATAGTGTTGATGTTTCGGCGGGACTATATCCGTATTTTTCAAAATTGTTTTTTAGGGTTGTCCTTATTTTATTTCTTATTATTTCTTCTTTTCCTACGTAGTCAAATACTCCTTTTAGGTTACTTACATCTATTTTTTTCATTAATTTCCCTCCTTAAATTTTTGATACCAATTGCTTACTTTTTCTTTGGCACTGTTGTAGGTTTCTTTGGCTTTTTCTTTGACATTATTTTTGGTATCTCCTACTTTATTGTAATTGTCTTCGCCTATTGTTTCTTTTATTTTTTCCATTGCTTTTGTGTACGTTGTTGAACTTACATCTTTAATAGTGCTATATGCGTCTCCTAAATCGTCTTTATAGTTTGGATATACTTTTATGACTTGGCCATCTACTTCGCCAAATATTTTCCATAGTACTGATTTGGTTTTATCAGATATATCTGTTAAATGGACACCGTTTATATCTTTGCCATAGAAGAGAAAATCGGCCATTGTTATAAAGTATTCTTTTCCTTTGCTCTTTACTTTATCCACAGAAGAACTATTGTTTAGACTTTGTAGTTCGACCTTTGCACTACTGAAATAGTTTATCATTTTTTTATCGGCTTCATTTTGAACTTCATTGGGGTAATCTGCGGAGTAATCGTAATTATTGTTACTGGTAGTAACATTGTTGGTTTGCTCTTCTTGTTTGGCTTGTTCTTCCTTATTTTTTTGGTCTTCTTCTTTTAATTCTTGCTTTATTTCTTCTTTTATTTTGGCTTCCTTAGCTTCTTTTTTTTGTTCGTAATTTCTATATATTAGTATACTAGTCATACTTATTATTATTATTAATAGTATTCCTAATAAAATATAGTATATTTTATTTAATTTCATTATACCACCCCTTGTGGCTTATATTATACTACAAATTAGAACAAATGACAACTTTTTTGAATTTTTTGGTTTTATTTTATATCAACACCTTTAAGGTGAGGATAATTTTCTTCTTTACTTACAGACAAATAAATGTGAAAATTTAATTATTTTTAAATAGAAAAAAACTATACAGAATAGTTTCCATATAGTTCTTGATATATTCTAACGTTTTGAGAATTGTGGTGCTCTTCTTGCTGCTTTTAATCCGTATTTCTTTCTTTCCTTGCTTCTTGGATCTCTTGTTACAAATCCTTTGGCTTTTAGTTTCTTACGGAAAGAATCTTCTTTATCTTCATTTTCTTTATCGTATTCTAATAGGGCTCTTGTAATTCCTAATCTAATAGCTCCGGTTTGTCCAGAAAATCCGCCACCATTTACGTTACAAATTACGTCAAATGTTTCTTCACAACCTGTTTCTACTAATGGTTGTTTTAAATCCATAACCAATGTTGCAAATGGCATATATTCGTTTACATCACGACCATTTACTGTTATTTTACCAGTTCCAGGAGTTAATATTACACGTGCTACTGATGATTTTCTTCTACCAGTACCGCAAAATCTTCTTTCTTCTTTTGCCATTATTATTTACCTCCCATTTCTATTTTTGTTGGTTTTTGAGCTGTATGTGGATGTTCGCTACCTTCGTATACGAATAATTTCTTATACATTTGTCTTCCTAATCTGTTTTTTGGAAGCATTCCTTTAACTGCTCTCTCCATCATTTCAACTGGATAATTTTCTTTCATTTCTCTAGCAGTTCTTTCTCTTAATCCACCAACATATCTACTGTGATTGTAATACATCTTGTTATCTAACTTGTTTCCTGTAAGTAATGCTTCTTTAGCGTTAATTATAATTATGTAATCTCCGCAATCGATATGAGGTGTGTATGTTGGTTTATGTTTTCCTCTAAGCATTACTGCAGCTTTACTTGCTACTCTACCTAATGGTATATCTTTGGCATCAATTACATACCAAGAACGAGTAACTGTTTCTTTGCTTTGCATAAAACTTTTCATTGCTTATTCTCCTCTTTCATTATTTTTATAATTACCATCATACTTTTGTGTTCCCAATACAAAAGTACTAGGTATAAAATGTACCGATTATGATTTTACTAAAATTTTGGGATTTTGTCAATAGTTTTTGGACTTTTTCTATTATTTTGTAATTTTTATTGTTACTATAACTTAATCGATATCTAGAACTTCCTTCCTTATATATAATGAAAAGATAAAATGGTTAGAAAAACCTCCAACCATTTTACTTCTTTTCTCTGGCTTCCATAGCACGTAATACTTCAAGTGGTAAAGCAAAAATTATGGTATTTGACTGGTCTGATGAGACGTCATTGATTGTTGCAAGGGTTCTTAAATGTAGTGCACCTGGGGTTTTAGACATTATTTCAGCTGCTTCTGCTAAATTTTTAGATGCTTCTACTTCACCAGTTGATTTGGTAATAACGGCTTCTCTTTCTCTTTGAGCTTCGGCTATTTTGGCAATTACTCTCTTCATTTCTTCGGGTAAGCTTATGTCTTTTAATTCTACGTTTTCTACTTTTATTCCCCAAGGGTCGGTTGCTTCATCAATTATTTTGCATATTTCCGTACTTATCTTTTCTCTTTCTGATAATAGTTCATCAAGAGAAACGGAACCTACAAGATTTCTCATTGTGGTTTGGGCAAGTTGACTTACTGCGTAATAAAAGTTTTCTACTTCTAATATTGCTTTGGATGCATCGAATATTTTATAGTATATTACAGCATTTATTCTTACTGATACGTTATCTTTGGTAATAGCATCTTGTTCAGGGACATCGACTGCTTTTGTTCTGATGTCTACTTTTTTGTAAGAATGAATTATGGGTAATACTATTCTCCACCCTGGATTTAGTATTTTGGTGTATTTTCCTATTGTGAATAGTACTCCTCTTTCGTACTGATTAATTTGTTTGATTGAGCTAAGCAATATAACAGCAACAATAATTAGTATTATTATCATATAGTTTCCTTCCTTTCTACTTAATTATATCATAGTTTTTAGAAATTAAGCCAATTTTTTGTTATTTCTTCGGGAATGGATAGTGTATTATTATATCCTGTGGCAAGGCCTATATTTGGATATTTTGAACCGTGAAAATCGGTTCCACCTGACATTAATAGTTTATTTTTATGGCAATAGTTTATTAGTGTTTGGGTTTGCTCCTTAGTAAAATTGGAATGATAGCACTCTAAACCATCAATTATTTTATCGTTATAAAGGTCATTTATAAATTCTATATGGTCTTTTAAATCATAGACATACGGATGAGCAAGGAATACTAGTCCACCGCTTGCTTTGATTAGATTTGATATTTCCTTGGCGGGAGGTAATGATTTGTTCTCATTGTAGAGAAAAAATGTATCATCACCTACGCAGATTCTGAAAAACTGCGTCTTTGAAGGGAATTTTTGCCCCGAAAAATGGGCTTTATTCTCATCATATTTGATAATATCGTCATAGAGGTTATCTAGGACCATATTATCATTTATTGGAATGTTTTCTGATAATTTTATATTGTTTTTTTGGCATAATTTTATTAAGTTGGAAAGTTCTTCTTCTTTTCTTTTTAGTACTTTATCTTGGGAATAATAGTTGCTTAGGAATTTATCTACTTTTTTATAGTCAAAATTATAGCATATTAGTTCTATTCGAGACTTTTTATAAATGCAGTTTAATTCAGCTCCTACTATTAGATGACCGGAAAAGTATTTGGATATGGTTTCTTTTTCTAAGTTTTTATAGGCCCCAACGGAATCGTGGTCGGTAATGGCAAGGATGCTTACTTTTTTCTTTTCGGCTTCTTTTAGTATTTCTATTGGAGTCATTGTTCCATCGGAATATGTTGAATGGGTATGTAAATCTATCATATTGATACTCCTACAAAACATATATATATTATAAAGGCAAAATATAGGGCAAGAACGATTAATCCGTTTATTTTATCGGATTTTCTTGTTTTATCAGTAACCCCTAGGGCCAATGACGTAAGTATACCGCCTATTAATCCGCCTATGTGAGCGGCGTTGTCTATTCCGGAAGTGCTAAATCCTATTACTAGATTAAGTATGATGATGGGTACTATCTGGCTTTTTATGACACTTCCTAGATAGTTTCGATAGAAGAATCCAAAGTATAATAGGGCTCCCATTAATCCAAAGATGGCTCCACTAGCTCCGGCAGATACGGTATTTGAAGAGAAGGTTATAGATAAAATGCTACCGCTTACGCCACTTAATATGTATATTAGGAAATATTTGAATTTTCCATAGAATGATTCTACTTGGGGGCCGATTATGTATAGGGCATACATATTGAATAGGAGATGCAAGAGGCCAATATGGATAAACATACTGCTTAGTAGTCTATAATAATCTCCATTTTTGGTTAAGTATGCGTTGTTGGCACCGTATTTTAAGAGGGTATCGATATCTGTACTTCCTCTGGTTAATATAAACATTATTATACATATAGCAATAAAAATGTAGGTTACGACGGGCTTTTTGGTTGCAAATAGTTTTTGGGCTTTAATATTTCTATCACTGTTTGTCCTATTTATATTGTTGGTTAATTTCATAAATAATTCTATTCCTCCTTCTTCACAGTTTGTTTTTTCTACTATATCGGGACACATTTTTGATAATTCTGTGTTTTTTAAATCGGTATTTGTTGTAGCACTTATTCTTATGTTGTCTTTATCTGATTTTATGTTGGCATTTTCTCCTAAACTTGTGTATATGCTTATTGATTTCATTTTGATGCTAAATGTTTTGAGTTTTAATTTGCTTATTATTTTATTTGTTTTAAATATATCGAAGTCTAATTGTTCATCATTATGTATATAGTGTGATACTATTCTTATTATTTTGTATTCCTCTTGCATATTTTCAAGCCATATTTCATCGTCTATTCCGTGAACTACTACTGGATTATATTTTTTTTCAGTTATAAAATAGTTGGCTAGGGATAGTATGAATAGGTCTTTTTCTTTTACTTCTATATCGGCAAGAGATATAAATTTGTCTGTGTTATTTATATCTTCATTCATTTTCAATCACGTCCTAACATTTATTATTATACTAGAAAACTGGAAATTAATCTACTTATTTTTGTATATATTTAGTATTTCCATAAATTTCTGAGGGGGTTTTACGGTGAATTCTAAGTATTTTTTTGTCTTGGGATGGATAAAGCCTAATGTTTCGGCGTGAAGCATTTGTCCGAATGTTTTATCTATTTGTTTATTTTTTCCATAGACGGGGTCATTTACTATGGGATGATTTATATAGTTTAAATGTACTCTTATTTGATGGGTACGACCGGTTTCCAAAATGCATTCTATTAGGGTACTGTCCTGATATCTTTCTAGGACTTTTATGTGAGTTATAGCTGGTTTGGAGTTTTCTGATGTTACACACATTTTTTTACGGGCTCTTTTGTCACGCCCTATGGGAGCATCAATAGTGGCTGTGTCTTCATTTATTATACCGTCAGCCAAAGCGAGATATTTTCTGGTTACGGTTTTATTTTTTATTTGTTCTGCTAGGTTGTTGTGGGTTTCGTCATTTTTGGCAACAACTAATAATCCTGATGTATCGGCATCTATACGATGAACTATTCCGGGTCTAATGGTACCGTTTATTTGGGATAACTGATTACAATGATACATTAGGGCATTTACCATTGTTCCTGAATTGTTACCTGCCCCCGGATGAACAACCATTCCACTTGGTTTATTTACAACAAGTAAATCTTCATCTTCATACACTATGTCAAGAGGAATTTTTTCGGGTTTTATTTCGATTATTTCGGTTTCTTTTTCATTTATTGTTATTTTGTCGCCTGTTTTTAGATTATAACTTGATTTGGCTTTTTTATCATTTATAGTTATTTCTTCATTTTCTATCATTTTTTGGATTTTAGTTCGTGTTTTTTCTAATTCGTCGATTAGATATTTATCTAATCTTTGGCTATCACCTTCATATATTATATTCATTTTTTCACTTCCTTGTTTTTGTATATAATAACATATTTTTGTTTTTTTAACAAGTGCAAAAGAAAAAAGGTTTGCACCTTTAATCTTGTTTATTTTCGGTCAATTTTACTTTGGCTGTATTTTCCTTGCCACCTCTTAAATAGGTTATGGTTATTTCTTCTTTTGGCTCGTGTTGATATAGTTCATAACGGAAATCGGCCACACCTGATATTTCTTTATCATTTATTTTGGTTATGATATCTCCTTTTTGAAGTCCGGCACTTGCGGCTGGTGATGATGATACGACTTCAAGAACGACTACTCCTTTGGTTACTCCGTCTGGTATTTGAATTCCGTTTTGCCATAGGTAATAGCTACTTGATACGTCTAGCATACTTACACCTATGTATGGTCTTACTATTTGCTTACCGCTTTCTATTGTTTCGGCATATTTTAGGGCATCTTCGATTGGTATTGCAAAGCCCATTCCTTCTATTTCATCTTGAACTAGTTTTAATGAGTTTATGCCTATTACTTCTCCGCTTACATTACAAAGGGGTCCACCGCTATTACCGGGATTAATGGCAGCATCTATTTGCATTACCTTCATATAGTAATCGGCAGAGCTTCCGGAAAAACTTACTTCGACTAATCTATCTTTTCCTGATAATATTCCTTTTGTTACTGTTCCGCTATATGTTTTTCCCATTGGGGAACCTACTGTAAATATGGTATCTCCTAATTTTACTTTGGTGCTATCTCCTATTTCAGCTATTTTTAATTTATCGTTATTTTTTACTTTGAGGACAGCTATATCGGCATAGGTTTCTCCTCCAAGTAATTCGGCTTCGACTGTATCGCCACTACTTAATATAATTGATACTTTGTCTATTTTGTAATTATCATTGGAAACGACGTGATTGTTAGTCATTATATAAGTATAGTTATCGTCTTTTTTATAGGCAAAGCCTGTTCCTGTTGATACTTCTGTTTCACCGCTTGATGCTACTACTACTACTGTTGCATCATAAATTTTATCTACTGAGGAAGATATTGATGTTTCGACTAATTCAGATGTGGTTACGTTTTTGACTATTTTCCCAGTACTAGTAGATGCTACGACCATATACGCCCCTAGGGTACCGCATATAAATGATAGTAGTATGGCGGATATTAAAATTATTGTGGTATTATTTTTTTGTTTATTCATTTTTATCACTCCTTACATTTCTACTAATTCCATATAATTTTCGGGGAAGCCCATTCTATCTAGGACCCTTGCTATGGGAATGGAATCTACTCTTCCATCTAATTTTTCTATTTCGTATTCTATTTCTTTTAGCATTACACGGAATTCGCTTTTTCTTAATAGGTATTTTAGCATTATTATGACTGCAAATATATCATTTTTGCCATATATATACTCTCCGTCCATTTTGTTTATTCCTAATTTTCTATGATACTCGTTATCGTCGATGTATTTTTCGGTCTTGTGATCAAATACTATATCTTCGTGAGCACATAAATTTCTATAATTGGATAGTATGGGAAGAAATTCGTTCATATATTCGACCGACACGCCAAAGGTATCGGCAACGGCTACTTGGTCTTCTTTCTTTAATATGGAAAATAGTTCACATACTAATCCGAAAGATAGGACTTTCACTAAGACCCACATTGGTATATAGCCGTATTTGTTTAGGTAATGGATTGTTGCATTATGGCGAGAGGCATTTATTCTTACTTGTCGTTTTATTTTTTCTATGATGTCTTTTACTCTTCTTTTTTTTGTGGGATCATTTGTAAAACTTTTATGATTTAAGTAGTCTTTTTCCATATATCCATAGTTTTTTGATAATTGATATGATATGACGCTTTTTAATTGGTTTTCTATTATTAATAGATTTTTGAACATTATATTGCGAAAATATCTATCAAACAGAAATATGGAATATAGTTCTCTAAATGTTGATGCGGGGACAAATGTTTTATCACTATAAGAATTCATTAAAACATGTCTATACCCACTTATGAAAAAGTAATTTTCTCTTAAGAGTATTTCTTTGGTTTCTGTTACATCTTCTATTATTAGGCCTTTTTCTTTTAGTATCTCTATTTGTTCATCTAAGTTTTTAAAACTTTTTACTTTCATTTCTTTCACAATACCACCTATCTCATAGTTTATTTTAGTATATCACATTTAAGCGTAAATTGATACTTTTTTTGTATTTTTTCACATATTTTTTAGATTATTTCTTTTATTTGTGATATACTCAAATGGAGGTGATATGATTATGGATATTATTATTAAAAGAATGGAAGAAAAGGAACATAATATGGTTCTTGATTTATATGAAAGGGTTTTTGATAAAAAACAGATTCAGCCTTTTCATATTAGTGATAGTAATGGTATATTTGTTATTGCTAAGGATAATGACAGAGTTGTGGGATTAGTGCAACTTGATATTATTGTTGATGTTTTTAAGGGGATTAAGTATGGCTTTATTAATAGTGTTTGTACTGATGCTCAATATAGGGGAAGAGGCATTGGCGATAGGATGATTAAGGAGGTTCATAGAATTGCTAAGGAAATTGGTTGTTCTTATATTGAACTTACTTCTAGTGATTCTAAAAAGGCTGCTCACCGTTTATATTTTAAGAATGGATATGTTATTAGGGATACTAATGTTTTTAGGGTTAAATTATAAAATAAAAGGAATATTATTGGAGTTTAAAGTATATTCCTTTTTTTATTAATTCGTTTGAGGCATTGTAATCATAGGGAACGTATCCTATTTTTAGTAGGTGTTCTATTACTATCATATTGTAATTTAGGGCAAAGAGAAAATTTATTAGTAACAGCATTATGATGCTTACTAATATTCCTAGTTTTAATTTAAATGAGGCTATAAACAGTGCGATGATTGCTAATTGGAGAAGAAGTATTAGTATTCCTAATTTTATATTTTGTTTTTTTAGGGGATAAATGGGGCCTAAATACAGCATTTCCCACGCTATTCCGTAGTCACATTCTACTATATTTTTTTCATCGTAATAGTATTTTAAATATATTTTTTTCATAGTACCTCTCCTTATTTTATATGTTAATGATAACATAATTTGTTTTTTTTTACAAGAGGGGTTATCTATTTAATTCTTTTACTCTCTTTTTTACTTTTTCATTTTTCTTAATATTTCCGTATACTGATGTTTTTACTTTTTCTAATTTATATCTATTGTTATCTAGTATTTTTCGCATTTTTGTTATGTTTCTTAGTATTTGTTCTGTTTTTTCAGGGTCGTAATTTTGGAATTTTTCTTTTATTTCTAATTCTAAACTTTTGAGACGGTCTATATTGCTATCGAGCATCATTCCGACATCAGCTAGGGAATAGAGGGTATAATCTAATTCTGTTAGGTAATCGGGAGCTTCATATACTTTTTTTCTTACCTCCTCAATGTGGACTGTTTTTCTTATGTTATCAACCATTTTTTTGGTTGCAACGGCATTCATTGCTATTGATGGAAATACGCCTTTAAGTGGTGTTAATAAAAGGGCGAAAAAGTACTTAGCGTCATAATATAGTAATTTATCGAGGTTTTTTATTTGTTTTTCTATTACCTCTCTTGATGTTATTTTTTCTATTTGTGAGGCTAGTTTGTTCATATTGTTCTCTTGTTTTATAAGGAATTTATCCATTTTTAGTCCTATTTTTTGAAATTCCTTAGTGTTTTCGACGTAGGCATCGTAGGATTTATCTTGTTCCTTTCTTAGCTCCATTTTTTGCTTATTTTGCTCATCTAATTTTTGGTTTTCTTTCTCAGCCTCTTCTAGTTTTACGTATAGGCTTTTGTATTCTTCATATAATTCTAAATGTTTTTTGACCTCTTCTTTGTCCTCGGTTGTTGCTAACTCTTTGTATTTTATTATGTCGTCCATTAGTCCTTCATCATTTAACCATATTATATCTTCGAGATAGCTATTTTCTTTAAATATTTGGAATTGTTCTTTTAGTTTTTTTATTTTTTCTATTAACTGCATTAGTTTTTTTCGTTCTTCTTCTATTTTCTCTTTGGTTTGATAGTCTATTTGACCTTTATTTATTAGATATAATTCGCTTTCTATTACTTCTAATTCGTTTAATTCTTTTTTTAATTTGTTTTTTATTTTTTTTAGGATTAGGTCTTTTTGGTCATTTAGTTGTTTTTCTTTTTCTAGTTGTTGAGATATGTTTTTTTGTTCCTCTGTGATATCATTTGATTTTGGGAAGGTTGGTGTTGGATATTTTGTTAATTCTTGATAATTATCTTTTTCTGAGGGGATATCATTGCATTTTTGTTTTTTTTGCAACTTTTCAGTTTTTGAAAAACTGCTACTAATTGGGGACTGTTTTTGTTCAGGAATGCCTTTTTTGGGGGTAATATTGGGTATTGGCGTGGTTACTGAGATTTCTAATTGTTTTTCTATTTTTTCTTTCTTTTCATTTTCTATTTTTTCTAATTTTTGGTACTCTTTTACTTGATTTACTGACTTGTTTATGGGAACTCCAAATCTTTCATACTCTACTTTTTTGTTTTTTTGTGGTGGTGCCTTTGTTATTTGAGATGATGTTTTGGATTTTTGATTTATTTTTTTTAATCTTTCTCTTAATTTGCCTAATTTACTTCCATTCACGATATCGCCTCTTTCTTCAAATTATTATACTTGTTTTTTACTTTTTTGTAAAGTATGTTTCTAAGGATGTGGCTAATAGTCTTGCTATCTTTTCTTGATATTTTTCATCTCTTAATATATAGTTATCGCTTGGGTTTGATAAGAATCCTACTTCTACTAATACTCCTGGAACTTTTATTTGTTTATACATATAGTAGTTATCTTCTTGTTTTAATTCTCTTACATTACTAAGATTTTTTGTCATTTCGTCATAAATGGTTTGGGCTAGGTATTTGTTTTGCTTATTTTTACTGGTGTAAAAGATTTGCATTCCCCGCCATTTGCTATTTGATGTGGAATTTAAATGAATTGATAAATATAAATTTGGATTGGTTTTGTTGATTTTTTGAGCACGATTTGTTAGATCTGATCTTTTTCTATTATGCGTTTGAGTGGATAAATCAGTATCTTTGTCTCGTGTTAAGTATACTGTGGCTCCTTTTTTTATTAATTCTTTTTCTACTTTTTTGACTATTTCTAAATTTATATTTTTTTCATATATTCCACCCGCAATAGCGCCTGAATCTGGACCACCGTGGCCAGCATCTAAATATATTGTTTTGCCGAGCAGTGTATAATCGTTGATGACGGCGTAAGTTTTGGAGATGGTGATTGTTGTGATTACGACTAGTGCTAGCAGCAATGTTTTTATTTTGTTAATTTCTCTCATTATTTCACCTAAATAATTATATGTGTTGGGACGGAAAAAAAGGACTAAGTTTATTTTAGTCTATGTTTATGATATTTATTACGTCTGACTGGGTTGTATATTTTATATTTGCTGTATCGCCTTGTTTTAGGAATGGTATTTTATTTTCATTTGTTTTTATGTTGGTTTTGTATTTTTGGCCATTTGTATCTTCTATATAATAGTATGTTTCTCCTGAGATGTATGCTTTATCAATCCAAGCTATGGTTATTTGAATTTTTTTTATGGTTCCTTCATCGTATGTACTGGTAATATTTTTTAGGTAATTTTCGGCGGCGATATTTATTCCTAAGGATGCGTCCGTGACTACTACTTTTTGGTAATCTGTGGCATCAACAAAGGCATACATTTTTACTAGGCCAGCTTTATCTTTCAGACTCATTAGGTAGGTTGGTTTATTATTCAAGTTGATAAGAAGAGGAAATGTTGAAGTGTATTTCATTTGTTGAACTGCTCCTTCTGCTGAGGCCATAGCACTGTATTCCTCAGCACCTACGACTTGGTAATAGTTTGTTTCCTTTGTTCTCATATTGCAGAGGATAAAGCCTAAGTTGGATTCATCTGATGATACTGAGGTTATTCCTGTGTACAAATATACATCATCATCCATAGTCATATAGTTATAGCCTTCGGTAGCCATAACGACTTTTTTTTGGCCAAGTAGTGAGTTTATAAATCCTTTTTGGTATTTTCCCCAATCGTTTATTTGTTCTAAGATTAGATTGGCTGAATAGACGTGGTCAACCCATTTGGGAATATCTTCTTTATTGTATTTTTTGCTTTGTCCTGTGATTGGGTTTAATAAAACGACACCTATTATGTCTTTTCGCATTTCTACGCCTTTGTAGGATACTATGGGAGCCACCCAATATGGGTTTCCTTCGTTATCTAATTCGAAATTTATTTCATCAAAAATGAGGGTTGGATATTTAAGTCTTAATTTTCGGGATAGTTTCTCATTGAAAAGAGCACTTGGCATATATTTCATTCCTTTTTTTAGTTTTACTAGTTTTGATTCTCCAGTTACGGAGTTTACTGTTATATATCCTTTTACGCCTTCTTTGTGATTAGTGAAATATTTTATAATTGAGGCATATTCTAAGGGTGTTACTCTTATTATTTCATTATTGTAATTTATTTGGGTATATAGGTTTGATACGTTGAATTGACTTACTAGGTCTGGCAATCCACCCATTACACGATCCCCTAATTTTTCACTGGAATCTTTGTCTAAGAGTGGAACTAGGTTAAAATCTACTTCTTTTATATTTTCAGTAAATTTTTCTTTATCATTTACTGTAATTCTTTTGGCATAGCTTTTGGAATTCAAGAGTGGAGAGTGTATTGTATTTATTATTATAATTAGAAAAAATATGACTGGTATTAGAATTGTTGTTTTTGATATGGTTGACCTTGTTTTTTTTGTTGTAAAAATTTTTTGTTTTATATTTACTATGTCATATATATTTATTAATTTATAAAATATGTAAATTGTTATTACATAAATATAAAAGCTAAAACTGTGCAAATTAATGGCGGGGAGTGTAATGTAATATGTAATACTGGCGAAAAGTAATGTCAATAGTATTTTTTTTATTTTTGATTTATTCATTTATTTTTTTTCCTTTCGTCAGCATCTTCTAATTTTTCATTTTTATAAATTCCTATTATGCTGTTTTTTAGAGCGCTTTTTAGACTATTTTCATCATAGGATGTAAATGCGTTGCTTTGGTAGTTATAGCTGTAATATTTTTTTTCTTCTTCTATTATGATGAATGGTAACCTTTCTTTTCTTTTATAATAATATATTGTTATGTTTATTTTTTCGTTTGGTAAATATTTTGATATTATTTCAATTAATACATCTTTTTGATAAACGGGAGGAATTTTATTTATATTTAATACTGTGGGAAGCACTTGAAGAATTAGGGATAATGATGGGGTTTCTTCTTTTAATCTTTGTTCTAATATTTCGTCATTATATGTTGCTTTAATGTAATTTATTTTTTTGTCAATTTCGGGAATATTGTTATGTCTTCCAAAATATTTTGTTCTAAATTTTGCGTAAATGTTTGGTAAATCTTTAAATAGATTTATTTTTAATTTATCATCTAGGTTCAATTCTACAAATTCTTCTTCGTCATTATCTATAAGTGTTGCCGGAAGGCCAGCTAATGTACATAACAATGTAAATAATTTATTGGTACTTTTTTCATTTACATTTGAGGTACTTATGGCACTAAAAGGATTTACCGTTTGCCACTGATTATCTAAGGATGCTTCTTCATTTTTTTCGGGATTGTTATTAATGTTGTATTTTATCCTTTCACCAAGAGCTATATAAATATAACGTGCTTTTTCGAGGGGTAATTGGTCTTCATTAATATTTTGTATTATTTCTCTCATTATCTTTACAGCTCTTTTATAATCTTCAAAAGTTGAATATATGTATCCTATTTTATCACGTATTTTATCTGAATATAAGAATCTACTCCCGTTTTCTTCTAGATATGTTAACAATTCTATTGTGGCTTTTTCTATATCTATGTTTATGTATTTTATTTCTTCATTTGTTGTTACTTTTCTTGCTTCTTCTAAATTTTGGACATTTGCAATTAGTGAAGTGCTATTTTTCATATAATCACCATCTTAATAATATCATATTTTTTTAAAAAAATAAACATATATTAACTATATGTTTACTATTTTATTACACTTATTACTTCTATTTTGCCATTTATCTTTTTTCCCATCATTCTACTTTGACCATATTTAGTGCTATTTGGGTCATTATACTGATATGTTTCTGTTTTGTTATTGTATGCTGTTTGCCAAGCTGAATAATCTGAGCATGTAGTAATATCAGTTAAATCAGTACATATTTCTTCTAAATATATTCTTAGCTCATAATTGTATGTAGCTGGATAGGTACTAATACTTTGGGTTGTTAATGGATATAACTCTAAGGTATTTCCTGTTAGGTTTGCGAAGCTACCACTTCTTACTTCACTACCATTCAATAATAGTTGCCATTTAAAATGTGAATCCTTTAGGGCATCATCTATACTGATATTGGTAAGATTTATTTGAAGGGCTAATTTATGACCGCTTAAAGTGGTTGGAGCTGTTACAGTAAATATGCTTTTTGAGGCTTTAGTTGATATTTCGCTTGCAAGGATTGGTTGACCTATTGATGTACTTATGTTCTGACCTTGCGAATAGACTACTGCAACAGAATCAGAAGTATTTACATTAAATTTCGTTGCTTCTTTTGAGGATGCCACGTAATATCCATAGCTAAGCATTAGTATTAGGGCAAAAATAATGGTAACAGTTACAAAGAAAATCGTCATTAATTTTTTAAATTCCACTACTCTCACCTCTTTATTATCTCTATGTTATTAATATATCATATTTTTAAAATAATATCAACCAATTAATAAAAAAAGTTAATCATTTTGAAAAAGTTTTGCTTTTTACTTTTCCTTCATTTAACTTTTTTTTAGGTTTTATATATTGATTTAAAAAATATATTTTATCTAGATCATTTGTAAATATTAAATCAGCAAATTCAAGGGCAGCATCTAATTGAAAATCACTATAATGTTCAAATGTTATTCCTAATCTTTCATTAATTCTTTTTCTTCTTAAAATCGTTTCTTGATCAAATTCTGTATTTTTAGCATATAATATGGTTCTTAGCGTTAATAAGTTATTATTTTGCCAAATTATTGGATTTTTAGTACCATTAGGATGCCTTATTTCTATTGTATTTTTATATGCTACTTTTTTAGTATTTTTGACATTCACAAAATTTATTGCTTTAAATTTTTCCATGTTTAATCCTTTTATAACATCAATTACTTCATAATAGAAGCTTCCTTTTAATTCCTGATATCTATTCCAAAAATCTTTAGAAACACTACTAGCATATCCCTCCAAATACTTTCTTGGCTTACTATCTTCTCCATATCCAAATCTAAATATAATATTTTCATACGTTGATATTAGTAATAAATAGTTTAACCAAGCTTTGGGATTTGGTCCTAAAACTTGTGCACCTACGTGTATATGTGCTCCGCAATTAGTATTTACTATATTGTCTAGTCCTACTGTTTCACACATTTCTTCTAATTCTAACCAACTTTCTATTGTATCTGTTAAAATTGGAGTTTGTATTTCATATATTTCTCTTATCGCGTCATCGCTACAAAGATGCCATTTTGAAAACTTTGAGGAATTAAGCTTATTTTGTATTTGCGTTAAATCTTTTCTTAAAAATTCTAATTCAAACCCAAACGTTGCATCACTTGGTATATTTGTTTTTTTCCTTAGTCTTAAATTATATTTACTTGCATAATTTAGGACTTGATGTAATTCTGTCATATTTAGTTTAGATAAGTTTGTATTGCTTTGCAGTAATTTTTCCGTCATATTAAACCTCCCTTGATGGGTATTATAATATCACAAGGCATTACTTTTTTCAAGTACTTTCTACTAATAAGCTGTTAGAATTTTATGAAAATACAAACAATTTTAAAGTTATATTTTTTATTAACTACAACTTTTATATTACTATTTTTTTTCTTGTATAAATGAGTTTATATATAATAATATTTTTATTGGCATCATTCTTACTAAAATTTTATTTAATTTCATATTTGGTGGTATTATTATTAATTTATTTTTGAACATATTATCTACTGCATACCTCGCAGCATAGTCAACATTTATTTCTTTTATGTTAAATTTAACGTTGGCTACATTTTCAAAATTTGTTTTAACTGGTCCTGGACAAAATATTGATATTTTAACATTTGAGCTAGATTTTTTTAATTCTTCATAGATTCCCAAAGATAAATTCAACACATAAGATTTTGTAGCATAATATGTATCCATATATGGTCCTGGCATAAATCCGGCCATTGAAGCAACATTTAATAATCTTCCTTTATCTCGTTTAACAAAATTTTTTAAAAACAATTTTGTTAATATATGATAAGCTTTTATATTTAAATCTATCATTTTTAGTTCCTTTTCTAATGATGTTTCTACAAAATTTCCCGCCAATCCAAAACCAGCATTATTTATTACTACATCAATGTTTTCTTTTTTTAAGTCTTCATATAATTTGTAGCAATTATCTTCATTAGTTAAGTCAAGAACTATTGGCGTTACAGTTGTTTTAGAATTCTTATAAAGTTCTTTTATTTTTTCTTCATTTGAGACAACATATAAATCGTATCCTAATTCTATTAAATACTTTGATATTGCCTCTCCTATTCCAGAAGAGGCACCTGTTACTAGTGCTTTCATTTTTCCTCCTACAAATACTTTTTTAAAAGCTCTATGTTTTCATCATTGAATTTGGCAAGTTTTTCTGCTAATTTTAATGTTTCAGGTTCGGCATCCTTGTTATATCTATTAACTTTTTTTTCTATATCTATTTTGCCCATTGTAAAGCCTTTAATTAACATATCAGCAATTTTTGCATCAGAATTGTCCTTTAATAATTCTACCTTCATTTCCATATAGGCCATAACCTCTGCAATTGCACCTTTTTCTTTGGGTGTTGCTTTGTATTTTTTTAATAACTTTTCGCTATCTTTAATAAAATTTTCATATCCTTTAAGTTCTCCTTCAACAATTTTTTTTATTTTATTATCTTTTCCATTCAATATTTTTATTAAACTGGTTAAATTTTCCGCACCCATTTTTGCATTTTGATAGATGTATTCTAATATTTCTACATTTTCATTCATTTTTTCACTCCCTTTTCATACTTATTATTTCTAATTTTTATTTATTTATACTACATTACCAAATTTTTTCTATTGAATATATTTTTTTATTCTTTGAAGTTAATTTAAACCTAGTTAATTGCTTATAGTTTTTTTCGTTTATGATACTTTCGCCTGTTTCGTTGGTAGCAATTTTTTGGCTTTTTTTGTAATCTTTATAAAAGTCATATACATTTTTTCCTTCTTCTATGGAATGTTCCATATATGCGATACTTATGTATTCGTAATACTCGTTAGCAGTACTTAAATTTTTTTCTAATTTATATACATATATATCTACTATCGGTCCTGTATTACAATTAAATATTCCCATATAATTTTGAGAGCTTTCGTCATATTTAAAGCTCGGACATCCAGAAAAATTCTTATAACTTGTAAATTCTTTTTTACCAAAAAGTTTTTCTGAATATTCAATTACTTTATTAATCGAAATTACTTTATACGTTTCATTCTCTTCTGTAATTTCTTCCAACCTACTTGTTTCCGATAATATTATATTATTTAAAGTAGCAGCTAATAACATATCTTCATTCATATTATTTATTATAATCTTGTTTCCATTAAATATATAGTCATTTCTGTCTTTTACAACCTTGCCTGCATATATAAGGTCTTGTAATCCGTTAAAATTGCTAGTTGAAATATTTAAATATTCTTCTTTATTGGTAATATTTATCTCTTTGACTTTATTCAATTTTACTACGATAATACTAAAAACTAGTATTATTAACAATGCAAGAATTATTAATGGTTTTGACTTTATTTTTATTTTCTTTTTCCTTTTCATTTCTTATCACCTAATTTAATGATACAATATAACGATTATAATTACAAGCATTTATTATGTCTTTTAATAGAAAAAAAGTATAAGATTTCTTATACTAATTCTATGATAACCTCCAACGCGTTATCTCCTTTTCTTTCTTTCATTTTCAATATTCTTGTATATCCACCATTTCTGTCTTTGTAACGTGGTGCTAG
>CAKOSA010000005.1 GCA_934101865.1 uncultured Bacilli bacterium | reverse complement strand
CGTTTTGCTCAGTTTTCAAAGAACTAAATTCTCTTTTGTTTTGCCCTTTCTTTCGGACACAGTAATTAATATATCATCTTTTTTTTTCAATGTCAAGTGTTTTTTTCAAGTTTTTTAATTTTTTTTATTAATTACTTTTTTGACTATCAAACCTCTCAAAGCCTTTCTTTTCGGGCTTTTTCGTTTGACGTAATCTAATAATACTCTATTTTTCGTCACATGTCAACACTTTTTTGAAAGTTTTTTATTTTTTTTGATTTTTCTGGTAACACTAGCTTAATTTAAACTGTGTATAATAACATTTTTTTGGCTGTGTATTGAATTGTCGTGGAATATGTTGGAGATATCTTATTTTTATGTTGGGGATATCTTAATTTTAAAGATTAATAAAAATCTTTTTTGTAGGGATTAATTTATGGAGAATTATTTTAATAATTATGCTAATAATGTCGCATTAAGTTCTGTGAAATTTATTCAACTCAACCGTTCATTCCTAACAATTGAGTACACACGTAGCCTTTTTCCCCAAAAAATCATACTATATTAGTTAAATAGTAACATTATATTAATATTTTTTTGGCTATTGCATTTTCCTTGATTAATAGTTTTCTTTTATTTTTTTTCTTAGTTGCAAAATATTTACTATAAATTGATGTAATTAAAAGAAAAAAGCAAATAATAATCATTGGCCAAGAATACACGAGTGCTCAATATATTTTTTAAATTATATTTACTCTCTGTTGTTTATTATCTTTCCTTAAATAATTTTCAAAACATTTAATAATTTAAAAGACATACTTTTTTATAGCTAATTTAAAACAAGAATTTGGTTTATTACTTTTCAAAAATTGAATCGTCTTACATCGCCTTAAATCGTCTTAACGTATTTTGGGGTTTCATCATTCTATCATTTTTTAACCTTATATTTTATTACTTCATCTTCTTATAGCTCTAGCCCTTAATTATTTCATTACTTTATTGCCTTATATTTCCACTACCTAGGAATTTCTTATAATTTGCACATCTTCTTTTCGATTTGTCACTCTATTACTATAATAATCTTATCTCTTAATATATCTGTATCTCCTAATCTACATCTCTAAATTTTTGACAATATTTTAAAAAATTGTAATGATTTACGTGAGGACGAGGTTTTGCATAATTGTAAATGTGCATTCTTTTTTCCTCGTAATTATTTTTTAACTCTTCTGTTATAAAAATCCTCTTTACCTCGGCTAAAATTTCTTCTTTATTTTCATACTTATGAATTCCTTTGTGATTTTTCCAAGCGTGCTCAAACCAATATGTGTAATTATCCTTGTAGTATATTAAAAAGGTATGCACTCTGTCTTTTCTTTCTCCGGCATAATATATTATATAACTTTCACAAATGATACCCATTTTTTCTAAATAATATCTTTCTAATTCTACTTGGTCCCAACATATACCAATTTTATTTTTTTCTACTTCTTCGGGGGTTTGCAATATATATTTTTCTTGATACTGCTCCATTTCTAATTTGTAATGTTTTTGTCCATCACTATCAAGCCAGCCATATTCTGTTTGACTAACTAAATCATATAATTCTTCTGGTGTATTTATTTTCATACTTTCTCCTTCTTTCTTGGTACTTTTCCTATTTTGTTTATAATGGTAATTATTAATACGTTTATAATTATCATTTTTATTATTGGAACAAATAGTGAATTTAACATTTCTCGTAATATATTATATACTATATTTTGACTATTTTGATAGAAAAATTGAAAAAAAAGGAAAAATAATAATATTAGCATTAATGATATAGTTGTTAGTCTTATACTTTTTATTAATTCTTTATATGTTTTTTTATTATTTGTTTTGTATATTATAATTGTTATTATTAGTAGTATGGCCACCAATATTTTTATGTTTTGTTTACTAGTCATCTTTGATATTTTTATTAATTTATTTTGTTTTTTGTAATTATTTATTTTTTTTATTTGGTCTTTATTTGTAAAATTGGTTATTAATTCTTTAATTTTGGAGGAAGATATTTTTTGATTATTGCTTTCTAGCTCTTTATTGATATTATTAATGGTTTTGGCTATCGGGATTGCCTCCAAGTTTTTTTCTTTTATAATTGTTTCTTCATAATAATTAATAAAGGTGGTAGTAGTTAGAATTTTACTGGTCGTTTGATATGAAATTCCTTTTTCAATCATATACTTATATGGAATTGTTTCTGTTATATAATGGCATTGGGATATTTTTGTTATTAAACCTGGTTTTGTATTGACTATTACAATTGTTTCTATATTTAGTAGAATTATGAATAGTATTATGGTAAATACTTTGTTTTTGCCCACGATAGTGCCCCCCTAAAGTGTAATTAATCGACTTTTATTAATTTTAAATTTTTATCTTTATAGTATTTTAGTGTATCCGTTACTATTTGTTTTATTTCGTCTTCGGAAGTTGCTGTTTTTAGTAATATGTCATAGGTGGTAATTTTGCTGGCAATTTCTTTATTTGCTAGTAAATATTTTGACACTACCCCGTCAATATCGTAGGTATTTATTATTTTGGCGACGTTTTCTTCATCCTGTGTTATGCCTATTATTTTTTTGTATTTATCATCTTCTTTATAATATGCGTAATCAATAGTTTTGCCTGTGAGACGTAAATTGCTTTCGTCATTATAGGTTCCTTCTTCAATTATATATAGAGCGACACTATTTAATGTATCTGTGGTTTTTTCGGCATATATTTTACTGACTATTTTTCCTGATAGTGCTCCTAATATGATTGATAAAAGTATTGGGAATATTATTTTTATTATTTTATTTTTCATTTTAATCACCATTTTGATTATATATGTAAATTTGTGTAAATAATGTCGAATTGTATTTTTGTGCTTGTAAAATTTTATAAAGTAGTTTATAATATAAATAGAGAATAAAGGGATAGAGGTGGCTTATGAAGTGTACTATCAATTTTTTAACGACTCCTGTTGTTGATGCAGTGAATGGTATTATTATTGACTCTGTTAAAATGGGGGCTAGTGATATTCATTTTGATCCTACGGATACGGTTCTTAGGGTAAGGCTTAGGGTAGATGGTATTTTGGATGATTATGCTAATATTCCTGAAGAAGTTAAGCAAAATATAATGACTAGAATTAAGATTTTATCGGGAATGAATATAACGGAAACGAGACTTCCTCAGGATGGAGCAATTAAAACTAAGCTTAATGGTATGGATCTTGATATGCGTGTTGCTACTCTTCCTACGAAAAAGGGTGAAAAGATTGTTATTCGTATCTTGGATTATTCACGTAGTATGCAGGGTCTTGAGTATTTGTTTTTTAATGAGATTAATTATAAAAAGATTATGAAAATGATAAGTGCTCCGAATGGTATTATTTTGGTTACAGGAGCGACTGGTAGTGGTAAATCTACTACGGTATATTCTTTTTTGAAGAAGCTTAATGTTAAGGGAGCTAATTTGATTACGGTTGAAGACCCTGTTGAGATGGATATTGAGGGGATTAATCAAGTACAGGTTAATAGTGAAATTGGGCTTGACTTTGCTACTGTTCTTAGGAGTATTCTTAGAGAGGACCCTAATGTTATTATGATTGGTGAGATTAGGGATAGTGAGACTGCTCAGATTGCGGTTAGGGCTTCTATTACGGGACACCTTGTTTTGTCT
This sequence comes from uncultured Bacilli bacterium, assembly GCA_934101865.1. Classification (GTDB taxonomy): domain Bacteria; phylum Bacillota_I; class Bacilli_A; order RF39; family UBA660; genus UMGS2068. Next base: position 57,078 of record CAKOSA010000005.1, on the reverse strand, counting down.
ACACTGCATACTAATAATTCTCTTAATACTATTGAAAGGCTTATTGATATGGATGTTGAAAGGTATCTTTTGGCAAGTGCCCTTACGGGAATTGTTTCCCAGAAGCTTGCTAGAAAACTTTGCGATAAGTGTAAAAAGGTTAGAGAAACTAATGATTATGAAAAGAAGCTTTTTAGAGATGTTTTGGGCAAAAATGTAGAAAAGATTTATACTCCGGTTGGTTGTAGTAATTGTTCCAAGGGATATAGGGGACGTATTGCTGTTCAAGAGGTTTTGCTTATTAATCAAGAGATTAGAGATGCTATTAGTAGTGGCCTTCCGAAAAAGGAATTGCGTAAACTTGTTTATAATAGAGATGTTATTACTTTGCTTCAAGATGGTTTATATAAGGTTATTGCTGGATTTACTTCTTTTGAAGAAGTGCTTAAATTAATTGAAGTTGATGATGAAATTAATGCTGCTCACACTATGGGTAGGGATGAAGATAGCAAAAATGATAATGGTAATAATAGTAATCATAATCATAATCATAATAATGATGATGGATACCGTGATGTTATATAGGAGAAAGACATTGAATGTGGGTTCAATGTCTTTGGTTTATTAATAAAATGTGTATGTTCCGTTTACAAGGCCTCTTATTGTGCTACCAATTACTCTTCCAAAATTGTATATTGATTTACCTGCTGCTACGGCTGCATTAATAAAGGCCGCACTTAAAGACCATCCTCCGGAAATGTTTTTTAACTCTCTTACTTCTAATTCTCTCATATTTTTTCTCCTTTCTTTAATTGATTTTTATTATTTCTATCCTCTTGTTGTATATCCTACGAAAAGGCCACCAAGCCAAATTATACCAGCTATTATACTTGCGGCTAGGGCCCAGCCTCCTCCTTTTACGTAGTTTAATTCTTCATTATTTAGTGTTATCATATTAACAACTCCTTTCTTTAATGGGTAACTATACTTTATTTATGTATAGTTTGGTTTAGTAATACCGTCATATTTTTATATAAATCTACAAAGGTATCTTAGTAATACGACTATTCTCCTCCAGTTACATCCTCCGGATATTTTTTTTAATTCTTCATTTGTAATATTTATCATTTTGTCCTCCTTATGTAATCGTATAGGTATTTAATGATGGGCTTTTCTTCGATTGGTAGTACTAATTTTATGGTTTCATTTTCAGAAAAACTTTGTAATGGATTGCTAATTTGTAAAATTATTTGTTTTTCAAGAATGGAATCTATAGTATATTTACATTTTATATTATTTATGTACAGATAGTTATTTGCCATTATTTCACTAGGAGATGAGGTTTCTATGACTAATTTTCTATCTTTATAAATGGACATTATGGTTTTATTTTTTTTAAAGGGTATTGTTATTATTATTGTTATTAGAACTAATACTAATATGAGTAGTATTTTTTTGTATGTGTTCATAATATTGTTGTAAGAATTTTGTATTATTATTTCTTTTTTCATAATATTTCCTCCTGATTATTTCTTGTTAATTCCTCTACTATTTGGCCATTTTCTATTTTTACGACTTTATCATATAAATCCATATTGTCTTTTCGATGTGAAATTACTATTATTGTCTTTGCTTGATAGAACTTAAATAATTTTTTTAGTATTTTTCTTTCGGCATTTATATCTAGTTGATTTAGTGCTTCATCTATCATTAGAATTTGGCATTCTTTTAGGATCATACGGGCTAATATTATTCGTTGTCTTTGACCTCCTGATATATTAACTCCGCCTTCTTCTAATGGTGTATCATAACCTAATGGCATATCTTGGACTATCTCTTCTACCCCTGTTATTTTACATATATCAAGAAATTTTGTTTGATTTATATTTCTATCTAGGATAATATTGTTTTTTATGGTATCTGTAAAGAGGGTTTCATTTTGAGATATATAACCAATGTTTTTTCTTATATCTTGGGTTTCGTAGTCGTTTATATCTATATTGCCTATTTTGATAGTTCCTCGTTTTATTTTGTAGTAGGCATAGATTATTTTTAAAAGAGTTGACTTTCCGGTGCCTGAAGTTCCCATTATTAGTGTTTTTTCTCCTGATTTTATATTTAGATTAATGTTTTTTAATACTTCCGTAGTTCTACTGTATTTAAAGGTTAAATTTTGGATATTAATATCTCCTTGCGGGATTAAATTTGTTTCTTCGTTTAGTTTTTCTGGTTCTACGTTTAAAAAGTTATTGGCTCTTTTTATACTTGATGCTACGTAAAAGTATTCTTTACTGGTATCTACTATATTTCTGACAGGGGAAAGGAAATATACTAATAGGGAATTGAAGGTTATGAGGCTACCTAGAGTTAAATTTCCTTCTAATATTTGACTACATCCTAGAAACATTACTAATAAAAGGCCTGTCTCTGTTACTATGTTCTTTATAAATGCTTCTATATTAGATATTTTGTCTAATGCCACTGTTTTTTCTAGAGCATCTATATAAGTTTTTTCCATCTTTTTTTCTATGCCTTGATGATAGTTTAATTCTTTTATACTTTCAAAACCGGATATGGTTTCTACTAATAGGGAATTGACCTTAGCTGTTTTTTCTTGGCATATTGTTGTTAACTTTTTTATACTTTGCTTAAATATTTTATATATCAGAATGTATGCTAATACTACTAATATAAGGTATAAAAATAGTTTGGGGCTAATTATGTATAAGATTATTCCACCACTTATGGTTATGAGGATATCTAAGAATATTACGACAAGAATTTTGCTAAGGAAATTTTTTATTTCTCCTAAATCGTTAACTCTTGATATTACTTCTCCGGTTGATTTTGTCTTATAATAATTATAAGGAAGTGAAAGGATTTTGTTATATGTTTCTAAAAAGATGGATAAATCGACTTTTTGATTTAGATATATTAGAAGTTTATTTCTAAAATATCCGGTTGTTTCTTTTATTAGCATTATTATGAAAAATATAAGGGCAATTAATTTTAGGTTATGGGTTAAAGCTATATTATCTATTGCTATTTTGAAATAAAAACTATATAAGCAAGTAAGGGCTGTAGAGATTAATGACAGTAAAATTAGGTTTTTAATTAGTTTTTTATTTTTGATGAATAACAGTACAATAATATTTTTGATATAGTTATCGCTTTTATGGATTTCTAGTTTTTTGTATGGTTCGATTAAAAGGATATTTCCTGTGAATATTGTGTTAAATTTTTCAATGGGTACAATATCCTTGCCTTTGGCGGGGTCCATTATTGTGCATTTGTTATTTTGAATTTTGTAAACAACTACAAAGTGCATATAGCCTTTGATATTTACTTGGGCTAATATGGGCTTGTCTATTTTTGACATTTGGGATATGGTTTCTATTTTGTAGCCGTTTGCTATAAGTCCAAGTTCTTGAGATGCGTATTTTAATTCATAAAAGCTTGTCCCTTCTTTTGTTGTGTTTGTTAGTTCCACTAATTTTTCTAATGGATAGTCTCCACCATAGTATCTGATTATTGATAACAAACAAGCACTACCACAATCTTTGTTACCTTCTTGTAATACGATTTGATTTTTTTTCATCCTTCCGACCTCCTCTATTATTATTATTCCCAAAAAATTCAAAAATTCCCCCCTCGGAGGCTAAATTTCTTCATTTTTTTTAAAACTTTACACTTAAAAGTGTCAAATTTGTTACCGTGTAGGTAACATCGTGATTTTTTTATTTTTTTTAATTTGGATAATTTAGAGTACTTTTTGGGTGATTTTTGGGGAGGATTTTAAATGAAATAAATGTGGTTTTGGGGTGTAAATTATATTTGAATTAGTATGATTTTAAAGTTATTTTTTTGACAAATAAATGATTTTTAATAATGCTTGTAAATTTAAATTTAGATATTTTTTGGTATTTTTGAGAGATTTTTTGGGTGTTAAATATATAAAAATTTTGTATGATTTATAAATAAAAAAAGCCATAAAGGTGGCTTAAAAAATAAATTTTGGGAGTTTTAAATTGTAATTTTGGAACGATATTTTACTTTATTTATTGGTAATATTTTGTGATTTTGAGTTTTTTTGAGGTTACTAGGTAGGTTTATACGAGTAATTTGTGAATAATTAATTTATTAAAAATGTAATTTATAATTCCTAAAATTAACTATGTATTTGCGTTCGGCTTAGATTAATTTTGGCATAAATTATACGTATTTTCTACTACATATTTCTTTTTGGAAATAGCCGACCAAATAAAAAAATAAAGGATAAATTTCCTCTATTTGTGTTTAGCACACTTGGCTAAGGCAACGCGGGCAGCTTCCTGTTCAGCGGCTTTTTTACTACTTCCTACGCCTCTTCCCATCACGATATTACCTACTTTTACTTCGCAAGTAAATGTCTTATTGTGGGCTGGCCCTTTCTCATTAACAATAGAGTAATGGACACTTTTTTTGTCGGTTTGGACCAGTTCTTGAAGTGTTGATTTATAATCTTTAAGGAAATCTATGCCTTGTTTATCGTATTTAACAATGATTGATAGGACTATTTCTCTAGTATAATCATAGCCTTTATCTAGGTAAAGAGCTGCTATGAAGGCTTCAAATACATCGGCTAAAATAGTATTATTAGCAGATATTTCGCCACTTCCTAGTTTGATATCTTCGGCAAATTTTAGATCTGATGCAAAGCGTGCAAGTGCGTTTTCACATACCAAACTGGCTCTTTTTTTTGTCATTTCTCCTTCTTCAAGATGTCTTTCCTTATACAAGTATTCACTTACTATTAATTCGAGTACAGCATCTCCGAGGAACTCTAATCTTTCATAACTTTCATAAGATGGATTTTCGTTACTAAATGATGTGTGTGTAAATGCTTTATAGTATAAATTGATATTTTCTGGTTCTATTTTTAGTTTTTTGAATATTTTCATTATTATCGCCCTACTACATTATAACATTTTTTTTGAATTTTATAAATACTTATTTACAAAGTTCTAAAATTAATGTAAAATAATATATGTGATAGTATGAAAAAGTTACTTATTAGAATTATTTTATTATATAGAAAGATACCGGGGAAATTTCATAGTTATTGCCGATTTACACCTTCATGCTCTTTATATGCTCTTACCGCGATAGAAAGGTTTGGAGCGTTTAGGGGAAGTGTAATTAGTTTGAAGAGGATTCTTAGATGTCATCCTTTTGGGGAGTATGGTTATGATCCGGTACCGGAAAAGAGGGTAAAAAATGAGAAAATTGATTAAATATATGTTGGGATTTGTGGTTGTTATTTGTCTTAGTGGATGTAATTTTTTAAAAAAGGATATGATGGAGAATATTGATATTTATACGACAATTTATCCTATTAATTACTTGATAAAGTATTTATATGGGGATAATGCTAATGTTTATAGTATTTACCCTAATGGGGTTAATATTGATGATTATAAGCTTAGTGAGAAGAAACTTAATGAGTATAGTAGAAGTGATTTGTTTGTTTTTAATAGTTTAGATAATGAGAGAGATTATGCAGTGGAAATGATCAATAGAAATCATCAGCTTAAAATGATTGATGTTGGTATGGGTATGAATTATGAGGATGGTGTGGAACAGCTTTGGCTTAATCCTTATAATTATCTTATGATGGCTAAAAATGTTAAGAATGGCTTAGCTGAGTATATTACTAATCCTTATCTTACACAAAGTATTGATACTAATTTTGAAAAACTGCAATATGAATTATCTAGTTTAGATGCTAGTTTTAAGGAAATGGTTAAGTATTCGGCTTATGACACTATAGTGGTTGATAATGATGTATTTAAGTTTTTAGAGAAGTATGATTTGAACATTATTTCTTTGGAGGATAATGATAGTCTTACTACTCCTACTATTAATGAGGTTAAGAAGTTATTAGAAAGTGGAAAGGTTAAATATATTTATTCTAGTGGTACTTCTTCTAATGATACGGTTAATGAGCTTATTAAGGATTATGGGGCTGAACTTATTACTATTAATACTATGAGGAGTATTGATGGGGGAGTTACTAACTCTAATGAAAGTTATTTGACAGTTATGAATAATAATATTGATCTTTTTAAAAGGGAACTTTATAAATAAAAAAAAATACGTTTTGATAGATTATTTCTTGATAAACGTATTTTTATAATTCTTCATCATCTTCGTTTTCTTCTTCGGTTTGTTTACTTAGGTTTATGTTTTCTATTTTGTAATTGGTGTTTATGCTTGATATTTGTTTTTCTAATTTTTTGCTTTTATTTTTGATTATGTTTATTTCATATATTAGTTCTGTTTGTTTATTGTTTGTTTCATTCATCTTTAAAACTGTTATGTTTTCTTTGGTATAGAATTGTTCCATATATGTTTTTATTTCTCGGATTTGGTCCTTAGGGCCTGTTATTTGGATATTGTATTTTTCGCTTATATGGTGATTTTCGGCTTGTTTATTTACTATACTATTTATATATCTTAGAATTACATTTGCGAATAGGATAGCAAAGGTTCCGGCTACGGCTTCTTTTATAAAGCCTCCTGCACATAGAACACCGATTGCTGCATCACACCATAATGTGGCAGCAGTTGTTAAGCCTCTTACTTTGACTCCGTCTTTGATTATTACTCCGGCTCCTAGGAAACCCATTCCACTTACTACTTGGGCAGCAATTCTAGTCATATCTACTTCTCCGTTTGTTATTAGGAATGATGTACTTACATATAAGTATGATCCTAGTGCTACTAATATTGTTGTTCTTAAGCCTATAAATCTTCTTCGATATTGTCTTTCTAATCCAACAGCAAAACTTAGTGCAAGGCAGACAAATAAGTATATTACATAATTTTGATATTCCATTTATTCCTCCTATATTATTGTTTTTCTTGTTTGTATTTTTATTTCTTTATCAATATTAATATTTAATTCGGTATTTTGAGTGAATTTTATGAAACAGAGGTCTTCTATTACTAAGTCTTCACCTTTTTTTATGGATATTTTTTTGGGGGGATAATTTTTTAATCTGGGATTGGTCTCCCCTACTCTTATTATTGGTACTTCATTTGCTATATAGATAATCATACTGCCTTCACTGGTTTTATAGTTTATTCTTGCTATATCATCTATTACAAGGGTTCCTTCTTTTTTTATTTGATAGGTTCGGGGTTTTATTTCTTTTTTGGGATTGATTGTTTTTATTTGTTTTTCGGTGATTTTGTTAATGACACTACCTTCATTTAAAAGTCCTGGAGTGTCTATAATATTTATTCCTTCTAATTCAATATTTATTGTATCTAATGTAGTAGATGGATAGGCACTTGTTGTTACAATTATGTTTTTGTCAGTATAATTATTTATTAATTTATTTATAAGAGTGCTTTTTCCAGAGTTTGTTGCTCCGACAAAATAGTTATTTTTTATTTTGTATTTTTTTATTGTATTAAAGAGATTATCTATGTTGTAATTATTAATGCTACTTACTAGTATAATGTCTTTAATATTGTTATAATTTTTTAATAGGGCTATTTTTGTTTTTAGTTTATTTTCTTTTAATGATTTTGGTAATATATCTAATTTTGTTACAACTAAGATACAATTTTTAAAATTCTGCAAGTATTTTGTTTCTAAATTTAAAATACTGGTAACATATATTACTAAATCTCCATCGGTTATTTTTGATAATATTTTTTTGTAGTCTATATTTGTTCTTTGGGTAATTTTGTATTCGCCATAATTTTTTAAACGAAAGCAACGGATACATACTTTGTTTTCTATATTCGTTGTATATCCTTCTTTGTTTGGATCTTTCGTTTGTAAAATTATTCCGCATCCTTGACACTTTTTATTCATAGTATTTGCCTTTCGTTAGTATTCCTTTTTTTGACATTTTTTTCATTACTTTTCTTTCGAGCATCCTTGATATTTTAGTTATTGGTAGGTCGTATGATGACATTGGATTTATTAGAATTGTTTTTATACCAACTTTGTTGCCTCCTAAAATATCAGTAAATATTTGATCCCCTATTATTGCTGTTTCTGATAAATCATAGCCAAATTTCTTCATTATTTTATTGAATTTTCCTCTTAGTGGTTTTCTACTTGAATATGAACAGTCTACGTCCAAAGTTTTTTTAAATGGTTTTAATCTTTTTTTTCCGGCATTGGAAAAGATTATTACTTTAAAACCTAAGTCTTTTAATTTATCGAACTGTTCAATTAATTTTTTGTTGGGATTTTTTTCTTTAGTTGGCACGCACGTATTATCTAAATCAAAAAGTAAGCATTTTATACCATCGGATTTTAGTTTTTCATAATCTATATGGTAAATGCTTTTTTGATACATATCTGGTATTAGTTTATCCATATTATCTATACAACCCCATTTTTTGTTTCATTAATTCATACTTTTCTTTGGCTATTTTTCTTGTAAAAGTAATACCTTCATCAAGGATTTTGTCTATTTCATTGTTTTCAATTATTTTATAATATTTGTTTTGGATCTCTTTTATCTGTGTTTCGACAATGCGTGCTAAGTCTTTTTTGAATTGGCCATAATTTTTATTTTTATATTTTTTTTCTACTTCTTCAGTTGTCTTACCTGTTAGGGATATATATATGTTTATTAAATTTGATATACCTGGTTTATTTTCAGGGTCATATTTTATAATTGATTCGCTATCGGTTGTAGCAGACATTATTTTCTTTTTGGTAACTTCGATATCATCAAGAAGAAAGATTGTTCCTTTGGTGTTTTCAGATGATTTGCTCATTTTTTTTGTTGGGTCTTGTAAATCGTTTATTTGTCTAACATTTTCTGATATCATTGCTTCGGGTTTTTTAAAGATTTCACCATACTTCTTATTAAATCTTTCGGCAATATCTCTAGCAAGTTCGACATGTTGTTTTTGATCTTTACCGACAGGAACGTAATCTATATCGTATATTAAAATATCTGCAGCCATTAAAATTGGATAAGTTAATAGACCGCTTGTAAAGTTTACATTTTTAAGGCTTTTATCTTTAAATTGAGTCATCCTTGATAATTCACCGTAATATGTGTTGCATTCTAACATCCAAGATACATTGGCATGATATTCGTTTTCTGATTGTAAAAATATTTTGTTTTTTGTTGGATCTATACCACAAGCTAAATAAAGAGCTAATAGTTCTCTTATTCTTTTGTGTAATAGTTTTGGATCCTGAGGAACTGTTATTGCATGCATATCTGCTACAAACATATATGAATCATATTTATCTTGATTCTCTACCATTTGTTTAATTGACCCTATATAGTTACCTAAGGTAATAACTCCAGTTGGTTGTAAACCTGTTAATATTTTCTTCATTATACCACTTCTTTCTATATATATTATAATAAACTTGGGTTTAAATTGCAAGTATTTTATGGGATAATAATATAGAAAGAGCTATCTATTTTATAGATAGCACCTGTTTATGCAAAAAAGCATGAACCTAAGATTATTGCTAATAGAATGTATAAAACAACAACTATTAGAAATCCGTTTCCACATCCACAAGAATTATTGGTTGTCATTTCTTCACCTCCTTATTTATTTATATCCAAGCTCCTAGTATGATTATTAGTAAAATAAATAGTACTAAAACAATAGCTGCAGAAGATCCACAATTTCCCATAATATGCACTCCTCCTTTTTTTCTTTTCACATTATTTTATGGAAAAAGGTAAAAATGTGTGAGTGTTTTTATTTTTTTATTGAAAAAAAATGATATTTTTGTGATATTTAACTATTTTAGTTGACACCACGTGATAATTTTTGATATGATAATAGTGATTATTGAAAGGAGACTAAAAAATGAGTAAAAACAGTCCTAACAAAAAAATGAATGATAAGGACAAGTTAAAAAAGGATGCAGTAAAAGAAGAAGATATCAAAAGGGAAAGTAGTAAGGAAAAGAATAAAAGCAAACATAATAAAAATAGTTTTTATGCTAAGGTTGAAAAAATTGATGAAAGAAAAAAAGTTATTATTGCGTTTGCAGGTGGTTTATTACTTGGTTTAATTATCTTATTTATTGTTTATCCAGAAAGAATTGCTAAACTTAAAGATGGAACTGAACCTATTGTTAGCTTTGATGGAGAGGTTATTACAGCTGATGATTTATATAGTACTATGAAAGACAGTTATTCTATTTCACTTCTTGTTGATAAAATTGATAGAACTATTTTAGAGAAAAAATATGAAGAAACTGATGAAATGAAAACAGAGGTTGAAGAAACGTCTGAATATTGGCTTAATATGTATAAACAAAATGGATATGATGAGGAAAAATTCCTTAGTAATAACGGATTTAAAGACAAGCAAGCCTTTTTAGAATATTTGTCTTTGGATAATCGTAGACAAAAGTATTATAAAGAATATCTTAAGACACTGATTTCTGAGGACGATATTAAATCATATTATGAAAGCAGTGTTTACGGTGATACTGATACTAAACATATTTTAGTTGAGGTTAAAGATGATGGTTTATCTGATGATGATGCAAAGGCTCTTGCTGAAGAAATAATTAAAAAGCTAGATAATGGCACTTCTTGGGATGATGTTGTTAAAGAATATAAAGACAAAATCACTGAAGAAGATCTTGGATATCAAGCTTATAATGCTAGTTTAGATGAGGCTTATTTAAAGGAAATGCTTTCACTTGAAAATAACACTTATAGTAAAAAGCCTGTAAAAAGTTCTTATGGATATCATATTATTTATAGAAAAGACCAAAAGGCTAAACCTGAGCTTGAAGATGTAAGAGATAGTGTTATTGATGATATTGGTAAGCAACTTGAAAAGAAAGATTCTAACTTATACTACAAGGCTTTAATTAAAATGAGAAAAGATGCTAATATTGAATTTTCTGATTCTGTTATGAAAAAGAAATATGATGAGTATTGTGACAATTATAAATAAAAAAATTAGGCAATTGCTTAATTTTTTATTTTGGATATTAATTTTATGGTGTTATACATATTATTTAATTTTTTGTTCCAAGGTTTATTTAATTCTTTTAGTATTTTTTGTTTTATTATTTTATCGTTGTTTTCTTCTTCTTCAAAATAGTCATAAAATATATATTTTAATTTTTCTATTCCTAATTTATCATTGTTTATGTTTTGCTTTATTTCTTGTTTTCTTTCTCTTTCTAGTCTTCCAACTTTTGTACATTTACTATTTTGATTTCTTATTATATTTATAACTGTAATCTTTTTATCGGCAAATTCCTCTATTATTTCTTCACTTTCTTCAAGTAATAAACTACTTCTTTGTATTATTCTTCCTTTATTATCTATCATTGCACCAAAGGCATCTTTTTTAGATGTAAATATGCACAAATTATTATTTCCTCTATTTGATGTATAATAGCTTGTTTTTCCTTTTATCATTTCAACAAACTTTTCTTCTAATACCACAATATTGTATTTTAATTTTATATATACATCTTCTGATACTTTAAAACAGGGTATTTTACGAACATTAATTATATTATCTTTATTTTTCCATTCATAAAATTCGTAAAATTCCTTATTATAATTTAATAATATATCATAGATATATTCCATTTGATTTGCCTCCTTTTATATAAATAGTAAGTATTATTATTATAAGACCTAATGGTGCTAATAAGCATTCTAACTTACTACTTATAAGATTTACATACTCCTTGAAATTATACCCTAATGTTATATAATTTGTATAAAGTATTATATATGTTATTCCAAGGGTCATTAAAATAAATCCTATTATAAAGAAAAAAATACGTATCATAATCCTCCTAGTTCATTATATTCTGGATACGTATTTTTATTATTGTAAATATTCCTTGGTTTCAGTTTCAACATTATTTATGCTTTCAAATCTTCTTGTTATCTTATCTGTAGTTATATTTATGTTTTGAGCATCTTTGCTTACGGTTTCAATGCTTCTAGATAATTTGTCCCATCTTTCTTTATAACGGGCAAATTCTAATCCTAATTTATTTAGTTCTTGATGGATTACTTTGGCGTATTTATCTCTTTCAATATTTTTTAATAATACTTGAATTATTGTAAATGTAGATATTAAGGTGGTTGGAGATGTTATCCATACCCTTTTCTTATGGGCATACTCTATTATATCGGTGTGATAGGCATTTAGTTCTGCAAATATGGCTTCAGCTGGTAAAAACATTATGGCTTGGTCTGATGTTATATTTGGTATTATATATTTACTACTTATGGCGTCTATATGATATTTTACATCTTGTTTAAATTTCTTTTCGGCAATTTGCCGTATTTCTATGGGTTTGTTTTTATCAACCATTATTTGATAATTTTCTAATGGAAACTTGGAATCTATTGCTACTGTTCCTAATGGTTCAGGAGCAAAGATTACGGCATCAGAAATAGTTCCATTTGGGAATGTGTATTGCATTCTATATACTTTATTATTATTTTCACCAAAAATGCTTACTAATATATGTTTTAGATTTACTTCTCCAAATATTCCTCTACTTTTTTTATCTGTTAATATTGATTGTAGTGAGACAATATCTGTTGATAGGGTTTCTATTTTCTTTTGGGCTTCATCTATTTTGGAAAGTCTTTCTAATACTGAGGTGAATGTTTTGTTTGTTTTGCTAAAATTTTCGTCCAATCTTTCGTTCACCTTTTCGTTAATCATTATTAATCTTTTTTCTAGTTTTTCATTTTGTCTTTCAAAGTCCTCGGTCATTCCTTTTAGTATTTCTAAACGGAAATCGGCAAGGTTTTTGGTAGTGCTTGTTTCTAGTTTTCCTAGTCTTTCGGTTATTTTGCCTTCACTTATGTTTTTTGTTAATGATATTATGGATATTATTGTGTTTATTACTATAAGTATTATTATTATGTATAGCATTTGATCACTCCTTATCTATTATAAGTATATCATAAATATATCTTTTATTGAAGTTTATTTTGATATTTATTTATGTATTCTAAGTATCCTCCTTCTATGCTTTCTGTGTTATAGCCAAATTGATTTAGTCTATTACTTATTTCATTACTTTGAGTACCGTAATCACAATATAAATAGTATTTTTGATTCTTATTTAAATATCTTGAATAGTTCCCTAATAGTTTGTAGTATGGTATGTTTATGGCGTTTTTTATATGGCCCATATTGTATGTATAGTTATCTCTTATATCAATTATTGTTTCTGCATTTTTATTTATCATTATATCCCTCCTTACTACATTTTATTATTTTTATTTATTTGGTGTAGGGTGGAATATCTAGTAAGTTATAAAGAAAAAGAGTAATTTAATTACTCATCGGAAAAGAAATCGTCAAAGAATGCATCATCACTCTTACTTATTTCAGGCTTAGTTATATCTTCTAATGGTTGCTTATCTAACTTATCTTTAATTGGTTGTTCCATAGTTATGGGGTTAGTTTGGGGTTCTGGGGATGATGGAATCGCTATTGCGGGCTCTACTCGAGATGGTGATGAAATAGTTATTGGTTCTTCAGGGATAATTTGTTCCGTTTTTTCTTGTTCTAATTTTTCTCTTCTCTCTTCTTCTTCTAATTCGGCTATTTTAGCATCTATTCTCTTTACTAAGTCGTCAACATTAAAGCTTGGTGTTGATGGGGATGATGGAGTATCGGAGAAATCAAGGGGTGAGGAAGGTATATTGGATGTCATTGTTGGAGGAATAAAGTTATCAAATATACTTCCTGATGATGATGGTGGTGCAGATATTCCTGTTTCAGCCATCATTTTTTCCATTTTTTCTTTTTTCATATTCTTTACGAATTCTCTAATATCCCATAATTCAACTGGTCTTTTTTCTCTACTTGGGTATCCTGCTTTTTCGTAAGTTTTTCCCCAATCCATTTTGTAGTCTGGGGTTAATTTTGTTTTGTATGGCATTAGTCTTAAACGCATAATAATTGCTTCATACATCTTTAGTCTTTGTAAATCACTTACTGTAACGAGTGGTTGAGATGCTGTTTTATCTTTTTCTTTGGATTTTACTTCTCCACACATTTTACTTATTTCTTCAAGGGCTTGTAATTCACTTGTTATTAGATACATTATATTACAGTTACCTTTTATGGTATCGGCTTGTTCTTTTCCATACACTTGTGTTAATTGGGCATAGTTTTGGATTATGAATGTAAATCTAATATGTCTACTACGAGCTGCTGTTACCATTGTGGTTACATCTTTTAGTGGGGGCATATTGGCAAACTCATCAAGAATGAAGTTTGTTCTATATGGGAGATGTCCTTTATTTTCTTGGGCTACATCTATTAATGTTTCATAGCATTGTTTTATAAAGATTGTTGCAAGGGGATGAAGTGTTTTTTTCTCATCTTGAACTATTAGGAAAACGGCTGTTTTCTTTCTTCCAATATCTTTCATATCGAAATCGCTATATGATAGCATTTCTGATAGGTTATCACGGGAAGAAAATAGTTTTACTTTTTGTTTAAAGGTTGCAAGAACACCTTGCTTTGTTTCTTCGGCAGTATATACAACTCCAGATGCGTTTATGTATGCTGGTCTTGATGGGTCTTTAGCATTAAAGTATTCTTTGATGTAATTGTTGTTTGGTCCTCCAAATCTTTCTTCACCTAAACTTGACATTAAGTTTATACTATTTAAGTTTATTTGTTCTTCTTCGGCATCTTCAAATAAACCTAAAGCTAATCCTGAAAAATAATCGGCTCCACTTTTTTCCCAGAATGGATCGCCACTACTTTTCTCCTCATATAGTATATTAAGAGCTAAGTCATCAAGTAATTCTATGGCTTTATCAGAATTTCCTTCTTTGTACAACCTGTAGGGTAATGTCAAAGGGTTCCAAGCATTTCCTGCTTGAGGGTTACGGAAGTTCAAAAGTACTATATTGTAACCTCTTTCTTTTAACATATTTCCGGTATTTTCATATATTTCACCTTTGGGGTCAGTAATTATCATTGATTCTTCGTGTTTTGCTAAGCTTTGAACTAAGGGAAATACTACACTTTGTGTTTTTCCGGAACCGGTAGAACCTACCACTATATTATGGGCCTCACCGTTATCTACCCACATTTTTTTCCCATTATTTATAAGTGGTAACCCTCCAGCTGGGGCATTATAGGCTTTGGGATCTACTTCCACTAATTCTTTTTTTATTTCACTATCTTTTGCCCATCTAGAATATCCTTTATCTTTCTTTCCTAAGGCAAAGCCAAATCCTTTTTCTCTATCAAATATATATGAACTTACACCCATAAATGACCCTACTAAGGCCATTATAAATAGGGTTAGGGTACTTCCTAAATAACGAGGGGTAAAGGCTTTAAAGGGAAGTAATCCTGAAAATGTTCCTTCTGTTGCAAGTGATGATACATTAACTACTCCTATTGCACACATATAAAGTAAAAAGAAACAAAAACATCCAAATATTGCTAAATCTTTAGGTTCTGCTCTAAATTTCATTTATTAACACCTCTAATCTTGTCAAAAATATTATAACACAATATTTATAAAAATGTAAAGTTATTTTGTATGTTTTACAAATAGAAAAAGAATAGTAAATTACTACTTACTACTCTACTTTAATGTAAACGAAACTCTATAATTCATTACTGATGATTCTGTGAATTTAAATAGATTATCATTATAATCATAAACAGTATATATCTTGTTATCTTGGTCATAATCACAAGATTTTATAGCAGTACTTATATTATCTAAATTTTTATTTATATAAGTTTTAAATTCTTCTTCACTTTGGTTAGTATCGGTGATGTTGTAGGCTTTAGTGATGTTGTTATATATATTTTCTATATAGTCTGTTAAATATAATGCACATATATCTTCTGTTTGTACATATTTTGCTGTTTGAAAACTATTATATTTATTCTTTTTTATATCTATATCTATTATACTATTTATATCATCGATAGGATTATCTCCCATTGGATATATAGATACTGTAAAATTGTTATAATCAACTATTACAATTATTGAATAATTTTCGTCTATATTTGTGGGGTTAAGGTATTCATTTATATAGAGTAGACCTGTTGCATAATATATAGCATTCCCATCTTCCCTTGTATACATTTTCATACTTTCTACTTTCATTGTCGTATCTTCTTTGTATGGAGTTACTTTTTTGTGAACATTATTTTTTGTAATTCTGTTTTTATCAATATATTTTTGATCTAATAGCATATACAATTGATCTGTTTCTTCATCCTGAGTTGCTTTAAGATAATTGGTTATATTATTTGTTATAGCAAAATAAGTATTATAATCTTCAACTGGCACTAGATTATCATAATTGTTCGTTCTTTGATAGTTATCTTTTGTTGCTAAGAATATAACTAGTGCCGAAATTATAACTAATATTATAGAAATTGCAATTCCTGTTTTTATGTAGTATCTCTTCATTGTTCACCTCACTTACATCCACTTTGTACATATGAATATATATTGTTGGCGTAATCTCTTCTTGATGTTTTTGCACATTCCGTAGTACCCGGTATTTCATAATGATTACAAAAATAATCTGTTTTTTCACCAATACTATGACTAGCCATTAGATAACTTTTTACTTTTGTATATGGACCATTTAATTCATTGACAATATATTGAATTTGATTTTCTATATTTCCCCAAGCACTTCCATAAGTATTTTGTAAGTTTATTTTTCTACCATAGCACCATTGTACTACTCCAACACATCCTATCCAGTTTTTTATATATGGATCCACTGACACGCCACTTTCTCTTTGCATATTTCCTATTATTCCTGCTACGGCATCATCGGGGTAACCATTTGCTTTTAATACTAAACATACTTTTTGAATATTAGTTGCATCTGATGGTAATCCTGATATATTTGGCTGTGGGCGAGGATAATCTCTATCTACATACGTTACAGGATTAACTGGTACATTATTTACCCATACTTCATAGTGTAAATGGTTACCTGTTACAGCTCCTGATGAACCAATTGTTCCCAATACTTGACCTTGTTTGACTTTATCTCCCACTTTAACATTTACCGAGTATAAATGTTGATATACTGTTACATTACCATCTAAATTTTTGACTTTAACATTATTACCACGTGGTGTGCTACAACCACTTCCATATCTGTATTTTGAACCGTGGCAAGAATCTAATACATCATATACTGTACCGTCTACTGAGGCAATTGCATACATAGCTCCATCTGCCCATCCACCGGCTATATCTATTCCTTGGTGATTGGTACTTCCAACACCTCCTGGTGATGATCTTGGTCCATAACCACTTGATATATAAGATGTTGGCGGTTGTTCTCCGGCCATCATTGAACTTCCAGAACCTGATGCTGATGTACTTCCTATGGGCCACCAATATTTTGTATTACCGACTGTATATGTAGTTCCACTACTTCCTGCATCTATTTCGTCTTCATCAGGAAAGTTTATTACACATACTAATACTAATAATAACATAAATCCTGCTAAAATGCCTATTATTGCAATTTTAACTGGTAATGGTAAGGCCATAAATGCAAGTTTTACTTTTTTCTTAACAGCTTCCTTAGCAGTTTCAGAAATCATATCTTTTGCAGCACCTTTAGGATCTTCTGCTACTTGTCCAATTCTATTAGCAGCATTATTTATATTTTGCATTCTATTATTGAAGGCATTTAATGAATTAGTGCCTTTATTTATACTACTACTTGTTTTATCCATTCCTTTGGCAAATTTTCCATCAGGATTTTGTCCTTGTACTCTTGTATTTAGTTTTCCTACTCCATTATTTACCTTATTAGCACCTTTTGTTACAGTGTTTAGTGCAGAGGCACCTGGTATTATATTCTTACGGGGACCTCTACTTCGATATCGTTCATTACCACCAGAAAAAGGAGTTGCTAATGGGTCTTGAGCTGTTTGATCCGTTTGTTCTGGATTTTGTTCTTCTCCGGTATTGGGATTTTTATTTTCTTCTTTATTATCCATTATACACCTCCTTAGGGATTATTTATATTATAATCCGCCACCACTTCCGAATGAATCTAATTCTTCTTCGGTTACTACTACGTTTATTTGCATTCTTCTGCTACCGCAGACAAATAATGCATCTCCTTGGCTATATCTTTTTATACTTTCTTTTTCGTTATCATTTAAATCTATTAATTTTGATAAGTCTTCAACGGCTTGTTTCTTTAATCCCATAACTAAGTAATATGAAGCGTTGTCAAATATTGCTTTACCGTGCATTATGATATTGGCATCGACAAAGTCACTTGGTTGTTGAGTTATTATTATAGTTCCTGTGTTGTACTTTCTGGCTCTTCTTTGTACTTGGGCTAGGAACTCTGCTCCTAATTCATTTTTAGCCCCTAATAATACGTGAGCTTCATCTACGGACATAACTGTATTTACATTAGGGTTAAGACATAAGCCCCAAGCGTATTTTAATACATTGAATAATAGGGCATTTCTAACGTTTACGTCCGAGTTCATTAATTCTTTTATGTTAAATACTATAAAGTCTGATGAACCGTTGATTGAGGTATGGCCATTGAAATAGTATTTTAGTTCTCTTACGAGTGGTCTAACTTTTAATTCTAGTCTTTCTAATACATCTCTTTCGTGAGTTTTTTCTGTTATGGCATTAAGTCTTCCAACTACGGTAGCGTATACATCTTGGAAAGTTGGAAAATCTTCAGATGTAAATCTTGAAAAGTCTGTATTAAAGTTTATTCCAAATCTAGCATAGGTATCTTGTACTACTTCACTAAATAGGGTTAAAACATCTTCTTCTATATCGGGTGAATAGTATTTCATAAAGGCTTTTAAGGTTTGTAATGTCTTTGTTAATACTGTATAACCTAGTCCACTTCTTATTTCTTCTTCGTCGGCATCCATTATTATTTCAAGTGGGTTAACCATTCCGAATTCTCCACCTTTACCTAGGTCTACTACTTCACCGCCATACATTTTTGTCATTTCGGATATTTCACCTTCGGGATCTACTGCTACTATTTGGTAACCATTTCTTATATGGCTTCTTAGTATTAGTTTAGCTGCGGTTGATTTACCACTTCCTGAGGTACCTAGTAATATCATATTAGCATTATTTCTATTATTTTCTTTTCTTACTTGATATAGGAATTGATTAAATAGTACTACACCCCCGGAAAAATCTACTCCTAGTAATGTGGATAGTCCTTCATCTTTAATGCTATCAAATATGAACGGATACATTGCCGCCATTGTTGGGGATGGCATTGGTGTTCCTATACGCATTTCTATTGGTTGTTTCTCAAATATTGGCAACATTGATTTAAATACTTTGTCTTGCTGGAACATAAGTGGTATGGCTCTCATTTCCATTGCATCCATATAGTTTTTTAGAGTTACTTTTTTCATTTCTAGTTCCTCTTTGGTATCTGCTGTTATCATTATGTGCATTTGGAAATCGAACGTTTTTGATTGTGATGCTGTAAATTGTTGAATAAAGTATTCTAAGCTTTCTACGTCTTGTCTAATTCTTTCTTGAATTGTTCTATCTTTTTCTTCTTGATATTTTGTTTTTAAATCTGATATTTCTTTGTTTAACATTTTGGCAAGGACAGCAAATGGTACAGGAATGTGTTTTATTACCATTTTAATACCAGAAAGGTTTGTTAAACTTGATAGATATCCTGGCCCTATCATTCTGGGATAAGATACTACTGTTAATACTGTTGCGTACTTATCACTTATTACAAAATCTGATTTATTAAATTGTATTCCTTTCGGAGCTATTTGTGATTTGAAATTCATTGTGTTATCACCGTCCCAAAATCTGTTGATACTCCACCATTTAGGAAGTTATCTAATACTATTCTTAGGTCTTGATTAGATGTTTGTGAGGCTTGTAAGCCACAATTGGCAAGGCCTGTTATTAATGTTCTTAGGTGTTTCTGAATTATATCTGGACTTTTATCTTTGAAGAGTATATAGTATTCGGTATCAGTTACATTATTATCCATAAAATCATTAGCTTTATTAATATCTTGCATTATCATTTTTCTAATTGCTGGATTGGGAGTTTGTGAATATAGTAATTGAAGTTTGGCAAGATATCCTGAAATGTCTACAGGACGGTCAGCTGATATTAACCAAAATTCAAAATCTATCATATTGTAAAAGTTTTTTAAAGCTATTATAGTTGAATCTTGCGTACCTTGGTCTAATATGAATATGTTTCGAGGTCTTATCTTTACACCTGTTACTTTCATATTATTGTCAAGTACTATCATACCATTTGCAATTGACTTTACAGGAACCCAGTCTTCTGTATATCTTGATGAAGGACTACTTTTTTGTGTTTTTGCCCTCGTTTGCGATTCGTTCATAAAAACACCAACCTTTCCATTCGAATTTTTGTCTTTCTGTATAAAATTCAAATATACATTGTAACACTACTAATACATTATGATAGTTTGGTACGGGTAGTACCAACAACCCAGTTATAGCTGCTGGCATACAAGATAATATTACTACGAATACATTACCCGTATTAAATACCATTAATAACACTAAAGATACTAATATTCCTGTTCCAAACATAAGTGCATCAAAGCGTCTAAATATATTTAATATTAATGTTCCCTTTTTTGAGTTTGCGGGAATAAGATATCCATTATTCATTTTATATCACACTCCTTTTTATTTTTTACTAGTTCCTGAGCCAGAATAATAATCATCATTAGCTTTCTTTTTTTCTGCCTCAATCTTTAAATCTGCAATTTCATTTTCCATTGTTGCAACTCTGTCATTTAGCCTGTCTGTTGTATTTTTATATGCTACCTTTGAATCATCTAATTGTTTAAATGATGAAACTTTTTTCTTACGAACAACTTTTGCTTTATCTTCTTCACTCATACCGATTTCATCAATGTGGCTATTTGCAATATCTAAATTTGATTGATAAGTTTCGACCATACTTGATAATACTGCATCTTCTGGTTTTGAGCCTGGTTCCTCATTCATAACCTGAGTTACGTGATTTCTCATAGTTAACTTTCTTATTTCATTATAATTTGCTGAGGCTTGCTGAATGTCTTGAGCTGAGGCTTGTTTTATCTGATTTAATTGTTGCTCATATTGAACCTTAATTGCCTGTTGACCTTCAATTTTCTTTTGTAAATTTTCTCTATCTTCAGGAGCAGTTGCTTTATTTAATTCTTCTGTAAGTGAAGCGATCGTATTATCAACAGATGTTATTGAATCAATTTTAGACTTCATCCTGTGTTCATACTCAGCTTTTTTAGTATCCACTATACTCTTTGCCATACCTACTGCTTGGCTTGTGGTTAAAGAAGTATTATTTAAATCTATTCCTAATTGCGTTTGAATTAGCTGTGCTAATTTTGCGTCATCACTACCGGCCGTCATATCCATTGTTTGCTTGCTTAACAACGTTTTAGTTTCTCCCTTATCAAGCTTTGAGTAAGCTCTATTTTCTATATCATCCTGTGATTTTTTTAAAGTTTGACCATATGTTGCATTTGTTTTTAAAGTTTGCGTTGAAAACTCCATCATTTTTATTTGTTCCATCATCTTACTATATTCCGTGGTACCAAATTTCTTTGCTATACCTGTCTTTAATCTATCAGTTGTTTTAGCATCTTCTCCAACATTTAATCTCCAATCATTATACTTTTGATTGGCGGCAACTTGTTTATTTCCAGCAGTTTTAAATCCTTCATATACCTTACCATCTAAACCAGATTTTCTACCTATATTAGCACCAGTAAATAATCCAGTTACTGCTCCTCCTACTGCTCCGGCAGCCATTTTTCTACGGTTAATTAATGCAGCCTGTTTTCGATAAGCTTCTGCTTTCTTAGTATCGCCTGCTCTTTTTGCAGCTTCAGCAGAATCCAAATATGCTTTCTTTCTTGACATATCTCCTCTAACTCTACCAACAGCTCTAGCTGCTCCTCCTACTGCAGCACCTCCAAAGAATCCAAGTGCTCCTTTGGCCATTCCAACTGCTCCATCTTTTCCTGTTATTCCAAATCCAAGCGATGCTTTTGATTTTAATCCTGGGAATAATTCTTCAATTAGTTGAGGAGCTTTCTTCATAAATAATAATACTCCTAATATTAACATTAAGTATATTAGATGCCCAGAAGAACCAGTTCCAACTGTCTGATTTATCATCGTATCTTTTCCGTCTGCCATTATTAATTGTATCATTAGTATTGATAAATATAGTATAGCCATCCTAATAAATAAATCAAGATATGTAGTTGTACATTGTTTTATCCAATTTGTAAAACCGTTTTCTTTTTTTGATGATATATATGATATTATTGGAATTGGGGCTATTAATTCTAAAAACATTAACTGTACTATTCTCGCAGCAGTTGCTATTGTATATGTTAAAAACATCCATAATGCAAATACACCTACTGCTAAACAAAAGAACCCTATTCCTATACCAGTTATAGTTGTATCTTCCATATAATCCTTAATATCTCCATAAGAAAGTTCACCAGATAACATTCCATTTTCGAATTCTGCTCGTGTTTCGTCATCAGCAAATGATGCAAACAAATTTATTGCAAAGCTTTTTCCCATTTCTCCTGTATTACTTGCTTTCGTTCCAAGTATTACATTCCCTATTGTGTTATCCTTTATAATTGCCTCTTGTAATTCAAAACCCCATTTAAATATTGTAGGAGTCATACCTAATAGCAATACAACTACAATTACTTTTTTTATTATTCCACCTATTCCTTTTTCTTTGTCAGTCATTTGATCAGGATCAACTACCATTTGAATAAAACTAAAAGTTAATTTAAATAACATAAATAAACCTAGTATTAATCCTACTCTTTGGTATATTGCTGAAACTGTTGGGTTATCTAATATTTGTACAGTACTTATATCGAAAAATAGTTGAGCCATTCCTGCTAATAGTTTGTAAACCATAGTTGCCAAACCCAAAAACATATTTCTAACATTTTCAGCAAAATTAAATATTAAGAATTGCATTTTAACACCTCCTTACTAATCATCAATACAAATATCTCCTCTAACATAATTAAAGAAATTATTACTATCACTAGGATCTTTTGCAAAATTTACTACATAGAATAGAATATTTATTATTGTTGGGACTATAAAAACTAAAACTCCCATTGCGATCCTTTTTGTAAAACGTCCTTTGGCTTTTTGCATTTCATCTTCTTTGCTTGACAGAACTGCTTTTCCTAAATCTAACATTCCTAATACTAGTACTAAAAATGGAACTATAACATATATCATTTTAAAAAACTTTTGTAATATATTATATACATTACTGCCTATTACGTCTTTACAACTTGTAAAACTGCTATTATCTGCTACTTCTATACTCATATCTTCTATGGCCTTATTAAATCCAGATTGAGATTTTGAATAATTAGAATCTATCTTACTTTTATAATCTGCCTTTTCTTTTTCAGAAAGTGTCTTATCAGCATCCACTTGTTTTTTAAATTCGTCTCTAGCTCTTTCTAAATTTGCGTTTTCAATGCCAGTTTTCCAAGCAGAATTTTTTTGAATAAAACTGGGCATTTTATTTCCAGACAAAAAATTTTTTTCAAATGCAGTTGTTACACTATTTTTAAAATCTACTTCACTGGCATTGGCATATTCTTTATAGTTCATTTCAAAATATACATTTCTTTGAAAATAATTTGTTAATTGTTGCTCTAATGTATACTCTAAATTTGTACTTCCTTCAAATGTGTCAAATGCTCCTCCTGGATCATCTACAGTACAATAACTGCCATTATCATCAAAACATACTTTATCCTTACCTTCTGAATCAACATATCCATTTTTAGGGCAAACACCATTATATATTAATGCTTGATAGGATTCGTTTTGAATAAATGGTTTCTTCCCGTGACCTCTTATTTTATGTAATGATGACATTCCATATTTTGTAGAGTCATATTTATTCGTATTATATCCTACTTTTTCGAATCTATCTACCCATTGTGTTTGCATAGATTTATCCTTATAGTTATATACTATGTATATATAATACGTTGGCTCATTATCATTAATCTTATTGGAATATGAACATATTTCTAAGCATTTTTTTTCATTTACACAAGAAGGAAGATAGGAATCTTGATTTGCATAAACGTCATTAATACAGAATGCTGAAAATAGTATTGTTATTGTTAATATATATTTTAATATTTTATTCACATAAAACACCTCAATCTAGTTATTGATTATAAAATCACATCTTATGTCAATTATACCATAAAGATAATAAAAAAGATATAGTTTTTTATATAAACTTAAAAAATTACACCCTTCACTAGGGGTGCAATTGATTATTTTCTTTTATTTCTTGCTATTAGATTTTTTATCATAATATCGGCTTTTTCTTCGGGTGTTTTATTGGCAAGATCGCTTGTTTCTGCAAATCTTTCTATTGATACTTTCTCTATTTGGCTTAATGTTTTAGCGTATTTTAGTATTTCTTTTCTAGTTATATTTCCATTAGATGACATTTTTTTGTACTCTGATAATACTTCTTCGGGAGTAGCTGGGGAAATAGAACTAAATGATAGGTATCCTGATAGTTCATTACCTTTTCTGATTATTCTATCTGTTATTATTTCTCTGACTGTATCATTATTTAGTTTTTCGGCATATACAGTAATTCCTTTATATATGGGGGTTTTTCTTATTACTAAGCCTTCGTGATTATAATGGTTTTCTTTAACGAATTGTTCTAGTTCTTCTTCACTTTGGAAACTTTCGTTAAATAGTTCTATTTCTTCAACTGTTCCTTCGGCTGTAAAGCCTCTATATAAACAGTTGATTGTACTATTTTCATTGGGGTTATTATTTAAACTTACTTTTACATATTCTTTCATTTTTATCTTCTCCTTAATTTTTAATTTTTCTTTTTATTATTTTATTTTCTATTTTATTTAGTTCTTCTTCATAATATAGTAATACTTGTTCATCTATTTTTTTTAATTCGTGTAGTACTTCTTTGATGGTTATTCTCTGATAATTACTATATGCTAGATAGCTCGATTTTCTTGTTCCTTTATGGATTGGTTTGCCGGTTAGGATATCTATTATAGTTTCTCCGACTAATTCGCCTATGAGAACGACAGGGTAATTTTGTTCTTCTTTAAGAGTATATATTCCTTTGTTTATTTTGCTTTTTATACTTGGAGTTTGGGCAAGATAGTGTTCTAGTTCTTCTTTACTGCGAAAGGATTCGATTATTATTTCTTTGATTTTTCCCAGAGTGGTTGTTTCTTTTTTATAGATATTGTAAGTGGGAAGGGGGCAATAGATTATATCTTGCTCTCTATGTCCTAATAGGTTGTATTTATGGCTTATATTTGTATCATTATTGCATAATGCGTATTGTACGTATTCTTTTTCCATATTACACCTTTGTTAATTTCCTTATATATAGGGGAATTTGTTGTCTATGGTATTCTCTTTTTCTTTCTTGGCGAAGGGGATTGGTCATACTGTTTAGTTTTCGTCTTAATTCTTGGTAGGATTTTTTTATTATAGATTGGGGGGCTATATGACATCCTATTACTTTTAATTGTCTATGGTATTCTTTTTGCATTGTTTTATTGATAGTACTTGTTTTTAGACCTTGTTTTATTTGTTCTTCGGTTTTTTGAAGAGCGGTTTTTAGGTATACTTTTTCTTTGGGAGTTAGTTTATCTATATTTATGCTAGAAATAAAGGTACGACTGGAAAGAACGGATTGGATTATTCTTTCGTCTATGATACGGAGATTTTTATTGTTTAGTATTTCTGTAAATGGTTTATAGGTTCCGTCTTCGTTTATGAATTTGTATATGATGGGGGGAATCATAGTATTATGGGGCTTGATTACTTTTTTCTGCATTGCGTATATTAGTTTATCTACGGTATTATGGGGTTCGTATTTGTCTACTAGTTCCTTAATATTATAGTATTCTTTCTTGTATTGTAGATAGAGGGAGTCTTCCATATATTTGAACTTATTTGGGAAATGGGTTAAGAAATATTTTTGGGATTCTACGAAGCTATATTTTTTGGCATCGATTTCGCTATAAAAGGAATCGTGATCGTTTATGTAATCTGATTGGTTATAGATTTTCATTAGGAACTCTATTTCCATTAGAAAGTTGTAAAATGGGTCTGGGGATAGGTTTTTGATTTGGTATGTATGACGGAGTTCGTGAAAACTGGATATTATTACTTCTAGTAGGTCTTTGGAGTCGTATTCTGGTTTATCGGGGATAAAGATGATGCTTTCTCCTTTTAGGAAGTTTAGGGCTTTACAGTCTTTGGATATTTGGATACGATAATATTTATATGGGGCGTTGGGGTTTTCTGTGTTTATGAATTCTTTACGGGTCATTATTTTCATTTGTTCATTTAATTTGTATTTGGTGTTGAATTTTTGTAATATGTCTTCCTTGACCTGTTCTAAATCTTGTCTAGTCATTTGGGGTACCTCCTTCTAATTTGGTTAGTATGGCTTTTATTTTCTTTTTGTGTTTTTGATGTTTTCGATAGTCTGTAACGGGGTTTAGTAGTTTATTTATGGTACGGGCTATGCGTTCTATATTTAGCTCTAATCTTGTAATGGGATTGGGTTCGTTATTTATTTGGGTACTTGGACTGCCATATTGTTTATAGTATTTTTTTCTTTCTTTTTGTTCGTTTTGTATTCTTAGCCACGCATAGCGTAAGGCCTCTAAGAGTATTTTTCGCTCGGAAATGGTGAGATTTTCGAAATCTACTGTTGCAAGGAATAGTCGGCTCGAAAGGACAGTATGAGTAATTTTGGGGTCAAGTTTAGGGAATTTTGGGTCGGCAATTATGGTCCTTAGGGGCTTATACTGGCCGGTTTCATCAAGAAATATTTGCATTGGGTGGGGGAGGCGGAACTGGATTTGGGGGTATGGGATGTAGCCTGTTTGGAGGGCGTTCATTACTTTGTCCACTCTACTTATGTGGTCGTAGGTTAATAATTTATAGGTGGCGGTGGCCTTTTTTTTATCTATTTTGGTTTTGTAGTTTGATGTTTGATAGGCTTCGTATATGTCTTTATAATGGGTTTGGAGATATTTTTCGGCCTTGATTATGCCGTAGAGATTGGCATCGATTTCATAAGAGAAGTTATCGTATTCTAGTTTATACTCGGTATAGTTATGGTACTGGATTATTTTATCTATCTTTATGAAAAAGGTTTCGTAGCTGTCTTCGTCGGCGTACAGTTGCATTGTATGGCGAAGTTCGTGAAAGGTTACTTGGGCATATTTCATCATTATTTCAGGGATGGGTTTGGTTAAATCGTTTTCGTCGATTAGGATTGTGCTTAGGCCTTTTTTATCATTGAAGCCGTTATAGTTATGGGTATATTTTCTTTTGATGCTATGGGAAAAGGGATAGTTTTCTTCGTTTTGATAGAATTCTTTGATGGTAAGGGGGTAGACTTGATAGGTTTTATTTGTTTTTTCAGAGACATATTTGGTTATTTCGTTTATTAGTTTTTTGATGTCAGCTATTTCCATAGTTTCTTCCTTCTTACTTTACGGGTGTTTTGAAAGAGTTGTTTGGTGATTTTATCGTTATAGCTTTTTAATTCAATGGTCCTTAGGGAGCTTGTGCTTCTTATTATGAGGAGTTCATATCTTTCCATTGGGGTTATTTGGGGGGCTTGGGGATCGAAGTATTCGTCGGATATGGTTGATACTTCTTCATACATTGATGCAACCGTGGTGATTATTTGTTTTAGGTATTCTAATTCTTTTTTGGTTAGGTATGGGAGGTTTACTTTTTTTAAAAAGGTTTTGCTGGTTAAAATGATGTATTTTATTCTTTCGTCGATAAGGGGGTAGTTTTTATCTGATAGTATCACATCGAGGGGTTTATAGGTGCCGTCACTATTTATGAATGTTTTTAGGGGAGCTGGGATGTTTCTTCGTATTTTTTTATTGTTTTTTTGTTTTTCGTAGTATTCTTCTATTAGGTTGCTACCGTCATAGGCTTTATATTTTAGGCAGGCGATTTTTTCTTGGATGGAGAGGGATGATGATTTTTCTTCGTATATTTCGGGGTATGTTAGGGCGAGAAATTTTTTGGTTTTGGTTTGGGCATATTTGTTTGCTTCAAGGGTTGCTAGGGTTGGGGTTGATTGGGATGGGAATATGCCGAGAGTTGTTTCAAGGGTTGTTATTAGTTCACGATATTTGTCTTGGTGGTAGGTTTGTAATTCTTGTTTTTTTACTTCTTCATAGCAAGTGAGGGCGGTTTTGATTATTTGGTCGGACTCGCTTTGTAGTTTGGTTAGTTCTTTGGTATTTACCCCCGATAGGGTTTCAATTAAATTGGGATTTTGATATATTTGGGCTTCCTCTAAAATTATGGTGCGGGCGAGGAGTCTTAATTCGTTATTTGTCATTATTTCCTCCTTTTTGGCGTGGGTTGGGCCGGTTGCGATAGTATTTCGATGTAATTAATTTGTTTTTCATACCGTCTTTTGTCGGCGGGAGTGAGGCCAGCAATGTTTTTGAGGATTTCGGTTTCGTCATAGTAGTAATAGTAATCTTCGAAGGCGAGGTAACCGCTCTCGGGGTGGCCTCTTCGGATTATTTTGCCGGTTATTAATTCTTTTACGGTGTCGTTATCGATGAGAAGGCCACATATTTCTTTGGTGGTTATGGTTTCGATGGTTTGGATTTGGATTATTCCACGACGGATGAGAGAGGCTATATCGGGGTTGTTTTTCATTAGTTTTATTAGTTGTTCTTCACTGGTATAGGTTTCGGGAATTGGGGGAATTGGCCAGTATTTTCTTTCTTGAAGATGGGATGGTATGTTTAGATGGTATTTTTTTCTTTTTATGCATCGTATGGTATATTTGCTTAGTTCGTCATCTGGGGTATGGTTGGGATTATTGCAAAGGGATACGATGACGTATTTTGGTTTTTCGTTCATTTTTATCACCACTTTTCTCTTGGGTCTATATACTATCATAAATATGAACATTTGTCAAATTGGGAAAATAAAAAAATAAAGCAAGGGTGCTCTATTTCTTTATGTTATCCCAGCAACTTTTCCAATCGTTACCGTCAGAACTTGCTCCAGTTCCTACTAGTAGGTTGAATACTGCTGTTACGATGGTAAATACTAGGAAAGTTGCTACCGCATACATTAATCTTTTTATAAACATTTTTTGAGCGGCTTTGATTTCATCTTCCTTACTTGCTAGTACGGCTTTACCAAAGTCAAGCATACCTAGTAATACTAGTATGATTGGGATACCAAATTGTATAATTGGGATTATTCCGAATTTTACTAGTCTTATGATTGGATCTAAATCATAACACGAACTTGTTAGAAAAAACATAGTTAATTCCTCCTTCACTTAATATAATGATATAATATTTTGGACTAAAAGTCAAATAATTTTATTGTTTTAGTGATTTTTTGCTTTAATAACCTGGTTTATTTAATAATTTGAACATATTTGTTTTATATTTTTCAACACCTGGTTGATTAAATGGGTTTACACCTAGTAGACATCCTGACATTGCACAGGATAATTCAAAAAAGTATATTAGTTGGCCAATGGAATTTTCGTCTAATTTATTTATATTTAAGAGTAAATTGGGAACATCATTTGAAATATGAGCTTGGACAGTCGCTTCCATTGCTTTATGGTTTACATAATTTAATGTAAGTCCTTGGAGATAGTTTAGGTTATCTAGGTTGTTTTCTTCTTCTTCAATTGTTATTTCATTTTCCACTGTTTCAATATTTATTATGGTTTCAAAAATTTTTCTTTCTCCATCTTGTATATACTGTCCCAAGGAATGAAGGTCGGTAGTAAATTCTAATCCGACAGGGAATATTCCTTTTCCATCTTTGCCTTCACTTTCACCGAATAATTGTTTCCACCATTCTATTAGGCTGTGTAATCTTGGTTCATAGGTTACGAGGGCTTCGATATTTTTATTCTTTTTATACAGAATATTTCTTATGCAAGCGTATTTATAGCAATCGTTTGTAAGAAGATTGGGGTTGTTATATTTTTCTTCGCCTAGCATAGCTCCTTGTAAAAGTTTGTCTATATTTATTCCCGCTGTGGCGATTGGCAAAAGGCCGACAGAAGTTAATACGGAGTATCTTCCGCCGATGTTGTCTGGGATTATGAATGTGGTGTAGTTTTCTTTTTGTGCGAGTTCGTATAGTGCTCCTTTGTTTGATGTCGTTACGTATATTCTTTTTGAGGCGGATTTACCGTATTTTTCTATTATCATTTTTCTGAATATTCTGAATGCTATCGCGGGCTCAGTTGTTGTACCTGATTTTGATATGACGTTGATTGAGTAATCTTCATCTTTTACTTTGCTTATTATATCTTGAATATAGTCTGTACTTAAATTGTTGCCTACGTATAGTATTTTGGTTTGGGGAAGGGCGGGAGCGAGGGCTTCTATTATGGCTTTTGCTCCTAGATATGATCCGCCTATTCCTATAACTATTAGGTATTTTGAGTTGGACTGTATTGTTTTAGAGGCACTTTTTATTTGTTCAATTTCTGCTTTTGATATGCTGCTAGGATATGTTAGCCAGCCCACAAATTCGTTTTGGAGAGTGGCCTTGTTGTGTAGCTCTTTATGAATTTCTTTTACTTTTTCATTATAGTTTTCTAAGTCAATTTCTTTAATATTTGTGTAATTTAATTCTAAATTTAAATTATTCATTATTTTTCTTCCTTTCTTTTTTTGAGAGCCCTTTTACTTTGAGATAAAATTTAATATTGTTTTCATAAAACCGTTTTAATCTTTTAGGCTCTTTAACAATTCTATATAACCATTCTAAATTTAATTTTATAAAAATTTTAGGTGCTCTTTTTTTGGTACCGCTTAATACATCAAACGTACCTCCAACACCCACAAATATTCCTTTTTTAAACTTTGAAATATTTTCATATATTATTTTTTCTTGTAATGGAACACCTAAGGCCACTAATATTATATCTGGTTGTTTTTGTTGAATATCATTTATTATTTTATTTTTATATTTTGTATACCCATTTTTTGCATATACTTGCGGAATATTTGCATATTCTCTCTTGATTTTGCTTTCTAATTTTTTTACGACATTTTCTTCACTTCCAAACAAATATATTGTTTTATGATATTTATCTGCTAATTTAATTAACTTCGACGATAGTTCTATGCCGGTTATACGTTCGGATATATTTTTGTTAAATCTTTTGGCTGTTTTCACAATACTTATTCCATCGGGAACAATAATATTGTTATGATCTAATAACATTTTTGAAAGTTCTTCATCGTTTAAACTTTTCATAATTATTTCTGGATTGGCTGTTATAATAAACTCTTTTTTTTCATTTTTTATCGATATTTCTAAATGTAATATTAGATCTTCAAGGTTACCATTATAGATGTTATTGAAGTATTCTTGCATTTTAACCTCCTTACTACTAACTTTTTTATAAAATTTAGATTACTTTTTTGGCTGTTTATAATATTTTCAATCAATAATTGAAAACTAAAACATAAGTTTATAATCAATTATATAATATAATATTATTTTTTACAATTTATTTATTATTCGTCCAACTTAATCAAATCTATAATATGCTGTGCTTTTATACTCCAATCATTTGATTTGGCTTCTTTATCCAATAAATTTATGTACTCTGTATCTTCTTTTAATTTATACGCCTCTTCTAGTTTTTTTATAAATTCTTCGTGTGTTTTTCCTATTAGAACAGATTTATACTTTTTGCATTCGTTCATATCTGTTGTTACAATAGGTTTATTAAGAGCCATATATTCAAATATTTTTACTGGACTTGTGGACTTTGTTATATCATTAATTAAAAAAGGGATTATTAAAATATCTGCTTCTTTTGCATAGTATTTTAAAACATTGTAGTTCTTAGAACCTAAAAAGTGTACATTTTGAGAATTTCGAATATTTTTATCGTATGAATCATCGTATTTTACACCAAATATTATTATATTATATTTATTTGTTTTATCTATTTCTTGTATTAATTTATAATCTACCCATTTTGCTAATGCTCCATAATAGCATATATTTATTTTGCCATTTTTTATTAAATCCGTAAATGTCTTATCTAGTTTGTATTCTGAATATTCTTTGAAAAATTTATAATCTACTCCATTTGATGTTAAAACTAAATTGTTCTTTCCTCTTCTTTTTAACACATCATTATATAGAGTATCTGCTGAACATACTATATAAATATCTTTATTTGATAATGCATAATTATATTTATCAAGTACATTTTTTGGTATATCTTTTGTTCCGGCAATTTGAGGGTTAATATCATCAATATATTCATATATTATTTTGTAATTATTGTGTTGATATGTCTTCACATCTTTCATTGACAATGTCCAGTCTGTTGAATAAAACTCTAAATATTTTGGTTTGGATATATTTTGAATTATTCTTAATAGTATTTTACTATATGCTCTATTGTTGAAATTTACTAAATAGAGCATATTATTCATTTTTTTTATAGTTTTTACTTTATCAGTCATTGTTGTAACTTCATAAAATATTAAACATTTTTTTTCTGATAAATTATTGGCTATATGCTGAGGCCTCTGAAATAAAGGAACATTATATCCAAAACTACTTCTCCAAATTATTATTCTTTCATAATCTGCATTTAATATTTTATTTATCTCTTTTTCATATTTTCTTTTATTTATTAAAACATCAAACTTACTAGTTATCTTAATTAAATAATTAGCATTAAAATATGAAATTACCTTTTTTATGGTTTCTTTAAATCCATATTTCTTAAATACATTTTTTAATTTTGATATTTTGTCATTCATTTTTTTCCTCTTTTCGTCATTATTTTTAAAATAAGCACTTGAACTTATTTTCAAGTACTTATGCAAATATTAAAATGGAATATATATTAAAATAGCAACTATAATACAATAAATAATACCTAATACTAACAATGTTTTATCACTTGTTATTACGTCTACTGGATCACCATAATTATCTGATTCTACGTTCATACTATATTTCATACACAATAACATCATTATGGGTACTGTCCATACCATTAAATTATTGGTTTTGTTAACAATTATTGGATCAACTGTCCACATAGTGTAAAAAACAATTGAAATGGCTAGAAATATATACATATTTTTATCCAAAAAATCTTTAGTATAATACATTAATACCTTTCTGCTTTTGGCTCCTTGTTTAATATATTCATTTCTTCTTTTTCCTAAGCCTAAATAAAAGGATAGAGACATTACGGTTAGATACAACCAATTTGAAACTACTATATTTATTACGCTTGCTCCATATAATACTCTAATAACAAAGCCTGATACTAGAATTGCAATATCAATAATTGGTACATCCTTTAAACCAAAACTATAAAATATATTTATAATTACATATATTAAAATAAAAATGTAACTGATATTTATTAACGTTCCAATAGCTAAATAATTAAATATGACTGACAAAATTATTAATACTATACTAAACGCAATGGCATTTGGTACAGGAACTTTTCCTGAGGCTATTGGCCTATTTTTCTTTTTCTCGTGAAGTTTATCCTTTTCCTTATCTCTTATGTCATTTATTATATATACAACTGATGCAGCTAGGGAAAATGATACAAAAGCAAATATTACTTTTAATAGCATTTTTTCTTCAAAAAAGTTTCCGCTAAATAAAAGTGGTATAAATACTAAAAAGTTTTTTAAGTAATGTTTAGGTCTCATTAACTTTATATAATTTTTCATTTTTTTCTCCTTTGTTATTTTTTTTAAATGTAAATATTACTAATAATAAGTACGTTATTGGAACGCCTATAATTGCTGCTATTGTATAGGTTATAATTTTATTAATATGCAAAATATTTATAAATATTAATACACAAATAAGCTGAACTAAAAAATTTGGAATATATGATATGCAAAATTTTATAAATTTATTTATTGTTAAATTTTTTTCTTTGAATGTAATATAACTATTTAATAAGTATGATACAAACAAACTAGTTAAATACCCAAAAATAAATGCAATATTAGAGTTTAAAAAGGTTGAATATATAGTGGATAATAATATTCCATTTATTGCATTTATACATCCAACTATAATAAATAATATAAATTTTTTATCAGTAAACATATTTATTATTTTGTCTTTCTTACTCA
The DNA here is from genome assembly GCA_934101865.1 of uncultured Bacilli bacterium. Taxonomy (GTDB): domain Bacteria; phylum Bacillota_I; class Bacilli_A; order RF39; family UBA660; genus UMGS2068. Next base: position 22,792 of record CAKOSA010000005.1, on the reverse strand, counting down.
TTTTATATTCTTCGAACTTTATTATTTTGTCTTTTTTTACAATATAGCTGGTTTGAGAAATATTTATCATTGGCATATCCGATAAACTATCAGTATAAAATTCAAGTACTTTTTCGTTAGGATATTCTTCTTTATATCTTTTTACTTTTTGAGTTCCATAACAATTTTCACCTTTAAACTTTCCATTTTTTGGATTCACCTCAGTGGCCAGCAATTTTTTTATTCCTAATTCATTACAAATGGGCTCTAACAAGAATCTTGGTGAAGCTGATATGATAACATCCTTGCTTGGATTTCTTTTAAGATAAAATTTTTTTATTTTATTTTTATTTTGTTTCCAAAAGTCGGTGACTATTACATCTATATTATTAAATGACTTTAAGAAACTAAAATATATTTCTTTAAATTCTTTTTTACTTTTTTTTCCAACTATGTATAGGATCATATAAAGAAGTTGTCTAGGCAAATATTTAATTATTTTTTTATTTTTTTTTAGACAAAATTTATAGAAGTCTATGGAGCTATCTCCATTATATATTGTTTTATCAAAATCAAATACGTACACTATATCACCTCACTTTAATACTTTTTAATTATCATTGCAATAACATATACTATAACCATTCATCAATGGCATTGTATCATCTGTTTTTAATTCATCGACTACCTTAAATGTTGGATTATAATCCTTTAAACTTTCTCTAATATTATAAAATGTTCCATAAAACAATTTTGTTTCAACGTTTAATTTACAATTAGATGAAATTTCTTTTTTTACATTGTTAAATTCTATATTTGCATCTTTCGTATAAATATATGATTTTAAAGTGCTTGCCCCCAAAATACTTATATTATTTATTATCAATAAGGTTAATATTAATATTTTTATTATCTTATCTTTTTTTATTTTACTCAAATTCAATAAAATAATTGCAATAAAATTTATAAAGTGTAATTGTGGAAAATATCTGGCCCACCACACATCTTGCATTACGAGTATTAATATTATAGTAATTATTAATGGAATTAATAAAGTTGTAAATAATTTTTTATCTTCACTATATAACTTTGGCATTTTAAACAAGACAATTATTGATGTAATTATTATAATTCCTCCAAATATTAAACCATTCCCTGATATTCGTAAATCACAAGAACTAAGTAATTTTAACTCAGAATTAGAAATTGTAAATGGAATTTTATATTGTGGTTCCGCATCATCATAATATGATATATTGTCTGCTTTTGAAAATGTAGCAATTGCAAATTTTTCTATCGAAGACTTATCTTTAAATGATTTTGGTTGATTTAATGTCATTATATCAACTTTGCCGTCTCCCATTATAGGATAGAATGGATGACCGTGGTCTATGTAATTTTTCACATAAGAAGAGGCCCCTATAACTAAAACACCTAATAGTACTGCACATACAGATGCAATTGTGAATTTTATGAAAAAGTCTTTAATCTTTTCCTTTTTTAGTCTTGAAATGTACCATAAATAAAAGCCTAAACAGTATATTCCAGCATATCCAAATGATGAAAATTTTACATTAATAATAATACACAACGTCATTATATAAACTAAAATTAAATTATCCTGATTTTTTTTATCTATTTCAAAACCAATAAATACATACATAAGCAAAAACATATAAATGTAAACTAATATATCCACATAATTTGTTAAATATTGACTAGAAATGGTCGCACTTGTTATGATAACTATTGTAAATATTATTGAAAACAATAATTTATTATTTTTCTTCAATAATAGTGATAATATAAATAGAGCCAAGGTAATTATTGATATTGCATTTATGCTTTTACCGCTTTCAACATTGTGTGTTAATGCCATAATATTAGCCGCATATATGTGTGATGCTTTGGCATAATGTTCTCCCCAAAGAGAAAAACTATTACTACTATTATCATTTATTACTCTTTTTTCATCAAACTCTTTCATTGTTTCATATACAGGATTCCAGCCATCAGCTAGTATACCAATAGTTGATTTATGATACGAATTTCCATCCCAACTATAGTCATATACTTTTCCACTTATGAACGTTGTTCCTATTATTATTAATATTGGTACTGCTATTGCTATTGCTAATGATTTAAGCTTGTAGTCATCACCTTTTTTTAATGTGTACATCATTAATAATATTGATAAAATTAATGCTATAATGACATTTATGGAAGTAATACTTTGTTTTAACAAAAATAATATTGAGGAAACTAATATGTTAAAAAATATAAATGACAATAAAAACATTGCAATAAAAAATAAATAATTGGGTTTTTTCTTCACTATACATCATACCTTTCTATTAAAATGTCTACTATTTTTTTTGCAGCTGTTCCATTTCCATATATTTTTGAACGTTTATTCATTGAATTATATATTTTCTTATTTTCTAGTAGTTTCTTTACTTCGTTATATATTTTATTTTTGTTGGTTCCTATTATTTTTACAACTCCTGTTGCTATGCTTTCTTGACGTTCAGTTGTATCACGAAGTACAAGTGTTGGTACACCTAATATTGGGGATGTTTCTTGTATTCCTCCGCTATCTGTCAAAATTATATATGCTTTACTTTGAATATTATCAAAATCCCGTATATTTAATGGTTCTGTTATCAGAATATTTTCAATACCAGCTAAATATTCTTTGGCTAATTCCCTTATTTTTTGATTCCTGTGAATGGGATAAACAACTTTCACATCAGGAAAATTGTTTAATACTTTTTTGACTGCATCAAAACATTTTATCATATTATCGCCAATATTTTCTCTTCTATGAATTGTCAATAGTATCATTTTACTATCCCCTACCCAATCTGTTATAAAACTTTTATAATCATTCTTTATGTTTCTTTTTAAAATATCAACAATTGTGTTACCTGTTACGAAAATATTTTCTTCTTTTATTCCTTCTGATAATAAATTTCCTTTATTATTTATTGTTGGTGCAAAGTGTATATCGGCTAGTTTACTTACTAGTTGCCTATTTGCTTCTTCTGGATAAGGTGAATATTTATTATATGTTCGAAGTCCAGCTTCTATGTGACCAATTTTAATTTTATTATAAAAAGCAGTTAAAGCACCTGAAAGAGTGGTAGTCGTATCTCCGTGAACAAGAATAATTTGTGGATTTTCTTTTTTTATAACTTCTTCTAATCCCGTTATGGATTTAGTAGTTATTTCTGTTAGAGTTTGACCTTGCTTCATAATGTTTAAGTCATAGTGAGGTACTATATTAAATGTTTTAAGGACTTGATCTAGCATTTCTCTGTGTTGCCCTGTTACACAAACTATGCATTTAGTCTTGTTCCTTTGATTTAATTCTTCAATTATTGGAATCATTTTAATTGCTTCAGCCCTAGTACCAAATATTGTCATAACTTTAATCATACTATCTACCTTTTTCTAATTTTATTACTTTATATACTTTAGTAAATCAGGATTTTTTTCATTCCATTTTTTCGTAAAGTATTCTTGCTTTTCGTTAGTTAGTTTTTTATGAGCACTGGAACCACTTTTTGTAGTTTGATGAGGAAGGTGCATAACTCCTAAGTATGGACAGTAATATATTTCAAAGCCTTCATTTCTTATTTTGAGAGATAGATCTGTATCTTCATAACAAGTTGGATCATAGAACAAGTCAAAGCCTTCTACTTTATCAAACAATTCTTTTTTTATCATCATTCCACCTGAACCTAAATAACCTATATCTTTACGGCACAAACCTGATTGAGGCATATATCTATATGCAAAACTATCTACAACGTGGTAGGCTTTTCCATACTTATTAAACCAGCCAGCTGCCCATCCTATAAGACCTACATTGGGTACCTTATTTAGTATTTCAAAATATGGTTCTATCCAATATTCGTTCATTGCCCATTGGTCACTATCTAAAAACATTATATATTCTTTGGTTGCATTTTTTACTCCTAAATTTCGACCAGATGAACATCCATTTTTTTCATTCTCTATTATTTTTATTTTATCTTTATATTTATTTTTCATTTGTTCTAAAGATCCGTCTGTGCTTTTATTATCAACTATTATTATTTCATAAGAGTATCTTTTATTATATCTTAATAATGAATCTATGCATCTATCAATTATTCCTTTATTATTGTAATTTAAAACCACTATTGAAATATTGTTGTAGAACTCTTTTTGACATTTTTCAGATTCACTTTTGTAAAGTATATCAAGCATTTGACAAGTTCTGTTATACCAATTATTTTGAGATACGAATTCATCTGATTTTTGTTCATCAACTTTTAAGTTTTTCTTTAATAGTTTATTCCATTCTTCAGCTGTATCACCAAAATATGTATTTGGATAGTCTTTTATGTCAGGAAGAGATGTTGCTAAAACTATTTTATTCATTGAAATATATTCAAATATTTTTAATGGCGAAACGTAATCACCTATTTTTCCTACTTTAAATGGTAATAAGGCATAATCACTATATTTTAAATATGCTGGTAATTCTTCTTGCTTCTTTAATCCAAGATAGTGTACATTTTTAGGAGATTTAGTTACAATATTCATAATTCCTTGATAATCACCAATAAGATTGATCTCATAATCTGGGTTTGATTCAGCCACACCAAATATTATTTCCCAATCAAACCATTCTCCCCATAATGAGCCATAATATATGAGGGTTTTAGAACCGATTACTAAATCCTCTGGCTTTTCGTGTTGTTTCAATGGAAAGAACATTTCATCATCTACCGCATTTGCTAAGTATTTTATATCTCTTTTTATTTTTAAGTCTTGACAATATTCTTCTAATTGAGTTACTAGTGGTTTTGCAGTACCTACTAATAAATTAGCGTCTTTTAATAATTCATTTAGTGTCTCTTTATGAAGAACTCCTACTCCTAAAGACGTTTCCCAGTTGTCTATGTTTTCATATACTATTTTAGTTTTTTTATCTTTAGCCAATTTTATGTATTCTTCAAATTTTTCACACGGAGATTCAAAGATACATAAATCGTTTTCATTCATTAAATTAGATATTTTTTCTAATCCTATTTTTTTTAAATCATTATGCATAATCATTGGCATAGGAATATTATGTATTTTGCTTTCGCTTGATGGATACGCATATAAATAATAAACTGGAAATCCCATTTTATAAAATGTTTTAGCTATTTGCGAACTTCTTTGTCCACCTCCGATATCATAATATGGAATGTTCCCAAATACAAATATTTTTTTTCTTTTATTCAAAATTAAATTCTCTTTGCTATTCTTATCTATATTTATATCATCAAATACTATGGGAGTTGTTTTTTTGGTCGAAATTCTATGAACTAAACTACCATATAACCAATTTAATGTCTCTATTCTTGAATGGTCTTCTCTATACTCTTTAATCTTGTTTATTATTTTCAATCATACCAAACCTTTCAACTATAGCATCTACTATTTTTACAGATGCATATCCGTCTCCGTAAGGATTTGATGCCTTACTCATTTTTTCATACTCTTCTCTATCCTCTAATAACTTTTTGGTTTCTTTATATACTTTTTCTTCACTTGTTCCTACTAATTTTAGTGTTCCGGCTTCAATTCCCTCTGGTCTTTCTGTTGTATCTCTAAGTACTAGTACTGGCTTACCTAAACTAGGTGCTTCCTCTTGTATACCACCACTGTCAGTCAATATAATGTAAGCTTTATTTTGAAAATTGTGAAAATCAAATACTTCTAATGGTTCAATTAGTTTTATTCTATCTGAACTTGCAAATATTTCATTTGCAACTTCTCTAACTTTAGGATTCAAGTGAATTGGATAAACAACTTTTACATCAGGAAACTCATCAACTATTCTTTTAATAGCTTTGAAAAAGTGTCTCATTGGTTCACCAAGATTTTCTCTTCGGTGAGCTGTCAAGAGAATCATTCTAGAGTCTCCAATCCAATCAAATACTTTATGTGTGTAAGTATCGTTTATTGTTGTTTTCATAGCATCTATAACTGTATTTCCTGTTACATAAATATTCTCAGGTTTTCTTCCTTCTTTTAACAAGTTATCTCTACTCAAATTTGTTGGAGCAAAGTTCATATCTGCTAAACAACTAACCATTTGTCTATTCATTTCTTCAGGATATGGAGAATATTTATCATAAGTTCTTAACCCAGCTTCAACGTGACCTATGGCAACCATATTATAAAATGCTGCTAGTGCTCCGGCAAATGTTGTTGTTGTATCACCGTGAACTAAAACTATATCAGGTTTTACTTCCTTTATCACTTCTTCCAATCCATTTAATGCCCTTGTTGTTACTTCACCAAGTGTTTGTCCTTGTTTCATAATATCCAAATCGTAATCTGGTGTTATTTCAAATGTATCTAATACTTGGTCTAACATTTGTCTATGTTGTGCTGTTACACAAACTATATTCTTTATTCCATCTCTTTTTTGCAATTCTTTAACAAGTGGTGCCATTTTAATTGCCTCTGGTCTTGTTCCAAAGACTGTCATTACTTTAATCATACTTTGATCCTTTCACTTATTCATTTTTATATTTCTATTATTTTTTCCTTACGTGTTATTTTGTCTTTTATTGTTTTATCTTTATACACCTTGTTTGCTACATTCATTATTTCTTCATTGTATTCAATCAATTGAAGTAATCCACAAGATATGTTGTCTTCTTCTGGAAATTCTTTTACTCTTAAATATATTAAATTACCTTTTTTTAATTCATCTTTAATTAATTCCCTTATTTCTCTTCGTAAATTATCTATTTTATATATATATATTTCAATTAATTGATTATTATTAGATGTAACATTTATATCAAAACTTTTTATAACTTTTTCCCAACTTCTCTGCCATCTACTTTTATTGAAAGCCTTAGCTGATGCTACTGCGTTCTTTTTTATTTCTCCTTGAACAGAATAATTATCTAATACCTCCATTAATTTTTCCTTTAAGCATTTTGACGACGGTTCGATTAAATAACCATTAAATTCATTTATTATTAGATCTGTCAGACCTCCTATTCTAGTCGCTATTACTACATTTCCACTTGACAAGGCCTCAAGACAAGAAAGACTAGTTCCTTCACTAAATAATGTTGGAATTAAACTTATATCTGCTTGTTTATAAACATTGCACATCTCTTCTGGGGGTTTACTATAACATTTTATTCTACTTCCCCACTTATCTTGTTTTTGTTTTATTTTATTTAAATCTTCTGAAAAGCCCTTACCTACGAATTGAAACTCTACATTTTTATAATTTTTTAAGATTTCATCTACTATATCCAAAGTAATGTATAGCCCTCTTGGTTCATAAAGTCTTCGAGGATACAATATAACTATTTTATCTCTAGTTTTTAAATAATCTTTTCTTGGAGAAAATTCATTATTATCAACATAATTAGGAATTACCTGACATTTTTTATTTCCTAATTTGTAATCTATTGTTTGAAGCCAATTTGGTGTATTTGTATCGACTGATATAAGTCTATTACAAAAATATGCACTTTCAAGATATACACATTTACTTTCCCAAAATTCATCGCGACCATCTTCGTACTTGTTTATTGGACTGTCCCAACTTATTCCGTGACTAATTCCTATTGATGGTCCAATATGATTTGGAAAACATTCTTGGAAAGCTGAATAGATGTGTAATATAGATTTATTATATGTTTCAAATATATAATTTTTTGTTTGTTCATCAGCAAACTGATAACTATTTTTTACTTTCCTATCCTTAGGACAAAGTCCTATCACGCTAATACCATTATATTTTCTAAAAAATGGTTTTTCAGAATGCTGATATATAACTAAATTTAAATTTAGATTTTTGCAAACATCGAAAAGGTCTAACAAATAACGTTCAGCACCACCAGAATAATAGTTGGAACCTTTATAATCTAGAAATGTTGATGTTTTTACTGTTACTATGTCTTTTTGATTATAATTTGAAAGTAATTTTAATCCTTCATTTGTTTTTAATATATCATTAATTTGATTAGATATATCTTTCGTTAATTTTACATTAAATACATATTCATCTAGACTCTCTTTATTTATATATATGTATATGTATGATCGCAATCTAAATACGTTAATGAAAGTGTAGTCATTTATATATGTTCCTTTAGTATTCTCATCTAAACTTAAAATATTGAAGTTGTACATATTTATTTTTTTAAGACTATTTGATACTATGTCTTCATCAACGCCTTTTTCTAATACTACGTCTATAAAGCCAACTTTAAAATTTGGTTCTTTTAGTAATTCTACTGGTGAGTAAATATATTCGTATGTTTTTGTTTTCATTTTTTTGCATAATTCTAATGGACCATCATTTATCAATATGTTTAATCCTTTTTTTATTTTATTTTTTGATAACTTCATCTTATATCCCCTCTAAATTTTTATATATTCTATATATTCTTTTGCCATTCTTTTTGTGCTTAAAAATTCATAGTCTTTAATATCAAAACCCTCTCTATATTTATTTATATCGTTTGCAACCTTTAATATTTTTTCTACAAATTCTTTTGTAGATTCATCCTTAACTTTGGAGCCCATTTCTTCAGCCAACTTAGGAGTTATTTTGAGTATATCATTATAAGCTGGTTTTACCCCTATTATTCGTGAAGAATTTGGAAAAGTTTTCTGCAACATAAAATCTGTCATTATAACTGGTTTTCCATTTAATAAGGCTTCCATAACTGTTAATGGTACTCCCGCTTCGTGTAAAGATGGTTGCAAGTAAATGTCGCAATTGCTTCTTATAAAATCTCCTACCTCTTCCTGTGGAATGTAATTTAAAATTATTATATTATCTTTCGCACTTGATCCTTTTGCCCTTTTTAAAAATTTATTATACAATTTTTTGTCTAGTATTGGCCCCGCACAAATGAATTTAATTTTCGAATTGGTTTTTATTATTTCCTCAGCAATACCAATAATTTCCATCTGATGTTTTCCACATACATATCCACCTATAGTCATACAGGCTATTTCATCTTTTTTTATTTTCAAAGTTTCTCTTGTAATACTTGATTTTTCACCTTTATATAAATTATCAAAATTTATTCCATTCAGTATTAATTTAATGTTGGAAATACCTGTCTTTTTTTGAAAATAATCTTTGCACCAATCAGATACAGCGATTATTCCATTAACAAAATTTAATTTATATTTCAATTTTTTCCATTCTTTATCTGTATACCATATATATGTATTATGAATGATATAATAATTTTTAAAGCCTAGTATTTTGAATAATATCATATGAAAGGTACTGAAATGGTAAATTAAAGTACCAATGTTATTTTTTGCACAATATTTTATCATTTCTATTACATCATAATATACTATTCTTAAATCCTTTGGTGTTTCAAGTTGCTGACACATAGGTCCCACGTGATTACTGATACTTATTACAGTCGATATGTCTTTATTATCTTTAAATGTCTTGTAAACATTTGCGGCAACCTGTTCTAATCCACCGCTATAAAATGAATCAACTACTTCGGCTACACCTTTTTTTTGACCGTGAAACTTTATTCTATAATATAGTAGATAAAATAAAATGCCAATAAATTTAAAAATTCTTTTTATTTTATAAATTAGTCCTCTCATTGCTTGTCCCCCTTAAACATTTTAATAAATTCTCTTTTTCCTTTTTCGTGAATTTCGATATACCTTCTTAATACTTCTTCATTATTATCCGCTATTTTAGTCAATTCCTCTTTTGTCAATAATTTTCCTTTGTTAAAATCATCTAAGGTTATATATTTCATTCCTAAATCTATAAAGTCACCAATTTTAGGGCTTAAAACAATTGGTACAATTCTATATTTAAAATAATCAGCAATCTTTGTTGGACAAGCTACATTGTTTACCGTTATGTCATCTCTTAGCACATATCCATAATGAGCCTTTGTATATACATCTTTGCATAAATCTTTATACGATTTAGATCCAACCTCCAAATTATCTTGCTTTGGAAAATTCCAGGTTTCCCAAAATTCCTTAGGATTTGGACAATACACCATATAATTTGCATTATCTCTACAATTGTAAATTGATTCTTGCATAAGTTCAATTTTTTGCCACTTCATTATTCCTCCGGCGTAAATCACATTCGGTTTACCATTATTAAATGGCTTTTCTTTTGGGACTTCTGTATCATATTTTGATAAATTACTGTCAAATATCGGCATAATAATTGTCTTAGTTTTAAATTTATCACCATATTTATTTTGTAAATGTTCTTTTATTTTATTTGTAACACAAATAAGACATTCTGCTTTTTGAACGGTTGCTTCCTCTATATCTCCATACATTTGAGCATCTTCATATCTTCCATAAAGTGTTTCTTCTTCAGGAACAACACCGTGAACATCAACATATACCTTTACACCTGGTAATTTGAAAAATTTCTTTTTAACTTGCCAAACAGAATGACAATAAATTTTTCCACAAGCAATCATCAAGAGTGCCGTCAAGATTTTTTGGCTTCTTGAACCTGGTAAATATCTTACAACTGTAGTATTTCTATCTTCGTGTTCTTCAAATTCAATACAATTTTTTTTAGTCTCATACGTAATATATACCTTATAGTAATCTTTAAATAATTCATCAACAGCTTTAACTCTCTTGTAGTATCCATCTTTTAATCTTTCCTCAGTAAAATATGGTGCAACTATTACTATTGATTTATTATTTTTAAGCCTTTTTCGCACACTTAAAAATTCATTAAGTATTACTTTATTCATTTCTCCTCCTATACATTCATAAACTTTTTATATTCATCACATATTTCTTTGGTTTTACCAATCTTTTTTACGTGACCGTGATCTAGCCAAACTACTCTGTCACATAATTTTTCTATGGATTCTAGGGAGTGGGAAACATATAATACTGTTGTACCTCCTCCGATCATAGAACGCATTTTATTTTCACTTTTAGCTTGGAAAGCAATATCTCCAACGGATAATATTTCATCTACTATTAGTATTTCTGGATCTACTACTGTTGCAACTGAAAATGCTAAACGAGCAATCATTCCTGATGAAAAGTTTTTTACAGGAACATCTAGAAAATCTTGTAATTCTGAAAACTCTACTATATCGTTAAATTTTTCATCGATAAAATTTTTAGAATATCCCATAACGGCCCCATTTAGGTAAATGTTTTCACGAGCTGAAAGGTCACTATCAAATCCAGCCCCTAATTCTATCATTGGACAAATATTTCCATAAGCTTTTACGGTACCTTTTGTTGGTTTCATAACGCCAGCTACTACCTTTAACAAGGTACTTTTACCAGCTCCATTACTTCCGATAAAGCCTACCACCTCACCTTTTTTTATTTTAAAGTCAACATCTGTTAAGGCCCAAAATTCATTATCTTTTTTTTGAGCTTTTTTAGCTTTTCTTTTTTTGGGGTCAAATGAGTCTACAAAAAATTGTTTAAGACTAAAACCTTTTTCAATTCCTAAATTAAATCTCATTGATACGTTTTCAACATCAACCATTATATTATCTTTATCTTTCATAAGTCCTCCTAAACGTAATATATAAATTTATCTTGTTTCTTCTTAAATATGTACATACCTACGAACAAAAATGATAGGGCGATTACAGCACAATATATAAAACAATTTATTCCTGGTACTTGGTTATATAGTATTATTTGTCTAGCAAAATCTAGGAACCAATACATTGGATTTAGTTTCATAAAAAATTGGAACTTTGCGGGGATAATAGCCACATCATACATTATTGGTGTAAGATATGTCCATAGTGTTATTAATACTCCGTAAATGTAAAACATATCTCTCATAAATACAGAAATGGTTGCAAGTATAAATCCTACGCCAACAGTAAAGAGAAATAGACATAGGAACACATATGGTAATAATAAGTGATGAATATTTACCCCTGTTCCGGTTATGAATATTATCGCATATAGTGGAATTAATGTTAATAAAAAGTTAATTCCAACAAATATACATTTTGAAAGAGGAAATATATATTTGGGCATATATACTTTATTTATTAATGAAAAGTTGGCCACAACGCTACTCATAGCTAAATTAGAAGCTTCACTAAAATAGTTGAATAGTACAAGTCCACTCATTAGGTATACTAAATAATTTACCCCAGGTGTTGAGAATTTAAATACATTGGTAAATACTATTGCCATAACTGCCATAGTTAATACTGGGTATAGTAAACTCCATAGTACGCCTAAAAAGCTTCTTTTGTATTTTACTTTAAAGTCCCTTGAAACTAGTTGTTGCAATAAAAATTTATATTTATTGATACTATATGTTAAATTTTTTATCATTTTTTCACTTCCCTTATATATAGATTATAAAATAAATAAGTAAAGTAGTCAAGGATTTGGGTAAGTATTTTGTCGGTTTAACTGTTTTTTTAGAAATGTTTGCTATTGAACTATTATAATTATTTATTTAATTTTTAATAATTTGCGAAAATTTATTGAGGGTTACATCACTTGTAATGGTATATCTTGGTATTTGATATTTGTCAGTGCCTACTTTTACATATCCATCATCAATGTATCCGGCAAAGGCCATTTTATAGCCGGCTTCTTTTAACACAGAAATTGAATAGTTATTGTATTCATAGAATGGATAACAAAATATTTGGGAACCGCCTAAGATAGTACTGCTTTGCTTTAAATCGTCTAGTAGGTATTCTTTATTTTTGCATTTAATTGCTCCTCCCTGACCTCCTGAACAAACGTATTGAGTATGTAAATTATGGCCGTGAGAATGGAATTCTATATACTTACTTGGAGTATAGTTATCTGGCTTATAGGATGATGTTATTAAAAATATGGTGGCATTTATATTATTTTCATCTAATACTTTTATGGCTCTATCAACCATTAATCCATCATCGATAGTTATCATTACACTATTTTGGGGAAGATTGATTTTTCCATCTATAAACTGTTCTAATTCACTGGTATTTAAAGTGAAATAATTGTTGTCTTTTAGGTATTTTATTTGTTGTTCAAAATCTTTAATGTTATGACAAATAGAATTTCGGCACCATTTTTCACTTTCTTCATTTTCGTCATAAAAGGAATGGAATGCTATTACTCTTATTTTAGATGCGATGGGTAGATTTTGGTTATTTTCTTCGATTAGTTCTTGCACATCTTCTTTTAATACTTTTAGTAATCTATTGTTAAACTCGGCGTAGTAAGCATTTTCATCTTTTTTTAAGACTTTTAATTTGTATGACTTTTCTAATTTATATAATGGGGTATTATCATCGTAATATGTAGCGTTTTCTTTGGTGATTATTGTTTCATTAAAAGGAATATAATTTTTATATCTTTGGTCTGTTTCTATTAATTCCTCGTTTGTTTTTTGGGTATCTTTATAGTCTATATAGTATCCTTCTATTGTTTCTAATGGAAAGTATTCCGTATTTGGGGTTATTTTAAGAGGTTTTAATTTTAAGATTTGAGTTGAAGTTAGGGTTCCAGCATTTATGTAATTTTTGCCAGTTTTGATGTATAATTTAGTGTTTGGAAGGGCTAATATATTAGAATTGTAATGGGATAATATTTCTTGTTTTTTATTTTGATTATCTTTTATTTCCTTATTATTTGCGGATACGTTATGTATAATTATTATTGAGAGAAATAGGAAAACAGTAATAGTTATTTTTGTTAATTTTCTTATTTTCATTTTCATCACCTTTTTATAGTATTTCCATTATTTATAGAATTATTAAGGGGAATATTTTTGAAAATCTGCAACATATTATTAACGATTTTTGAAAAACTGTAAAGCTAACAATGTAAAATTTTATTTTTTTAGCAATCTCTATTGACAATTGCTAAAAATGTGCTATAATGTGTACTTAGAAAGGGTGTGATATATATGAATATGAATATGGAAAATGATAATGTTAATGTTCTTGAAAAGTATGGTAGAGACATTACGGAAAGTGCTAAAATAGGGAAAATTGACCCTGTTATTGGGCGTGATGATGAGATACGTGATATTACAAGAATATTATCGAGAAAAACAAAAAATAACCCCGTTTTAATTGGTGAAGCAGGTGTCGGAAAAACGGCTATTGTAGAAGGACTTGCTAACAGAATTATAAAAAATGATGTTCCTAACAATCTTAAAAATAAAAGAATATGGGAACTTGATATGGCTAGCTTAATAGCCGGTGCTAAATATAGAGGAGAATTTGAGGAAAGACTTAAAGCAGTACTTAAAGAAATTAAAGAATCCAATGGCGAAATTATTATGTTTATCGATGAGATTCATATGATTGTTGGAGCCGGAGCCGAAGGAGCAATGGATGCCTCTAATATTCTTAAACCAATGTTGGCACGTGGAGAAATTCTTTGCATTGGAGCAACTACTCTTAATGAATATAGGAAATTTATTGAAAAAGATAGTGCTTTGGAAAGAAGATTTCAGAAGATTATTGTTAAGGAACCTACTGTAAATGATACTATTACAATTTTAAGGGGACTTAAATCTAGATTTGAAGTGTATCACGGAGTTAACATTAAGGATAGTGCTATTATCGCGGCAGCAACTTTATCTAACCGATATATTACGAATAGATTTTTACCGGATAAGGCCATTGATTTAATTGATGAAGCTTGTGCTACTATTAAGGTGCAAATGGAGTCTGTTCCGTCATCCCTTGATGAACTTACTAGGCATATTATGAATTTGGAAATTGAGAAAGAGGCCTTGAAAAAGGAAAATGATGACTTATCTAAGAAACGTAAAGAGGTTATTAATGAGAAACTTAGTAAACTTAAAGAAAAAGAGAGCGATTTAAGGAAAAAGTGGGAAGAGGAAAAGGCTATTAATACGAAAATTAATAAAAAGAAAGAAGAGATTGATAATGCTAAGTTTAGGCTAGAAAAGGCTGAAAATGAGTATAATTTGGAGGATGCTGCTAAACTTAGACACGGTACTATTCCTAGACTAGAAAAGGAGCTAGCGGAACTGCAAAGGGAAAATAAGTCGGATATTCTTAGTGATACGGTTGATGATAATGCTATTAGTGAGGTTGTTAGTAAGTGGACTAATATTCCTGTTAGTAGGCTTAATAATTCGGAAAGGGATAAAATTCTTAGCTTGGAAGATAATATGAAGAAGAAGGTTATTGGTCAGGATAAGGCTATTAAATTGGTGGTTAGTGCTATTATTAGGTCACGTAGTGGTATTAAGGATCCGAACAAACCAATTGGTTCATTTATATTCTTGGGCCCTACGGGAGTTGGTAAAACAGAGGTTGCTAAGAGTTTGGCGAGTGAACTTTTTGATGATGAAAAGCATCTTATTAGAATTGATATGAGTGAGTATATGGAAAAGCATTCTGTTTCAAGGCTAATTGGTGCTCCTCCTGGATATGTTGGATATGATGAGGGTGGTCAGCTTACTGAGGCTGTTAGGAGGAATCCTTATTCCATAGTACTTTTTGATGAGATTGAAAAGGCTCATAAGGATGTTTTTAATATTCTTTTGCAAATTCTTGATGATGGTAGAATTACTGATTCTAATGGTAGACTTGTTGATTTTAAGAATACGGTTATTATAATGACATCTAATATTGGTAGTCAATATATTCTTGATAATCTTCCTAATAAGGATGCCTTGATTGCATCAGAGATTAAGACTTACTTTAAACCGGAATTTTTAAATAGAATTGATGAGATTATTACTTTTAACTCTTTATCTAAGGATGTTACTTATAAGATTCTTGAAAAGACTATTAGGGAGATTGAAGATAGGCTTAAAGAAAAGCAGATTAAGATTGATATAACGAAAAAGGCTGAGGACTTTATTATTAATGAGTCTTATGATGAGAAGTATGGGGCAAGGGTTATCAAGAGATTTGTTGTTAAAAATGTTGAGACCTTGATTGCTAATCTTATTATTAATGGAGAAATTAAATATGGTGATAATTTGATTATTGATGCTAATAGTAAGGGACTTAATGTGAATGTTAAAAGACCATAGCAAGTTGATGCTATGATCTTTTTTCTATTATATAGTACTTGCATTCGGGGGCACAGTACTCTTTTAGGTATTTTTCGACGTTATCGTAATTGTTATATTTTTTTACTTTGGGGTTACTTTTTTTATAGAAGCCTTTTAGTCTAAGGGTATTATAGGCTATGTCCCCTACTATATAGTCGTAGTCATAAAAATAGTCAGTGAATTTGCTTAAAAATTCTTCTTCGTTAAAGGCTTCTTTATAGTTTTTTATTACCTCGTATGTATTGTTGTTTATTTTCATATTGTCCTCCTAATTGTAGTTTTTAGAAAAGGCCCCTTTTATTTGTTCATATTTTGATAAATCTGATTTCCCATTCCAAGTTAGGAATCCGCCTTTTAGTCCAGCGTCATATAGGGCTCTTACTTGATCTTCTATTTTGCTTTCGTTATATATTATGGTTGGGTTCCAATATGGTGTATCGTAGGCGGTTATCCACGTACGAGGAACTGCTGGGGTTGGAATTTCGGTTTGTCTTTGAGCGGCTCCTTTGGCCCAATTTAATACGGTTGCATAGGGGTTACTCCAAGTGTCTACACTTCTTCCAAAGTGGTCAGTGTATGGCATTGAGCTTATGGCATCAACTACATTTGATATGGCTGGCCAGTACTGACCGTAAGCTGTTACGTATTCCCCTGAGCATTCTCCGAAAACATCAACGGAAAGGTAAACTCCTAGTTCGTGCATTTGGTCAGTTGCATAGAAGAGAAAGTTTTGGACAGCTTCGGCTTTTTCTTCGTTGTATTTATTTTTGAAATCACTATTGCCGTTTACAGACATATTGTAGGCGTCTTCGGGAAATCTTACATAGTCAAATTGAATTTCGTTAAAACCAAAATTTTTTACGGCATCTTTGGCAAGGGCTACATTGTATTCCCAAGCTCCCCTACTATAAACTGAGGGCCATAATCTAGATGATGAGGTTGATTTTATACAGTCATCGGGATGGTCTTTTCCATAATGGGAATCGTTAAAGACTACTATACGGCCTATGGCGTATATTCCTGCGTCCTTAATTTTTTTTATGGCATCTTGATATGACTCTATACTGTTTATGGCATTTGCATAAGCTGTGGGTGAGTATTCTTTGGCTACTTCTGATGGATATCCTAATACGCCGTCTTTTATATCTACTACTATGGCATTTACACCACTTGTTGTTGCTATTTGGAGATAGGCATCAATATTATCAATTACACCCGAATTTAAGTACATTGTTTTGGCTTCTTTTTGAAGAGGATTGTCTTCAAAATTTGGTTTTTCATTGGGATAATAATCTAGGTTACTGGCTTTACCACCGTATAGTTCTCTTCCGGAATATTTTCTATCTTTATGGATATCGTATACACCGTTTTCGTTATATACTTCATTTGCTTTTTCACTGGTTGAAACTAGGTATTTGCTATAAACCCAACCTTCCGTACCGTCATATTTTATTTTGTATTTATTTACATTTCCATCTTCTTTTATTTCGTCAAATCCTACTACATCTAGCTTACTTCCTTTTTTGGCAAAGGATGTTATTTTGTAGTCATCTTTTTCGGTGTATATTGTTACTGATGTTCTTACGTATCTTTCTTTTTCTTTGACTACTTCATTTTCATTATTTACAAGATTATCTTCATTTATGTAGTATTCTTTACCGGCATATTTTACTTTTATGTAATTGGTTTCCTCTTGGGTAATTTTATCCTTCATAGTTGTTTTTACTTTGGTATTTCTAGGAAGGGGAGAGGATGTTTCTAAATTCTTTGTTTCATCATTATATGTAAATGTATTTATGGTATTTTCTTCGGATGCTAATAATTTTATATAATTTTTAGTTAAATTAATTCCTTTTTTATTTGGTAATAAAACAATTGCAAGGGATGCAACTATTAATAATAATACTATTATTACTCCTATTGGTTTTATTCTCACTTTACCTCTTTTTTTACTTTTCTTTTTCACTTCTACCACCTAACTAACATTAGTATACCACATTATGTTTTTTTTTACTATACAATTTTTGATTTTTAGAAATATGTAGTTTGCAGTTTTTGTAAATCTGCAACTTTTTAAAGACATTTTTTGGATTTTCTGATACAATTAAAGAGGAAGTGATTTGATGAAACTTGTTTATGGAAATAGGGAGATTGAACTTACTGAATGTAAAAGTTTTTGGTCGAGATTTAGGGGTTTTATGTTGGTGGAGAATATTGATAAGGCTTTATTGTTTAGAAATTGTAATAGTATTCATACATTTTTTATGAAAGATAATATTGATGTTATAATGTGTGATAAAGATGATAATATTTTATTTTTTTGGAGGGATTTTGGAAAGGGAAAAGTAATTCTTCCGAAAAAGGGCGTTAAATATACGATTGAAACGCCTAAAAATTATTTTGATATTAAAATTAATACCAAGATTAAAATTTTATAATCTTGGTATTTTAGGAACTGGTACTTGTGACACTGAAATCTTCATCGAGATTTATGGTTATATTGGCATTTTTTCCAACGGGATATATGTCTATCCATTTTATATAAACTTCTTCTAAAAATTTGTTAGATAGTTTTATGTTTTCGTTGTAAAATACCACGTCTATGGTATCGTTTAATTTTAGGTTTTCATTATTTTTATTGGCATATATGTAAATGAAATTGCAATCTTTAAAGGTCATTTCGGTAATTTTTTCATTATTGTATATGCAGAATTTATAATTTTGTATATATGCTACTTGCAGTTTTTCTTTTTTTAGGGATAGGCCTTCATATATTAGATTTTGGCCTTTGGTATAGTATATATAATTGGGGTCGGGATTGCTTTTATTTGTAGTTAAGTTATACATTATTTGTATATCGTTTATTTTGAATAATATATTTTGGTTTTCATTAATGGTTATTGTGGTTATTTCTTCATTACTTACTTGCTTAGTTTTATGGCAACCAAGGAGCAATATTAATAGTGGTATTATAATTATTAGCTTTTTTATAGGCAACACCTCTAATATAGAGTATGTTTATTTGTATTTTTCTATAATATAGTTAGTTAGATTTTTTTTGTTATTGGGTAGTTTTCCTGATATTATTTGTTTTTCGAGGTCATTTATTATTTCTTTGATATAAATACCGGCTGGTTTATCTACTGTTTTTGATATTTCTAGGGGGGTTATTTTGATTTCATTTGGGGATTTGATTGGTAATTTATCATAGTTTTCCATTAGTTTGCTGGTATCTAGTTTTTTGATTTGGCCCACGATAGTGCATAAATATGGGCCATAATTGTACAGATTATAGTCATTTAATTCTTTATTCATTAGTTCTTTGATTTTGGCCATTTGTTGTTTTTCGTGCTTAGTGAAAGGATAGATGTCCTGCACGTCGAGCTGGGCCCATATTCCAAGGAGATCGTCGCACATTGTGATGCTATCTAACTTTTCTAGTTCGAGATATTTGAGCAATTTTAGGTTTTTGAGCAATTCGCGGCCACGTTCTTTGTTGGGAGAGGTAAATATTTTGTTTAATTCGTCTTTTTTGCGTTGGTAAGACAATTTTTTGAGGAGGCAGGCGTACTTTTTGATATATGTTTTTGTTTTATCGTCGATAGTAAAATCTAGGATTGTCGCGAAACGGACAGCTCGTAAAATGCGTAGGGAGTCTTCTTTGATTTTGTAGCGGGGATTGCCGACTGTTTTTATTTTGCGATCAATTAGGTCTTCGCGGATATTTAATTCGTCGAGAATATTTCCGTTTTTGTCAATACAAAATGTATTTATAGTGAAGTCTCTTCTTAATAGGTCTTTTTTGAGGTCTTTTATATATTTTATTTTGATTGGTTTACGGTTGTCTTCGTATTTTATGTCTCTTCGAAAGGTTGTTACGTCAAATTTTATGTTTTTGTAAATTATTTTTACACTGCCATAATTTATTTCTGATAGTTTTTCGATATCAAATAGTTCCATTATTTCTCTTGGGGTCGCAGAAGTGCAAATGTCAATATCGAATGATTTTTTGTCCAGCAACATATCTCTAACGTACCCGCCAACTATGTATGCTAAATAGCCGTGTTCATTAAAGATATTTAGGACTTCCAATGCTTTTTTATACACAATATCACCTTCTTAATTATATCATTTTATGTGTGATAATTGTATGTATTTTGGTTTTTTTGACATTTTTTGGTGTAAAGTTGTTAATATTATAGAAAAATATGGGGATTTTGGTGCTATAATAGAGTATATTTTATTTGGTACTAGTAGTTGTGCTGTATCATATAATTTAAGGGAGGTAATTTTATGAAGAAAGTTTTGATTGTATTTGGGGGTAATTCAGCCGAGCATTTGGTCTCTTGTATGAGTGCGAAGGAGATTAGAGAGAATATTGATACTGATAAATTTTTGGTTAGTATGGCTGGTATTAGTAAGAAGAATGAGTGGTATGAGTATAATGATGATTTGAGTGTACTTGCGAAGGGGGAATGGTTAGAAGCGGAGAAGATTGAGCCGATTGATAATATTATTAAGTACCTTAAAGGTTTTGATGTTGTATTTCCTATTATTCACGGTTGTCAAGGTGAGGATGGAAAATTGCAAGGTTTGTTTGAGATGTTTGATATTAATTATGTTGGTAATGGTGTTTTGAGTAGTGCTGTTACGCTTGATAAGGGATATTCTAAGATTTTATGTGATTATTATGATATTCCACAAACGGACTATGTTGTGTTCCACGAAAGGGAATTTAACAAAAATACTTCGACGTTATGTGAAAAGAGACTTGGTTATCCTATGATTGTGAAACCTGCTAATGGCGGTAGTTCAATTGGTATTGGGGTTTGCAAGAATAAGAGGGAATTTAATAGATGTGTTAAAGAGGCTTTGAAGTTTGATAGTAAGGTTGTTGTGGAGGAATTTGTTAAGGCGATTGATATTGAATGTGGGTACTTGGAGAATAATAAGCTTAATTTGTCTATTCCTGGGGAGATTGAGAGTGTTAATTTGTTCTATGACTATGATGCGAAGTATGTAATGGATTCTAAGATTGTTATTCCGAGTAGGAGAACGGATAGGATTGGGAGCAGGATTTATGATATTGCTAAACGGGTTATTGATATTTTTGATATTAGGGGGATTGCTCGTATTGATTTTTTGTATGACGAGGAGAATGATGTGCTTTACTTTAATGAGATTAATACGATGCCTGGTTTTACTACTATTAGTATGTATTCGAAGTTGTGGGAAGCGGAGGGGATTAGCTACACGGAACTTATTACAAGGCTTATTGAGACTAAGACTAATGCTAAGTAGTTTAGATATAAATGTAACCTATAAGATGTGCTTATTGGATAAAGCGTCTTATAGGTTTTTTTGATGAAGTAATGGGTTGGTGTTAAATTGATTGAAGTCTTTGAAAAGATAAGGGTTTATAAAAGAATTGATTTTTTTGATTGGGCAATTGGTTGGGATTTTGATTGATTTAAAGTGAGAGAAAGCAAGTGTTTAATTTAGTATTAGTATTTGGCCTTCCGTCAATGTGTCGGATGGGAGGTTGTTTAGGGTTTTGAGGTTAGCGACGGTGGTGTTATATTTACGGGCAAGGGAGTAAAGGGTATCGCCTTTGGTTACTTTATGGGTGTTTTTTTCTTCGGTGGGGATGATGAGTTTGTCACCTACTGATAGCATATTGGTGGTTAGATTGTTGGCTGCTTTGAGGGAGTCGACGCTTACGCCTAAGCGTTTAGCGATGGAATAGAGGGTATCGCCACGTTCGACGGTGTAGGTGTTGTTTTTTTGATTGGGGCTTGGTATTAGTATGGTGGTGCCTATGGAGAGGATGTTGCTGGTTATGTTGTTTAATTTTTTGATGGCGTCAACGGTGGTGTTAAATTTCTTGGATATGGAATAGAGGGAGTCGCCTTTTTCTATGGTGTATTTTTGATAGTTTGTTAGGTTACTGGGAACCCGTAGGGTCATTCCAACACTTAGGTTGTCGGAGGTTAGATTGTTTAATTCTTTGATTTTGGAAACGGTTGTATTTAGTTTGCGAGCGATGGAGTAAAGGGTGTCGCCTGATGCGACGGTGTAGATTTCGGTTTGTTCGGGGGAGACGGTATTGGCGGGAATTTTGAGGATTTGGCCTTCGGTTATGTTATTTGATTGGAGGTTGTTTAGGGCTTTGAGGGTATCGACGGTGGTGCCTAATTTGGAGGCTATTTTGTAGAGGGTGTCGCCTTTGGCAACTTTATAGGTATCGACGTTTATTTGATTTGGTGGGGTATAGGGGAGATTTTTATAGGCTAGGATTGCTTTGATGACGGCTTCGGCGAGGTTTTCGTAGTTTGCTTTTAGGAAGTCTAGATTTTTGTCGTTGTCAATGAAGCCGTATTCGACGATGAGGGGTTCGGTTTGGCCGGTGTTGCGGTGGATGAAATAGTAGTCTTTGGTGGGGTCGCTGGGGAGGGTTCGTTGGTATATGCGACGCGGGGTGGCTCCGGCGGCTTCGAGATTGTTTAGGATGGAGGTGGCAAGGGTGCTGGGATTTCGGAGGGCGTAGATGACTTCTGCTCCTTCACCACCCCCGAAGTCGTAAAATGTAGGCAGATATTAATTGAATTTTTATTTA
This sequence comes from uncultured Bacilli bacterium, assembly GCA_934101865.1. Lineage (GTDB taxonomy): Bacteria > Bacillota_I > Bacilli_A > RF39 > UBA660 > UMGS2068. Next base: position 107 of record CAKOSA010000005.1, on the reverse strand, counting down.
TTAAAATTATATATTATTTCTACATTTTTATCTTTATCAACAATTATTTTATCTACTAGTATGAATAATAATTCTCTAGTAGGTTTTTTCATACTAATTAATTCTTT
>CAKOSA010000004.1 GCA_934101865.1 uncultured Bacilli bacterium | reverse complement strand
AAAATAATTAACTAAGCTTGTAGATATTTAATTATCGGTATTTTTGGACAGGGGTTCGATTCCCCTCGGCTCCACCATCGAGAAAATAAAGCCCCATTTTACGGGGGTTTTCAAAATAAAAAATACGTTTAGGTACAAATTAGGTACAGATTTTCAAAAAAATAAAAAGAACAGAGCAGGTATTCATTTACTTGCTCTTTAACTCATTGTACATCTTTTTGGCTCCACCCAACCAGTTAATATTAAGGTTGTTAGGATCATTTTCAGCACCAATTGGGCAATATTTTGGTTGGATTTTTTCTAAGGTATCAAGGCCTATGTCGAAATAATTATATTTTAGATTACTTAGAAATGCTATGATACCTTCTTCGAGGGAACCATAAGTTATAAGTCCACTACTACACATCATACCACCAACGTTGTTTTTACTTCTAAACGCAACACTGGTATAATTACCAGTTTCCCATTTGCTTATTGCTATGCTCATTAGTGTTTGGTCCTCATTTAAACCTATTTCTTTGGCTTTCTCATAGATTAAACAACTTGTACTATCAAACTTACATTCTTGTACTTTTTCTCCTTCTACGTTAAAATTTACCTGTTCAGAATCAAGATGTATTACTTCTAATGATAAAGGATTAATTAGTTCTAAATTATGATTACCACTTACAAGAATTATATTTGTAATAGTATTGATTACCATAGTATAAATAAGTGCTACTCTTATTAATCTAGGTATCTTCATAAATAGTTTTGCTATTAGATTATCAAAGAATTTTACAATAGCATAGATGATGTAAACAAGTGCTACTAAAATGTAAATAATACTCATTATTACATTTTTAGGAAGTGCCTTTAAATTTCTCTTTATTCTTCTTTTTAGTCTATTCTTTCTTGAATATCTTTGTACTCTACTCTCCATACTAACATACCTCCCTCTTACAATAAGTGATTAACTCATCTCCACTGTATATAGGAATGTAGTTAGAATTGTTAGACTTATAGTAGTTAATTATCAACTCTACCCCTTTTATTAATTTTTTCATTTGACTTTGTAATGAACTAATGATATAATCAGTGTAGGAAAAGGATTTAATCCTTTCCTACTACAATTACATTTTTATATTTAATAAAGATGTAACCTGATTTGGCTAATTCGTAACACTCGGTTAAAGTTAAATTACGGATTGGCTTTTTCTTTATATTGTTCATTACTTCTCCTTTCCGTAAGATATGTTTTCTCTTTATCTTACGTACTTAGTATATCACATATCGTACATTATGTCAATAGTTTTTATTGATTTTTTGTACGATATGTGTTAAAATGTTATCGGAGGTGTAAAATGTCTGATTTTAATCAATCAAAATATATTCAAGGATACAATAAAGAACACTATAAATCATTCAGAGTAGATTTAAAAATAGAAGAATGGGAAAAAGCAAATATTCTTCTAAAAGAAAGAAATATGACAAAAGCGGAATTAGTTAGATTAGCACTTAAATCATTAGAAAATGGAACATTAAAAAAAGAGGACGAGCAATAAAAAGCCTGTCCCCTTTTCTTATTTCATTTGTATACCTATAATAGCGTGTCCAACTATACCCGCATATTCATAGTATCTATCTCCAAAGCCTCTAACCCAAGGTAGCCAGCCGTCTTCACGTGTCTTTACACGATAATCTACATAACCCCTTGTAGATTTAATTCTGATAAGGTCAATTGCTTGACTTGGTATGCCTGCATACGAATTAATTGAGTTACTATTATAATCTCTACTATTAACTGCACCATACCATCCACCGCCTAGTTTATGAGCCTCGTATATAATTTCGCCGTAAGCAGGTTTACATCTAAATGCTGTAATTGGTTCATTGCCTATTCCTGCGAAGCCATTAACAGTATTATCACATTTTTTAACCTCAGGTAACCATTTACTTGTATATGCTTGATATGTAATAACCCCTGTACAATCAGGTTCGGTAATCGTACTAGAACTGGTGCTTAGTTTAGCCTTTATCATATTTAAAAATCTATCCCAGCCCATATCCATTGTACGATGCGGACAATACTTCTTATTTGGTGCGTAATCATAGTGTCTCTTTACTCGGTCAATTCCCCAACCGTATTGTTTCATAAGATAAACTATTAACTCTACTGCGTTTTGTTCTGCTTTTATAAATCTATCTCCACCAGACTTACTATAACATATCTCTATGGCAATTGTTTTCCTGTTTCCAGTACCATTTGCACCGTCGCTTGCGTGCCAGCCATTTCTATCAAGAGGCAGACTTTGTACTGCTTCCTTGTCATCCACCGCAAAATGGAACGATGTTTCAGAATTATTGTTAGTCATATATGCTATCTCACTTCTAGCCGAAGCGTCATTTGCCGTGTTATGAACTGTAATACCTATTGGTGTCATTGAATAAGGACACTTAATAGAATACTTACTCTGTGGTACTATTTGTTTTACTATATTTATCATACTAATTACCCTCTTTCTTATTATTATAATTTATGCTTGATAAACCAGTTATGGCTCCTACAAATGTAGTTAATGCACTTATCGTTAATATAATAGTTTCTGTATCAAACTTATATATTTTACCTAGTGTTCCTATTAACGTTATTAACGCAGGTATAAATATAAATAAACTATATTTTAACTTGTCATATACTTTATTACTCATTTTCATTATATATTACCTCTCTCTCTCTGTTTTTCCCACTTATCGTGGATATAACTGTTTTTGTGTAAATCTTTGGTGTAGTGCTCATAAACTTCATAAGCACGTGTTATTTGGACATCATCTTTTTTTATACCATTTTCTAAATCCGCTAAAAAGTCTACTAGAAAATTTCGGCATTGATTTTCATCTATTTTCTCTATCTTTTCATTAATAGGTGCTAACTGTTTACTCATTACTTTCTTAAATCCAATTAGAACGGTACCTACTATACCGACAAATTCTACTATGAATTTTGTTGCTTCAAAGACTTGTCCAAGGGTGATGTTTTCCATTATACTCTCCTTTCTTTTAACTATATATTATTTTCAATCCTCTGACTTTTGTAATTGCAATGTGATTGACATTAGCTACTTGCACGGTTGGTGCAACTTGGGTGTCTGAATATTTACCATCCACGTTTAATATCTTGTTACCACTTATCTTTACTATTTTCATTTTTATATTTAACATTGTCCCACTTGTAAACCAATAACTCAAACAAGGCATTTTATTTTCTTCGCAAGTTACCATTTGGCTGTTTTGAAAATTGTTTCCGTCATTAGTTATGTAGTCGATAATAAAATAATCATAATTACTTTGACTATCAGATAACGTTATATCGCTATATGAACCATTTGCGTTTTCGTACAGATTTACTAGTTTTATTTTCTTTATTTTTCCATCTAATTCATTAATTGCACCTACCACATTCTTAGATGTAGTGTTTAAATTAGTTGGATTGCCAACATTGTCATCATTTTGATTTACCACTTCCTTTATCTCATTTAAGTCACTTGCTTTGCATTTATTTACATCTGGTATACTTGTATTTTCATTAACTGCTACTTTATTTGTAAAATTAATTTTAGCCATATTTTCTCGCTTCATTATGCTATCCTATGCCACCTGCAAACTATCTTAGAGGGTTGTACAATACTATGAGGTTGTCCACCACCAGTATCTGCAACAGAACCAGAAAAAGTTTGTGCTGTATTAGTACTATACTGCAATGTACCAGCCCTACTAGGCAAACTACCGCCTGACAAATATACATTATGATTATGTTCGGGCATTTCATTAATAGTTAAAGTATGCTTTTCCTCACCAACCGTATTCCCAACATCTGCATTGAAAGAACTACCAGTAACGTTAGATTTAGAGACTAACACAGTACCATCATTATCAAGTTCCCACGTACCACCTATTGTTTCATTTGGATTAAAGTTAATATCACTAGTATGTATATAAATACCTACTGGCAATAATATATCTCTAATTGCTGGTAAGAGCAAATTGTTAATGGCATTTTTGATATTATTCATATCACTAGCCATTACCTTATTCTTTGTTGGTATGTTTGAATTTTCATATAGTTGTTCTTTATCTTCATAATTTATTAGGTTCATAGGATACCTCCCTTTATTAAAGAGAAGTTACGTTGAAGCAACCCCCCCCCCCCATACAATAAATGTTATTTTCATATTTTTATCACTCCTTTAATCTATTTCTACTTTTTGATTTATTAAGTAACACTTATCATTAATCATAGTCGAACAATCAATATTCAAATAAGAAATTGTTTCATCGTTGCTAATTAAATCAATGCTGTTTATACTTTTCTCTTGCGGATTGTATACTAATATATTTACAATTGCCACATTGTTTTGAATACTTATTTGTGAACTATCAATACTTACTATGTTACTGCTATTATCACTATAATTTATCTTATATTTCGATAACTTACTATTTTCATAATCAGCAAGTTCTGAGATACTTCTGTTAATTTTGATTGCACCCTCGGTATTTAGTTGCTCATTTTCTTCATCATTACTATTTTTCATTATCAATGTATTTATAAAATTGATATTAAGTGTTTCATAAATGTTTTTTGATACTGCATTAGTTTTTGAATTTAATATAAAGTTAGTTTGTCCTATCAAGTTATTTTTACTTATAGATACATCGTTTAACTGCGTATTAGGCACCTCTATTGTACTTATTGTTGTAGACCCTCTAACTGTCTTGTTATACAAGTTACGAGCAAATATGGGGCTATTATCACTGTCATAAAGAACTCCTGAATTAGGTATTAAAGCATTAACTGCATTATATCCTTTACCATTGTAATTATTTATGTTAAAAATTTGCTTAGTTATATAAGCACTATTTCCAACCTGACAAAGATACAAGTATAAGTTAAAAGAATTAAATACCGTTTGCATAGTAAAATTAGATATCTGCGAAGCACTAAACTCCCCTATTTCATTCAAAAATACCTCATCATTGTATATAATTCCTTGGTAATACTTATACTTTTCATAGTTTGTATCTTGCGGGGCATTAAAAAAGACATAAGTATTGATACCGTCACTCACTATATTACTAAAAACTACATTATCATATTTTGCACCCTCACCCACTATTGCTCGATATTTTAACTTGGGAGAATGCAAATTTTCTATTTTGCCAATGGTAATTCTATATTCATCAGTCTGAGTGTCCATAATTATCCAACCAGTACTACTATTTAATATTGTCGCCTTAGCACTTCTAAAAGTATTAACTGTCTCACCGAACGAAAATTCCCATTGTCTAATCAGTGCATCTCCTGAATTAACAATCAAAAAGAATATATATTTATTTGAGCCGATTATTTTTATCGAAACATCATCATCAGTAAAATCAGCATAAGCATCTAACATTAAGATAGGTGCCTCCCCACTATCAACCAGTGTTGTCCATTCGTTTTCCGAACCAACATTAACCTTTAAGTCTACCACTCTTCCTTTGGTATTATATGTACCGCAAAAAAGATATCTTGAACCTCCGTATTGTTTGATAATTTTTACTAGTGTATCTGGCATTGTAACATCCGTCGGTATTACATAAGATTTTCTTATTTTTAACTGATAAGTCGATTGTGTAGTACCTTTCAATAAAAGGTTATTTAGCATTAAGAAACGGTCTCTACTATTATCATAAGGAGTTTCAAGTGCGTAAAAGTTACCCTCCTCATCAACATCTAACTTTTGTAAAAAGCCTATTTTTACATCACTACTAAATTTTGTAATACTTTGAACAGGATTGAACTTATTATCAAGTATTATAATAAAACCTTGTTGTTTAGAATTTTCATCCATACACATTCCGTAAAGTGCATAACTGTCTAAATATTCACCATTATTACTTCTACCCCTAACTATTCCTGATATATTAGGTTTACTATTATTCAAGAAGAAATTATCCCATATATATTTCTCTAAATTATTACTTATTACGTCGGCTTTTTCAAATTGTGGTGTATCATTTCCTACTTGCAAATCATATTTACCACATAGCCACTCTAATATTTTTTTCTTATATTCCTCTGTCATATATTCATCCTCCTAAAAAATAAATGGACAATCTAATGGACAATCCAAAACATTATTACTAGTAGATACTAGTTCATTAACAGTTAAATTTTTAAAAATAATATTTGCTGTATCTTCTATATCAATATTTCTAGTTATAAACGAACCCTCTTCGATGTTACCAACATTTTTGGCCCTTTGATTGTCAAAGAAATTTATCTCATTTTCGGTATTAAATGTATTATTTAAGGTATATTCATATTTAGTTTGAATAAAATCTCCTGCTTGCAAGACAGATGTTATTTTTTTAGCAACTAAATAATTACCGGATAATTCCTTAAACGGAGAATAATTATATATCTTACCTAATTTTAAGAAATCATTTTTCGATGTTATAGTTAGCTCTATTGCCGGTTTGGAATTGTATTTTATGTACGAATTAGCAATAGCATTTAACTCCACATTTGAAGTAGCGTCACTTCTATTTTCATATCTTGATATAGTGCCGTCTATGTTAAGATTGTTACGTATTCTTGATATTTCTGTCGCAGATGATGACACTTCTCTGCCTGTTACTATTGGTAAGTATGAAACTGTTATTATCTTTCCGTTCGCTATTGTTTCTACGGAATTAATAGTATTACTCTTTTTTTCATAATAAAAATCACACTCTAATCCCAAATCATATTCACCTTTGGTAAGAACAACTTGGCTTGTATTATCAACTTTTATATCACCTATCTTTGATATTTTTTGTTCCAAAGAAAACGATGTATCATATCCATTTGCTCGTAAAGATTGATATTGCGTTACATTACCTTCTATTTCCTCTGATGTTATTATCTGTTTATTTCTATAATCACTCGTAGAATAAGAATAATTGATGTCCATTACTCGATTATTTTCAAAATAACTTACCGTATTATCAATAGTTCCTTGCACCGTTTCAAGGCTATAATCAATAAAATCAATTGCCACGATATTTTCATCGATAACTCTGGTAGACCATTTAGATTGTGAGATGAGTGCCAAGTATTGTAGTACATCGTAAGGTGCTTTTTCGTTGGTAGAATATGCTCCTATTAATGTGTTATACTCATCATTTATATTAATATTTCCAAGAGTAAAACCATACTTCTTGACACTTCCCACTACTTGTTCAATAGCTTGTTTAACAGTTTTATTTGTTATTACATAGTCAAGTGTATCTCCCTCACTAAGTAAACTTGTAAAATCCAATACTTGCAAACTACAATAGTGTGGCTTACGAGGGTCAATAACCATATCAGCACTATTTTTAACTATTCCAATAAAATATAGTTCATTATTTTTTAATATCTTACACTTTGAGTAATCTTGTGGAAAATAATAATTTGTAAGTAGTTTATTTGTACCTTTCCAACTTTTGGGATAAACCTTAGATAATACTATTGAAGATGGATTAGAGAGTTCCTCTTCTATATCAAAAGAACTCTCACATACTACTTCCTCGTTATTAATAAATATCTTGTACATTACCTACCACCTCCATAGTTATAGGCATTTTTAGCACCACCTGAAAAAGTCTTAACATCTCTAACAAATGCCTTTCCAAACTTATTGACGTCCATATCAGCAACAACTGTAACATAAGTTGGAGCATTACTAGTACCGCCTACGGCTGGATTATACTTCTTAGGAACAACTGCTTCACCCTGATGTAGATATGCTAATCCTTCGTGTTTTACGTTGTTAGTTCCGACATTAAGCGATGGTATCATTTTAAAGTTAATACCTTTACCGCCCAATCCGGGTACCCAGTCTGGAACCTTAATTTTATTCATAGTACCTAGGACACCATTAATACCCCTTATTATTCCATTAATAGGTGTCTTAATTATTCCTCCAACAGTACCAAAGATGTTACTGATAAAACTTTTTACACTACTAAAAACACTCTTGACAACACTTGCGACCGTGTGAAAGGCACTTTTTATCTTGTCTACTACACCACAAATAATGTTCCATATTCCATTAAAAATAGAATAAAAGAAATTAAATATTGGTGCTAAAACATTGTTATATATCCACGATGCCACGGTGCCAAATATCGCAAACACTGTTCCTATAAAACTAGCAACAGTATTGTATATTGCTGTAAATATGGTTGCAAAAAAATTGAATATAGGTAATAACACATTATCATATATCCATAGAGCAACTCCACTTACAACATTATAAATAGTTTCAATGACCGTAGCCACAATAGCAACAATTAATAAAACTGTATTTTTTATATAGTCAACTATGGTTCCAATTATTCCTCCAATAAAACTAGCAATACCAGTTACTATTGTCTTTATAGTAGTAGCAATTCCCAAGACTATTGTATTGACTAAGTTTCTAAACCACTCACATTTTGCATATAAAAGGACTATTAGGGCAACAATACCTGTTATTATAGCAACTATTGGATTGGCCATTATAACTGCACCTAAGGCTTTTGCAACAAACATAATACCACTAAGAGCCGTTTTTATTCCGCTGAATATTGGTGATAATTTACTTAACGTACCTACCACTTTACCTGTCAGTGTTATTACCTTAGTAATTGGAGTAATTATCTTTCCTACTACTATTAAAAGAGGTCCTACTACTGCTAAAACTTTGGCGATAGAGCCTATTATTTTCTTTGTTTCCGGATCTAGTTGTTTGAACCAAGAAACTAAGGAACTTAATTTCCCTATGAATGACTGTACTGTTGGCATTAATTCGTTACCTACTTCTAAGGCAATATCTCCAAATTGCCTTTTTAATAGTTCTAACATACTACCAAGGTCATCAAATTTAATGTTTTGCATATTCTTCATTGCATCAGAATTTTGATTGTAGCCCTCCCTAATACTTCCTAATTGTGTCACTACTTGTGGTCCTAAATCCTCCCACATAGTACCAAATAGGTCAACACCAACAATAGATTGCTCCACAGGGTCATCCATTGCTTTAATAGCGTCAATTACCTGATAGAAAGCATTTTTAGCAGTATCTCCACCAGACGCAAATTTATTAGCCATATCATCAACATTGAAACCTAATTTCTTAAATCCGTCTGCCGTTGTATTAGAACCGTCTATTGCTCTAATTGAAAACTCTTTAACGGCATCACCTATCTTGTCTAAGTTCCACGCTCCGGCATCAGCACCACTTTGGAATATGTTAAACATATCCTCTGCATTGAAACCCAATTTCTTAAACTGTACCGAATACTCATTAATATTATCAATAAGTTCTCCTGAGAAATCCAAACCATTCTGAGCCCCTTGGGCTATCAAATTAAAGGCTTGCTCACCTGATGTACCAAATTGTGTCATAAGTGCTTTTGTGGCTCTTACACTTTCGTTTACTTCCACACCAAAAACATCACGTAAAGTCAAGGCATTCTTTGTTATCTTTTCCACTTCATCTGTTGGTAACTCATAGAGTTGTTGTGATACTTGCGAAATGGCATCCGCTACATCTTCATAACTCTCACCATAACCAGCATTATAGATGTTTTTCATCGTGTTTTCATAATTTTTTAATTCATCGGTTGTTAAATCTAGGGCAGATTGCATTTTATTGCTTGCCTTGTCAAAATCTGTTGCTGTTTTCTTAGCATAAGCACCAAAAGCAAGTAGTGGTGTAGTTAATCCTAGGGTTAGTGTCTTACCAGTCTTTGTAAACTTCTTCGATAAGGCTTCACTCTTCTTTTCTAGTTGTGTAACACCCTTTATGGCATCTTTATTGCTTAAATCTATAAAAAATTTTACAACCGCATCAGCATTCATTGTTCTCACCTACCTTTCTTTCTACATAGTTCCATAATTTTTCCAGCCCCTTATCTGAATTAATCTGCTCAGGTAGTGCATATTTTTGTTTCATTTTCATTCTGAAACGATGCTCTTGTTCCTCTTGTGTTTTGACATTTTTAGGAGGTTTTTCGTAAAGCCTATAATTAAGCATTCTATTTGTAACAGATTTTTCATCTAAAAATATACCCTCTAAAATGGCATCAAACTCCCACCAAGGAACATCATCAGTATTTAGATTAATACCTTTACCAACATTCAAAAAATCCACAAAGTAATATTTGTAGTCTAAATTCAAATCAAATGTTTTTTTCTCGGTAGAGTGTCTTTTATTAATATCAAAGACATATTTTGAAACCTCATCCAGTACCAATACTTGTTCTTCCTCGGTTAAGTTATCTATACCTAATAGTTCTACACACTTTTTAATATTGTCCATAGTACTAACTTTCATTAATTCAAATATTTTCATAACGTTTTTAAATGTAATGTTAAGATAGTACTCTTTATCATCTATCTTTAATAAATTTATTTGTTTGAAATCTTGCGTAGGTGTGAAGTTATAGTATTTATCTGTGACGCTTTCTTGTCCACAAAGGTTTTTACGAAAAAATCAAAAAGCATATCAACTAAATCAATATAAACAGATTGACCAGCCTTTTCTTTTATATTTTCTCTTTCTTCCTTGAATACAATTTTTTCGAACTTCTCTTGCCTTTCTTGGGCATTTTTTAAAACCTTTGCTTCCAATTTTTCTAACTCTTCTGTATTTTTTTCTTTTTGGAGTTTATCCATTAATCTTCCATTTTTAACATCTTCTTCATCAAAGATAATATCTTTTATTTTTAGTTTCTCTTCGGGTGTTATTTTCATCATATAATCAACTAATAAAGAACCATCTTCACCCTTTACTTGAATAGGCTCCTCTATTTCATATTTTTTTCTTGTTAAAGTAATCATTTAAAATCCTCCTTATATAAAAAATAGGGGTAGACCATTTTAGCCTACCCTCGTGCTAACTACTTGGTGTGTAGTCTTTTTCTGTAAATGTAGAATTATCATACACTTTTAAATCAAAGTCTACTTGAAGTACTTCTTCTGCTGTTGCCTCATAACTTATGTTACTTAGTGTAGCAGTAAAGTTAATCTCTTTACCTTTTGTTCCTTTAAGCAAATTAATTAATTTAGTTTTGGCAGTTGCCTCAGCACCTACGGCAAATTCTTTACCTAAGATAAATTGACAAACCGCACTTGACTTGTCCAACTTAACGGACAAACTCCACGTAGGGTCTAGTCCAGTTTTAACATTATTAGATAAGAAATTATATAGGTCTTGCCAAGTATCCAATGTTTCTCCTTGGTCGTAACCAACAGAAAGGGTAATAACATCTTCAAACTGTGCTTGGTCACTATCGCTAATGTCAAACTGTACTTTAAACTGTTTTACAGAACTATCATATTTTGGCATATTAGCCCTCCTTCCACGCAACTTTTACCGTTGCATTAATGTTATAATATATTCTCTGATTTTCGTCTCTAAACGCATAATTAGGTGTACTACAACTTATTAAAATAATATCTAGTTTATCATTTTCTAAATCATTTCTATGGTCTAACTTATTAAAAAGAGTATCTGCTATATTTCTAGTTTCGCTATCATCAGAAGTACCACGTATAAGCAAATAAAAAGGAATATCACTATAAAGGATATCCTTTCCAACTGCTCTGGTATTAGTTCCTGTACCCAAAGAAATTGCACAACATTTATTATCATTATGTGGTAAATCGGGAGAATAGCACTTGATATCACACTTCTCTACTTCCTCCCTTATTATAGTAACAAGACTTCCTATATTCAATTTTTACCACTCTTCTTTCTTTTAAATACAGATATACACATATCTTGATAATCTCCACTATTCTTAGCCCACGTTTTTTCAAACCACCTTGACTCTGCTTTGGGATTACCTGCTCCTGCCTTACCACCCTCGTAATATCGTCTTCTTACATAAGGAGTTCTTTCTACTACGTATCCAGCCTCAAATTCACTCTGTAAACTTCCTGACTTATACATTTCTCCGGTATCTCTATATGTAAATTCGTTGCTATCTTTATAGACTTGTTCAGCGATATTTCCTCTTGTCTCATTAGCACAGGCATCCACAACACTTTTAAGCCAAGTACAGGCACTCTTCATATTTTTAAATTGTTTAGCCATTACTTTAAAAGTACCTCGTAATGATGTTCTTTGTCTGTTTCAGCATATAAAATATCAGCATCAACAATCTTATACTCTTTATTATTAAAAAGTATAATACTATTAGAAACAGGTTTATTAGTTAAACCTATGGAATTAACAGTGTCATAAAACATTCGAGCATTTCCTACTAGTTCTCTTCCATTGGAAGTAACTTTAAACTGTAACTTTTCTTCTATCTTTACAAAAGATAATCCTGTGCCGTCTGCCCATTCGTCTTTTTCACCATTGTTTCCCTGATACTCTTTATATACACATTTATGTGGTAATAATCTTTTAGGAATTGGTCTTATCATTGTTTTTACCTTTTTCCTTAGAAACTATCTTTTTCCAACCAGCCATTTCATACCATTTTTCGGCACCTTTAACAACCTCTTTAATTAATGCACCACATTTATATTTAGTCATAACAACAACCTCCTATTGGGCTTTGTAGCAATCCAATATTTAATAATATTTCATAAGTCATAGGACTTAATCTATCAACACTACTAGATGTCGAAACCTTATTGGATGCACTTTCAGAGTAACTTCCCAAGGTATAACCACTAGTAGTTTCATTTGTAATTAAATCCCTATTTATATCATAGAAATTTATTTGTTCCATAAGTGCCTTTTTAAAATCATTATAAAATGGACACTTATCTGTTGGAACATTTCCTGTAATTACCGATTTTATAGTTTGCAAGCTTAGAAATTCTAATCTTGAAAAATTAGAAGGAACATTCTCTACTTCAAAATAATCTTTATAATCTTTTTCCGTTATCATTTAAAATGCTCCTTTCTAATTCTATTCAGCAGCCCAAACTGCATATAAAGTAGTATCTGCTGATGGTGTATATGGACTAGTTACGTCTGGTGCTGTCTTAGACTTAGCAGTTGCCCAACCTTTAAATACAGTTTTACCCGTAGGTCCAGTTAAGCCTGTACCATCTGGTAAAGTTATTGCACTACCTTTATAAGTAGTAGGGGCTATACTACCAGTACCACCATTAACATCATAAGATACCACAAGAATATTACTCTTAGAATTTATTTTTAACTGTACTCCAAGTGGATTAGTTACTTTTAAACCACCAACTTGTCTACCTTGTAAAGCACTAGCACCAATGTGTTTTCCGTCCTTTAAGTCTTCAATAGTTGGTTCTTTCTTCCAAACTTCGTATTTTTGACAAAATCTCTTATCATAAACAGCAAAATCTATGCCCTCATCATCTAAGTAGTAGTTAGGTTTAGTTACTACACCAGCAACCTTACCAATAACTCCCTCACGGATTAATTCAGCACCTAAATTACCAGCACTATTTGAAAATTTTTCGTCAGTTAAAAGTAAAGCCTCTGTATCTGCACTAAGTGCAATTCTCATAAATGAGGTTTTCATACCTCTTTTCTTCATATTCTTTACTTCTTTAACAATTTTCTTATAAACGTCACTTTCTGTAAGGTCGGCTTTATCAGTGCTTATAGTACCATTCATAAGTTCGTTTATTGCCATTTCTTCTTTCTTTTTACCAAAAGAATAACCAGCACTTTCAATTCTTTGTGCCCTTATATTATCAGGTACTGCTTGTGCCTCGTAACCATCAATTAATTCATTACAAGCATAATTTTTATCAATTGGTAATGGTAAGTAATCAGTTTCTGATACTGTTAGTTCAATACCATTTTTGATATCGTAATCTGTGATTGTTACGTCTTTGTCCCTTGTTGGAACCATTATTTGCCCTGTTGCTGGGTCTTTTTCATAATCTGTTGAGAAATCATCGTATAGATTAGTCTCTAATCTAGCGATTGTTAATATTTGGTTTGCATAAGTTTCTTTTCTGTTATGCGAACCGTTTATTCCGATTGGATTAGCCATATCTATCACTCCTTTTCTTAATTAAATAAATCTGGGTGTTTTTGCTTTAAAATAGCATTTACACCACTATTGGCATCCTCATTTAATTTTTTTACAGAAGTTCCATTTGTAGTAGTGGTTTCCTCTGTATCTTTTTTAGTTTGTAGATATTTAGGATTGTTCTTTAAGAAATCCCTTAGGTTATCTTCAAATTCACCTTCCATCTTTGATACTTTAAAAAGAATATAGTCTACATCATCAACATTAACTCCACTTTTTAGGACTTGAATTTCTTGTTTTAGAGATGTATTTTCACTTTCAGTATCTGTCATTTTTTGAGTTAACTCTTTTTGCTTTTCAGCTTCCGTTTTTTGAGCCTCTTGCCACTCACGAAAAGCCTTTAAATCTTCTTTGCTAGGCATTTTCTTTTTCTCTTTGTTTAGCATTGCATTTACTTCTTCTTGCGTAAATGTTTTTGGCTCTTGTTCTGTTTTTTCAACAGTAGTTGTAACTGTCTCCTCAGTTTTGTCGTCAGTTTGAGTAACTGGTTCTTTTTCGTTTTCCATATTTCCTCCATTTTTTTATTTGGGTAACAAAGTAATTCCCACACCTTAATCTCTTTAATGTCTAACTAAGTAAAAGACATAATAAAAACCAGTATTTCTACTGGCTTGTAGTACCTTAACGATACTGCATTGGTGATGTAAAACTTCCCACTGGTTGCATATACTTAAACCTCGCAACAAGGTGATACATCACCAACACACTACCTTTAAGGTAGTATAGGTATTGGTTACACAGTGCTTATAAGCACCATAGAATAGATATATATTTCTACTCTATGCTACCTACAAGATAGCATAATAAAAACACTCTATTTTTGAGTGTCTTTATACATTTTTTGAAAACTCTTTTGTAATTGTTGTAACTTTTCGTTCACTTTATTTTCTTTAACATATTTTTTTTCTTCCTCTTGTGTCATATCCCTAACTTTTTCTCTATGATATGTTAAAAATTCCCTTAAACTTTTCTGCCATTGTTGTTCTATTTCATCTTTGGTCATTTTTCCACCTCCTATAAGAAATATTGTTATCAATAGCATACTGAATAGCTTGTAAATGATATAAACTATTATCCTCAATATCTTCGCCAAATTTTGGTGGTTCCAGATTAGATGGATTATTTCTGTCTAATTCATAAATATATTTATTGTCAATACCTCTCAATTTTGATAATTTAAACTTTTCAAATAATTTTATATCATTTTCACTAAAACTGTAACTAGTTTCTTCGGCTGGATGATTATGTGTTACTATTGCTCCAAATAATTTTTCTCCTAAATCTATATCAGGATATACACTTGTTGCATTGCCAAAACACTGATACACATCACCACCGACAGTAATAACTATTGCGTTTTCTATTATATCATTTTTTATTATTGTTTCATATTTTTTTATTGTTTTAGATATCGATTTTGAATTGGTCGGTATTTTTTCTAATAAAATATGTTTAGAATGGTCTTTTGCAACTTTTGAAATATTATTGGACCCTGACAACCCTTTAAATGTCTTTTTATTTCTTATCCATTCATTACTACTTATTCTAGTTCGTCCTGTCTTGTTTAGAAAACCAATGTATTCTTTGCGATAATCCCTTAATTGATTATTTTTCTTTTTTATGTAATCTTTATCTGCCTTTATTTCTTCTAGCATTTGTATTTCTCTTTTTTTCTTTCTGATACTTCTTTCATACAGTCTTTGCTGTTGTTTCTCTAAATACTCTGCGTCGTTTTCGGCCTTGGTAAACTCAGGCTCTCTATGGATGGATAAGTTAGGTACAAAGGCATATCTTGTATGACCACAATTAATACCAAGAATACCGTCCGGTTTGCCATAAGAAGATGAAGACCACGCTCTTACATTTATCTTTTTACCTCGCCCATCTACGATAGGTTTAGTGTTACCACTTAATGAAAATATTTGCCCTTGGTCATCTGCACATTTAGGTCTAGCACCACTATGCTTGCTTATCTCTATATAGTCATTACCAGCAAGGGCTAATCTTTCTTCTTGAATGTTATTTATGGTATTTTGGGTATTAGTCCTCATAATCATTTTAGTATAAGCCTCCGGTGTCCATTTAGCACCATTTCGTGCAGTAAAACCAGTTAAGCCTTTTTCTGCTAATCTTGAAACCGCCTCTTGAATAGCACTTCCAACAGTTTTATTGCCGGATAAAACCTTTGAAGAAACAGTATTAACTATTTCCTTGTATTCTTCCCCAGCACTTGCAAGTAGGCTATTATTTTGCTTATTAAACGTTGTTAAAACTTCTCTAATTGCGTGCTTTATTATCTTTTTTACTTGCTTACTTTCATCTGTCGGATCTATCTCATTGAGTATTCCTGCTTTAACTCCCATTTCCAATATTCTCTTATCGGATGCGGTTCCTATTTCTCTTGCTCTATCAAATATTTTCTCAATCTCTTCCACAGTCTTTTTAGAGTAACTAGCAATTATTTTGGCATTTTCTTTATTAAGTCCGTTTAGTTCCTTTAATCTCTCTAATTGCCACTCATTTACTCCACCGCTACCATATATTGGTTGTCCTGTTTCCTCATCCCACTTATCTATTTCCATAGGCTTTCCCCTTGCAATTTTCTTCGCAATATTAAGTAGTAACCTATTTTCCATATCGATATAAATTCTCTCTACTTGTTCTTGTTCTTCTTCAAAAGACATTTATATCAACTCCTATCTTATTCTGATTGCTGATTATCTTCTTCTTTATTGTCTGCTTCTTCTTTGCCTTCTTTATCCTTTTCATCACTTCCGAAAAAGTCTAACCCCTCTGGTTGTATTATCTTTTTTTCATTCTGTATTTTTTCTAGTTCCTCTTTTATTTCGCTTTCTTCATAGTGAAGATACTTGCTCATAAACTTTTCAAGAGAAATTGTACCAGCCTGATATAGTTTTATTCCTCTTTCAATTAATGCGTTCTCGTCCTCAATTATGCTATCATCAAATACAATAGTAATATCCTTGTAGTTAATACCCTCTAAATAACATACAGACGCTATTAAGTCATATAGACAGTCATTAACCATTATTTCGTGATGTTTCTTAGTTCTGTAAGTATCAGAGTTCTCACTAACTACTTCTGTCGCCGTTTTAACACCTTGTCCATCAAAATTATAAAAATGTTGCCCTAGTGATACCCCCGCAGACAAATAATTCAAGTCAGCATTAATAGATGAGATATGTTCTTGATATCTTAATGAGAAATCTATTTCCTTTACAGGTTGATTATCCATTCCCCCAATTGCAACATAAGTCTCATCTTCTGTATCAAAGTATGTAACATAATTAATATTACCTGTATCATCAACCTTTGCTTGGGCTTTTAAAGCCGTTCTATCAACTAGTATTCTTTTCTTACCAGTTCTAAAATCTCTGTTAAAACTATCATATTTAGTGTCTATTGACTTAAACTTATCTATATGATTAGCAAGTATTGATAACCCCATTGGACTATTAGTATCGAAGTTATTTGATATTAGAGGTCTCCATACTTGGAAATGAGGAGTGTCTACGTTGTCGTATACTTCAAATTCCTTAACGTTTGGAAATTCGTTGTTAAAACTTATCTCCTCTCCTAAATCATCCCCAGTCTCTGACATATATAGTTCATTAAGTTTTGAATAAGTATTACTCTCATATTCGTGATACGTTATATGTGTATAATATCTTTTACTTTCTTGACTTCCCTTAGTGTATCTGCTTATAGTAATTAAACCATTGATGTACGTATTAGTAAATTTATATGGAATAACTACATCACCATCGATGTAGTCAATTATCGTTTTATTATCTTTTCTATATTCAACAGTTACCCCTGTGCCTAAGGCAAATACCCTTTCGATAAAGTTAGGTAAATTAACCAGTAAAGCATTTTCTTTACTTTCTAGTACCTTTAAAAGTTTCTCTGTATTTTCCTTACTATCTAACTTAATTTGTACCTTTTCAGACCACAAGAGTTTAGTCATATCCTCACATACCTTTTTAGGCATATTCATAGTTAGTCTTTCGCACGTTTTTGTAGTACCATTTGCCATTTTGATGTTGTAGTAATGAAAATCGTTTACACTGCCACGATACCAACTTTTCCAAATGCCCATCATATCATAAATGCTACCAACGACAAGGTTAACATTTTTTTTACTTAACGTTTCTTGAATACTATTATATAATTTCACGTTATCACTCCTTTATCCCAAGCTTGCCTAAATTATCCTTTACCCAATACTGGAAAAGGTCCTGACTATGGTCTGCATAATAGTAGGAAAAATCATTGCACCAACTATTAAAATAAGGCTCCTCACCAATAAATTCCTTTTCGGCTTTATCTGGTTCAGGTTTACCTTTTTCTATCGTTCCCTCTTTCCACATATAATTTTCGTTTTCTTTTCTAAATATCCTGTTGTTATCGTTTAGCAGTACTCTAAATCTTCCCCTTGCGAGAAAGGTTTGTGAGTAATCTATTAATTCCTCTTTTGATTTACCTTTATTAACAGGATTAAATCTCTTTCCATAGTCCTTATAGAGTTGGTTTCTTAATGCTCCCTCTGCACTATCTATCGTTTCCTTATCTTCGGGGGCTTTCCACTTTTTAATCATTGCTATTTCAAAAGTAAATATGTCCTTTGATAATTCCGATGGTGCCTTTTTTCTTGGCTTTTCGTGAGGACTATAATAATAGAGGTCTAGTAAATACCAATATCCATCGTTGGCAAAACCGAAACATCCGCAAGTGGTTGCTGATGTCTGATGTCCACCGTCAACAGAGAAATCAAGATAAACTATTTTAAGATTATTGCTTTCTATGTAATTTTTATCAACATATTCTATTAATTCAGGGTTGTATATCATACCCTCTAATCCTATAACCTCACCTAAATAAATCCACTTGTACCTTTTATTATCGAACTTTTCCATACGTAAGGCTTCATTGATAAACATTTGCCCTAACCATTCCTTAGGTACCGTACGGTAATCTGAATTAGTGATTAATACATCATCTCTTTTAGACATTTTGTCAGACCAAATATTTATCCAGTGATACTTGTTTTTAGGTGGATTAAATGAATAAAGAGAAATGAACCAGTCATCGTTACCTCTTGAAAAGGTAGCAATAATTTGTTCTATTTGTTCCTCATCTTTAAAACCAGTTAATTCCTCAAACCAAACAATTTTAATTGGTGTATTTTCGTCTATCATACCTTTGAGAGTTTCGTAGTCTTCTGCACCAGCAAAGTAGATGTTGTTACCATTCCAAAGGTGAATATACATAGGGCTTAAATAAGCCTGATAATGTACGTTTTCAACTAGCCCTAGTCTTTTTAAGGCTCTCTTTATTTCCTTGTAAACAGACTTACGTAAATCTACTTGGTGGTTCCTTAGCACTACTGCACTACATTTTTCTTCTTTAATGCAATGATAAACTACTTTAAGTGAGTTTTTACTAGTTTTAGTCGACCCTCTTCCTCCCTTATCTATTTGTCTAGGCTTTTTGCTTTTAAACGTCTTCCAAAAAGTAGGTGCTATTGCTTCTTTTAGTCTCATTCTTCTTCGGGTAAGTCGTCGACTATCTCTACTTTGATATTTCCCTTTATAGCAGTATCTTCTTGCTTATCTTTCCAATCAAAATTATTCTTCAAATTAAATATGCTGAAAGTAGGATTATAATAACCAGTTAATGCTCTCTGCTCTATCTCTGCTTCTATTCTAGTTTTGGCCTTTTTTATAGTGGGGAAAAACCTCTCTTTTTCTTCATAATTGATTAAAGTTTTTCTATCACAACCGAGCCAAAAAGCAAGACCAGAGACCGTGTGAGGAAATGTGTCTTTGTCCTCAAAATAAGCATTAATTTTTGCCTCTAAGTCAGCAACACTTTTGAATTTTAATGGTCTACCGCCTTTATTCTTCACGTTATATCACCTACTTCGCTTTGTTTCCTCCTAACCTCTTGACACTATTAAAAGTAACGTAGCATTACTCTTAATACTACCCAAAGGGTAGTTAAAAGGGACTGACCTAAAAGGAAGAAAAGGAAATAGAGTTTTTTCTCTATTCCCACGATACCATTATAAACCTAGTTTTGTGCCATTTTGTGCCATTTTAACTTTGATATAATTTTTTCTTTATTTCATCCATATATCTGTACACTTGCCTTACACTATACCCTAATGTTCTGTAAAATTTATACACTGATTTATGCTCTATCCACCTGTAAACGTAAATCTTATCGTAAACGTCCCCACTTTCTCTCATCGCATTTTCCATCTTTTTAAGTTCATAAGCCAGCATATCACGAGTATTCCTACTCTGATTAATTAGTGCATCTACACCGCCTATTTTCTCGGTATAGTCCAATATATGAGTATCAGGAGAGGAATGTCCGCCTTGTGACATTACCTCTTTGTACTCTGTTGCCTTAGGCATTACCGCTAATATAAGTTTGCTCTTCTCTTCAAGTGCTTCATTGTATCTTCTCTCAGCATCCCTGTGCTTTTTGTATAGTAAATGATAATCTTCGTACATATTACACCCCTTTTAAAATTTTTTCTATATCTTCCTTGTTATACTGTCTAGGCTTGTACTCCGTGTTTAATTGTTTCTTTTTTCCACGTAACTCACCTAAAATATTTTTTCTGTTGTTCATATTAGTTGCCAATTTATGCTTTAATTCGTCATATCTTTTTGACAACTCCATATCCTCTTTTATTTTTCTTCTTTCTATTCTTAAAGTTTTAATCTTTTTGACAAGATTATAGCACGTTAGCACGTTAATTTTATTATATTCGATGTAATGCACTATATCTTGAATTTTTCCGTCAACTATGCTTAGTTGTTGGTTTAAACAAGATGTATACTTATCTAACTCGTCCAATTCCTTTACTACTTTCTCAATTTGTTCTACTACATCCACTTATTTGTCCTCCTTTTATTCTAACTAATTACTCTATTTTCTCTCCTCTATAATTTCTATTTTTTTATTTAAGTCTGAACAGCAACCTATCCTATCGTATATGCTACTATCATCATCAATATCAAAATAACCATCAGGATACAAAGCATAGAAATGATTACTGTACTTTATCTTAAATGGTAACACTTCTTTATTTACTATTTTATTTAATAAGTCTATTAATTCCATATTTCCCTCCTACCAATTTCTTTACTAGTTTTTCAAATTCATTATCTCTCTCTTCATTTGTTTCAAAAGGTATATTTAGTTTGTCCATTTCTTTATCTTTAAAAACGACATTTATTTCCGGTTTAAAACCCCGAAATGTTGTTGTAGTTATATACATTATTTCTTTCTCGTCAATTATTACATTTCCAATTTTAAGCATTACTTTCCCCCCATTCTATCAATTCTTTCTCTCATATTTTTAACAATATCAGCATTTGTAATATTTATGTGTTTCATTTAGTCATCTCCTATTATTTTTTTGTACTTTTTTAAAATATCTTTATAAATATTTTGCCTTAATCCACCATCTCGATATACTTTTTTGCTTTCCTCTTCTAAATAATTTATAAACTCTTTTTGTTGATTTTCTACTTCTTGAACTAAATTATCATAATTTGTGTATTCACAATCACTACATTTATCATACATTCACTAATCGCTCTCAACTTTCTCAACTAAATCCGCTTTTATTAAGTCAAACATAATTTCACTACCCCAATTACAAAATTCTAATTTTCTTGTAGGAATGTCAAATATAATATCTTGATATTTGTGTGGATGGTCTTTTAATTCATATTCCAAAACTAAATTTTTTGTGCCATTATAATATTTTCTTTTGAAACCATATTTTTCTAATTCTTTTAAATCTACATTATCTTTAATCTTTAACATTACTATCACCCTTGTATTTTTCTAGTATTTCGTCAGTAAATACTACATTGTCTATATCTTTCATTTTGATGTCTTACCTAATATATCTAATAATTCAACACAATTATAAGAAAATAAATTTATACTAATATCTCCGTTTTCATCTGTTGAATATTTGCTTATATAACTTATTGCCTTATCAATGATTTCTTTTTGCTTTTTAATTTGTTGTTCTAGTTCTTTAATCCTATCATCTCTATCATCGATAGCAACTTCGTACTCATCAATATATTCACAGTAAGTTCCTTTTCCGTCTAAATCGTAAATATAATTTCTAAATTTTGCACTATCTAGCAATTCATATATTCTGTTTAAGTTTTCGTCATTCCCAAATCTTTTATTCATCTTCTTTCTCCCTTCCTTTTTCCATTGAATATCCAATAATAATTTCCAAAATGACAAAATATGAATTACTAACTATATCCGCCACTTCTTCTTCGATGTATCTTTTTCCATCTTGAAAAGTTATAAAACTCCCAATATAACAATGAGCTAATTCGTGTATTAAAGTTTGCATTTTTTGTTCTGGGTGTAAGTCCTTATCAAGATAAATTGTTTGCTCACAGAAATAAGTTTGCCCACAATATCTAACCTCTTGTGGTTGTCCATCGTATTTATAATCTACAATATGTTTTCTAATTTCCTCTTGGGATAGTTCTTTAATCTCCCAAGTTCTGTTATTCATTTCAAATTTCATTTTCTATCTCCTTTATCTCTACCTCAATCCCCTTGTTACTATCAAAGACAGGTTTAAGGACTATTCTCTGTATACAATTAAGATTGTCATTATCAATAAACTTGCACGCCACTAAACCATCTAATAAACCCTTTACTCTCGTGTTATCCAAATCTCTCCTACGGTTCTTAAAATGCACCTTAAATAAAATTTCAATAGGATACTTGCCGTCATACCTTTGATTATCTGCATAACACTCAACTATTTTCTTTTCTTTTTGTTTTAACCGGTTAGCGGCGTACTTGTTTTTTCTTTCTAAATTGATGTATTCATTCCAATTTGGAAAATCATAATCAATATACAGTTTTAAATTTTTCCCCATTAAGCAGTAATAAATTTATTAATGAAGTATATCTGTCCTTTACCTGTTACCTTAGTAGTCCTTGTAAGCCTATTACTTCCATTAGGATTAATTACACTTCTTTCCTTTACCTCAAATAATCCTAATTCCATAGATTTTTGTGTTGGCATATTTCTACGTTCACCACTCTTGATTAAGTAATTATTATCTCTCAACCATTCAAATAATCTATTTTGACCTATGCTGTAACCATTTTGTTGAATTAGCTTCGCTAGGTCACCAATTAAGATACTAGTGCGTGATGTATCAACGGCATCCGCAAAGATTACCTTTGGTTTTTGCTCTTTTATTTCTAGTTGTAGTTTATTAACATCAACTGTTAATTTCTTTAATTCTTCGTTTGCCACTCTAAGAGCCCTAGCCATTATCCTTTCTGGACTGTTATACTCTTTTTCTACTTGAATAAAATAATGTCTAACTTCCTTGCCTTTTTCATTTCTCTGTATCATTGCTATTTCCTTAGCCATATCAAGTTTAATTGCGTGATTAATTACTTCTGTATAAGGATTTCTTGGATTATTGGTTACTCTTTTTTGAGTAACCAAAACATAGTCTTGATTTTCAACAAATCCGTACTCACACATTCTTTTAAACCAGTCACTATACCTAGTTTCTATGCCCAAAGCCTCGTGCAACTCTCTTCCCCCAACGATTGGTTCTTGATTATCATTCATTTCAATTTTAATTAATTCTTTCATTTTTAATTCCTCCCTTTTATTCCTTTTCAATAATTATTTTTCCATTGTCTGTTGGTATCTGACCAACAAGTTCACTTGCGAATATTATGTATATTACACTTGTGATAAAGAATATACAAGCAAGTAATGCAAGCATTGTTAATAATGCAACCTCTTTGTTATTCATTTACAACCCTTAACCTTTCTTCCAAAGTTCTAACGTCTCTACTTAGATTAGAATTAACGTTTTTAAGTCTTATAACTTGTCCTCTTAGGTTTTCGATTTCTTTAAGATTTTTATCCTTATCAAGTTTTTTCTTTACCTCTCTTATTTCCTGCTCTAATTCCTCTATCTTCTTTAAAGCATTTTTATATCTAGTTTCATACCTAATGTTTCTAACTTTCTTTTCAAAGTATTTATTTATCTTATTACGAGTGTTTCTAAACCCCTTAACTAAATTCTTCATTTCATTTGTCTCCCTTTCTTAAACAACCTTAACCCCCTTACTAGTTAGAAAGGTATATCGTTTGGATCGAACGTTTCCATAAAATCCAATTGTTTCTGTTCCGTTTGTTCAAAATCAGCAGGACTTAAATCATTACTCGTAGAAGTATGAGTATAAGTCATTTCAGCAGTATTTTTAGAATTTTTATTACTTGCACTATCCAAAAACATTATTCTCGTTGCTCTTACATAAGTAACGTATTTGACTGTTCCATCATCAGCCGTGTAACTATCGTTCTTTATTGGACCCTCAACTAGTATCTTGCTACCTTTACCTTGGTATTTCTCCAAGTTCTCAGCCGTTTTACCCCACACACGCACATTTACAAAGTCTGCTGGTCTATCATTACCTTCTTTGTCTTTACCGTTGCTTGTAGCTACCTGTATAGATGTAAATGCTACATCATTAGATGTGTATCTTAACTCTATATCCTTAGTAATTCTACCGATTAGTGTTGCTCTATTCATTTGTTCCCTCCTTGAATAAGCCTAGGTCTTGTAAAGTATAAGCTTCGTATAATTCCATACCCTTATACATAGTTCCTTTTTTAAATTCAGGTAGTATTATGTCATAGGCTCCAATGTCTTTTAGACCAATATGTAACATTTCATTTTGAAAACTAAATGCCTTTTTTATTTTTGTTATTTCTTTTACATCTTCTTTAAATGGTCTTAGAAAATTTTCTAGGTATTCTTTTTCGACTTTGTCCAATATTTCTTTATGTTCGACAATATAACCATTTTCTATTTCAAGAGTACCAGTAAAATCACTTGGTAATCTTTTAAAGAAAGTTTTTGCTTCATTTACTAATGCAAAATATTCCTTAGAGTTATCTGCATGATAATGTTTATTTTCATAAGCCTTATTGGTATGGTTTAATACTTTAATCCTCATTTCATTATCAAAAACGTCTGTTACTGCTCCTACCAACATATTTTCATTTGTAACTCCATAACCATTATCCCTTAATCCTTTGATTTTGTCTCCAACTTTAAAATCCATTATTCTCCTATCCTTTCCATTTCATATAAATCATCAGCCAAATCCCATTCGTCGTAAGTATTATCATCTTCCTCATATTCGGGAGGATCCGGATAAGTACCTCCGTAATACTCACTTGTATCTATATTCATAAACGTTCTTCCTTTCTATTTTTCTTTATGCTCGTGCATAAATGTGTATTTAGATTTATCCCCCATATTTATCATTAACCACTCAGTTGCCTTGACTTTGCTTAAATGAGTTGCTTTAACTCTTTTCTCATAGAAACTATTTATGGCTCTTTCGTGTAATTCTTCTTCGTTTTCATAGTTTCCCTCTATGAAGTAATAATCGTAATTCGTAGCAACGATATGGTCTATTCTATTCGTATCAGTAGCATATATCATTTTTTTCCTATTTATTTTTATCTTGTAACCGCATTGTGGTACATCGTGGTATAATTCGATGGGTAATACTATAAAATCTCTGTATGAGTAAATTTTGCCTGTTTCGTAGACATCAATGTTTCTCTTATTAACTCCACAATCTACTAAATCTTTAACAAGCCACTTACAACATCCAAATCTTAGAGTTGGTCTTTCGTAGGCAAGTCTTTTTATTGTAGATTTATTGAAGTGGTCTCCGTGAATATGAGTTAGAAGAACTAACTTAATCTTTTTGTAATAGCTGTCTAAATTCTTAAATGATACACCGCAATCAATTAAGATAGTATCTTCTACGACCATTCCATTACCGTCAGAGCCACTATTTATAATGCTATAATTCATTGATATTTACCTTTTTAGGCTCTATATTAGTAGTAGTTGTTTGTACTGGTGGTTGTTCTTGTTTTGGTTCTTCTGTTGGATGTTCTACCACTTGTTTTGGTTCTGTTACTGGGGTATTATCTACGTAGTCATAACTACCATCTTCTCTAATTACAGCCATATCTTTTGATAATGCCTCTTGCATTTCAACACTCATAATTCCCCACTTACTGATAAGTTGTCTAAGCATTGTTTTAAAGGCCATTCCGTCAAAATCTTTGCTCCAAAAGGAATATCTTGTACCATCTTTTACATCTCTAATATATGATTGAGAATATTGTGTCGCGTGCTTTTTCATCTTGTTTTTTGACCAATAAAGAGTTTTTCTAAATCCGTTTGTGTATTCAAACATTGCATAATAACCGATTGTATTTGCATTTTCTCTTTCTTCTTCATCATCGATTAGTCTGACATCTATTTCTTCGTTTAAGGCATCGTAACTAATTAGTTCGCCCTCTTTGATTGCTAGTACGTTTAATTTCTTATATTGACCGCTCCTAATAGCCAATTGTATGTATCCCTTATAGCCTAATTGAAACTGTGCTTTACCTTTAAATGGTACTAAGTAGTATTGTCCTAATTGAGGGCTTGGACTTAAATTAAGTGCCTCGCCAAGCAATGCTCCACTCAATATACTTCCTGCGTCACACTCTTGTAAAGCCTGATTAGTTGCTACCGCACTAGTAATACCTGCTATGAACTTAGCAGACCTCTTAGGGTCTCCAAGCGTATTATTAATTAGTCTTTTGTATGCGTCGCTTTGAATTGCTAAGCTAAATTTTGGTTTATTATTCAATTGATTCATACTTTATACCTCTTTCCCTCATAAAATTAACTAAATCTATCAAAGCTTCCTCTGTTTCTGCTAATGCTTCAAATCTAGCAATAAATAATCCTTTTACTGGTTCTTGTACTACTTCTTCCTCGAAGTCATCAATGCTCATTTGTCCCTCAATTGGTGCTTCTAAAACTTCGTTTACTTTTTCAATTGCTTGCTCCTCTTGAACTTGTATTTCTTCTACTGCCTCGTAGTCTCTTTGCACTTGGCTAAGTATCTCGTGCCTATCATTTACCTCTTTGATAGCCATTTGTAAGTTTTTATGCTTTAAGTACTCCGCAAGTATTTCTTCTTTGTTCTGCATTGAATTTATTGTGTCTATGCAAGTTTTAATTGTATCCACTGCGTCATTTATTTCGTCTTTGACTTTCTTAACTAGTTCTCCTTTTGACGTAAGTTGATTGATACCAATTTTAATGTTTAACTCGTCAAAACTTAGCCACTCGGATTTGATATTGCTAGCATTTCTTTTTTCCTCAAAGAACTCTATCATTTTGGTTTTTGTATTTTCCCTAATAGTGTTTTCAACCACCGTTATCTTTTCAGTTAAAATTGCTATTGCATTTGCATACTTGCTCTTGATATTTGCGTCGTAAATTTTGTTAAACTCTTCGTAAGGTGCCATTATTTCGTTTTTGATATTTTTTCTTTGATTTTCAAATTCTGTTTGCTCTTTTTTTAGACTTGTCCTAAAGTCTGTTATTCCCTTTCTAGTTTCCTCTGTGCAAATGAGGTCATCTAGTTTTAACTCTTCAAGTCTTTTTTCTAGGTCTGCACCTATTATTTCCATTTTGTCAATTATTTTTGGTAGTTGCTCTACTACCGCTATTTCATTCTTCATTCTTTTTTTCTTCCTTTCTTTTTTCTTTCAGCTACTTGTACTCTTTCAGTAACTCGTCCAGTTCTTCTCTTTCTTCTGGTGTAAGTTCTTGTTTTTCGATTTTTTGGTTTAACCATTCAGGTTCTGGTTCAATTGTTTTGGTATTCTTCTGATACCCATTGTTTCTTTTCATTTCTTGTTTTCTCTTCTTAGCCTCCGCATACTCTCTTTCCCTTCGCTGGGCTTGTTGAACAGTCTGTATGTTCTCTCTCCCGTAGGCTTCGATTATTTTTGAAACGTATTTAACATTACTCTTTCCATAGAGCATTGCTTGTTTAATTGCATACATCGTAAGTTCTGTATCAGGCCATTTGGTTATCTCTTCTTTTTCTGTTGCTGATAGAACTCTTCCAAATTGTTTTTCCGTGTACGCGTATATGGTGTTGTAGGTATTATATATTTCTTTCTTTTCTTCTATTGTTGTTAGGTGCTTGTTAGTTGCTTGTTGGCTGTTTGTTAGCTGATTGTTAGGTACTATGTTAGCAACTTGATATTCATTGTACTTATTCACCGTAATTATGCGGTATTTTGAATAATTTTTGCTTGTTAGCTCCCCTGTTAGAGTTAAGTGTTTTAGTGATGTCCTAACGTTCTGAACTGTAAAAGTCTGTTCTTTACTAGACAGTTCTTCGCTTAATGTAGATAAGCTTGTAACAAAACTTCCTCTTGGAACTTCTATTCCTTGAAATCTCCCATCTTTCCAATTCGCCTTTAACAAACAATGTAGAAACAGTACCTTAGTATTTGTGTCTTTGTACCATTCCCATTTAAGCATCCGTCGGTGTATCTTTATGAATCCATCATCCATTTTGTCCCCTTTCTTTTTTTATTTACTTTTTTTATTTTCTAACTTATAATTAATTTAGAAAGTGAGGTGTGTAAATTGACTAGTAATAACGATAAGCTTAGAATTACTGCCGATATTATCATTGCAGTTGTATCTAATTCAACAAAAGATACTTACGATAGATTAAATGCAATACCAGAAGCATTTGAAAAAATCTATAACAAGATTGATGAACTAGACAAAAAGCAAATAGCAACTGAAACAATAGATAAGGGCAATAACTCTATTCAAGGTGTTTAATTCTATAAGATTAGATACTCGCAATATCTAGTCTTTTTTAATACCTATAAAGTAATTTAAACAATTCAACATCCTGAGCTGATATATAATTTATATTTTTAAATCTATCATATAAATAATTAATTGCTAATTGTACTAAATCATCCATTTTAATTTCTTCATTGGATGCACTTATTGTTATACTGTTTTCATCTATTCTATTTTCTTCCATTTCTATTCCTCCTTTATTTGACAAAACACTCTTTTTGTAGTATACTTGACAAGTATTTAGTTATTTGAGTGCTTTGGTTTATAGCTGGCACTCTCTTTTAATGCCTCATAAGATGTATATGCTACATAACTAACTACTGTTAGTAATGATATCCCTAGCCAAGTAAGACCAATTACGTGACCACTAAATATTGGGTAAATGAATATATAACAAAATTGTCCGATTATAATAGTCATAGATGCCACAAATAACATTGCTAATATCACATTATTCCACTTTATTCTTATTTTCATTTCTATTACCTCTTTCTCATCTTTCTAGCTTCTCTTCTAATAAGAGCAACATCTATATTTAATTTTTCTACTACTTTTCTAGTAGGTATAAGTATTGGTCGTGTTTTGAAATAAAACTCATTGTTTTTGTCCATCTCATCACATACAGATTTTCTAAATCCATTAACCGCACTTTCACCAAGTGGTAATATTATTTTTAAATCCTCTGTACATAACCAAGGCTTATTCAATACTTTTTCCTGCTCTATATAATCATAAACAGGCCTTTTTTCCTTTTTAAAGTCTTCTCCATTATTCTTCCTTTCGTGCTTGATTTGCCATTGCAGTGGCTTTTTTTATTGTATTTTAATTTTTTTAACTGGTTTATAAAATATTGTCCAGTCGAAATTCAAAACCTTTGCTATTTTGATTGCAATTTCTGGGCTTGGTCTTCTTTTACCACTTTCTACATAACTGTAAAACTGTTGCGATGTTCCAATTAATTCAGCCATTGATTTTTGGTCTAACTTTCTTTCTTGTCGCATTTTTGTTAACCAGTCTCTTTTTTCCATTTTTTACTCACCTCCAATTGACTTTAATAACTATTTGTTGTATAATTTAATTACCTTGCAAAAGGTAAGAAAGACATCTATAATTACAAAAGGCCATTAGTTGTGGTTACTTGTTGGTTATTTTGTTTATGGAATGTTTGTTATATAAGATAATTGAAAAATTATTCTTATAATTCTTTCTTTGATATCAAGTACAAGTTTGCCGACTGGGGCTTGATATCTTTTTTTATACAACTTTTCTGTAATCAATTTTGATTACAATTTGATTGTACAACATTTTGTTTAAAATGTCAACAGTTTTTTTGCATTTTTGTTTATTTTTTTCATTTTTTATTTATTTTCAAAACTAAATGTTGTATAATGTTAATATAAGAAAGGAGTTTGATTATGTTTAAAGATAGATTAAATGAACTACTAAAAGCAAATAGAATTTATCAAACTGACTTAGCCAAGCACATTGGATATACTACTCAGGCTGTCAGTAGATGGTGCCGTGGCGAAACAGAGCCAGATTTAAAAACAACCACAAAAATTGCTAACTACTTTAATGTTACAACCGACTATCTTTTGGGAAATGTTTCATACAAAAATAATGAAGAACTAAAAGAAATTGAAGCACTTAAATCACTCCTAATTAAAAACGGCTTTATGAGCAAAGATGAGGACTTAACGGAAAAAGAACTGGACAAGCTGTTCCAGTTCGTTAACGCTAATAAGGAATTCTTGAAAGATAACAAATAAAGCATAATTTGGTTAAGAATATGCTAGTACAGTTTTTTTAATATATAAAAAGTAGTAAAGGAAGTGAGATAAATATGTGTAAATTAGGAGATATTATAGTAGTAAAAGAATTTAAAAATGAAGAAGGTATTTCCGTACCTAAACACTCATTTGTAGTTATTAATGATGAAGAGGATTATGTTGAGGGGCTAAAATATGACTTCGTTTCAAATATGATGTGTAGTTTTCATAATGAAGAACATAAAAATAAAAAATTAAAATATGAAGAAAACTTACCCATTAAGGAAGAATATATTTCAGGTGATAAAATTAATTCAAAAGAAGGTTACATAAAAGCAGACCAATTGTATTACTTTAATAAAAAGTTAATAGAATACAAAATTATAGCCCATATGGAGGCAGAACTTCTAGATGAACTAGTACAATTAATACTTGCTCTTAATGACAAAGGATTATTAAAAAATATCACAGAAAATCTTAATAAAATAGAAAACTAATTAAATGTTTCCAAATAAGTTGACAAAATTATGATAAAATGATATTATATACAACAATCATTTATACATTTTTTGTTGAAATTGGTGTATAATTATATAAGGAGAGGTGTTTATATGCAAAAGAAAGAATGCCCTAAATTTCCTAAAGGATTCTTTACACAGCCTCGACCAACAATAAATATGAAAGAAGCCTTAAACAATGTTACTCCTTTCAAATGGAGCGATAATGTAGTAAAAGGAAGAAGTCAGGTAAAAATAGTATCAGCAAAAAAATAGTTAGTAATATTGTCTAACTATTTTTTTGCTTTAATATACTTCTATAATATTACATCAAGTATAATAATTGAAGCACCTTATTTGGTGCTTTTACTACGTTCTATTAATAACTTTATAAAACTGCTATAATAGTTATGTTTTTTAAGATATTTATAGAACTTTTTTAAATTCTTCAACTTTCCACCCCTACTCTATTTTACAAAAAAAGTTGACAATGAGAAAATATGCTTTATAATTGAATTAAGTGCAGACAAGCACTATTGTGTATGGAGGCTAAGATGAAAATAGGAATGAGAACACCTAGCCCAATGAAATCCATAAAAGCGAGGACTACGGGAAAACTAAAAAGAAGTATCAAAAAAAGTATTAATCCTTTTTATGGAAAAAAGGGAGTGGGATTAATTACTAATCCAAAAAAATCACTATACAACAAAGTATACAAAAAAACTACTTTCAGTATTTTTGACTTATTCAAATAAAAAAGGAAGGGAAAAAAGAATGAATACTGCATTAAAAAACAAAGAATACAATGTTTACATTGATGAAGCTGGGGATGAAGGAATAAATAAAGGTTCAAAATACTTTATATTAACTGCTCTTATAGTAGATAAAGAAAATGACTTGGAGATAGCAAAAAAAGTTGATATTATAAAAGAAAACTTAGGAATGAATAAAAAAAGTCAATTACATTGGAAATTATTAAAAGGTTTTTCAAATAAAGAAACGATAATGAAAATAGTGCGTAGTTCAGATATAATAATTATCAATGTAATAGTAGATACAAAAAGCATAAAGTTTATACCTTCAAATAACATATATAACTTTTTCAGTGGATATCTTTATGAAAGAATATGCTGGTATATGAATGAAAAGAACGGAATTGCAAACATAAATATTAGTTCGAGAGGAAATTTATCGAAAAAAAAACTAAGCGATTACTTAAATAGTAACAATCATAAAAAATTCAATATAGAAGTAAACAGAATAAAGTCAATTAAAATTATGCAAAACGAAAGAAAAAGATTATTACAATTAGCAGATTGTTGTTGTAGTGCATTATTTCAAGCATTAAAATATAACGATAATACTCATTTTAATTATGTATTTATCAAAAAAAATAAAATATATCGTAGATATAACAATTATTTGAGTTATGGATTAAAACTTGTTCCTGACAAGAGTAAAGCAAAAGAATTGCACAACTTAATAAATTTTATTACAAAACAAAAAAAGTGAGCTTTCCCCTGCCTGAAGGAACCCACAGGGCAAGCCTGCTGGTATATATTAATATACCCTTCAGCAATTCAGCGAACTACTCACTCACTGACTAAATAATATCATAAAATATATCATTTGTCAATTATAGTATATGAAAAAAATAAAAAAAAATACATAAAAAGCCCAACCTACTGCAATAGGTTGAACCAAATACACAAAAAAATAAATCAAGCACGATGAATTTTTCTATGCAATATAATTATAGCATAGAAATCATCATTACGCAATAATAATGGAAAGGAAATGTGATTTTTATGCCAGTTTACAAATCAAAAGCAGAAAAAACCAAAACAAATAAGATATGGTACTTTAAATGTTGTTATAGTGACCTAGAAGGAAACAAAAAACAAAAGAAAAGTAAGAAGTATTTAACAAAGGAAGAAGCAACTAAGGAAGAGGCACGTTTCCTACTGTCAATTGGAGAAAATGTCTGTAATCAAAAGATTACCTTTAATTATGCGTATAAAGAACTATATCTAAAAAAAGAAGAAGAATTAAGGATAACTACATTAAAAAAGATAAATAATTATTACAAACATATTGAAAATACTCTTGGAAAAATACAGATAAATAAATTAACTCTAAAACAATTTAAAAAATGGAAAACAGAAATGAATAATAAGGACCTATGTTGTTCTTACAAAAATAAAATATATAAATTACTGTGTGAAATAGTTAGATATGCCGAAACGCACTATAATGTAACTACAAATGTAATTGCAATTGAGGGAAAGTTTGTTGACAAAAACGAAAAGAAAAAAGAAATGCTATTCTTTACATTGGAAGAATTCAACAAATTTTTAGAGGTTATTGATGAACAATTATGGAGAACATTGTTTACAGTATTATTTTACTGTGGTTTACGTCAAGGAGAATTAATGGCACTTACTTGGAATGATATAGACCTTGATAATAAAACAATTTATATAAACAAAACATTAACAACTAAGTTAAAAGGAGAAAAATATACTCTATTTCCTCCAAAAACAAAATCAAGTTACAGGATTATACCAATAACAGAAAAAGTCAAAAACGAACTTGCTACATTATATAATACATATAATACCCTAGACGGGTTTAATAATGATTGGTTCGTTTTTGGAGGAATATACCCTACTCCTGAAACAACAATCCAAAAACATAAAAACGCATATTGTAAAAAAGCAGGGGTAAAACAGA
This sequence comes from uncultured Bacilli bacterium, assembly GCA_934101865.1. Taxonomy (GTDB): domain Bacteria; phylum Bacillota_I; class Bacilli_A; order RF39; family UBA660; genus UMGS2068. Next base: position 27,141 of record CAKOSA010000004.1, on the reverse strand, counting down.
TTAGAATACACGATTTTAGACATAGTTGTGCTAGCTTATTAATATCAAAAAATGCGGATCCAGTACTAGTTGCAAAGTATCTAGGTCACGCAGATGTGAGTATGACACTAAATAGGTACGCACACTTATATAAATCAAAATTAAACAACATAATAAAACTAATAGAAAAATGATAAATTTTAGGTACAAATTAGGTACAAATAATCAAAAATGGTGTATAATAGTATACAGATGGAGCAATTATTGTAAAAGATAAACCACCGTTTTTAAAGGTTTTAGGGATTTTAAAAGATTGTAATTTTATTCCCCTCGGCTCCACCATCGAGAAAATAAAGCCCCATTTTACGGGGGTTTTCAAAATAAAAAATACGTTTAGGTACAAATTAGGTACACTTTTAAGGAGGATTTATGAAAGAGAACACATCAGGTTGGGATGCCATAGAAAAAAGATGCCACGAAATATATCCAAACCAATTAAAACCCAAACACTACGGAACCATAATAAGTTGGGCCCTTGGCGGAAATGATCCATTAGACGGAATAAGCATCTATGATGGAGGAGATTATTGGCACTTTGTAACCTATGGATTATCAGAACTATATGAAAAAGTATCAAAAAATAAAGAATTAAGCGGTTATGGAATGGAATTTACCCTAAAATTAAAAAAAGACAACTACGAAGACGAAACAGAAGAACTAGAAAATATATGTGTTTTACTACAAACCCTAGCCCGTGCAACATTCAAACAAGGAGAAATATTCCTACCTTATGAATATATGTACACAGGAAAAACAGACGGAATAGATTGTAGTAAAAAATCACTAATAAATTCCCTAATAACCATTCCCGACAAGCAATTTGGCCAAATAGATACTCCAAACGGAAAAGTAGAGTTTATAGAATTTGTCGGAATAACTAACGATGAACTAGAACAAATCCAAACAAAGAAATTAACCGTAAAAGAACTCTACGAAAAATTAGGCAGTGATATAACAGACTATAATAGAAAATCAATTATATAATTCTTATTTAAATCATAATAATAGTTTTTATATACAATTATTATGATTTTTTTCTATTTGCAAAATATATCAAATTATGATATTATAACATTAAGATAATAAGAAGAGGAAGAATAAAAATGAAGAAAAAACTTTTAATAATCGGGGGTATCATCATCGTAACTTTACTCGTAGTTCTAACATCACTGTACTTATATCAAACTCATCAAAGAAAAGAAGAAGAAAAACAGAAGCAAATCACAATAAATAACACTAAGGAAAGATACAACTTTTTCAGAACAAACCAAATTACAAACAACAATACTGAGGAAAAAGACTTAGAATACCTAAACAACATAATAACATATCAAGAAGATAATAATAAAATAAATATTGAAACATTTAAAATAAATCTACTAAAAGATAAAAATTTCAAAGATGATATAGAAAATATATCTCAAAATATAGCCGTGGAAATAGATAAATATACCAACATAGTTCCTATAAATGAAGAAGAATTCATAAATCTAATTCCCAAAAATCTAGACAAAAAAACCGCACTAGAAATATATAATCAAAATAATACTATAAAAAATATTGAAACGGAAAACCAAAAACGAACAGACTACATAAATAATTTAAACGACATATTAAATGACATAACCAACCTAAAAGAAAAAAAAGAAGAATACACCCTATCAGATAATATATACATAGCAAAAAACAATGACACTAAAAATATACTAGATAATTTCAGTACTAAATACAACCTAAATCTAAAAACACAAATTGAAGTTATAAAAACACCTGTATATAGCGGAACAAAAGGCCTCGTTCCAATACTATGTTACCACGGAGTATTAGACAACCCTTGGGGCATAACCAGCCTATTTGTAAAAGTAGCAGAATTTGAAAAACAAATGAAATACCTAAAAGATAATGGCTACACTACCCTATTTGCTAGTGAAATAGCATCAGCAAATAACTACGAAAAACCAGTAATAATAACCTTTGACGACGGATACAAAGATATCTATACCAATGCTTGGCCAATACTCCAAAAATATAATTTAAAAGGAAATTCCTACATAATTAGTGGCTGGATTGGTGGAGATGTTTATATGGATAACAATATGATAAAAGAAATCCATAACTCCCCTAACTTCGAAATAGGTTCTCATACTGTAACCCATAGACAATTAGCAACCCTATCAAATGAAGACATTGAATACGAAGTAAGTCAAAGCAAACAAGACCTAGAAAACCTATTAGGAAGTCCCATAAATGTAATAGCCTATCCCGTAGGAAGTTATGATAGTCGTGTACTAAATATAGTTAGTAAATACTACAAATACGGACTAAGTACAGATAGCGGAATGGAAAATCCAAACTACCTAAATACATACAACCTAAAAAGAATATACGTAATGAGAGACTACAATATAAATACCTTTGCCAGTTTATTAAACTAAAAATAACCCCTATTCCATAAACAAGAATAGGGTCTTTTCTATATAAATTTTTCCAAATTCACATATCTTTTCTCGTCATCACAAAACAAAACTATTTAGGGCAACATCCATTACAAGAATTATGAGGACAGCATCCACCATTATTGTTACCAGTACCCCAGAACAAAACAAAGAATATAATAAGAACTACAATAATTATCCAAAAACCACTACCTGCACCATATCCATATCCCCCATAAGGATATCCATATCCATACATACTAATGCCTCCTTTCAAAATATTATATGAAAGCCCGTTACATATAAACATTACTAAAACACAAAAAGAAATGGATAAAATTACCCATTCCCTCTTCAACAATTTTACAGTTTTCCCATTTCTGCACCATAAATATTCCCATTTTTCAAAAACTGCACAATACACCTAACAATTTCTCAAAAACTGTAAAATTTCCTGCCCTATCGGACCCATTAAAAATCACAAACCCTAGAACAAAGAAAGCTGGCTAGTTTCACTCATTCCCTCAAATATTCCCATACTTCTCATCTTATCAATCAAAGTAGTAGAAACCTTGCATCTCTTTTGAAAATCCTCAATACTAATAAAAGGTGCCCTCTTAGCTTCCGTCTCAATATTATTAGCAACAACATCCCCAAGACCATCAATTGCCCTAAACGGAGGAATAATAGTCTTATCATCTTCAACATCAAACACCATAGCCTTACACTCATACAAATTATAAGGCTTAATCCTAATCCCCCTCGCTGCCATCTCCAAAGCAACCTTTAAACATTCCTTAGCACCATTTTCCTTGTTAGTAGCATCATATCCCTTACTCTCAATATCACTAAGAACATCCCTAATCGCATCATACCCCCCAATCATAGCATCAATATCAAAATCCGTCGCTTTCGTACTATACCAACTAGCATAAAAATATACCGGCATATGCACTTTGTACCAAGCAATCCTAAAAGCACTAATAACGTAAGCAGCTGCGTGAGCCTTCGGGAACATATACTTAATCTTAAAACAACTATTAATAAACCACTCCGGAATGTCCGCCTTCTCCATCGTTTCCTTATGCTTAGCCCACGTATCCGGATCCTTACTAGCCTTTCCCTTACGAACAAACTCCATAATCTTGAAAGCCTTGATAGGTTCCACCCCGTGATACATAAGATAAACCATTATATCATCACGACACCCAATAACTTCCTTAAACGGAACCACATTATTTTTAATCAAATCCTGTGCATTACCAAGCCAAACATCAGTACCGTGCGAAAGCCCTGAAATCTTAATAAGTTCCGCAAACGTCGTCGGCTTAGTATCATAAACCAAACTAATCGTAAACGGTGTTCCAAACTCCGGAATACCAAGCGTTCCCGTCTCACACATAATCTCTTCATTAGTCACACCAAGAGCCTTAGTAGACGTAAAAATACTCATCGTTTCCTTATCATCAAGCGGTACCTTTAAAATATCCGTTCCCGACAATTCCTGAATAAGCCTAAGCTGGGTCGGATCCGAATGTCCCAAAATATCAAGCTTTAACAAATCCTGATCAATCGCGTGATAATCAAAATGTGTCGTCCTCCAAGCACTCGTAGCATCCTCAGCCGGAAACTGATATGGCGTAAAATCAGCAACATCCATATAATCAGGAACAACAACAATACCCCCAGGGTGTTGTCCCGTCGTCCTCTTCACCCCCGTACATCCCATCGCTAACCTCTCAACCTCCGCCATACTCTTATTCATAATCCCCTTGTCCTCAAAATATCCCCGAACAAAGCCAAACGCCGTTTTTTCAGCCACCGTACCAATCGTACCAGCCCTATAAACATTATCAACCCCAAAAAGCACTTTCGTATACTCGTGAGCCGATGCTTGGTTCAAATCCGAAAAGTTAAGGTCAATATCCGGCACCTTGTCCGCATTAAACCCAAGAAATGTAGCAAACGGCATATCCTGCCCATCCTTATACATAAGTTCCCCACATTTAGGACACTTCAAATCCGGCAAATCAAACCCACTACTATAAGTAGCACCAAGTTCATTACCATCATCATCCCTAAAAATACTATGCTTACACTTCAAACACCTATAATGAGCCGGTAGCGGATTAACCTCCGTAATTCCCATCAAAGTAGCAACAAAACTACTCCCAACACTACCACGAGACCCAACCAAATACCCATCATCATTAGAATGCTTAACAAGCCTCTGAGCAATCAAGTAAATCGGATCAAATCCCCCTCCAATAACACCACCAAGCTCCTTCTTAACCCTTTTATCCAAAGCCACTTCTGTAAGTTCTCCGTCCTCTTCACTCCAATGCTTCTTTACAAACCCCTTTACAACCTCCTTGACACTATCAAATCCCGCTACCAAATACCTATGAAGTTCACTAAAAATAATCTCCGTAATCTCGCCCTCACTCTTACCAACATTATTCTCTTTAACCATTTTCTCTACTGCCCTATATAAAATACTACCATAAAGCTCCGTCGAAATCCTTTCCTCTATATTATGAGGAATATCCTCTCCATACCACTCACTAGCTCTTGAAAATACCAAATCCGTAACCACTCGCGGACAATCCAAATAACTCTTCCCGTCATCACTCTTAACCCTCGGACTAAACGGAATCCCCCCCGTATCAATAATAACCTCAATCTCTTCCACCATATCCAAAATTCGGTTCGTATTCGTAACCACAATCTCGTACGCCTCGTCCTTGCCTAAAAACGCAAAATCATCCAGCATCTCCTGCGTAGTCCTAAAATGTTGCGATGGAATATTCGTAATACTCCTTTTAGCAAGCGGATGTCTTCCCCCTCCGGGGATTTTTTGATTTACAATAATCTCTCTGTATATCTTATCCTCCCTCGAAAAATGATGCACGTCACCAGTAGCTACCATAATCTTACCCGCATTCTTAGTTGCTTCCACTATCTTCTTAATATGCTCCTCAATTTCCATTTTACTCTTAAAATCACTAGTCTGCAAAAGATGATCATAAACCTCTATTGGCTGTACTTCTACATAATCATAAAAACCAATAATATTATTAAGCTCTTCTCCACTCTTGCTCCTCGCTTCTCTAAAAACTTCACTCTCATAACAACCACTACCAATAATAAGCCCCTCACGAAGTTCATTAAGTTTACTCCTAAGAATACGCGGTGTCTTATACAAATAAGTAGTATTAGCAAGTGATATAATCTTAAACAAATTCTTAAGCCCAATCTTATTAAGAGCAATAGCATTAAAATGAAATGTCCTACCAAACTTATAAATCTCGTCCTTACTAATAAGCTTATCCAAATCATTAATAGTCTCATAATTCTGCATCGACAACTTCTCTAACATCTTATGAAATACAAGAGCCGTACCCTCAGCATCATAATCAGCCCTGTGGTGAGCATCCTCTTCCCAAGGAACATTGTACCTCTTAACAAGAGCCGACAACCCGTGCCTGCTGTAACCCTGATCCAAAACTCTCGATAACTCTAACGTATCAATAACCGTATTCGTAAACTCACCCAACCCATATTTCCTCATTGCACTTTCAAGAAAGGAAATATCAAACTTCGCATTGTGAGCCACCATTGGAGCATCGCCTGTCCACTCCAAAAACCGCCTCGTAACCGTCTCTTCATCATCCTTACCACAAACCATATCGTCCGTAATACAAGTAAGTTCCGTAATCTTCTCCGGAATAGGTCTCTTCGGATCAATAAGCTCATCAAACTTATCAATAATCATCCCATCCTTAATCTTAACCGCACCAATTTCAATCATTTGGTCTGCTCCCGCGGCATTAAACCCCGTTGTTTCCGTATCAAATACAACATAAGTGCTACTCATAAGATCCCTATCATCCGGCCTGACAACAATATAAACCTCATCATCAACCAAGGTAAGCTCCGTTCCATAAAGCCCCTTAAAATGCTTACTCAGATCCTCTATCTTCTTATTATAACTAGATATAATACCATAAGCAATTGGGAAAGCCTGACAACCATTATGGTCAGTAATAGCAACTCCCCTGTAACCCATTTCAATACACTTAGATACAAGTTCGCAAGTATGCTTATTAAGATCCACCCTCGTAATACCATCCATCTGGCTCATCATCGTATGAGCGTGAAGTTCAACCCTCTTAACCTCGGCATCATCAACAATGCTATCCTTCGGAAATCCCTCGCACTCCGTAACATCCTTGAGCCTAGAATTAAAAGCAATCTCATTCGCATATTTATCCATAACTGCCCGACCATAAAATACAAAACATTTCCCCACTTTAATAAGCTTCTTAATCGCATCGTACTCCTCATCATCCTTGGTGAAAAGCTTCAAATACATACTATCGCTATAATCCGTCACTTTGAGCGTAACAATCTTAAACCCACTCTTCGACTCGAAAAATTCCACCCCGAACACCTCGGCCTTAATATTAATGTTGTCCATTTCACTACGAATATCTTTTATTAATGTAATTTCTTCACTACGTGGGCCTTTATGAGTTCTGTATTCTCTATAATCCCTCTTAGGTTCCTTGTACACATAATTAGTCTCGCCCACTTCCATATCCCTATTTATCTCTTCATTAACATTTTCATCCTTCTCAATATCCATTCCCATATTAATATTACCATACCCAGCTCTATCTAGTTTAGGTTTTAACTCTCCAATAATATCTTTCATAAGACCATATTCTACCCTATTATAAATAGGAATGCTAATATCGTCTCCACTTCTATTAAAATTTCTATCCCTAAAAATTTCATATCTACTATTAGAAGAAATAATCTCATTAAAATAAACATCAAAATAATCCCTAAACTTTTTATAATCAATACTTTCGGGATTAATACTAACACTAATATTCTGAACACCCGTAAAATAACTATTAAGTTTATCTCTTAAAAGATTAAAAATATCTAAGGATAAATTAGATTTTGTATTAATAACAAATTCCCAATCTTTACTATCAAGAACAACAACCTTATCGATTCCTGCTCCCTCTAATTCTTCACTTTCTATCCCAATATTACTTAATAAAATTTTAAAATTTTCGTTCATAAATAATCACTTCACTTTACTAATATATTGTACCAAAAAAAAAGAATTAATTAAACCATTTTTTAAATTTTTTTACATAAAAAATAAATAATAAACCATATTAATAGTGGGTGATGAAAATGGGAAAGAACAAATCTCAAAATAGTTTTGATTCAAACAAAAACAAAAGTAACCGTTCTAACAAAGATAAATGCCATAGCACTAATCAAAATGAACGCGAAAACAGTAACAACAATATGAATCAAGATAGCAAAAGTAATCTAATATAATATTACTTTTAGCCCAAAAGAAAAATATAGGATTCAAACTATCCTATATTTTTTCATTACCTATGAGATGTCACAGGTTTTTTTTGTTTATACATATCAGCATAAGCATAAAAATAAATAAGCTTTTCTTTTGCTACTTTTATTAATTCTTTATTTCCTGTTTTGCAAATTTCATCAACTATAAAATTAGCACTAACAATGTCTTGATTTTCAAGAGCATTCTCTAAATCATTTAAACCATAACCCATATAAATCCATCCTTTCTTTAAATATTAAAATTTTTAGTTAGTAATAAAGAGATTGAACCAATCTCTTTCACATATATAAATAAATAAATTCAAATTTGGTAGCGAGAGAGGGATTCGAACCCACGACAGCACGGGTATGAACCGTGTACTCTAGCCAACTGAGTTATCTCGCCATAATACAAAAGATAAATTGGAGGACCCAGTCGGATTTGAACCAACGATCAGGGAGTTGCAGTCCCATGCCTTACCACTTGGCTATGAGTCCAAAATTCATCAATGTATCTGTATTATAGCAGATTTTATTAACTTTTTCAATACATTTTATGTGAAAAGTTAATAAAATGTCTCAATTATTATAAATTTTTACCATTTTTACTTCAAATAATATCTAATTTTACTATTTCTAATACTAAAATCAAGCCATATCTTATCAGCATTTTCCATTTCACTAGGACCCTCTAAAAACATATACTTCGTATTACTAACCTTAATACGCTTTAAGAATGTACTCTTATTAGCACCATCTATAGAATAACCAACTCTCGTATAATATAGAAACAATCTACTACCAAAAATATTACTAATATCACTCGTATAATCAAGTTTCATAATAAAATTATCACTGCTAATACTCTTCACTACTTCCTTTTCACAGCCCGCCTTGGCGCACGAACTATCAATACCCACATACTCTAAACTCTTTCCCCCCTCATAACTATTAACCCTAAACTTACCACTAGATAAAGCCGTATTAGCAAAACTAACCTCATCTCCAACCTTAGCACTAATAACATCCCTGCTACTATACAAATTCTTAGGATTAATCCTAACATTAAACGAATATACATCCTTCTCACTATAACCATATTCATAAATAAACGTCATCTTCTTTTTCAAATCCCTATCCCCAATTTTATATACCAAAATATAATCCCTATAATCATAATTACTAATCGTCCTATTCATATAGCAACCACCCAAATCACCAAAATAAGAACAATCCCCCTTATCAGGATAATAAATATTATTACCAACTTTAAGCTTAAGAGCCGTCTCACTTATACTATTCTTATTATTAGTAATCCCCTTAACATTAAAACTAACCACTACATAATAATTATCAAGCTTACTACCATCCTCATCATAATTAGTAATATAACTATCATTAACTTTCATAGTAAAAGCATAAGAATTAAAATAAGTATTCATATCCACATAACTCTTACCACCCTTAAAACCCTTATAAATAGATATACCAATAATAACACAAACAATAACAATAATACCACTAATAACAAGCCTATTCTCCTGAAAATAATATCCCAGTTTTCGGAAAATCTTCCTAAAAAATCTTCCAATACCATTAGTATTAACATTAACATTAACCTCTACTTCTTCAGAATCAACATCACTAATATCCAGTTCCCTTAAATCCTTCTTAAAATCAAACTTCTTAATATCAAACCCAAGTCCCCTTACCAACATAAAAATAGTAATAATATACTGAAAAACCAGTAAAAACCTAAATAAATCTCTAAAAATTCTAGCCGTTTTCTGTTCTACAAGTTCACTCTTAATAACACCAAAATAATTAAATACAAGTACCAAAACTACTATAAAAGCAAAATACCCAATTATAGATGCCATATAAATAAACTTCGGTTTCTTCTTATGTCTCATTAAATAATAAATAAGTCCAAACGCCACTAAAACAACTAATATCACAAATATTAACCCATAATCAATAAAATTAATACCATTTCTTCTATTAGATGTTCCAAGCGTAAGACCCTTAATAAAAGCATATAACTTATGACTCCTAAAAATAAGAAACACAAGCACCAATGTAATAAGTAAATGAATCCTCTTAAAATTCTTAATCAAAAAAGCATAAGGCTTCCTAATAATCATATAACAATCCCTCCTCTATCATAACACTATTATACCGCAAAAAAAAAGAAAAGAAAAGTCATTTTTCTTCCTTATACACAATTAATTGCCCAGGGTACAAATAAATCCTATCATTTTCCTTAAGAAAAACATCCCTATTAGCATTCATACCCCTTATTACACTATCAACAGTATCACCCTGTGCTGTAATATATACACTAACACCACTCTTAGGAACCATAATACTATCCCCAGGATAAATATAATCATTAAGATTAAGACCATTAAGACCCGCTAATAAACTAGGACTAAGACCATACTCTTTACTAATAGCATAAAGAGAATCTCCCTTCTTTATAGGATAAGTATCAAAGTAAGCATTCCTCTTTTTCGGTACAATTATATTACCACCAGCCCTAAAATTACTAACATCACCATTAATATCCTTAATATCCTGAACAGTAATATCATACATATAAGCAATACTCTCTAACGTATCCCCATCCTTAATATCATAAATTTCATACATAAATATCACCCAATAATAAGATATTCCAAAAGAAAAAATAAGTGCCTAAACACTTATTAACTTTCAATACTTTTAGCCATAGCCTTATTACGTCTAATAGGAACTTCACATTCCTTTTGAACCCTTGCCATAATTTCCGTGATATTAGTTTCAATTTCCGGTAATGCCTTAGGATCAATATTAGTAAAGTAACAATTTTCCTTAATAGTATCAATAATTACAGTACCCCATAATAATCCCTTCTTAATAGTAAGATCATTATACATTTCTGGAGTAATAGATATAAAGAAATATCCAAAGACAATCCTCTTTGTAGCTACCATTATTCTCTTATTAGTAAGAACAATAACATTAGTATTAACAAAATCAAAAGGATTTTCATTCTTTTGTCCCATAAACAAGTATAGAATCTCTTCTCCTTCACTCTTATTAAGGTGCATATCAATTACTTTACAATGACTTCTAAGTCTCCACGCCACCGTTAAAGGATATTTCCTCTTAAACCTTTTAGCTAACTTATAAGTATCACTCATTTTTCACATCCTAACCTAAATTAACATTTTTATCAATAAACTCATTTAATTTATCTTTCTCAACATAACCACTTATACTATCAATAACATCACTACCATTCATAAGTAAAGTAGTTGGAGTTCCCCATTCAGTATTCTTCTTAAAGTAATTGTTTGAAGTAGTTAAACTATTAAGTTCATCTTCACTAATTTCTGCAATATCAATATATCTAATAGGAATATTCTTCTCTGTTGCAACTTCCTCAGCAATAGGCATAAACTTCTCACAATATGTACATCCTGTTCTTTCTATGATAATAAGTTGCCCTTCACCATTCTTAATAGATGTATCATAGTCACTATAACCAACTTTAACAAGTCCGGCATCACCAACTAAGGTTACCTTCTCTACATTAGTTTTTTCTTCTTTATTTGTACCCTTAACAACAAAAATACTAAGGATAATAATTAAAGCTACAACGCCTATTAAAATATAATCTGTCTTTTTCATAAACTCCTCCTTACTAACATTTTACAACATTTTTCCCCCTTATGCAAGTAGTTCCGACTATAAATCACAAAATATTCACATTCCTTTTTTATAAGAGTACGCTATTGCGAACTAAAAAAGAAAAAAAGAAGCATATATATCTTCTAAGTTAATAGAAATATCAATCTTATACTTTCGGTACTAAGTATACAGTTTTTCAATTTCTGCACATTATCTATTACAGTTTTTCAAAAACTGCTATTATATACAGGGCAATTTTTTATTTACACACTTTACACTATGTGTATAATCATTTTACACCTTTACACTGTCTATTTACATCAATAATATAAAGTGTAAACTAATCAATTTCTAACTTATTAAGCATCATAGACAAAGCACTAAAATCATCACCCTTATCATTAATAGGAGGAATATTAGCAAATAACTTAATACCAGCTTCCCTCTCAAAATCACTAATATCATTACTATCAAGTAAACTCTTATTAAGTACTATCTTATGATTCCTTAAATCATTAAAAACATTCTTATTAATAAGCATAAGCCTATTAAGTCTAATAGTAGAAGGCTCCACTAAATATATAACATCATCACATAAATGAGTATTACGAGAATTATTTAAATCAATAAGTATTACATCAACATTCCTATACTTATCAATAACATTACTAACATCACTATCACTAATAGAAACAAGTTCCCTATCCCTAAAATAAGTAAAATCCTTCTTATCAACTTCTATTGCTACAACATTCTTATAAGTAGATAAATACTTCTTTATCATATATACAAGAGATGTAGCTCCAGCGTGTAAAGTAAGGTTCTTAAACCCAACAATTTTAGCACCACCTCTCATAATATTATCCATACTCTTATTAGTATTAACCCTATTATTATTATTATTATTATTACTAAGATTCATACTCCCACCAAGTATATGAAGATGAGCAACATCCTTATAACTATTAGGATGATTATATAAATACATAAGCCCCTCTAAATTACGAGTAAAATTATATATCCCCATACTAATCAAATTAGATATATAATTAGGATTATTAGTAGACTCAAAATCATCTAAATAAAAAATAACCTTACTCATATCCATATTCATAGACAATTTTTGGATATTACCCAAATTCTCATATCCCTCAATAGCAGTAATATCCAAAAACATTCTATTAAAGAAGAAATTAGAAAACATCTGTATAAGTTCTTCTACCGTAAATTCACCATATTCACTTCTAATAACATCAACATCCAAATTACTAAATAAATCCTTATTCTTATTAGCAACTATTACATTCATAATCTCTCCTCCTTAACTATAATCTTGCACTACATTAGATATAACAGGTCTAGTTTCCCCTTGTATATTCCAAACTCCACTAAGGTTAAAGAATGGAAAATTCCAACTAACAAAAGTGTATACTGTATAATATGTTACATCACCAGTAGAATGCTTAGCAATACAATATCTATATTCTGTATTACAATCTCCATCTATCTTATTATAAGTTTTATTATCAATTTCAGTTCTATAAGAAGTAGATTCTATATAATTTTGAATATCATCAATAACCCTATAATCATACCCCTCATACTCCTCTATTATACTAATTATCTGATCCTTAACCTTAAATGCTTGAGCATATTTAAGTATTAAAGAAATAAAAATAACAAATATAATAACAAAAAATATAAATACATATATCATATATGCTGAACCAAAAGAATCCTTCATTAATTAACACCTCTCATAATAAGATCTGTTTTTCCTCTTATACTCCAACTTCCTCCCGTACCATTACCGGCAGAAGAAGCAAATACACTTTTATTATTGGAACTTACAAAGGGAAGGTACCAAGTTGCATATACTGTAACTTCGTAATAATAACCCTTTCCCTCATTAGAATCCAACATAACAACATTATAACCATTGTTATAACCAGAATTAGCAAGATATTCATTAATCTTCGTTGCTGCTTTATCACCATCACAAACTCCTGCTTTTCCTGAATTATTACCAGTTGATATTTTACAACCCTCATATTCTTCAATATAAGCAATAATCTGATTTTTCACTCGAAATGTTTTACCTATGGAAAGCCCAATTGCTGCAAAAGCAACAACCACAGTTAGAATAATAAGTAGTAAAACCATCATAAATAACCCACCAAAGCTTTCCCTCATTTAAAACACCTCTTTTCTAAATTGTATATTATGGAGTATCTTTCTTCTTAATAACATTATCATAGCCATTTCCAGCAGTAGATGACTGACCAGCTCCCCATAAGTCTGTAACATAATTTTTAATAGTATCCCATTGTGATGCTAGTATCGCTCCAATAACAGCAATAGCAACCAACGTAACAATAGTCATACTTACTTCACCTGTTGCTTCTTTCATCCTTTCACCTCCTTTAAATATAATAATTCATTTTTTCTTTCTAATACGTCTATATTATGATGAACCAAGCATCTGAAATGCCGCAATAAGTAATATTAACAAAGCACTTCCGCCTGTACATACTAACATCTTCATAGTTTGATTTTCCATAGAATCTAATCTTGCCTTATACTTTTGCTCTCTTGCTTTAAGTTGAAGTGAAGAAACAGACTTCGAAAACGATACCATTTGCTCGTGTTTCATCTCTTGTTCACCTAACCCAAGCCTATACAAAAGCCTCATCATTCTCATAGAATCCCTAACCGGATACTCCTTTGCAAAATCCATATAAGGATCCACACTAGAGTCTCCAGCCTCAATCTTAGCTACTAACTCCTTAAGACCAGGCTTAAACACTGCTGGAGCATCCTCTATACTCTTAGCAAGAGCAACAGGCACTGTATAATGCTGAACAAGTACCTCTAAACTCTTCAAATAATAAGGAAGTAAAGAGTCAATAACATTCAAATGTTGTTTATAATACTTCTTTAAATCAATATAAGGAAGCTTAAATACAAGAACTCCAATAGCTAAAGAAATAAGAATATATAAAGCACTAATCTTAGAAATAAATATAAATAGAAATAAGAACGTAACCATTATAGCCTTCCTAATTCTTCTCATAAATACTTCATTAGGATCATAAACCTTCTCACCATACTTAGCCCTAAGTAAGAAATCATAATCCTTCTCTTTAATAGCTAGAAATACTTTTGAATTCTCATCAAAGAATCTATTAGTACTTATAACATTATTATACACCAAAATAAAGCCAATTACAATAATAACAATAAGAATTTCTATATACATTATTCCGCACCCACATTCTCGTTATAATATTTTTCTCCCTTAAGAAGAAAGTAACTATTAATAAATACAACTCCGTGTACCATTATCGTAACAATAAGACTATCCAAAAGCTTAATATAAGAATCCACTCCAAGAAGTAACTGTACCAGTACTATAATAGCATAAAGAACAAGACCAAATATAACAAACTGTCTGTGGAATAACTTCCTATCACTTCTATCCCTATAAACACCATCAACAAGAAGGTCAATATCATTAAGCATATTATTAAAAGTCTCTTCCGTATCCTTAGCACCCTCTTTAGTAACCTGTAAGAAAAGTTGATGCATATTCTTAACCATATAGAAAGGATACTTAGAATCCATATATTTAATAGAATCCTCTATATCACCATTCTCATAAGATAAAGCAATCATTGTCTTAACATCAGATAAAACCGGATCCTCTAATACCCCAGACTCAACAACTCCCTCTAGAGCCTTAACAAAAGCCTTTGTCGTTGCAAACTCCATTATCGTATTCGTAGTATATACCTGTACTTGTTCAAATATAAACTCACTATATTGCCTTTTACACCTCAAATAAGTAAGATAAGGAATAACCGCTACAGCTATACAAGCATATACAACTACAACAACTAAATCATAGAAATAAAAGTATCCAACTAAGCCAGCGAATCCCGCAAATATAATAATCTGAATAGTATATTGCTTGACACTATATTCAAGACCCAGTTCCTTAACCTTGTCCCTCATCATCTTGAAAGAATAAGGAGCAAGCTTATTATAAGTATCTGCCGTTTGATCAACTAAAAACTTATATACATTTTCCCCATTACTAGAACGATATAAAACAATAAATACAATAATTATACCAACTATTACTATCTCTATCATAACTCACCTACTTTCTAACCATTACTCTGATTATTAATATTAACAGGGTTTACAGGTGTAACTTGATTTGGCATTACATAACCATTATTAAATCCATATATATTATTTACATTAGGATTATTATAACCCATATTATTAGGAATACTATTTTGAGGTTGGACACTACGTGCATTACTATTAATAGCCATATTATTACTACTATTATCTACTCTATAATTAGCATTAACACTATTAATATTACCACTATTAATATTATTAGTAGTATTCATATTAAGATTAGCATTATTATTTCTCATTTCTCCCGTAGACTTATCTATAACAAAGTCATCCTTAACTTCGTGAAATTCCTCTTTAACCAAAATATCCGGTTGCATTATAACTCCCTGACTCTCTAAGTATCCAAGTAAATACTTAGTAGGATTCTTAATAGTAAACTTACCATCAGGAGTCTTCTTATAAATAGTATTACTCTTAGCTTCATTATTCTCAGTAACATAAAACTCCGTTACTTCACATACCTCTCTATGAAACCTACCAAGCTCCTTACTATAATAACCCTTAATATGAACACCAAGTTGAACATATCTATGAATACTTCTTAGAAATTGTTCCAAATCCAAATTAGACTCTAACAAACTATATAAACGATTTGGAATAGAAGCTGCCTTATCAGCGTGTATTGTCGATAAAATATTATGTCCCGAACTAATAGAGTTCCTAACAGCCATAACCGCTTCCGCACTTCTTACCTCTGATAAAAGTATCCATCTAGGATTCTGTCTCATACAAGTAACAAGTACATCACTATAACTAGCAATATTATTAGTTTTCATAGCAACAATATCACGGTGTGGAAATATCTTATCCAAATGCAGCTCCAAAGTATCCTCAATAGTAATAATCTTTTCATTCTCTTTCGTATGAGCAGCCAAATACTTAACAAACTCCGTTTTACCACTACCAGTTTCACCACTAACCAAAATATTACAGTGACCCTCTACACATTTAAGTAGAAAATCGTGAATATCAAGTCTAATATAATCCTCTTTAATAATCTTATCCTTCTCAAGCCTTATCTTAGCTGGAGTCTTTCTTATAAGTAAAGCAATCCCATTCTTAGCAATAGAATCATGAACAAAGTTCATACGAAGTTCAGCACTTTCAGCATCCAAGAACGGATTAGCCATATTAAATGTCTTACCCATTGTATTTGCACACTGAAAGGCTATCTTCTCTATTAAAGCATTATCAACTCCCGTATTCTCTACTCTGTATACACCCTTAGATAAAGTCTTTAACCAAACCTGTCCATTATTACTATAAGAAATATCGGTTATATCATCATTTTCCAAAAACGTTTGTAATGGACCAAAATCAACTTGTGTAAAACCACCATCCATAATAACCCTCCTTATCTATTATCCATTAATATTATCATTACTATCATTATTAGTATCACTATTATCATCAGTAGTATCATCTTGGTTTTCATCTTCTAATTTTTGATTAGCCATATCTTCTTTTAACTTATTAAACTCTTCATCTTGACTATCAATCTTAGTAATCTTATCTTCAACAAAAGCTAAAATATCATTACTACTAACTTTAACAGCACCCTCATTTTCAGCCGTATACTCTTGTGTATTAGGAACAATAACAATTTCTATACCATAGTCAGAAAATTCGTCCCTAGCATATTGCAATAACTTAAACGCATAGTACTGTGTTTTAGGTAAAGATAAGAACATATAAGCAGGTGTCCTACTCTCTTCTGTATTCTCAAATACATTAGCACCACTACCATCCTTAACAGCAAGTACAGAAACATTCTCAAAGAACTTACCATAACTAACCTTACCATTATTATTATATTTAACATAAATATCAATAAGAGAGTCTGGCATAATAGAATTAGCATAAGTAGTATCCATTCCTACTTTATAGTTATCTACAACATAACCCTTTTTAACATTGTAAAATACAGCATCTGGAATCTTATCCTCAGTAATAACAAACTCATCATAGAATAAACTACCAGCAGGTATTATAGTATTATAGCTAGAATACTTACCAATTAAACTATTAATATCACCATAAGTATAATAGTTACCCTCAAAAGATTCTGGTACTTCCATATACCCAATCATTTCACTTGTAATCTTTGTCTTAGGTTGTATAGTCTCTAAAGCATAAGGAACTCTAACCATCTTCACTGCCTTATTAACCCTATAATTGTACCCAAAGTAAAGTACAAGTATACAAATCAAAACCCCCACTATAGTAACAGTATTCTTGTTACCCATAAACTTTTTAAGTGTACCACTTAAATTTCCCATTTTTCTTCCTTCCTTTCTTTTCTAATTACAATTATCTTTCTTATATTCAACTCGGTACATAGTACCAAGCATACAAATTTCTTTCTCTTGACCATTTACCATTGCACCCATACTAACATCACAACTATAATCAAACGATGTCGTTACATTATTACCACTAACCGCAGTATTCATATTACTAATATTAGCAAAAGCCCCAACCTGAAAGTTTGACCTTACAACACCATTATAATTACTATCACTGTAACTCTTAAAGACATCACTTTTAGTACTTTCATAAGTATCCATTAACTTAGATGCAACTAAAATATTGTTATTAGAACCAATACTAGTTCTCCAACTGCCTACATAAGTTATGCTCGTTGCCTTATATCCATTCCAGTCATTTAATTCAAACGAACCACTATAATGTCTACTAGATCCATTTGGTGTAGGTTCTCCCCAAGGGGCTGAGTAAATAACTCTTATTCTTGTACAGCTATCACTTCCATTACTGAAAAATTCATCATCTGGAGTATCTAATATAGCCGACAATTTATTAACAACTCTAACTTGTGATCTACTACCATAAATGTTATAAGAATCTGTATCATTACTTACTTTTATAGTAACCTTAGCAGGCTCTTCCATTATATCGTAAAATTGTACATTATAATTGTCTAATTTTTGATTCTGGGCAAATCTTCTTAAAAAACTTTCAATAAACTTTTCCTGAATTATCTTAATATTTCCTGTATCCCTATAATAAGCAACATCAACGGCTTCATACATCGCTGCCTCGGTTGTTTCTTTTAAATTATAATAATCTTGTTCATTAGCAACTGTTGCCTCTTCGAATAAGAATAATATAAATAAACTAAACAACCCCAATATTATAACTGCCACTATCGAATATGACCATCTCATTATTGACACTCACCTCGACCTTCGTTAAGAGAACCACAACCTAATTTATAATTACCACCACTAACAGTATAGGTATACTTCTCCAAGAAATTACTCTTACCATTTAAGTCAATGCTATCATTAAGGTATCCTCCTAAATGCTCTGTATCATTATTATATTTTCTTATTTCATTCATTCTATCCTCGTTAAGACTAGTCTCTAAATTAAGTTCCTTTTCATCATCTAGAACAAGAGTACCATTACTTTTTACTTTTGTAACCCCAATAGGGTCACTTTCCATCCATTGACGCCACTGAAATCCAGCATTATTACGTGGGAACACATTGTTCAAATCAATAGGTCTATACTTAAAATAATATCCATCTTTCTTACCATAAAATTTCTGTTCACAGTTAACATCACAAGTATAATTATTAGTCCATTTGAATAAATCATTACTTCCACCACGCATAGAACTTAAATCACTTATACTAAACTTAAAATTATATTTTCCTGTATAAAAATCTAGCGGTATAAAATAATTTTTAGGTCTATATAAATATTCATTATCCTCTTCATCACTGTAAATATTATTACCAGAATTATTATAGGTAACAGTACCATCTACTCTATTTATATAAGCATCATATAAATTAAATATATATGTACTATGTAAATTACTTCCATTCCATCTAGTTCCTATACTAGCATTAGTACCTGTCCAATATCCTTGAATATCATTAGCCGGAACACCAATTGAATAAGAAGAATTTAATGTTCCCAAGAAGTTCTTATCATAATCATTAGCAGTATAAGTCTCTATAATCTCTTCGCCACTTCTAACTACTTTTTTATCCTTATTTAGGAAACTCTCTCCTCCACGAATTCTACCAGCTATTTCCGAAGCGGAAACATTAACAGGATCGCAATGATCAGTACAACTATATAAACCACAAGTAGTATATCCATAATAATCAGTATAGTCATTAAAATGTATACCTGAGGAAAAACCATTATAATAATACCTATCTTTATAAGCCCAACTAAAATCATTTGTATAAGTTACAGAAAACTGAGTTGCTCCACCAGAATGAATTGTATTAGGACCAAGCATATATGTAAGTGTCCCCTTTTGAGTAAAGTTAACAGTCGAACTAATAGAACTCTTTAAATAATATCCACCATTAATTTCTTCATAAACACCTCTGCCCATACATTGCCTTGAACTATATTTACTCTGATAATGAACTTCGGAACTATATGTCTTACAAGTAGTACCATTATAATTTACAGTAGTTGTATTTGATCTTCCCTTATTAGTACTATTATCCCAAACACAAGCTCCACCTAACTCTTTTCTATTAACAGGACAATTGGAAACAATTTCAGGTATATCATCTTCCTTAGGTTCAAATTGTAAAGTTATATCACCAACCGTTTCAAGCCAAGATGCTAAAGCATAGGTATTTCCATTTTTTCCATAGCCTTTAATTGCATACAATTTAACCTGATAAGTATTACTATAGGTAATTGGCATATTAGGATTTATAACATTTGCACCGGATCTAAAATAAAATTGTGGATTGTGTTTTACACCAGATGACTTTTGAACTTTATTATCACTATCTATAATATTTACATTATCACTTATATCTCTAATAGCAAAATAATAACCTTTATTAATTTCTAATTTACCGTTAACAACATTAGCATTTGACCCATCCTTTTTTACAACATTAGTATGAACTCCAAGTAAAGTTGAACTAGATTTATAATTACCATCACCACAAGTAATCCCAAAACTTTTAGCACCTGTATTCATTCTTCCTTTGTTATATATTCCCGAATAAGTTTTCAAACTTGAATTAACTTTACAGCTTTCATTATAATCTACCTGTAATCTAAATTTAATATTGCTTGTATTAAATTTTTCTTTAAGTTCCTTTATACTAAAAGATATAGAAAAAGCCACATTACGATATATACAACTTTTTTCATATTGTGAATTTGAACTTGCACCACTATGACAAGTATTCAAATATTCCGCCGTACATTTGTAATTTGAGTCATTATTGCACAATCCCAAATACAAATTATTTTCTTTATAACCATTTGATTCCTTCTTTATACTATTTGTACCATCAGTAGCTACTATTGAAATTTTTGTCGAAACTCCACCAACGTTATTAACATCGTGAACTATGGCCCAACCACTAAAAGTAATTCTATCATTAGAAACATCCATACTTTCTATATCGTAACTTATAGCTCCCTTTTGATAAGCATACACATCGTCATTACCCATAACAAATAGTCCTATAAACAATATACTTAAATATACTAATTTCTTCTTCATACTACCGGCCTCTTCTTCTTTATAACAGAAGCAAGTACCACTATCAAAGCAAATATTAATACTGCAACTATAACTGTTATGTAATTATTTTTAAAGAAATCTAATACATTATTAGTAAAATTTTTATTAGTATTATTTTCCTCTTTATATTTACTAACTTCATTATAAAATTCTTCATAAGTAATTTGATTCTCTAACCATTTATCACAAACCTTAACATTACTCTTATTTACATTATCACACAAAGGATCTTCATTATAAACATTATAAACTGGAAGTTTAAGTTCAATAGTCTTTATTACGGTACTACATCCATTATGATAAACTTTAAGTTTTTTAACACCACTACTTAAAGCATCGCTAACATAAGTATTATTTTCAGCCGTTTCACCCTCATATAAATAATCTTTACCTATTTTAATTCCTGACTTATTATCTTCTATGTAATAATTATCATATAAATTCTTAATTGTAACTATATAAGCATCATATACAGGAGCATCAAACGCATCTGTTGCATCTTTATCTCTCTCATAGCTTACATTAATACTACTAGCTTCTTTCTTATATTGTTCCACATCACTATCTGTGCAATCACAATATACAGTGCTTAATCCAAAAACAAATAAACTGATACAAAATAATATCTTTTTCATAAACACCTCCCACTAGTCTACTATCACAAGTATATCATTTTTTGAAAAAAAAGGAAAGACTTTTATTAATTTTTTTATTCAAAAATTAAATAAACGTAAAAATGTATACTTTTATGTATATAAACTTGGGTAATACCTAAAAGAAAAAACCTAAATCTTTGATGTGAACCTCAATTAATAAACATCAAAATTGCTATTATTATATAAAATTTGCATATATTTAGAAACATTTTTTGAAAAACTGAAATCTAAACTTTACAAATTTAAATATTTTGTAGTATACTTATAATAGAAGGTGAATTAAATGAACAAAAAATATATGATTTTAATAGGTATTATACTACTAATAATAATAGTACCAATTATACTTACTATTACTAACAAAAACTATATGCAACCAATTACATATACTGATTTACAAAAGAAACTAGATAATAAAGAAACTTTTATCTTTATAATATCACAAACAACTTGTTCAAATTGTGATGCATATAAACCAAAAGTAAAAAAAGTTGTAAACAAATACAAGATTAAAACTTACTATCTAGAAGTGGATAAACTTACCGCAGATGATCAAAAGAAATTTAAAACAGAATATGCTTATAATGGAACACCAACAACTTTGTTTATAAACGATGGTAAAGAAAAGACTGCTGTTAACCGCATAGAAGGTAATGTAAGTACTGATAAATTAATTTCTAAATTAAAAAGTAATGGCTTTATCAATGAATAACCATTACTTTTTTAGCATTTTAACATCTAATCACGTTTTTGGCACCACTTTTTTTACTAATTACCACGTTTTTGGCACCACTTTTAATAATAATCATCACGTTTTTGGCACCACTTTATAAAAAAAAGAGGATAATTACCTCTCTATCATATATATATTATCCAAAAGCACTCCTGTTCCCTCAGCAACACAAGTAAGTGGACTTTCCGCAACAAATACAGGAACCTTTAACTCCTGAGCAAGAAGTAAATTAAATCCATCAACAAGAGAACCTCCACCAGTAATAACAATACCCTTATCAATAATATCTGCTGCAAGTTCAGGTGGAGTTTGTTCAAGTATTCCCTTAATAGCGTGAATTATTGTATAAATACTCTCTCTCAACCCTTCCTCTACTTCATCACTAGTAAGCGTTATAGTATGAGGAAGCCCCGTAACTAAATCTCTACCTCTAACTTCCATCTTGTCATTTCTATTACCAGGAAAAACCGTTCCTATCCTAATTTTAATCTCTTCCGCCGTTCTCTCCCCAACTAAAAGTTTATACTTATCTTTTATATACTTAACAATATCATTATCAAAAGCATTACCAGCTATTCTAATCGAAGTACTATTAACTATTCCCCCTAATGACAAAATAGCTATATCAGTAGTACCACCACCAATATCAATAACCATATTACCACTAGGTTTGGAAATGTCCATTCCAGCCCCAATTGCAGCCACCTTAGGCTCCTCTTCCAAAAAGACCTTCTTAGCTCCCGTTCTTTCCGCTGCTTCTTTAATAGCATTCTTCTCTACTTGCGTAATATTAGAAGGGCAACATATAAGAATCCTCGGTCTACAAAAGAAACTTTTACCATTAACCTTTTTAATAAAATAGTTAAGCATTAACTCCGTTGTATCATAATCAGCAATAACCCCATCCTTCATAGGCTTAATTGCTTTTACTTTTCCTGGAGTTCTACCAAGCATCTCGTGAGCCTCCGTACCAACAGCAAGCGGTTTCTTAGTCTCTGAATCAATAGCCACAACACTAGGTTCATTAAGTACAATACCTTGTCCTTTTATATATATAAGTACATTAGCGGTCCCTAAATCTATTCCAATATCTTTATTAAACATATTAAACATATCTATTCACACACCTTTATTTACTATTTTACCACATTTTACCTCTTTTTAATAGTATTTTTCTATCCTTTTTCTAAAAATTTTTGTCTAGTAGACTCTCCACCTCTAATATGTCTTATCAAAGTATGGTACATAAGAACCTTATTTACTTCCTTATATATATCATAATCAATATTAAGAAGCCTCTCATTTAAATCTTTATGAACCGTACTCTTACTAACACCAAAAACCTCTGCTATCTGTCTAATCGTATCACCAGTATCTAATATATAACTACTTTCTTTTAAAACCCTATCCATTATTCTCTTATCCACAATTTCACCCTTTCCATTTAAAAGCAAGATAGTTTATACTACATTATATTAAGAAAAAAGTAGGCAAATACCTACAAATCTTTTAAAGTCTTGTTAAAGTATTCACTAGGATTAACAATCATTCCATTATGACTAATCTCAAAATGAAGTCCATTTTCAACATCACTATAAATTTTACTCTTACCACTAACAGCAATCTTTTGACCTTGCTTCACAACTTCATCCTTTTTAACAGAAACATCACTAACACCTTGATAAACACTAACAATATCAGCACTATGTCTAATCTCAACAGTAGTCCCAAGCATCTCATTTTCTTCTACTCTTGTAACCGTACCATCTAGTATACTAATTACATCAAACGAAGCATCCCCTTTATAATCTATGCCTGAATTTTGAATATATGTATTCCCATAGTAAATTATTGCCTTTTCCTGTCCAGAAGACTCACCTTTATAATCATAAAAATCCTTATATACACTAACTCCCTCATTCATAAACGGTTTAATTATTTCCGGATCACTTGCTACCACAGGAATATAACTATTATCAGTATTAACTATTTCATCATCTACCATTTTACCACCACTATTATCTTTTAGTATAAATCCTTTTACTACATCATTAATCATAAATAAACAAACTATAAAAAGTGCTATTACTATTAAATACATACCAGGAACCATTGCATCCTTTAATCTTTTTTTAATCATTGTTTTCACCTCTACTATAAGTATCAGCACTTTTTTTAAAACTATACATAAAATTTATTTTTTTTATATTTTTTTTATTGTTACTCCCGTATAATAATGAAATAGTATATCCCTATAATTATATCCATTCTTAGCCATTCCCAATGCTCCATACTGACTCATACCAACACCATGACCATAACCACTTGTATTAATAACAACATTACTACCAACTTGTTCCAAAGAAAAGTCAAGTGATTTTAACCCCAAATTATTATAAACATCCATCCCCTTAAAATCTACACCATTAATATTTATACTAATTACTCTCCCTGTATCACTCTTAACAATATCACTAAAAACCACCTTATCACTATTACTAATTTTCATTTTCTGTAAAAAATCACTTACAGAAATTGTAATACTGCTATGAAACACACTAGAAACACTTTCATCCCATTTACTATCAACACTCTTTAAATACGGTACATCAAACGAAAACACAACATCAGAGTTTTCAGTATATCCATTACTAGTAGAGAAAAATAAAGCATCAGCAATACCACCATCATAATCCAAGTATTCTCCACTAGTCTCATTAACTGCCCTAATTAACTTATTAATATTACTCGTATAACTACTTCCCCACGCCTCCTTTAAATAATCTCTATCTAAATATACCTGATTCATAATAGAATCCACAACATCATATTCATTATTTTTATTATATTCCATTCTTTTCAAAGCATAACTTCGAGCCGCAACAGCCTGTGCTTTAAGTGCTTCTAATTCAAAATAAATAGGCATTTCCCCAGCTAAAACACCAACAATATATTCTTCTAAGCCAATATTATCAATATTTCCACTATCTACTCTTTTAACTCTAATTAACTTATCACTTCCATAATTAAGTTTAAGTTCAATCGTATCCTCCGAAGGAGAACAATAAACAATAATAAGTGGTAAAAATAAAATGAGCAAAATAAATAAAATTAACTTTCTCATAATTAAATATTATCACCTCCAAAATAAAATAAATGTCAAAAAAGGACTGTCAAAATCTAAATATCTTTCTGACAGAACCCCTTTAACATTTATAATAGATATAAATTTATTTTTTATAGAAATTATCAAAAATACTCTTTTCATCATTTATTATTTCCGTATTTAACTCTGAATTATAACTCTGTTGCTTTTCTGATATTCCCTGTATTACCTTTTTAGTTTCACCATTTTCTACTAATATAAAATTAGGAGCAAATATTCTTTTTTCACCAACGTTCACTGAGTTACCACTTTCATCCGTTAATGTATAATCTTCTAATAAATCACCAAAATAATTGAGTAACTTATAATAAGCATCTGTACCCTTACTTTTAAGTACAGGCTTATCATTTTCTAATTCATAGACATCCCTTAACTTCTCATTATGAAAGCCATCCCACATTTTAACATAATATATTTTATTAACATTATTATCGTTAGCAGATTTTACTGCTTGTTCTATAACACTTCGGCACCAAGGACATTCGGGATCACCAAAATACACGATAAAGGTTTCTTTCTTTTCAATCCTTTTTACAATATCCTCAGCAGTTGTATAAATAAATGGATTTTTCTCACTTATAGACAAATTTCTATATTTAAAATAATCATTCTTCTTTCCATTAAAACTTTCATATTCTTTTTTAAACTTCATTGCATCATCAAGTTCTTTTCCCTTTACATTGTAAGTAACTACTCCTACGGTTCCCACTATTATAAATAAAATTAACAATATTTTCTTTTTCATCTTTTTTTATCCCTTCTAACTTAATTATACATATTTCTACAATTAAGTAAATAACCAGGGAGTTGACCTAACTAAACCCCTAGTTGAGTTCAACACAACCTAAATTTTACTATGAAAATATTGTTAATTTTTAATCCTAAATCATTTCAAAGCCGTCAAAAAATCATATAAAAAATTAGTAAACAAATATGATATACAAAAACACAAAATCATATAGAAAAATCTACTTTGCGTATACCTATTTTTCTTAAAAATACCATTCAAATTAACAGCATCGAAACTCCATATAACAAGAGGAATAACCAATATATAGATAATAAACTTAACCATTATTCTCCATATCCTTAATCTTATTATTTCTAATTATATACTTATTAACATTAGAAAAAGGTGTATCAATAAAACTAACTATAATCTCTTTAAGTTGGTCTCCTTCTATATCCTCAGATAACGCAATAACATTAGCATCATTATGACTTTTGCTAAGTATAGCTTCGCTTACATTACTAACCTTAGCACAATATATACCCTTAACCTTATTAAGAGCAATACTCATTCC
>CAKOSA010000003.1 GCA_934101865.1 uncultured Bacilli bacterium | reverse complement strand
AAGAAACAGAAAAAAATCTTATAAAATAAAAGAAAGAAGATAATAAACAGCTTGTTTATTATCTTTTATTTAAGGAGCCCAAATGAAAAAATTAATAAAAGAATTAATTCCTTATGTAGTAATACTGGTAGTCGTAGTACTGTTCCGAACCTTTATTGCTACTCCCGTTATCGTTAGAGGAGACTCTATGCTTCCCAATCTAAAAGATAAAGAAATGCTTATATTAAGTAAAATATCATATAGATTATCAAGCATAAAAAGATTTGATGTCGTTGTTCTCGATGAATCCAAAATAGATTCTGATGATAAACTAATCATAAAAAGAGTAATAGGCCTCCCCGGCGATTACATAGAATACAAAGATGATGTACTTTATATAAATGGCAAAGAAGTAAAGGAAAACTACGATAGAGATGTAACCGAAGATTTCAAACTCGAAAGTATATGTGCCTGCTCCAAAATCCCCGAAGGAAAATACCTTGTCCTTGGCGATAACCGTGGTATATCCAAAGATAGCAGATACATTGGCTTAATTGACAAAAAATACATTAAAGGAAAGGCCGTATTTAGACTATTTCCTCTAAATAAAATGAGCAAAGTAAAGTAGTGCTAGTTATTAGTACTCCTCTTTTTTTTGTCTATACATAGAATATACAGAAAGGAGAGAAATATGAATAGCGACGAAAGAGCCCAAAGAATAGTCGAAGAAGGAAGAAGATGTCAGCCCAGAACTTGTATGGTTATAGGACCAACTGGTCCCACTGGCCCTACGGGACCCGCAACAATTACAGTTGGTACTACCACGACATCTGACGCAGGGACATCAGCCACAGTTACAAATACAGGTACTAATCAAAATGCTGTCTTAAATTTCACCATACCGAGAGGGGCTACGGGAGCAACCGGACCTGCTGGTGCAACTGGCCCGCAAGGACTTCAAGGAGTTACCGGTCCAACCGGTCCCCAAGGAATAGCCGGAGCTACTGGACCCACCGGGCCAACGGGAGCAACTGGACCTGCTGGTCAAATTGGAGCCACCGGCCCAGCTGGAAGTACGGGGCCAACCGGACCAACAGGACCCCAGGGACTTCAAGGTGTAGCAGGTGCAACCGGACCACAAGGAATAGTTGGAGCCATCGGCCCCACCGGTCCCACTGGCCCATCTGGATTAAGAGGTGAAACCGGAGCGACAGGCCCAACCGGTCCCCAAGGAATAGCAGGAACAACGGGTGCTACTGGTGAGACAGGAGCCACTGGTCCCACAGGTCCAACCGGTCCCACAGGTCCAACCGGCCCCCAAGGAGAAGCTGGAACAGACGCAGAAACTCCAACCTTAACAATAGGAACCATCACAACCGGAGATCCCGGCACCGAAGCATCTGCCTCAATAGACGGAACAGCACCAAATTATATCCTAAATCTAACTATCCCCCAAGGTCCAACCGGTCCCCAAGGAATAGCCGGAACCACAGGAGCAACTGGTGAAACCGGAGCAACCGGTCCCACAGGTCCAACAGGACCCACTGGCCCAACAGGCCCCGCTGGAAGTTAGCATTACAAGACTGGTAGAAATATCAGTCTTTTTTGCAAAATCAAAAAAATATGATATACTTAAATAAATAGTAAGGAGAAGTAAATATGAAAATAAATAAAAAGCTTTTAAAAATAACCATATTAATAACAATAATAATACTTTTAGCAGTACTTTTATATCAAATATATATACACAATTACAAATTAGAATACGAACTAAACAATATCAAAAACATTGAAATAAATACAGAACAAAAAACAGAAAACCTTGTAAAATCCATAACTAACGGTTCCTTAATAAATACAAACCAAAAGATAGATACAACTAAACTAGGAAAGCAAAAAATAACAATCAAAATAAAAACCAAATTAGGAAAAATCCATCCCCAAACCATAACAATAAACATCGTAGATACCACAAGCCCCACAATAGAAGGCTATAGAAAAGAATACAAAATAGTAGAAAATGAAGAAATAAATCTTCTAGAAGGCATTACCGCAAATGATAACTCCAAAGAAGAAATAAACGTAACTATAAACGGAAACTACGATATCACCAAGAGCGGTACTTATCCCCTAAAATTTATTGCCACCGACCAAAGCGGTAATCTTACCCAAATAGATTTCACTCTCATAGTAGAACCCCAATCCCAGACTAATGAACAAACTCCAACCCAGACACCTTCTGAGACCTCCCAAATAAATATCAATCAAAATAGTCCCTATTATATAATGGTAAATAAAACCCAAAATGTCGTTATGGTATATACAAAAGAAAATGGCAACTACACAAAACTCCTCAAAACATTTATATGCTCCGTCGGAACCAATACCCCAACCGGCGTATTCAATACTAAAACAGGCTATGAATGGGGAACTGTAATCGGGGGCGTTTTTGCCCGCTATTCCACTTTTATATATGGAGATATCCTCTTTCACTCCGTCCCATATTACAGGTACTACGACCCCGCATCCCTCGAATATGACGAGTATAACAAGCTAGGAACAACTGCATCTGCTGGATGTGTAAGACTAACAGTTCAAGACAGCAAATGGATATTTGACAACGTTCCAACTGGCACAACTGTATACATTTATGAAAGTGGAACATTGCCCTATGGGGTCTCCAAACCAGATTTTCCTAAGATAGATACAAACAGTCCAAATAAAGATTGGGACCCAACTGACCCTGATACCAATAATCCTTGGAAATAAAAATTGCTATTTGACAAATGTTTGCTTTTATGCTATAATAAATCCCAGTCACAAAGGGGGAGACTATGAATAACCAAGATATCTTATTAGTAGACGATGTCTACCTATTAATGGACATAGCCACAACTATGTACCAAGATGATGAAGAATATTTAGCCAAAAAACTATACCGCCTATGCAATTACACAAAATTAAATAAAAGTATAGAATGTTACAAAAAACTAGGAATGAAAGAATTACGCTATTTACAAAAATTAAAAACAATATATGATAAATTTGATAAAAAAGGCTATTTTCCATTCAACAATAACATTTATAGATGCAGTACCGAAGAAATAGAAATCAGACTATCAAAAATAAATGAACTATGGAGCATATTTAATACAACCGATAATCCATATCTTAGAATAAAAAAATTCTCACAACTATTTGATAGTGTCGAAAAGTTCCGAAAATCATATACCCAGTTTGTAAACTATACCTTCAAAGATAACCTAATAAAAAAAGCCCATATAGCCCTTACAAACTTTGATAAAATGTATAATACCCTTAAAGGGTATGAAGAACAAGGCCTATTTGCCGAAGTAGCATATTTAACAGAAATAGAAGAATATAACAAAAACTATTCTAACGCCCGTTATATAATAAAGACCTTTTTAAACGCATCAAGTAAAGAAGAATTCCTAAAAGAACAGAACCTTACCGAAGAACAACTATCATATTATGCCGAAGTAATTGATGAACTAGATGTTGAATTATCAAAAAAATACCAAGCAAAATCACAAATCCTATCCCAAATACGTAATGAAAAATTAATAAAAACATATAACGAATTAACAATTGGTATCAAAACTGGCAAACTTCCCGACGGAACACCATTTAACACCCTAGAATTTCTAAAAAGAGCTCCATTCATAAATAGGGAAGAAGTAGCTCTTAGAACAACTGGTGAGTTTTATTCCAAAACCATTCAGTATTTAAGAAAAACACCGGAACTAGATTATGTAACCATAATTGTCTATATAAGAACCCAAAGATTAAACGATAAAAGTGCTTTTAGACCCATAAGTAAAGAAACAATATACTCATCCGAAATAAAACTTCAAGATAGATATTTAAGTACTGCGGACAAAACCAACATCATCGACTATATCGAATTATCCAACTTACCACTCGTCTATAAAGTATATAGTATTGTAAAAAAAATGTATATTTCTGGGGAAATAACCACCCAAGATATAGAAAATTTAAAAAATAATAACCAAAGTCAAAGAAAGATTATAAAAAAATAACTTTCTTTTTTTTCTAAAATTAGTGACAATTAATCATAAATTTGGTAAAATGAAAATACATAAGGAGGAATTATGAAAGTAAAGAATAATTATAACGAATGTATAACCAATGTAGCTTGTTCTATTAGAAAATATTTTGATTTAACGACAAGCCACAATACCCTAAAAGAGGTCGATGATATTTTAAAAGAGAAAAATCCCGAAAATGTCATAGTCATCCTATTTGACGGAATGGGAGCCAATATATTAGATAGAACTTTAAGCAAGGACAGCTATTTCCGTCAGCATAAAGTAAGAAATCTAACAACCGTTTTCCCCGCCACTACTGTCGCCGCAACAACAAGTATCCTAACCGGCCTAAATCCCGTTGAAAGCGGTATGCTAGGTTGGAATATGTATTTTAAAGACCTAGACAAAACAATTACTGTTTATGAAGAGTGCCTTAAAGGCGATAAGACTAGGACCCCTTTAAAAGAAGCTAAAGCCTTCAAAGAAAAATATATGAAAGATAAAACCATAATTGATGAAATAAACGAGCAAGGAAAATACAAAGCTTACAAGCTCTTTCCCTTCGGCGAAAATGCCTATACAGATTTAGATGATATGATAAATAAAATAGATGCACTTTGCAAAACATCTGGCCGGAAATATATCTATGCCTATGACGACGAACCCGATATGCTTATGCACGATTTAGGACCAGATAGTAAGGAAGTAAAAGACCTCATAAGATATAGAAATCACAAAGTAGAGGAGCTGAGCAAAAACCTCCAAAATGCCGTAATTATAGTCCTCGCCGACCACGGCCATATCCTTGTTAATAATGAAGATTTAAACAATTATCCCGATATAACCACCTGCCTAGAACGAACCACGTCCATCGAGCCCCGTGCTGTAAATTTCTTCATTAAGCCCAATAAAAAAGACCAATTTCCATCCATTTTTAATATGCACTTTAAAGACACTTTCGACCTCTATCCCAAAGACGAAATAATCCAAAACTCTCTTTTCGGTAGTGGCCCTCAAAACCCCATTTTCGAAAGTGCCCTAGGGGACTATATAGCCATAGCCAAAGCAAATATCGCTCTAATATATGGTGAAAGCTATCACACATCTCATCACGCCGGATATACAGACGACGAAATATACATCCCTCTTATCATAGACACTTGTAACTAGGAGCCCGCTATGAAAAAAATAATAAAACATATCCTAATTACTATTCTTATCATTGCCCTAATAGTAACAATCCTTATCCTAGCCTTCTATAAAAGAGCTGACCAAACCGGCTACATTCTCGGGCCAGTCGAAGACTACTCCCAAAAAGAAAACATTTGGACCACCGTATATGGAAATAGTTCTGCTAGCAAATTAGAAAGTATGAACATCGACTATAACAGTGACTTAATAAAAAGTGCAATGAAATTCTGGGATATTCTCACCGGCGACTACAAAGATGTCGAGAAAGATATCGACACCCTAACATACTACTATGAGATAAAAGGGGGGTACGAAAAAACAACTTACGAGGACGAACCCTATATAATACCATATCTAACAAATAAAAGTACCAAAGCCGTAATTATCATAAGTGGAGGTGGCTTTATCTATAAATCAATGGATGGAGAAACCAAAGAAAGTAAAGACGTAGCCCTTGAATTAAATAAACACGGAATAAATGCCTTTCTTCTCCATTATCGCTCTAACCCCTACGAGTGGCCAATCAGTTACTTAGATTTACAAAGAGCCATAAGATATATAAAATATAACAGCGAGAAATATCAAATAGATAAAGACGACATCAGTATTGTTGGTTTCTCTGCTGGCGGTAACGTCGTAAGTACTTATATAAACCAAATAATGGGGAAAAATTTATTTAGTGAAGAATATTCCCAAGACAATATCGACTTAGAAGATGATACCATAACCAAAGCAGCAATGATATATCCAGCCATAACCTTTAATAATAATCCAACAATGCTCTTTGCAATGTTTCCAAGTAAAGATGTAAAAGAAGACCAAACTCGAACTAGCCTCTTAGATAAAACCGACAATATTAAGCACTTCTCATCTTCTAATATTAAACAATACATAAGTTATGGCGGTAAAGACCGAATGGTAGGAACAGAAGAAATAAATAAGTATCTAAAAAAATGTGAAGAAACAAATACCAATATTACCCAAAATTATTTAGAAAATGAAGGCCACGGCTTTGAAACCAAAAAATACATAGATAACTATATAAACTGGCTTCAAGAATAATAAAAACCTCGTTTCATTAAAAAATCATTAAAATAACTTTAAAAAAACAATAAATTGGTATATAATTATATTGAGTAGGTGATGTAAAATGGCAAAGAAAAATTACAATTTAACAATAGATAACCTTTTAGACAAAGTAAAAGAATATGACGATAATAAAGAGCATCTAGATATGATAAGGAAAGCTTACGAATATGCAAACAGTAAGCACTTCAATCAAAAAAGAATAACCGGAGATGACTATATCCAGCATCCCTTAAATGTTGCCCTTATTTTAACCGATATAAACTCTGATTATAAAGCAATATGTGCAGCCCTTCTTCACGATACTATCGAAGACTCCGACGGAACTTATGAAGAAATAAGTAAACTATTCGATGAAGAAGTAGCTAATCTTGTTGAATGTGTAACCAAAATAAATAGAATAAGTTTCACTTCCGAGTCAGAACAAATGGCTGCTAACCAGCGGAAAATCCTTGTCGGCCTTGCCGAAGACGTAAGAGTAATTATCATCAAATTAGCTGACCGCCTTCATAATATGCGTACCCTTTATGTAATGCCTCTCGAAAAGCAAAAGAAAAAAGCCAAGGAAACGCTTGAAATACTAACACCCGTTGCTCATCGTCTAGGAATATATAAAATAAAAAGTGAACTAGAAGACCTATCTCTAAGATATTCTAAACCCGAAGCATATTATGATATCGTCGAAAAACTAAACTTAAAGAAAACGGAACGCGATAAAGCCGTAGGTGAAATGCTTAGCGAAGTATCCAAATTATTAGATGAACATAACATTAAGCACGAAATAAAAGGAAGAAGTAAAAGTATTTATAGCATATATACCAAAATGAATAAAGGCAAAAGATTTGATGACATTTATGACATCCTCGCCCTTCGTATCCTAGTAGATACAAAACAAGAATGTTACCTAGCTCTCGGTCTTATTCATTCCAAATATAAACCCGTTCCCAAAAGATTTAAAGACTATATAGCGATGCCCAAAACTAACCTTTATCAAAGTCTTCATACAACAGTCTTTGGTGTGTATGGCCAACTATTCGAAATCCAAATAAGAACTTACGAAATGGACCAAATCGCCGAATACGGAATAGCGTCCCATTTTGCTTACAAAGAAAATAAAGCCGTAAATACCAAAGATGCAATGGAACAAAAACTCCAAATCTTTCGTAGTATAATAGAACTAAATGAAGATACCAAAACTCCCGAAGAATTTATAACAAGCATAAAAAAAGATATCCTAACCACAAGTTCTATATATGTGTACACCCCAAAGGGAGATGTCATAGAAATGCCCGAAGGAGCAACCCCTGTCGATTTTGCCTACAAAGTTCACAGTGAAGTAGGGGACACAATGACGGGAGCCGTTGTCAACGATAAAATAGTCCCCCTAAACTACGTCCTCAAAACTGGCGATATCATCAAAGTCAATACCAATAAAAATTCTAAACCAAGCAAAGACTGGTTAAACTTTGTAATAACATCTCAGGCCAAAAATAAAATAAAATCATATTATAGCAAATTAGAAAAGGACGAAAATCTCGCTAAGGGTCTCGAAATTCTCGAAAAAGAGTTCCGTAAGAAGAATATGCCAATTAACGAAACCCTAAATAAAAATCTTCCCGAAATACTAGAAGAACTAAAACTAAAAGACCTTGACGAACTATATATAGCCCTTGGAAGTGGTAAAGTAGCCATCACCGCCGTTATCAAAATAATCAAAAATAAAGAACCAAAATGGAGCATTCCCAAAATATTCAAACTCCAACCACAAAGCCCCAAGAAACAACCCAAAAACAAGGACGAAAATACCAAAGATGCCATTTTGGTCGAGGGCCTTGACGACATAAAAACCACTATATCCGGTTGTTGCAAACCCATACCGGGGGACAGTATCATCGGCTACATCACCAAAGGAAGCGGTATCACTATTCATAGAAGTAGTTGCTATAACGTCGTAAACCTCGATGAAAGACTAATAAACGTCCATTGGAATCCCGAATGTCATAAAAGTTATCCTACGGACATCCTCATCTATACTGAAACCAGAGATAAATTAGTTGACATCATTACCAAGGCGAGCAGTAATAACATCACCATAGATAGAATAGAAACCATAAATAAAGGTGAAAATAAAATATATCAAATGACGGTAATGACCCCCAATACCGAAACCCTAGATAAATTCATTACCGCTCTAAATAATATGAAATACATAAAAAAAGTTGAAAGAAAGGTAAACTAATGAAAGTCGTATTACAAAGATGTAAAACTGCATCAGTTAAAGTGGACGAAAAAATTGTCGGCCAAATAAACGGGGGGCTACTAATCCTTGTCGGTTTTACGAGCGAGGACGATATTACCCATATACCCTATATGGTAGATAAAATCGTCAATCTAAGAATATTCGATGATGAAAACGGCGTTATGAATAAAAGCCTATTAGATACCAAAGGCGAAATACTTTCCGTAAGTCAGTTTACGCTATACGCGGATACAAAAAAAGGTCGTCGTCCCAGTTACGTAGATGCCCTTGCCGGAGATAAAGCCATTAAACTCTATGAAAAATTCAACGAAGAATTCACCAAGTACAACATAGAGCCTCAAACCGGTATCTTTGGAGCCAATATGGAAGTATCTCTAATAAACGACGGACCCGTAACCATAATAATAGAAAAATAAGGAGGAGAAAAATGAAAAAAGACAATGTAGATTACAAATTAGTAAACATAACCCTAATCCTCTTAATAGTATTACTAATATACCTAATAAGAGGCGTTTGGCTTGGAGCCCTAAAAACCGTAGGAAGCATAATATTCCCCTTCCTACTAGCATTCGCCCTAGCTTACGTATTATACCCAATGGTAAAAAAACTACGAGAGGCCGGAAGTCCCAAGTGGCTCGCTATCCTAACCGTATCCATAATAACCTTTGGAATAATACTAATAGTACTCATATTAGCTGTACCAATGCTATATGAACAAACCCTACTATTTATAAGCAATATATCCGTATTCGTATCCGATATATCAAGCAAATACGAATTAAACCTAAAAGTATTACAAACATCCCTTTCTCAAATATCAAGTGATATGATGGAAAGCGTAGGAAAGTACTTATCAAGTGGAGCCATAAACCTAGTAAATACCGGTGTAAGCGTTGTAGCTAACGCCATTGTAGTTATAGCTGCCAGCCTATACATAGTAGTAGATATGGAGAAAATAAGAAAATTCCTCAAAGAAAACCTAACGGGAAAAAGAAAGAAAGCCTATAACTATCTAAAAAGACTAGATGTAGAAATCTCAAATTACATAAGAGGAATGGGAATGAACATTATCGTTCAAGGCCTCGAATACACCTTTGCCTTCTTTATAATCGGCCACCCCAATTTCCTAGTACTAGGCCTATTATCCGGAGTATTTACAATAA
Source organism: uncultured Bacilli bacterium (assembly GCA_934101865.1). Taxonomy (GTDB): domain Bacteria; phylum Bacillota_I; class Bacilli_A; order RF39; family UBA660; genus UMGS2068. The sequence continues at coordinate 61,492 of CAKOSA010000003.1, read as the reverse complement.
TACCAATCTTTGGAGGACTAATCGTAAGCATACTAGCCCTTCTAATATCATCCGTTATAAGCACTAAACTATTTATACTAACAGCCGTAATACTAGTAGTATGTCCACAAATAGATAGCTATGTAATAGGACCAAAAATATATGGAAAATCCAACCAATTACATCCATTAATAATAATATTCGCTGTCTTTGCCGGAGGAATAATAGGAGGATTCTGGGGTATAGTTGTGTCAATCCCAGTTGCCATTATCCTAATAACAACCCTAAAGTTCTTTGAAGATGATATAAATGGCAAAATAACCAAAATCAAAGGAAAGGATAAAGTAAATGAAAAAGAAAATACTATTTAGTATCTTACTTGCCTTATCAGCCCTAAACATCATATACGCTGATGAGAATGAAAAAAACAATTTAACAGTTAACACCAATACAGACTATGAAGAAAAATTTAACTCTGAAAGTGATGACAATGTCACTTTTGACAAAAAAATCTTAGGTTCAAACATTATCTTTGGTGATAAAGTTGAAGCATCAGGAGAAGTAAAAGGCATAAATCTTATCTTCGGAAATAATGTCATATCCAAAAACAACAATGACTACGGTTTTGTCTTTGGTAACAACGTAACCATAAGTGGAAATACCAATAATGATGGAGCCATTTTCGGAAACAATGTTACCATAGACGATACCACTACTATCGGAAGAGACGTGGCCATTTTCGCTAATACCTTAACAATATCTGGTCATTTCGGAAGAAACATAGAAGTATACGCATCAAATGTAAATATCAAAGGAGCCACTATTTCCGGAAATATAACTATTCATTCTGATACAATAACCATAGATGACAAAACAACCATAAAAGGAACCCTTAAATATCCAAGCAACATAGCCGAAAACAACCTTACTATAGAAAAAGGCAGCCAAATATCAAATACCAAAACCTACGAAGTAGAAGAGAAGGAAGAATCAACATCGACTATAATATGGGAAAAATTAACTAACTTAATAGGCCTACTAATCGTATTTTCTGCCCTATATTTATTAGTACCAAACCTATATAAACAAAATATAGATCTCCTCAAAAGCTTTGGCTACGGAGTAATAACCCTTCTTCTCGTACCAATTGCCATATTACTACTCTTAATAAGTATATTTGGCCTATCCCTAGGACTATTATTACTGGCCCTATATATACTAATAATATGCACTTCAACCATTTTGGTAGGTCCGCTTCTCGGTGAAATGATATATAACAAAATACAAAAAAATAACCAAAATAAATACTTAGTAGGATTGCTTGGAATAACTATATTATATATATTAAAGCAAATACCAATATTAGGCGGAGTAGTAACATTCATAACCATATCCATAGCCTTTGGATTAATACTATCCCTTCTAAAAAGAAACAAAAAATAGATAGAGAAAACTATCTGTTTTTTCATTAGTATAAAAAATCAAAAAACAAACCATAATAAAAATGGTGATAAAAATGAAATACCTAAAATACACATTAATAATTATACCCATAATATCCCTAACAGCCTGTCATTTAGCCAATACACCTACCAGTATTGTTGAAGACTATTTAACAAAGTATCAAAAACTAGACAAAGACGTTGAAAAAGAAATAAACGACGTAGTAGAAAACTCTACTGTAGATGATAGCGAAAAAGAACGCTATAAAAAAATAATAAAAAAAGGTTATCAAAATCTTACATATAAAATCAAAGACGAAAAAATCGATGGCAATCTTGCTACCGTCGAAGTACAAATCGAAGTATTAGACTATAAAAAAATAGTAAATAACTCAGACATAACCACTAGAATAGACGACCTCGAAAAAGCAAGCGAAACCATAAACTATACCATAAACTTTGAATTATCCAAAGACGATAGCGGTAACTGGATTCTAAATCCCCCATCTAGTAGTGACATCAAAAAAATTCAAGGAATGTATTAAAAAAGTACGTAAGAACAAACTTACGTACTTTAATAATCAATAATGGCGTCCCCGATAGGATTCGAACCTATGACCGCACGCTTAGAAGGCGTGTGCTCTATCCAGCTGAGCTACGAGGACAGGTGTAACAATCAATTACATTGTAAATTATACACCTTTTTTACCAATTAATCAAGCATTTTTAACGAAATTGTTGAAATTTTTTCATTATTTGCCGTAAAAGTAACCTCTTTTACATCAAAATTATCCTCTAAGGACAAGCAAATAGTATAAATCACCTCTTCTAAAATATTATTTTTTCCAATATCATCCAAAATCATATCATTAAAATTAAGAGAAATACTATCATTATCCAGTTTATAATCCAAAAGTTCTACATCAGAATTCAAAAAACTCATCAAATTACTCTCATAAGTAAAAGAAGTAGCCAAAGAATTAATAATAAGTTTAATCTTATCTGACCCCACATTATTAACATACTTCGTAACCGGCACATAATAATAATCACTATTCTTACTAACATAATACACCGTATAAGAAATAACATCCTTAGGACTAGTCAAAGCATATACCTTATTAATACCAATCGATTTATCCAAAACAACATCCAAAGCCTTATCCATTTTTGGAAGTTTATTCAAAGCCTCTCCCTCAACAAGAATCCTAACATTATCAATACCATCCAAAGAAGTAAGCGTGTAAACAATTGCCTCAATCATCTTCTCCTCATATTTCGGATTAACATCCAATAAATCCCTCGAAAAATCAATCGTAAGCGTTCCCTCTACAAGTTCCACTGCTAAAATACTAACTGCTGGAGGAATAATACTCCTAAAACCACTAGGAATAATATCACTTTTCTTCCCACCAATAATAAGCCCCTCTGTAAGTTCCCTTGCCTTATCCCTAACATCACAGTTACAAGTAGCAATACTAGTTCGTGCTACATAATCATTTTTATCAAGAAGATAAATAGTCTCTTTAGTATTATTTTGTACATAAGTAACATTCTTTTCCTTAAACTTAAACTCCTCCCCATTAGACGGAATCAAATAAATAAGAAGAAGTATACACAAAGCCGTTGACGCAACCATAATCTTTTTCAATGACATTCTCAATAGCACTATAATCACCCATTAGATTATATGCCCACATAGCCCAAAAATGCAAAAAGAAAAAGCTATAAAGCAATTTCCTTTAATCTAATCAGTTCTACAACAGCTTGTGCTCTTCCCTTAACAGCTAACTTCTGCATCGCATTAGATATATGATTTCTAACCGTCTTCTCACTAATATCAAGAATATCAGCAATATCCTTAGTCGATTTATTCATAATTAGCAAGTTAAAAACTTCTTTTTCTCTTTTCGTTAATATACTCTTATTCATAAATACCTCACTTCCCTATAGGGTGGTCTATGTTTCATAATATACTATGCATTATTCCCATATAAGTGAGGACATTTACCCATTAATTCTGAAATTGCACTGAAATATACATCTTAGAATCAAACAACTCCTGAATTAATCTCATAACTTCATTAGCAAGTGAGGCCGAATGCTCCTTAGAACCAACTACAACCCTAATCTGATCCCCATCAACCTTAACAAAAGTATCAAGCTTAAGCTCTGTCTTTAACTTTTCTTCAATCATCTCTTCCTTAGCCTGTTTACCATTAACCCTTTTAAGTTCTTCAAAGGCCGTATTCTTTTCCTCTACCGTTGCCTTAGCATTCGATAATGTCTCTTTAAGTTTATTAACCTCTTCCTCTCCCGAACTCTCGTCTTCAAGTCTAAGGGCTGATATCAAATCCACTTCATTAGTTTCTACTTTGGCTGTTTTTTCTGTACTCTTATCATTTTCCGTACTAAGAAGTTCACTAGGCATAGTAATGTAATAAATACTAAGAATTAACACTAAACTAAATAATGTCAGAAACCACAAATTGTTCTTATTAATCATATATTCCCTCTTTTCTATTAAAGTATATTATATATAGAAAAAAATATTACCAATCAAATATCCATTGTAAGTTTTTTCAATTATAAATCAAAGTAGCAGAAATTAGAAAACTACACCTAGACCCCTTCAAAAACGCAAAAATTGTTCTAAAACCATTGCAATAATTAAAAAAAGTGCTATAATTATAAATGTGATTGCCATATAGCCAAGCGGTAAGGCAGTGGACTCTGACTCCACGATCGCTAGTTCGAATCTAGCTATGGCAACCATATTTTTTTTAAATTAAGGTGATAAATATGAACGAAGAAACAAATATAAACTTAGCAAATCTCCTCTTTAATAAAGAAGAAATAAAGAGTGTAGAATACTATGAGGAAAAATATCCCTATCGCAAAGAAAAAGTAGTAACCCGTTTTGCTCCCTCACCAACCGGCTTTGTCCACATAGGATCACTATATACAGCCTTTATAAATCAAAAGTATTCAAGTGATGCCAAAGGAATATTCTTTTTAAGAATAGAAGATACTGATCAAAATAGATTAATAAAAGGATCTATCGAAGAAATAATCAAAGATTTAAAAAATTTTAACATAACCATAAATGAAGGAGCCCTAAACGAAATGGAGGAAACAGGAATATACGGTCCCTATAAACAATCAGAAAGATTAAATATATACAAATCTTTTGCTTACCACCTCGTAAAAAACGGTCTAGCATATCCCTGTTTTTGCAGTGAAAAAGAATTAGAAAAACTAAGAGAAACCCAGTCCCAAAATAAAGAAAGGATAGGGTATTATGGTAAGTATGCAAAATGTCGTAATCTTTCTCTTACTGAAATAGAAGAAAAAATAAATAATGGCGAAAAATACGTTATAAGACTAAAATCATCAGGAAATTTTAACAATAAAATAAAATATAAAGATTTAGTAAAAGGGGAGGTAGAATTCCCTGAAAACGATATCGATACCATTCTTCTAAAAAGCGATAAATATCCAACTTACCACTTTGCTCACGTAATAGACGACCATCTAATGAGAGTAACCCATATAATAAGAGGAGATGAATGGCTTTCATCTTTCCCAATCCATTACCAACTATTTAACTATTTCCATTTCTTCTTACCAGCCTTCGGCCATATCTCCCCCCTTCTAAAAAAAGAAGAAGATAGAGTAAGAAAAATATCCAAAAGAAAAGATCCCGAAGCCAAAGTAAGCTACTATTATGAAAAAGGAATACCTTACGAAGCAGTTAAAGAATATCTAATGACTGTTGCCAATACCAATTATGAAGGCTGGAAGAGTGCCAATCCCACTCAAACAATAGACAATTTCAAATTCAGTTTAAATAAAATGAGTTCTAGTGGTGCCATTTTCGATATGGATAAATTATTAAATATTTCCAAAAATTACTTAGCTCATCTTCCCGCTACCAAACTATATGATAATTTAGTAAAATATGAAGAAGTATTTGATGTACCCTTTGGGTCCCTTATAAAAGAAAAAAAAGACTATACAATAAATATCTTAAATATAGAAAGAGAAGGCAAGAAACCACGCAAAGACTATGCAATGTATAGTGAAATAAAAGACAAAATAAACTATATGTATGATGAACTATTTAACTACGACAATTTAAAGTTAAAAACAAGTTATAAAAAAGAAATACTAAAAGACTATATAGAAAATTACTATAATAATAAAGATAATGAAGAAATATGGTATGAAAAAATAAAAAAATTATCTCTAAAATACGGTTATGCCAAAGAAGTAAAAGAATATAAACAAAATCCCGAAAATTACAAAGGTCACGTAGGTGATGTATGCGAGTTAATTAGAGTAAGTTTAACATCTTCCACTAAAACACCCGACCTATATCAAATAATGAATGTTCTTGGCGAAACAAGAGTAAAAGAAAGAATGAATAAATTTATTACATATCTAGACGAAAAATTATAAAAAAAATCAAAAATACCCCTAGACAAACCACAATAAATATGTTAAAATTAATAATGTCAGTGGCTCGTTGGTGAAGTGGTTAACACGTTGCCCTCTCAAGGCAATATTCCATGGGTTCAAGTCCCATACGAGTCACCATTATGATTTTTAAGCCCTACCAAGTAGGGTTTTAATAAAATGCCGACTTAGCTCAATAGGTAGAGCAACTGAATCGTAATCAGTAGGTTACGGGTTCAATTCCTGTAGTCGGCACCACTTTATGCAGGGATGGCGGAATAGGTAGACGCACTACTTTGAGGGGGTAGTGACCATTAGGTCGTGGGAGTTCAAGTCTCCTTCCTTGTACCAATTATGATTTATAAGTCCATTATCGGACTTTTTTTCTATCTATAATTCTATGTAACAAATAAATATTAGCCCCTTTAATCAAAAATCTCTATCTTCCTTCCCGTAGGGTTTGACAAACCCATAAACTTATGATAGTATATTTTGACAAAGAAGGTGCCAAATGAATACAAAACCAAAATTCTCCCTAAACGAGGAAGAAGAGCAAAGAAAACAAGAATTAATAAAAAACTTGGAGGAAGAAATAAGAACCCTGTCGTACCAGATCCATAACGCCAAATATATAGAGATAAAACAAAAACTTTTACGCCGGCTCAAAATCCTTGTTGCTAACCTAGAAACTATTGCCCCATATACCCTTATAAGTACAGGCACCCTAGTTCTTTTTAGTCTCCTAAATATAACCCCCTTTATGAGAGACAACGTCAAAACTCCTGAGTACATAACCAAAGATATCGATAATACTGGCATTATAAGATACGAACGAAGCCATAACAAACACCACAGTACAAATAAAATATACTATTACTCATCTTGGCAAAAAGGTGCAACCACTTACAAACGAACCGTAAACATATACGACATCAAACACATACCCACTAGCACAATTGAAAAAATCGTATCAGGCCAAATCACTGCCACTCTTTCCGAGTTATTAGGTGATCCTACGGAAACTCTCATCGAAGAAAAAAATATCGTACCCGAAGAAGAACTCTCATCCCCGCCCACAATTCGTGCCCTTATATATTCCAAAGACGAAAACAACTATGTCATAGTAAAAGAACCCGTCTTGGTAAACAATATGACAACTATTCTATATCTCATACTAACAATAGTACTATCCATAGTACCCGCCAAAATAAGGGAAATAAACGATTATCCCACTCTAAAAGAAAAGATAGATATAATAAACGATAACTATTTATCAGCATCAATTCTCTCATCTCGGACTAAACTCGAACTATTAGAAGAAAACTATAAACGATTAACAAGGAGTAAAAAATGAACAAAATTCTAAAATACTTACCACCCACAGAAAATGAAATTCTGTCTAATCTTTCACCAAGTGACTTATTAGATATGATAATATTATTAGAAAAACTTTACCTCGAACCACGAACCACTCTAAATCTTCCCCCAGATATAACTTTCGGAGTAGAAATAGAGTTCGAACACGCTGATATGAATAAATTAAGAAATCTATTAGAAGTGCGAGATATAACTTGGACCCTTGCTTATGATTATTCTCTAAATGACGGAGCCGAACTAGATTCCCCCGTTTTAACTGATAAAGAAAGCAGTTATAAACAAATAGCCAAAGCTTGTAATACCATAAAAGAGTGTGCTATTGCCGGCCCCTCCTCAGCTGGTCACATTCATATTGGTAGCCATATATTAAAAGATTATAAATCTTGGGATAACTTTCTAAAAAGTTGGATAACTTATGAAAATGTCATATATCGCTTTTTATATGGAGAGTATCTAACACCACGTGAAAGAATATTAAAATATGCCTTTCCCATTCAACGATTATTAAGTGCAGATTTTCAAAAACTGCATCCAAATAATAACAGTTTAAAAGAATTAGTAAATACTATATCTCACGAAAGATATCAAGGCGTAAACTTTAAAAGAGTAACATCTTACGAGTACGAAGAAAACAATACTATTGAATTTAGAGCTCCTAATGCTACCCTTGACGTTGTAATATGGCAAAACAACATTAACTTTTTAACTAAATTTTTATTATATGCTAGTAGTAGCAATTACAATTCGGATATTGTTACAGCAAGAAGAACTAAAAATAATTTAAGGTATGCTAATATAGCTTTATATAATCAAATATATTTAGAACAAGCCCTTGAACTTGCTGATGAAATATTCAATAATAATCTTGATAAATTATACTTTTTACGAGCTTACCTCAAAAACTATGAAGTAGCAAGTGAGCCCCTAACCCTTGCCAAGAAGTATACGAAAACTTAAAAACTGCACCCCAAACGATGCAGTTTTTCAAAATCTGTAACTATCTATTACCAATTTTTCTAAATTAGCATAAAACAAAGAGCAAAAATTACCAATCCCATACCAGTCATAAGAACTAAGAACCATTTTCCCTTAGGCTTAACAATCTTAATATTAAGTATAAAAAGTAAACTCATAATAAGAAGAAGTCCTCTTCCCACAAAAATACTATCAGTAAGCAAATAAGCTAAAATAATAATAGGAATAAAAATTCCACTCGAAGTAACTGGAAATCCCAAATACACATTACTTCCTTCTCCATTACTAAGTCTCGTATTAAAATATGCCAGTCTCATTGTTGCACAAAACAAATAAATACCAAGAAATAACACACTAACTAAATCATTAAAGCCAACTAGATAAAGCAAAATAATAGGAACAGCCCCAAAATTAAACACATCCAAAACCGTATCAATCTGCTCTCCAAAACTCTTCTCAAAATCATTTCTTTTACACTTTTTAGCAACTCTTCCATCAACCATATCAATAAAAGCCACCCCCATAAAGCAAAGTATACTAAGTTTAATGTTACCCGTAAGCATTAAATAAATAGAAACAAAATTCAAAACCATTCCCAAGTACGAAAATAGTACACTAACTCCATAAACACCAATAAACATAAATTCCTCCTCTAACTAATATATCAATTATAACATTAATAATTATTCTAAACTATACATAAACCTCAAAAAGTATGATAATAATACATCTGTCTAGTAAAAAAATATATAAAAAAACATCAAAAAATTATTGACAATCATACCAATTATAAGTATAATAAATTAAAAAAGAGATGTACAAGCTAGTGCATTATAGAAAAGAGGAAAAAGGAACATGAAAGAATTAATAACACTAAAAAATGTCAAAAAAATATATACAACTGGGGAGAAAAAATACTGTGCACTAGGAGGCGTAAATCTCTCGATAAATAAAGGAGAATTCGTTTGCATTCTAGGCCCCTCAGGTGCTGGTAAATCAACCCTTTTAAACCTCCTTGGTGGTATGGACACTGTAACAAGTGGAACTATCAAAGTAGGGGATGAAATAATTTCCAAACTAAAAGATAAAGAGCTCACAACATATAGAGCCAAACAAGTAGGTTTTATCTTTCAGTTTTATAATATATTACCAACTCTAACCGTTTTAGAGAACGTTGAGTTAATAAACGACATCGTCGATAAACCCAAAGATGCCAAAGAAATATTAAAAGAAGTAGGCCTCGAAAAACAATTAAGCAAATTCCCAAGTGAGTTATCCGGAGGAGAACAACAAAGAGTATCAATTGCTCGTGCCATTGCCAAAGATCCACAAATACTATTATGTGACGAACCAACCGGAGCCCTAGATTCCAAAACCGGAACCGAAGTACTAAGACTATTAAAAGATTGTACTAAAAAAGGAACTACTGTCATAATAGTAACCCACAATGCCTTAATTTCTGAAATAGCCAATCACACCATAAAACTAAAAAACGGTAAAGTCGTTGAAGATATTGTTAGAAAAAAACCAAAAAAGATAGATGAGGTTGTGTGGTAATGATGCTAAGAAGAAAAATGATAAGGGATATAATAAAAAACAAATCACAGTTCATAACCATCTTCCTTATGATTTTAATAGGAGTAATGGTATACATAGGAATAGAATCCTATATGACAGGAATGTCTACCGCTTCTGAAAAATTCTATACCAAAAACAATCTTCAAGACCTAAACGTATTAGGTACATCATTCAAAAAATCCGATTTAGACAAAATAAAGCACCTCGATAACGTCAAAAATGCCGAACGAAAAATGGAAATAAATGCTACCGATGCCGATAATAAGGACAAAAACTATCTAGTAACATTTATAGAATCCAATAACATATCAAGGTTTCACGTTATAAAAGGAATTCCCTTTATATCATCAAAAAAAGGAGTATGGGTTGACAACACTTATGCGGAAAAAAACAATCTCGTTCTCGGTGAAACAATCAAAATAAAATACGATACCATAGTTCTAGAAGAACCAATATTAGGTTTTATAAATACTCCCGATCACGTTTACGATACCAAAGATAAATCTCAATTAGTTCCCGATCGTCAAAACTACGGATATATCTATATGTCGGTAAATGAAATTCCCGAAGACTATATAAATGACCTTGTTGTAAAAACACTCGGTATATCGACTGTGGCTAGCATTCCCAACTATAACTACAAAGAATACATCCCTTACAACTATGTAATGGTCGATGTCATTGATAAAAAAAATGTAGAATACGTCAAAAATACCATTGAAGACGATGTTGATAATGCACTTGCCGTAGTAAAAATAGAAGACACTCCGTCCTACGCAATGTATCAGGGCGAAATTGACGAAGGAAAAGCTTACGTCGGTGTATTTTCCGGCCTCTTTCTCTTCATCGCAATGCTCACAATGATAACAACAATGATTCGGCTAGTCTCTGCCGAACAAGTGCAAATTGGAACGCTTGGTGCTCTCGGATTTCCCAAGTCCCAAATAATTTTACATTATGTAAGCTATGGCTTTTATGTTGCCCTATCAGGGACTATATTCGGTATCATTTTTGGTAAATTAATAATAGGAAATATATTTATAAATCTTGAAATGAGCTTCTTTGAAATGCCAAACTGTACCGCCATAATTAACGAAAAATGTTTTATAATGGTAGCAATAATAATTCTTATCATAACATTTATAACATATTTAACTTGTCTCAAAGAATTAAACAAGAAACCATCCGAAGCACTAAGATCAAGCCTACCGAAGGTAAATAAAAAAATAATAAAGATTACTACCAAGAAACCATTTACAAAACTATCTTTCGGAAATCTTTGGAATATAAGGGATATGCTTCAAAATAAAGTTCGTACTATTACTTCCATTTTAGGCGTTCTCGGTTGTTGTAGCCTTATCGTCTGTGCTTTTGGAATGCTAAATAGTATGACACATCTTGTCAAGTTACAATTTGATGACTTATACAACTTTAAATACAAGTTAACCCTAAAAGAAAACATTTCCGAAGAGGAATATCAAAATCTTCAAACAACTTATGGAGATAGTACTAGTGAAACCATAAATATAGAAATAACCAGTAAAGATAACAGTAGAACGACTAGTAATATATTTGTAACTGATGCCGGTGATAAAATAAGATTTAAAGACAAAAAAGATAAATATATAGACAAATTAGAAGAAGGCGGAGTATACATAACAAGAAAACTAGCCGAAACAATGAACTATAAAGTAGGGGATGAAATAATTTTCCGTATTTATGGTAGCAATAAAGATTTAACCGCTAAAATAATAGGCCTAAATAAAGATCCCCAAAATCAAAATCTAACCATAACTAGAGCTAGTTTTGAAGCCCTTGGATTATCATACAAACCAGATTCCCTATATACAAATAAAGAATTATCCAAAGACTTAGGTGGAGTTGATATAATTCAAGACAAAAAAGAATTAAAAGAAAATATGCAAAGTTTATTAGAAATGATGCGAACAATGATTATTCTCATAATAGTGTTTGCCTGCCTCCTTGGAGCAGTTATAATATACAATATGGGCATACTATCATATAGTGAGAAAAAATACCAATTCGCAACCCTTAAAGTATTAGGCTTTGATGATAAAAAAATCCAAAAAATATATATAAATCAAAATATATGGATAACAACCATATCCATTATATTAGGACTTCCAGCCGGATACTATTTAATATTCTGGTTATTCAAAAAATGTCTTGATGAAAGCTATGACTTTTCCGTATATGTAAATTGGACCACTTACTTATTAGGAGCTATTGGCACATTCCTTGTTGCTTATCTAGTATCATTGTTCCTATCCAAAAAAGTAAAAACAATAGATATGGTATCAAGTCTGAAATCAAACGAATAACGAAGCACCCTCAAATGCTTCTTTTTTCGAGGTTTTCTGCAAAAAATATCAAAAAATGTTCGAATTTATCTTGAAAAATTAAAATATATATAATATAATCAAAATGTAAAGAAAAAAACAAGCCCATTAGCTTAGAAAGGAAATACAAAATGAACAAAAAAGTAGATAAAAAAGAAATAATAACCAAAGGAACAAAAACTCTAAAAGAATTCAAAACCTTTATATCAAAAGGGAATGTCGTAGATTTAGCTGTCGGTGTAATAATCGGTAGTGCTTTTGGAAAAATAGTGTCATCCCTTGTAAATGATATTCTAATGCCTATTATCGGAATTATAATAGGAGGGATAGATTTTTCAAACCTGACTATTCAAATAAAAGATGCAACCATTAAGTATGGTGTATTCATCCAAAATATAATAGACTTTTTAATAGTAGCATTCTGTATATTTATATTTATAAAATTAATAAATAAAGTAAGTAAAAAAGAAGAAGAAAAGAAAGAGAAAGTTGTGAGTGAAGAAACAGAAATATTAAAAGAAATAAGAGATATTTTAAAAGAAAAAAATAAATAAAATTAGCATTTCACACACTACTTTCACAAATAACAAATATATTATATATAAAGGAGGGTTTATATATGAAAAAAGCAGTGTATGAAACAAAAATGTTCCCATCAAGTGGACATTCCTCCATATATCACTCTTAACAAAATAAAAACAGAAAGGAAAAAGTGATAATATGGAAAATATAATAACAAAAATAATAGAAAAAATAAAAATAAAATTTATAAATAAAAACAATCTTCCCCAAAACTATGTTTTAGAAGAAATGCCACCAATTTTAACAACTACAACCCCAGAAGAAAATATTACCGAAGAAGAAATGAATATAGATTCACTACTAGAAGAAGATTATAGTGATAATATTGAAAAATTTATTGAAGTTTTAACCACTCATTTTAGTCCCGAAGATTTAACAAGATTTTATAACAATATGGATAGCATTGATATAAAAATAATATCCAAGAAAAGGTTTCAACAAGTATCTCAAAATCAACCAAATACCAAAAAAAATTTAGGAGAATATTATCCAACTTGTAATTCAATGCTATTAGTAGAAGAAGATTATAATAAAGTGATTTACCATAAATTATTTCACGTAGCAAGTTCTAATTTTGATATGGAAAACAGAGTAAGTTTTTTAGGTTTTTCTCAATCCCGTTTAGAAGGAGGAACAAATGTTGGTGAACCCCTAAACGAAGGATACACAGAACTTATGACCAATAGATATTTCTTTCCAAGTACCGAAAGCAAATACTACAAATATGAGGTAAGAGTAGCCAGTCAAATCGAAGAAATAGTTGGTCAAGAAAAAATGGAAAAACTATATTTAAATGCCAACTTATATGGACTTATAAAAGAACTCGAAAAATACGCATCATCAGATAATATAAAAATATTTTTAGACAATTTAGAATACGTATATAGTAATTATAACAAAAGTGAGTTACACCATAGTGTTCGTAGAAATATTTATAACATAATTGAAGAGATAGAAACATTCCTGTATGAAACCAAACTAAATAAAATATATATAACAAATCAAAGTCTTCATACCAAGGAAGAATATATGCAAGAATTTCTAACTCAAAAAGATACCATAAGTAAAATAGTAATTGAAAAACCCAACGGAACCTATATAATAGACTATGATAAAATAACAGCAGTTGTATTAGAAAAATATAAAAATAGCTTGTTACTAGCAAATGCCCCTGTATTAAAATTAAGCAAAAATTAGAAAGGAATAGCAATGATAAAAGAAAAATTATCCCTAGTACCCCACACACCGGGGTGCTATTTAATGAAGGATAAAAACGGATATATAATATATGTAGGAAAAAGCAAAAATCTAAAAAACCGCTTAACATCCTATTTCCATCAGACCCATAGTGGTAAAACAAAAATATTAGTAGAAAATATATACGATTTTGAATACATTTTAACATCATCAGAGTTAGAAGCACTACTTTTAGAAATAAATCTAATAAAAAAATATAACCCAAAGTATAATATCCTTTTAAGAGATGATAAAACATATCCATATATAGAATTAACTAACGAAAAAGTTCCAAGACTATTAATAGTAAGAAATCCCCATATCAAAAAAAATAAAAATCGTAAATTATTTGGCCCCTATCCCAATGTAACCGCAGCACGAAAAACCGTTGAAATCATAAATAGACTATATCCCTTACGAAAATGCAAAACATATTCCAAAAAAGAATGCCTCTATTATCATCTAAACGAATGTCTAGGTTATTGCACACATAGTGTCGACGAAAAAGAAATAATTACAATGAAAAATGAAATAATATCTTTTTTAAACGGTAACCATTCCATTATAACAAACAAATTAAAAGAAAAAATGTATTTATGTTCTGAAAATATGAATTATGAAAAAGCCCAAGAATACAAGGAACTCTTAGACTATATAAGTATTACCCTAGAAAAACAAAAAGTAGAACTTGATGATAACTACAACCGCGATATAATCAATTACTATACCGATAACAACTATATGAGCATAAGTCATCTCTTTATTCGTGGAGGTAAACTTTTAGACAGAAAAAATATAATTTTTCCCCTTATAGACAGCCCCGAAGAATCCCTATCATCATATATAACAACATTTTATCAAAAACATACCATATATCCCAAAGAAGTCCTTGTTCCCTCTAATCAAGATACTAACCTATTAGAACAAGCCCTTGATGTAAAGTTCATAATACCCCAAAAAGGCCGTAAAAAAAATATATTAGAACTTGCTTACGAAAATGCCAAAAACTATTTTGATGAGCAAATAACAATAATAAAAAAAGATGACGATAAAGCCCTAGCTGGAATGGAAGAATTAAGCCAACTATTACATTTACCAAAACTAAGTAAAATAGAACTATTTGATAACTCTAATCTATTTGGAACCTTCAACGTTTCCGGTATGGTCGTCTTTATTGATGGTAAACCAAGTAAAAACGATTATCGAAAATACAAAATAACAAGTGATATGACAGATGACTATAATACAATGAAAGAAGTAATATATAGAAGATATTTTCGTCTTTTAAAAGATAATGAACCATTTCCTGATCTTATAATAGTAGACGGTGGAGTAGGGCAGATAAATGTTGCTAGAGAAGTAATAACAAGTCTAGGCTTATCAATTCCCGTAGCAGGATTAAAAAAGGACGATAAACACTCCACATCTTCCTTATTAGGAAACTATCCCCTTGAAGAAATACCCATAAATAAAACTAGTGAGCTATTCCTTTTATTAACAAGAATGCAGGATGAGGTACATAACTATACCATTTCCTATCATCGAAGTATTCGTAGTACATCATCTCTTGCTAGTATATTAGATAATATAGATGGAGTAGGGGAAGTCAGAAAAAACAAATTATTAAAAAAATATAAAACAATAACAAAAATGAAAGAGGCAAGTAAAGAAGAATTAAAAGAAATATTACCAAGTGATATTGTTGATAATTTTATTGAAAGCCTTAAAAAAATATAAGGAGTAAAAAATGCAAAAAATAATATTAATTAAGTATGGAGAACTAACTACTAAGAAAGATAATCGTAGTTTATTTATCAATATACTATATGAAAATATAACGAAAGCTCTCCAAAATTATAACGTAAAAATAACCAAAAATAGAGTAAGAATGTTTATTGAAACAGACGAAAATATCGAAGAAATTATTGAAATTTTAAAGAATATTTTCGGTATTCATAGCATTGTAGTAGCCTACAAAGTAGATACCAATATAAATAAAATCCAAACAGAAGTATTAAATATTGTTCAAAAATTAAACTTCAAAACCTTTAAAGTTGAGACTAAAAGAGCTGATAAAAACTTCTCAATCCCTTCTATGGAAATGAACAACATACTAGGCGGTTTAATTCTAAAAAACAAAGAAAATGTCACTGTCGATGTCCACAATCCAGAGTATACTCTTAAAGTGGAAATAAGGGAGGACTACACCTATATTTATGCCGTGGAAATAAACGCTAGGGGAGGATATCCAGTGCGCGTTGCGGGCAAAGGACTATTAATGCTCTCAGGAGGAATAGATTCTCCCGTAGCAGGATATATGGCAATGAAACGAGGCGTAAAAATAGAATGCATCTATTTCGAATCACCTCCCCATACAAGTGAAATGGCCTTAAATAAAGTAAAAAAACTAGTAAAAAAACTAACTAAATTTGAACCAGAAATAACATTACACATCATAAACTTTACCAATATCCAAGAAGAAATATACAAAAACTGTGATCCAAATTATATGATAACAATAATGCGTCGTATGATGTATAGAATAAGTGAAGAAATGATGAAGAGAAGAAAGTGTTTAATATTAATAAACGGAGAATCCATTGGACAAGTAGCAAGTCAAACACTAACCAGTATGAGTACCATTAACAATGTTACAAACGTTCCTGTTATAAGACCACTAGCCTGCTTTGATAAATTAGAAATAATCAAAATTGCCAAAGATATTGACACCTATGATATAAGCACCTTACCCTATGAAGACTGTTGTACTATCTTTTTACCACGTCATCCCGTAATTAATCCCAAATTAACCAAGGCCATAGAAGAAGAACAAAAAATAAATTACGAAAAACTAATAGAAGAAACTGTGAACAATGCAAACACCATAGTAATTACTGCTAGTGAAAATAAAAAATATGACTTTTAAAATGTTTAATTCTAATAAATTCAGTAAATAATATCTTGTGAAGAGAACTCATAAGATATTATTTTAATATTAAAATAAAAAAATATTAGAAAAAATTACCACTAAAAAAAATGTATGAAAAAAATACCGCTCACCATACTAAGAGTGTAGGAGGTGAGTTAAATGAACAACAGCACTAATAACAATAAATTAACAGTACCTGGAGCAAAGCAAGCTATCGAAAGAATGAAATACGAAATAGCTAACGAATTTGGTGTAAACCTTGGTCCAGATGCTACTAGCAGAGCCAATGGTTCAGTTGGTGGAGAAATCACTAAAAGATTAGTAAGATTAGGTCAAAACCAAATAAGCGGTTCAAATAAATAAATAGAATATAGAATATAATATATTCTTCTAGACTACTGCATAACAGTGGTCTTTTCTCATATAATTAAATATGAGAAATGATAACAGCGAACATTATATGTTTACGTTGACAGCTTTTCTCTTAGCCACAGCTCTAATAGACGAATTATCAGCAAGTGAACAAAATGCCTTAGGTAACTGGTTTATGTTAATAGGGCAGACACTCTGCACTAACGGTTCTATAAAATTTAATAAGGAATATAAACATAACATAAATGCACAAAATTTACTAAACAAAACCAAAAATATTATTAACCAAAATATGTAAAAAAAGAAAGAAAATTTTATTTTTTTTCTTTCTTTTTTTTCTTATCTTTTTTGTCATTTTTAGACTTTGTAGTATCCTCATCAAGACTCTTAAAAAATTCACACATAGGTTCATTAAGTAATTTAGATATAATGTAAACAAATTCTAAGCTAAATGTCTGAAAACTGCTGTTTTCTACGTTAGAAACTGTTCCATCGTTGTATCCAATAGCCTCTGCTAATTTTACTTGTGTAAGACCATGTTTTTTTCTAAGTCTTCTGATGTTTTTACCAACTAAAGTATAGATATACTTATTGTCTTCATTTTTGACATCCATTAAACATCACCCAAATACATTATCCTATAAAAAGTGCCTAAATGTTCTGCATTTAATATATGTATGCTTTTTTGATGTTTGTAAATTATCGTAATAAAGCATAAATAACGCCTTAAAAGTATCAATTTTTCAAAATCTGTATATTATCAAAAAAGTAAAAATAAAAGAAAATACATTGCAGTTTTTTTCTAAAAATATGTCATTTTTTAATCGAACAAAAATATCCCAAGCCAAAGTTTGAATCCATAAACTATCAATTCCTTTTCTTTTTAACCAAAATCCCTAACAACATAAAAATGAATTTCCTTTACATAAACACAAAATAAAAAAATAAATTTCCCTTTCCATAATATTGACTTTACAAAATAAAACAAGTATAATTAACCTAGGTGATAAAGTAATGAAGAAGAAATCCATAATAACTATCGTATATCTAATTGGCTTACTCATTATATTTCCAAATAACACCTCTGCCAAAACCCTTCAAGACCTATATAATGAATTAAATAGCCTGCAAACTAAATATAACAATTCCAAAAATCAAGAAAATCTAACTCAAAGTGAGATAAACAATATAAACTCCGAAGTAACCACCATAAATAATACTATCAAAACAACAGAGAACGAAATAACAGCGACAACAGCCAAAATAAAAGATTCTGAAAAACAAATTGAAGAAAAAAAAGAAGAAACCGCTGAACTTCTCAAATTTCTCCAAAAATCTTCTGGTGAAAACATCTATTTAGAATACCTTTTCGACGCCGAGGACATAACCGACTTCATATATAGATTTAATATAGTAAGCCAGCTTTCCGAATATAACACATCCCTTATGGGCGAACTCGAAACCCTTATCAAAAACCTCGAAGCAAACAAAGTAACCCTTTCTGAAAAACAAAAACAATTAGAGGTCCAAAAAGCCTCTCTCGCTTCCAAGTTAGATACATTACGCCTAAATCTAAGCAATACCAAAGTAGAGGGAACCACAATAGCCGAGGATATAAGAGACCTCAAAAAAGAAATATCCTACTATGAGGGTCTCGGTTGCAAAAAAAGCTCTGACCTAACATCCTGTGCCGGAACCCCTAGTGCCAGCGGTTGGCGATACCCACTAAGCTACGGCTGCGTAACAAGCGAATACTCAGGCAGTGCCGAAAGAGGAGACGCTTTCGGAGGTAGCCATTACGCTATCGACCTATCTTGTACAGGCGAAGGTTCACCAGTTTATGCTGCCGCGGCTGGTACAGTTGCCAGAATAGTATATAAATCAAGTTGTGGTGGAAATCAGGTATACATCCAACACGTTGTAAACGGAACACCATATACAACCCAATATATGCACCTATTAGATGTAACCGTAAGTTATGGCCAAGTGGTAACCGATAATACCGTAATCGGTCATATGGGTGGTGGAAGTACATCATCTGCTCACGGAGGCTACGATAACTGTACCACAGGAGCCCACTTACACTTCGGTATGTCAAACGGACATTATGGATCAAACTATTCCCTTTGGGTAGCACATTCATTCAATCCAAGAAGACTATTCTCTTTCCCAGCAAGTGGAGGAGGCTACTTCTATCGAAAATAAAAGAAGGTGAACAAATGGACGGATTAAATAAACAAGACATCGATTATAGAATAAATAACGGTTTAATAAATAATCAAAAAGATAAAAATACCAAAACCATAAAAAAAATAATACTTGATAACACTATAACCCTTTTCAATATCCTAAATATTGTCCTATTAGTCCTAGTATTAACTACTAGGTCTTTTAGGAACGGACTATTCGCTATTATAATAGTTGTCAATACCATAATAGCAATCGGAAGTGAACTAAAAGCCAAAAGAATAATCGATAAATTAAAATTAGCCACTAAAAATACCCTAACCGTAGTTAGGGAAGGAAAAAAACAAGAAATAAACGAAGACGAAGTACTACTCGATGATATCATCTACTTTTCAGCCGGAGATACCGTTCTTTTAGATACCATAATCGAAAAAGGCGAAGTAAATGCTGATGAATCCGTAATAACAGGAGAAAGCGACGCCATAAAGAAAAAGAAAGAAGACAAACTAATAAGTGGTAGCGTCATCGTAAGTGGTAACTGTTATGCCAAAGTCATCGCCATAAATAACGATAATTATGCCAGCAAACTAGTAAAAGATGCCAGCACCATAAAAACCGAAGATTCCTATCTAAAAAAGAATATAAATAACATCATCAAAATAATAACTATAATAATTATCCCTATTGGGGTGCTTCTATTCATATCCCAATACTTCAAAAGCAACCTAACCTATAATGAAGCTATCCTTTCCGTAGTTGCCGGTGTAGTAGGTATGATACCCGAAGGATTAATACTCCTAACAACTACTGCTCTTTTTGTAGGAGTAATAACCTTAGGAAAGAAAAATGTCATTGTCCAAAAGTTAAACGGAATTGAAGAACTAGCCTGCACGGACGTTCTATGTTTAGATAAGACTGGAACCATAACAACCGGAGAATTAGAAGTCATAAAAGAAATAAATCTAAGTAAGCATAATTTCTCCAATATTATAGCATCTCTAACTCCCGAAGTATACAATAGCACTGATAAAGCCCTAACATCATACTATCAGGGAGAAGCAAATTACAACGTAAAAAAACATATTCCCTTTACTTCTACCAGAAAATACAAGGCCATATTTACCGAAGAAAAAGTTTATGCCCTCGGAGCCCTTGAATATATGACTACCCAAGACATAAAAAAATATGACAAAGAAGTAGGAAAATATATCAAAGAAGGATGCCGTGTTTTAACATTAGTAGAGGGAACCAATATAGAAAAAAACAATAAAATAAAAGACGCCAAAATATTAGGTTTTATAATTTTAAAAGACTGTTTAAGAGACAATGCCCAAGAAATATTAAACTATTTCTATGAACAAAATGTCGATATCAAAATAATATCAGGTGATCATCCTGATACAATAGTAAATATAACCAAGGGTCTTCTCAAAGAAACAAAATGTATAACCGGCCCCGAAATAGATGCAGATTTTCAAAATCTGGACAATATAGTAAACAGTTTTAACATTTTTGCACGTGTAACACCCAATCAAAAAAGAGAAATAATCAAAGCCCTCAAAAAAAAGAAAACTGTAGCCTATATTGGCGATGGAGTAAATGATATCTTGGCCCTAAAAGAATCCAACTGCGGAATAGCCCTCGAAGGAGGAAGTCCCGCTACTAAAAATGTCTCGCAAATAGTCCTAACCACATCCGATTTCTCCGTCCTTCCAAAAGTAATAAAAGAAGGCCGAAAAGTAGTAAATAACATCGAAAGAGTATCCTGTATGTACCTACTAAAAACAATGTACTCGATACTACTATCACTCCTATCCATAATATTTACCGTAACATATCCCTTCTATCCAATCCAATTAACCCTCATCAGTACCGTCTGCGTCGGCATCCCATCCCTCTTCCTCGCCCTCGAACCAAATTATAGCAAAGTAACCAAAGGCTTCCTCCGCAAGGTGTTCAAAAACGTCATCCCCAACGGAATATGCGTCTTTACGAACATCCTCGTAATTGAACTTTTATGTATAACATTTCACTTCGATTATGAATTTTTTAGGATTGTTGCCGTTGCCCTCACGGGGTTCGTAACTCTGAATTTACTATATAGAATAAGTAAACCATTAACATTTATAAGAAAAGTACTAGTAGTTGGTTGCTTTACCGCTTTCTTCGCAACTCTATTTTTTGCTCCTAACTCCCTTCTTATAAAAAACGTCAATATCTTTAATATAATACTATCGCTCGTGCTAATATATGTAAATGCCAAATATATCCAAATACTGTATCAAGCCTATGACAAAATCGAAGAATATGTAGATAAGAAGGTCCTAAATATCAAAAACTGGTTAAAAAATCACCTTTAAAAGCAAAAAAACTAACAAAACCACAGAAAGTATGATATAATGCAAAAGGTGATGCAAAATGAAAGAAGTAAACGCAGAAAAAATAATAATTGCTCCTAAAAACAAAATTTTTACAGGATTATCTCTCGAAGAACTATTAAATATCAAAAATTACTTAACTTCTAATCCTCGTAAACAAGGATTTCAACTCCTTTTACCAACTAGCACATATAGCACCCTTGATGAAAAAATAAGTAATTTAACAAATCCCTTTTTAACACATCTTCTTTACGAAAATATGCTACTAATAGACATATTTGAAAAAATAGATGCAACCTCAGGAGAAATAAGATTCCCATATAGCAAAGAAGAGTTACAAGAACTAAAAGAAATACTAACTCATACCAAAGAAGAAGAACTTCAACAGAAAATGAATACCGTGAAACGATATTTAAATATAAACGATCTAAACAAGTTTTCACTTTATAGAAATATTAATCTTCATTATTTATATGATGAGGCCGTATCTTTAAAATTACAAAAAAACATTAATAGTATGATGCAGGGAAGTGGACTATATCATACTAAACTATATTTACGAACTAAAAATCCTCGGACATATCAAACCCCGTCTGGATATACTCTAAGAGAAATTCAAGATTATTAAATAGTAACTGTTGCAAAAACTTGCATCAGTTTTTTTCTCTCCATAATTTTTCAGTTTTAATATAAGTTTATTCTCAAAATGTCTAATTAAAGTAAAATACTTCAAAAGTATTGTCAAAATAATCAATATGATTTATAATTAAAATATAATGGAAGGAGGATAGAATGAACATAGTAATAGCAAGTGATTTTGATAATACCATAACCCTAAAAAACGATAAAACAGCAATGACAACCTTTGAAGAAGTATTACCAAAAGAATACAAAGAAATGAGAGAAAGAATATACAAAGAAGAAAAACTAAAACAACTAGACCCCACAGAAATACAAGATTATTACGATAAAATATGGGATGAAAAATTTCAAACATTCAAAAAATATAACATAACCAAAGAACTAATAACAAGCCTAACCAAAGAAGTAACCATAAAAAAAGGCTTTTCAGAACTCGTAAATTACTTAAATCAAAAAAACATCCCTTTTATCATAAACTCTGCTGGTCTCGGTGACTTTATCAAAATAAAATTAGAAACCGAAAATCTAATGCTACCAAACATCAAAATAATATCAAATTTTCTAAACGATACGGGCGAATATGTGACAAGATATAACAAAAGCACCAACAAAGAATACCAAAAACAAGTAAATAACGCCGATATACTTGTCATAATAGGAGATACACTGAGTGACTTAACCCTCATACCACCAAATTATCCCCATAAAGTAGTAAAAATCGCCTTTCCCCGTTTAGATTATGAAGATTACAAAAATAATTTTGACTACACAATAGAAGAAGAAAACTTTAATCAAGTACTAAGAATAATAAAGGAGTTAGAAAAATGAAAAAAATACTAAGCATAATACTAATAATATTACTATTAACCGGATGCAAAACCAAAGAAGATACCCTCGTTATGGTAACTGAGGCCGGTTTTGCCCCTTACGAATACTACGAAAACGGTGAAATAGTAGGAGTAGACATAGATATAGCAAACGAAATAGCCAAAAGCCTTGGCAAAAAACTAGAAGTAAAAGACGTCGCTTTCGATTCCATAATAAACGAATTAAAAAGTGGAAAAGCCGACATAGCCTTAGCCGGTATGAGTATTACTGAAGAAAGACTAAAAGAAGTAGATTTCAGTAATCCCTATGTCGAATCTCGCCAAGTAGTAATAGTAAAAGAAGGAAGCAATATAACAGACCTAAACCAAATAAGCAATAAAAAAATAGCCGTTCAACTAGGAAGCATTGCCGACTTAGACTTAACCGAAAAATATCCCAATGCCAATATCAGTAGACAAAAAAAATACCTCTCAATGGCTGAAGACCTAAAAAGAGATAAAGTAGATTGTATCGTTATGGACTACTTACCAGCCAAAGAAATCGTAAATAAAAATAGCCAGTTAAAAATATTAGACGGCTACCTATTTAGCGATACCTACGGAATAGCTGTCAAAAAAGGCAATACCAAGCTAGTAGAAGAAATAAACAAAGTATTAGCCAATTTAGAAAAAGATGGGAAAATTGACCAGTACGTCATCAACCATTCAAACTAGGAAGTGAAACAATGATAGAAAAAATATGGAATAACTTTTACAATTCAGTAATCTTCGAGGACCGTTACAAATACATCTTCGAAGGCCTATTCAACACCATAACAATGGCCATATTTGCCTGTATAATCGGAGTAGTAATCGGTCTCATCCTTGCCATCATCAACGACTATAACAAAGAAACCGGCAAATTAAAAATAGCCAATAAAATTGGAAATCTCTACATAACGGTCATAAGAGGAACCCCCGTACTCTTACAATTAATGATAATATACTACGTAATATTCAAATCCGTTGACACTAACATAATTCTTATTGGAATATTAGCCTTTGGCCTAAACAGCGGTGCCTATGTATCACAAATAATCAAATCCGGCCTAATATCAATCAACGCCGGTCAAAGAGAGGCCGGTAAAAGTCTCGGTCTTAGCTACGGCCAAATAACCAGATATATAATAATGCCCCAAGCCATCCACAACATTAAACCCGCTCTCGGAAACGAATTCATAACCCTTCTAAAAGAAACATCGGTAGCCGGTTACATCGGAATAGTCGAACTCACCAAAGCCAGCGACATAATCGCCTCTCGCACCTACGACTACTTCTTCCCCCTCATCATAACATCCCTAATATACCTAACCCTAACCGTGTGTCTATCAAAACTAATAAATAGAGGAGATGACGAAAATGCTCTTAACAGTTAAAAATTTAACCAAAACCTATAACAAAAAAACCATATTAAAAAACATAAATTTCAGTGTCGAGGAAAAAGAAATAGTGTCTATCATTGGCCCTTCTGGCAGTGGTAAGTCAACTCTCCTAAGATGTATAAATAGGATGGTAACCCCAACAAGCGGTGAAATCCTTTTTGACCGAAAACTAATAACCGGAGCCAATATCGGGGAAATCCGCAAAGAAATAGGAATGGTCTTTCAACACTTTAACCTTTTTGAAAATCTCACCGTTCTTGAAAACATAACCCTAGCTCCCGTAAAACTAAAATTACTAACCCCCGCCGAGGCCAAAAAAAGAGCCCTCGCGATGCTTAAAGAAATAAACCTCTATGACAAAAAAGACGCCTATCCCATCAGCCTAAGCGGCGGAGAAAAACAAAGAGTAGCCATTATAAGAACCCTCATATTAGAGCCAAGACTAATACTCCTCGATGAACCAACTAGTGCCCTTGACCCCGAAATGACCAAAGAAGTAATCGAACTAATCAAACACCTAAAAGATAAAGGCATAACCCTAATTATCGTAAGTCACGAAATGGAATTCGTAAAAGAATTCTCCAATAGAATAATATTCATTGAAAACGGTAAACTAATACTTGATAGCAGCTATAACGATATCATAAATGGTGAAAACGAAAGAGTTAAAAACTTTATTCAGGATATTGAAAAATAAAAAATATATGTTATAATTAAAATAGGAGGATGATAAAAATGATACACGTAACCAGTGAAATCAAACCACTAAAAAAGGTCCTATTACATAGACCAGGAAAGGAACTACTAAACCTAACACCCGATACATTACAAGAATTACTATTTGACGATATACCATATCTAAAAGACGCCCAACTAGAACACGATGAATTCGCTCAAATACTAAGAGATAACAACATAGAAGTCGTATATTTGGAAGACCTAATGGCCGAAACCCTAAACTACAATCCAAATATCAAACCCGCTTTCATAAGACAATTCATATATGAAGCCGGAATAAGAACACCAATGTATAAAGATATGCTCTTCGATTTTCTAATGAGTATCGAAAACAATAAAGAACTAGTCCTAAAAACAATGGAAGGAATAAAAGTAAGCGAACTAAATAGAAAGAAAAAAGACATCGAAAATTCCCTTGTTGACTTAGTTAGTGAAGAAGGAAAATTCCTTGCTGCTCCAATGCCCAACCTATACTTTACCCGCGATCCCTTCGCATCCGTAGGAAATGGCGTTGTCCTAAATAAGATGTATTCGGAAACAAGAAGTAGAGAAACAATCTATGCCAGCTACATCTTTAACTATCACCCAGATTATCAAGATAAAGTAACCAAATACTATGACCGCGAAAACCCATTCCATATCGAAGGAGGAGACGTCCTTAACCTAAATGAACACGTCCTCGCCGTTGGAATTTCCCAAAGAACCAGTGCCGATGCTATCGATCTACTTGCCAAAAACCTCTTTAAAGACCCCGAATGCCAAATCGACACCGTCCTTGCCTTTCTAATTCCCGAGTGCCGTGCCTTTATGCACCTCGATACCGTTTTCACGCAAATTGACTTCGATAAATTCACTTATCACCCAGGCATAATGGATACCCTAAGAGTTTTTGAAATAACCAAAGGCTATAACGACGACGAAGTCAAAGTAAAACAGAAAAAAGGATCGCTTGAAAAAATACTCGAAGAATACCTAAAAATAGATATAACCCTCATACCTTGTGCCGGTGGTGATAAAATACCATCCGAAAGAGAACAGTGGAACGACGGAACAAACACCCTGTGTATAGCCCCAGGCGTTGTCGTAGTCTATAATCGCAACAACGTAACCAATGCCGTTTTAAGAGAACACGGAATAAAAGTATTTGAAATGCACAGTGCTGAACTATCTCGTGGACGTGGAGGTCCAAGATGTATGAGTATGCCACTAATTAGAGAGGATTAAAAAATATGAACTTAAAAGGAAGAGATTTTTCAAAACTATTAGACTATTCAAGCGATGAAATAAGATACCTATTAGATTTATCTAAAAAACTCAAAAAAATGAAACAAGAAGGCCAAAATCACGAGTACCTCAAAGGCAAAAATATCGTTATCCTATTCGAAAAAGATTCCACTCGAACCAGATGTTCATTTGAAGTCGCAGCCTATGACCTAGGAATGCACGTAACATATTTAGGCCCTACGGGATCCCAAATGGGGAAAAAAGAAACAATCAAAGATACCGCCCGTGTACTTACCAGAATATATGACGGTATAGAGTACCGTGGCTTTTCCCAAAAAACCGTTGAAGAACTATGCAAATACGCAACCGTTCCCGTATGGAATGGACTAACCGATATGTTCCATCCCACCCAAATGCTTGCCGATGTTATGACTATCGAAGAACATTTTGGGTACCTCAAAGGCATAAACTTTTGCTTTTTCGGAGATGGACGAAACAATGTCGGCAATTCCCTTATGGTAATATGCAGTAAATTAGGCATAAATTTCAACTGCTGTGCCCCAAAACACTTGTGGCCGGAGGAAAAATTAACCGAAACTTGTAAAAAAATAGCTCACGAAAACGGTTGTACCATAAACTTTACTGACAATCCCGAAGAAATAAAAAATATGGATGTAATATATACCGATGTATGGCTCAGTATGGGTGAAGACGCATCCAAATGGAAAGAAAGAATAAACTTACTATTACCATATCAAGTAAATAAAAAAGTAATGAACTCTTGTAACAGTAATGCCATATTCTTACACTGTTTGCCATCTTTCCATAATACCGATACAATTATCGGCAAGCAAATATACGATACCTACGGAATTAAAGAAATGGAAGTAACCGACGAAGTATTTGAAAGTCCGGCCTCCAAAGTATTTGAAGAAGCCGAAAATAGAATGCATACCATAAAGGCAGTTATGTATGCAACAATGATGAGTGAAAATGAGTAGAGTAGTAGTAGCTCTCGGCGGAAACGCCCTCGGGACAACACCTGAAGAGCAACTAAAATTAGTAAAAAAAACTGCCAAACAAATCGTAAAAATCGTTGCAAACGGCCACGAAGTAGTTGTCGTTCACGGTAACGGTCCTCAAGTCGGAGCCATAAAACTAGCAACCGACTACGCAAATAGTGAGGGAATAGGAACACCATCTATGCCCTTTGCTGAATGTGGGGCAATGAGCCAAGGATATATCGGTTACCACTTGCAACAATCCATATCTCGTGAATTAGAACGAAGTGGAATAAAGAAAAATTGTGTGACAATCATTACTCAGGTAGAAGTAAGCAAATACGACGATGCATTTCACAATCCAACCAAACCTGTAGGAATGTTTTATACCCAAAAAGAAGCACAAAAAATAGCAGATGAAAAGGGATATAAGTTTGTCGAAGACGCTGGACGAGGATACAGGAGAGTTGTACCATCTCCAAAACCCGTCCGCATCATTGAAGAAGATGTAATAAATGACCTCATCGATGAAAACAACGTAGTCATAACCGCTGGCGGAGGCGGAATCCCCGTCATAAAAGAAAACGGAAGTTATAAAGGAGTAGACGCTGTTATCGATAAAGACTTCGCTGCTAGCTTGCTAGCCCGTCAAATCAAAGCTGATATCCTTCTCATCCTAACATCCATAGATAAAGTTTATATAAATTATGGCAAAGAAAACGCTAAGGGAGTTAAATCAATGAGTTTAGCAAAAGCCACAGAATATATAAACCAAGGCTATTTTGCTAAAGGAAGTATGCTTCCCAAAGTAGAAGCCAGCTGTGAGTTCGTTCAAGAAAGCCCTAAGAAAAAAGCCATTATTACATCACTAAACAATGGATTAAATGCCCTAAGTGGCAAAACAGGTACAATCATAACACAAAAGGGGGATGGAAAGAAAAGGAGGATAGAAATGGCTAAGGCAAAAAATAAGAAATTTGTCTTATCATCATTCTCAATAATATTACTAATCATAATATTCTTGGGATTGATAACCCACTTCCTACCATCGGCTTCCTTTGTAAATGAGGAAATAGTTAACGGTAGTGGAGTAGTTGCAGCATCCTTATCTGATATCTTACTTGCACCAATACTAGGATTTAAAGATGCCATAGATGTCTGCATATTCATATTCGTTTTAGGAGGATTCCTTGCCATCGTAAACGGAACAGGAGCCCTTGAAACAGGAATAAAAGTACTTATCAAAAAGATGAAAGGAAAAGAACTTTGGCTAATCCCAATTCTAATGTTTATCTTCTCGATAGGTGGCACAACTTACGGAATGCTCGAAGAAACAGTTGGATTTTACGCCCTACTATCAGCAACAATGGTAGTAGCTGGAATGGATACCATAATCGCATCCGCCATCGTTTTACTTGGTGCCGGCGTCGGTGTCCTCGGTTCCACCATAAATCCCTTTGCCGTTGGTGTTGCAATTGACGCCCTACCCAAAGGCATCGAAGTAAATCAGGGCCTAATAATCGGTCTCGGAGTAGCCCTTTGGCTAGTGTCTTACGCTATTGCGACTGCCTTCGTTATGGCCTATGCAAAGAAAGTCAAAGCTGATAAAGGGTCAACTTTCCTATCATTACGTGAACAAAAAGATATGGAAAAAACATACCTAAAACCAGCTGAGAAAGATAAAGAAACCAAATTAACCGGTAAACAAAAATTTACCCTTGTCCTATTTGGCATAACATTCCTAATAATGATAATAGGATTTATCCCTTGGGATAGCTTTGGAATAAATATATTCCTAGATACAACCGGAAAATTAACCGGTAACCCACTCGGTTGGTGGTATTTCCAAGAAGCATCACTATGGTTCTTCATAATGGCTATAATAATAGGTGTAGTAAATAGAGATAGCGAACCAAAATTCGTAAGTACCTTCGTAAACGGAGCTGCCGATATGATGGGAGTAATCCTAATCGTAGCTATTGCCCGTGGTGCATCAGTATTAATGACAACTACACACTTAGATAACTACATAATATATAATGCTGCCGAAGCCCTAAGGCACTTACCACCAGTACTATTTGCCCCATTAGATTACTTACTACACATAGTACTATCAATATTAGTACCATCTTCTTCGGGATTAGCAACCCTATCAACACCAATTATGGGACCACTTGCTCACGAATTAGGTTTCAGTGTCGAAACAACAATAATGATATTCGTTGCTGCCAACGGCCTCGTAAACCTAATTACACCAACTTGCGGTGCTATAATGGGAGGACTTGCTCTTGCCAAAGTAGAATACTCAACTTGGTTCAAATGGGCTCTTAAAGTAGTAGCAGTTTTAGCCCTAGCTTCTGTGATAATACTAACAGTATCTATGGTTGCCCTTTCCTAATAATAGGAAAATGAATCATAAAATAAAGTTTTCAAACCCGAAAACTTTATTTTTTTGCCATTTTTTCTCAAAACACCTATCCAAAACCAAGTACTTATGATATAATTATGAACGTAAGAAAGGTAGTGATTAAAAAATGGCAACACCACATAATGAAGCCCTAAAAGAAGATATATCAAAAAATGTAATTCTAACTGGCGACCCCAATAGAGCCACATTTATAGCCCAAAACTATTTAGAAAACTATAAATGCGTAAATAAAGTAAGAGGAATATATGCCTATACAGGATATTATAAAGGCACCAAAGTAACCATAATGGCCCACGGAATGGGAATACCAAGTATGGCCATATACAGTTATGAACTATATAAATTCTATGACGTCGAGAACATAATAAGAATAGGAACCGCCGGCTCTTACACCAAAGACCTAAATGTACTAGATTTACTATTAGTAACATCAGCCTATTCCGAGTCCACTTATGCCGAAGTCTTTGACGGAAGTACCACTCACGAAATAAACGCAAACGAAGAACTAAACAACCATATAAAAAATGAAGCCCAAGCCGAAGGCCTAACCCTAGTAGAAGGAAAAGTACATAGTAGCGATGCCTTCTATACAACTAGCGAAATATATCAAAAAATGAACGAAGAAAAACACCTTTTAGCCGTGGAAATGGAAAGTTATGCCCTTTTAAAAAATGCTGAACACTTTGGCAAAAAAGCCAGTTGTATTCTAACCATATCCGATAGCTTTATAACCAAAAAAGAATTAACTAGCAAGGAAAGAACTGAAGCCCTTGACCAAATGATAAAATTAGCCCTAAATACCATAATAAACTGTTAATAACACGTTGCAATTTTTCAAAAACTGCAATAAAAACTATGCAGATTTTCAAAAAAATAAGTTTAAAAAATGCAAAACAATATATACTATTCATAAGGAGGAAGTAAAATGGATTATCAAAAAATAGATATGGGAGCTTACGATTTACATATCATAAATACAACCAAATTCAAAACAATCACGGTCGATATATGTTTCCGTAGGCCCTTAAAAAAAGAAGACATCAGTAACAGAATTATACTTAAAGATGTACTACTAAATTCAAATCAAAATTATAAAAACGAAACCGAACTAATAAAAGAAAGTGAAAACCTTTATGACCTAAAACTAATGTCTTCATCAAGTAGAATAGGCACATACACAAACCTATCATTCAAAACAAGATTTCTAAATGAAAAATACACCGAAGAAGGAATGAATGAGGAATCAATAAAATTCTTATTAGACATAATATTTAAACCAAATATTACCGATAAAAAATTCAGCGAAGAAGTGTTATCACAAGTCAAAGAAAGAAACCAAAAAAATATCAAAACCCTTAAAGACGATAAAATAAGATACGCAATATTTAGCCTCTTAGAAAAATTTTCCGATAAACCATACTCATACAATCCTTATGGAGATAAAGACATCATTCAAAATATAACCCCAGCTTCACTTTACGAATACTACAAAAGTGTCATAAATGATGATATCGTTGATGTATTCATAGTAGGGGATGTTGACGTCAAAACCACCAAAGAACTATTTAAAGAATACTTCAAAGTATGGTCTTATCACAAAAAGAAAGACGATATTATAACCCCGCCCCTCAGCGAGCGAAGCCGAATAAAAAACTACGAAGAATTAACAAAAGCCAATCAGTCCCAAATCGTGCTCTTATATAGCATCAAAAATTTAAGTGAGTACGAAAGAAAATACGTGCTACTCGTTTATAATGAGTTGTTGGGAGGCTCTTCGAGTTCTGTCCTCTTTGATAACATTCGCGAGAAAAATTCCTATGCATATTATGTAAGTTCCCTCGCAAAGGCCTATGACAATTTATTAATAATATATTCTGGAGTAGAACCAAGTAACGAAGAAACAGTCATAAAACAAATTCGTAAAAACGTTGATGCCATTAGCAAAGGAAAATTCGCTGAAAACTATTTCGAAAACGCCAAAGAAACAATCATATCAGGAATAATTGCCAGTACCGATAACCCTTATGGAATAATAAATACCTACTTTGCCAAATCCCTTGTCGGAAGTGCAAGTGCTGAGGAAAGAATCGAAAACATAAAGAAAGTATCCATAAACGATATAATAACCCTATCAAAGAAAATCAAAGTGCATTCAAGCTATGCTCTAAAAGGAGGCCCAAATGGAGATAAAGATTAAAGGATTAGATGAAACCATTACTTACGAAAAACTAGATAACGGTCTCGAAGTATACCTATACAACAAAAAAACATTTCATAACAACTACGTAACATTTACAACTAAATTCGGATCTATAAACACCGAATTCTTTGATAAAACAACCAATAAAAAAATAAAAGTACCAAGCGGAATAGCCCATTTCTTAGAACACAAAGTTTTTGCTCAAGAAACCGGTCCCGAACCAAGCGACTACTTCTCTTCCAACGGAGCCATCAGCAACGCCTATACAACTTTTAAAAATACCACATATCTATTTCAAGGCACAGAAAAACTAAAAGAAAACCTATTATTTCTCTTAGATTTTGTCCAATCCCCATATTTCACTAAGGAAAATGTCGAAAAAGAAAAAGGCATAATAACTCAAGAAATACATATGTGTGACGATAGACCCGTAAATGTCCTCTTTGAAGCCATAAGAAAAAATGCCCTCCATAAAAATAACTTCAAAAATAGCATTATAGGCACAGTAGAAGACATAAATAAAATAACTCCCGAATTACTAACCAAATGCTATAACACCTTCTATCATCCCTCTAATATGTTTGTCGTAATTTCCGGTTCTTTCGATGAAAAAGAAATTCTCGAAGCCATTACCCAAAATCAAAAGTCCAAAACTTTTCCTGATATAAAAAAATGTCAAGAGGACAAAATAAAAGAGCCACACACGGTAGTGAAGCCCAAAGAAATAATAAAAATTCCAACGGATGTCGCCAAAATAGCATACACCATCAAAATCAATCCCCAGTCTCTCGATATCGACAAAAGAAAACTAAACATCTATCTATATATTCTCTTCAATCTCCTCTTTTCCGACGTATCCGAGTTCGACTATGAGATGAAAAAAGCCAAAATAATAACCTCAACAATAAGTTATAATCTCCTTGATACCGACACCCATTTACTAATTTCTCTCATCAATGAAACCGATAAATACGAAGAATTAATCAAAGAAATAGATAAAAAACTAAAAAATATAAATATAAACGAAAAAGATTTCGAACGCAAGAAAAAAGTACTCATAAGTAACGAAATATTCAGTTACGAAAACATAACTCTTGTAAACGAAATGATTGTCGATAACATAATATTTGATGGCAAAATCGAAGCCAATATTTTAGATATAATAAAATCATTAAATATCCAAGAATTAAATGAAATAATAACAAAAATAGACCTAACCAACAAAAATATAGTAATAATCAAAAATAGTGAAAAAAACGAACAACCGTAAACTTTTAAAACTAAAAAAACCAATTTTTTAGTTTTTTTTTGCCTCTGAGGGGGGAATTTTTATTTTTTTTGGTAATAATAATAATAGAGGAGGTGATTTTGACAAAAAGAAAAAAAGGGTAAAAGAAAGGAAGAAACAAATGAGAGAAAAAATACTAAAAATAATACCCCTATTATTACTAATGTTACCACTAAAAATTTACGCCGAAGAGTATACCAATTGGACAGACCAATATGATGATACCTATAAAGAATACGAAACCCAATTACGCTACAAATGGTTTCGTACTGAGAAAGAAGGCGGATACTATCCCCTAAACAAGGCCCCTGCCCAATACTATTTAACCGAAGGAGATAAAGTAGGACAAGGCCCATACAGCACTTGGCAGTACAATTGCCGAATGATAAGCAAGGACAAGTACGATATAGAATACAAAGAATTTTACGCCTACAAAAAAACCGAACCCGCTAGATATATAACCCTTTACCACCAAAAAGAAAACTTCACATTCACAAATATCAAAGTATATATCAAAGGCCAAGAATTAAACTATAACATAATAAAATGTCCAAGCTGTGCGAACGGCCAGTATAACCTAAATACAAACGATAGCATCGTTATAGATATGCTCGCTTTCTACGAATTAGAAGACATAACACTCCTATTAGAAACCAATAGACCAGATGAACCACTTACCTACGGTATCTCAATATCAATGGATAGTAGCAGAGAAAAACAATGTGCCAATTACACCGGCGAAACCCACATCAAAAACTATAAAATAGATGAAAAATGGCTCGCTAAAAGAAGAACCACTGACATCTTGCCCTCCGAAACACCCATAACTCAAACCATTTTTGTCGATAACTACGGTTTACACAACTTTTGCCGTTATAGAGAATATTACAAATACTACTATTATATTAAGCACGTATTCTACGACGATAATTACTACGCATCCTCTCCCCAAGACGGCTATACCCCCGACGTATCAGCTGTAAAAACATTTTACAGATACAAATTATCCAGTAAAAAAACTCCCGAAGAATTAGAACAAGAAACCAAAAAAGATGATGATAAGAACGAAGAAAAAAATAACAATAAAAAAGAAGATATAGAAGATAACACCCAAGAAAATAATAACGATGATAATACTACCAACAACACCAAAGATAATGACCAAATTAATAACTCCCCACCCACAATAGTGCCTCCCAAAGAAATAAACAACCCCCTTATCCCCATAAATAATACCCCCTTATCCCCAATCACAGCCGAACAAATAAATACCAAAAATACAAGTTCTAATAATAAACCAAACCCCATTTTTCCACTATTTCTAGTCACCCTAATAGCCCTAAATATAATTCCCAACAAAAACATCAAAAAATGTCGAACGAATTAATTAGCACCTTTTGTCGAACCTGTATCCAAAACCCAAAAAATATGCTAAATTAATAACGAAAGGTGATAAATATGTTAAAAATGAATTACGAATTTCGTAAAGGAATACTATTTGTTAGACTACTAGGAAATTTCGATAAAGATCACTATCAAAGAAATATCAAAAAACTAAACGAACTAATCAAGGAAATAGGAATTACCAACATTGTTCTTAATATTGATGAAATAAAATCCATAGATATAAGTGGAATTAACTACATTCTAAATTACTACAAATACATCGTAAGCAAAAGCGGAAGTTTCATACTCTGTGAAAAAGACAATACCATAACAAAGAAAATATTCAAAGAAAAAATACCATGGATAGATAATGAACTAAAAGCCTTTGCACTCATATAAAAAATAAAAAAGGGGGAAAATATGAACGAAGAACTCAAAGAATTTATCATTGAAAACGAAAAAGCAATATATTCAGTAATAAATCGATATAGAAGATACTATGAAATAGAGGACCTATATCAAACAGCTGTAATCGGAATAATCAAAGCTTGGGAAAATTATGATGCCTCTCGTAAAGCCAAATTCCTAACTTATGCCTATAAATATATGCTCGGAGAAGTCATAAGTTACGTAAATAAAAATAGATCATTAAAAATAAGTAAAGACATTCTTAGCCTATATCCTAAACTCGAAGAAGCCAAAACAATTCTTACGCAAAAATTAATGAAAGAACCAACAACCTATGAATTGTCTCTCTTTCTAGAAATAGATGAGAACATAATCATAAGAACGATAGAAGCCGTAAAAGAAAGTGAAAGCCTTGACAAGGTCATAAGTGACGATGGCAAAACCTTAACCCTATTAGATACAGTGAAAGATATCCAAACAGAGGAAAAAGCCGAACTATTATATCTAAAAGAAGCAGTTGAAAGCCTGCCGGAGCCAGAACGAAGTATTATAATTGAAAGATATTACAACGACAAAACTCAGGAAGAAATTGCCAAAAAAATGGGTATGTACCAAGTTCAAGTGTCAAGAAGTAGTACAAAAGGTCTAAAAAAATTAAAAAAAATTCTTCAAGAAACCCCATAAAATAAAGGACTTTTTAAAAGTGTAACCAAATGGGTTACATAAAAAATGAAAAATTTGTGAGAGAATAAAGTTAAGGTGATGAAAATGAGTGCAAAGAAAAGAAGAGGAGATGTTTACGATATAGTTTCGTACAATATTAAGAAATATCGAAAATCAATAGGCATAACACAAGCCCAATTAGCAGAACGCTGCCAGCTTTCACACGAATATATTAGAAGAATAGAGGCACCTAATATAAAAAAACATCATTTTTCCTTAGAAACTGTCAGTATTATTGCTGATGCCTTAAATATAGAAGTTGTGCAACTTTTTGATAAGATAGAAGAAGATGAAGAGTAAGAAAAGGATGAAGAATAAAAGCAACGTGTCAAACTTTTCATTTCTTTTTTTCCCCGCAAAGATAACTAATAAATAAAAGTAATTTGATAAATAATAAAAGTAAATTAAAGGATAAAAAGTAAACCAAAGGATAAAACTAATTGAAGAAATAAAAAAATTAAAGAGATAAAACTAATCAAAAAAAATAACAGCAATCTAAGAAAAAAATTATGGAAGAAAACTAATAAATAATAAAAATAACCTAAGGGATAAAACGGATTGAAGAAAAAAGTTTAAACAAAACACAGTTATAATTTTATCTTTCAGATAAACAAATAATTAAATAATCAAATAAACAAATAAAAGCACCAACTTCATTTTAATTTTACTATGTCATCAAAATGCCATCAAAGTTCCGTTCCTCACATTTAGCTATGCCATCATATATATGTAAACTTATTAATAAAAACGAAACACAACATACAGTGTGGCAGAAAGACGGAATTCATATTATAAATATAAATCAAAATTAATATTATAAACTAATATATAAATAATAAAAGAAAAAAACATTAAATAAAGTACGGTAGCTCATATCGGAATTTAAGTCTGCGGACGAATTAGATAACTAATTCTAAGAAACAGAAAACGCAACCTCGTGAGAGGAAGCATTATCACATACAGATTTACACTTTTTTTAAAAAAATAGCAATTATCTATTGACATTGCTAAATTAAAGTGCTAAAATTACCTTAGCAATTGAAAAAAGGATTGCTAAGGGAAGTGATGGGAAGTGATAATTTGTTAACAAGGAGACAGAAAGATATCTTAAAATGGGTGGTTGAAAGCTATATTTCCTATGCGAAACCAGTAAGCTCAAACAATATCTGTGACGCCTTAAAATGTTCTAGTGCCACAGTAAGAAATGATATGGTTCACTTAGAAGAACAAGGATTGCTAGAAAAAGCACACTACGCATCCGGACGTATACCAAGTGAAGAAGGATATAGATACTATGTATCCCACCTTATGAAACCAAAAGATATGTCAAGTAAGGATATGTATAAACTACAAACAATTTTTCACAACCAAACCCTAGATTTAAGTAATACCATAAGAAAAAGTATAGAAATTATATCGGAAATAACAAATTATACAACGATAGTATTAGGCCAAGCATCGGAGACAAATAAACTAAAACAAATAGAAGTAGTTCCAATTGAGGCTGGCAAAATTTTAACATTAGTAATAACAGATAAAGGCCATATAGAACACAAAAATATGACTTTACCGCTCGATGTAGAACCAGATGATATAGTAAAAACAGTAAATTTAATAAACAAACTTCTTATCGGAACACCTATAAATGAAATAAGTGAAAAGCTTGAATATGATGTAAAACCAGTTATAGGAAGATATGTAAAACAACACGAAATATTATATAATACTTTCTACGATGCCTTTAATGAGTTTACTACTAAAAATAAACCCGACGTATATTTCGAGGGAAGAAATAATTTCTTGAAGCAACCAGAATTTACAAATATTGACAAAGTGAGAAAGATATTAGAAAAATTTGAAGATATAAATGATATTACCAAAATAACCAATGAAGAAAACGGTATAAATATTTATATTGGTAAAGAAAGTGAAATAACGGATGACGTATCCGTAGTAAAAACAAATTATAATATTGACGGAGAACTGGTAACTATTGCAATAGTAGGACCCAAAAGAATGGAATATGATAGAGTCGTAAGCATATTAAATTATATGAGGGACAATATAACAGATAAAGGTGGTAATAATAATGAATAAGAAAACTAAAGAAAAAAATAAAAAAAATCATAATGAAGAAGAATGCAATTGCAACTGTAACTGCAACTGTGATGAAAACTGCAACTGTGATGAAAACTGCAATTGTGATGAAAACTGTAATAACGAAGAATGCCTTAATGAATGCGGTTGTTGTCAAAGTGACAACAGCAAGGATGAAAAAATCAAAGCCTTAGAAGAAGAAGTATTAAAAGCCAAAGCAGAAGTTATAAACTATAAACGAAGAAAAGATGAAGAAACAGCTCGTTTAATTAAATATGCAGAAGAACCAATAGCTAGTGAGTTTTTAGATATACTAGACAATTTTGAAAGAGCCATAAATATGGATGATGATAACTTGGATGATGAAGTAAGCAAGTTCCTAGAAGGTATCAAAATGATTTACGGACACACAAAAAATCTTCTAGCAAAGCACGAAATAGTAGAAATGAATTGCTTAGGTGAAAAATTTGATCCAACATATCATCAAGCTGTACTAGTTGGAAATGTCGAAGATAAAGAACAAGGAATAATTTTAGAAGTCCTTCAAAAAGGATATATGTATAAAGACAAAGTCCTAAGACCAGCAATGGTTAAGGTAAACGAATAGGAAGTGTTTAAATGGAAAATGATTTACCAAAGCCCGGTAAACTGACAGAGTACATAAACAAAAAATACTTATTTATGTATGGAAATAAAGACATGATTAGTTATGATGAAAATTTTTCATTACTAAAAAAGTCAGCTGTCTTAGATTGCTTAACTAATCTATTAAATAGATTGATTAGTTTGGTATCTAGCGGTTATACTGAAAAACAAATCCTTGAAATGATTAATAATTTAGATTTAAAAACTTACGGTTTTAGTAATGAAGAAGCCGAATATATAAAAAGTGAAACTCAAGCAATTTATAAAGAAAGACAAAATTTCTTTAATAATAAAAAACAAAACAAAGTAAAAATAAGAGAAAGAAGGAATATATATGAGTAAAATAATAGGTATTGACTTAGGTACAACAAATAGTTGTGTATCAGTATTAGAGGCAGGGGAAGCAAAAGTAATCCCTAATCCCGAAGGAGGAAGAACAACTCCATCAGTAGTAGCCTTCAAAAATGGTGAAAGAATAGTCGGAGATGCCGCAAAAAGACAAATGGTAACCAACAAAAATACAATAAGTTCAATTAAGAGACTTATGGGAACCAACAAAAAAGTAGAAGCAGAAGGAAAAGAATACTCTCCCGAAGAGATAAGTGCAATGATACTATCTTACTTAAAAGATTATGCAGAAAGCTATTTAGGAGAAAAAGTATCAAAAGCCGTTATCACCGTTCCAGCATACTTTAATGATGCTGAAAGACAAGCAACAAAAAATGCTGGTAAAATAGCAGGATTAGAAGTAGAAAGAATCATAAACGAACCAACTGCTGCAGCTCTTGCTTACGGACTAGACAAGCAAGATAAAACACAAACAATATTAGTATATGATTTAGGTGGAGGAACATTTGATGTATCCATTCTTGAATTAGGAGATGGAGTTTTCGAAGTAAAAGCTACTGCTGGTAATAACCGTCTAGGTGGAGATGACTTCGAC
Organism: uncultured Bacilli bacterium; assembly: GCA_934101865.1. GTDB lineage: Bacteria > Bacillota_I > Bacilli_A > RF39 > UBA660 > UMGS2068. The sequence continues at coordinate 21,668 of CAKOSA010000003.1, read as the reverse complement.
CAAAGAATAATAGAATACTTAGTAGAAAACTTCAAAAAAGAAAACGGCATTGATTTAAGTAAAGATAAAATGGCAATGCAAAGACTAAAAGATGCTGCTGAAAAAGCCAAGAAGGATTTATCAGGAGTAACTACAACACAAATATCATTACCATTCATCTCTCAAGGAGAAGAAGGACCACTACACTTAGAAACAACCCTAACAAGAGCAAAATTCGAAGATTTAATTAGAGACTTAATAGAGTCAACATTAGAACCAGTAAGAAAAGCAATGAAAGATGCTAAATTAAAATCAAGTGATTTAGATAAAGTAATTTTTGTTGGAGGTTCAACAAGAATACCTTGTGTTACAGAATTAATCAAAAAAGAATTAGGAAAAGAGCCATCAAAAGGTGTAAATCCAGATGAAGTAGTCGCAATGGGTGCAGCAATTCAAGGTGGAGTATTAACTGGTGAAGTAAATGACATAGTACTATTAGACGTAACTCCATTATCATTAGGAATCGAAACACTAGGAGGAGTTATGACACCACTTATTGAAAGAAATACAACTATCCCAACTTCAAAATCACAAGTATTCTCAACTGCTGCTGATAATCAACCAGCTGTAGACATTCACGTATTACAAGGTGAAAGACCAATGGCTGCTGACAATAAAACACTTGGAAACTTCCAATTAAATAACATTCCACCAGCACCAAGAGGAGTACCACAAATAGAAGTAACATTTGATATAGATGCTAACGGTATTGTAAACGTTAAAGCCAAAGATTTAGGAACTGGAAAAGAACAATCAATAACAATCACAGGTGGAAACACTTTATCAGATGCAGAAATCGATAAAATGGTAAAAGAAGCAGAAGCAAATAAAGAAAAAGATGCTAAGAAGAAAGAAGAAGCTGATGTTAAAAATGATGCTGAACAAGCAATATTTATGACAGAAAAAGCCCTAAAAGATTTAGATGGAAAAATATCAGATAGCGAAAAAGAAGAAACCGAAAAATTAGTTGAAGAAACCAAAAAAGCTTTAGAAACATCTGATATTGAGAAAATCAAAGAAGCCAAAGATAAACTCTTAGCTAAAGCAAATGAATTAGCAGCCAAAGTATATGAAGAAGCATCCAAGAAAAATGAAAGTTCTGATAAATCAGATAATAGTTCTGAAGAAAATACCAACAGTTCAAGCAAAAACGGCGACGATGTCGTAGATGCAGAATTTGAAGAAAAATAAAAAGATTAAGTTCTAGTTCGCTAGAACTTATTCAGTTAATTAGTAGAAAAGAGGAAGCAAAATGAATAAAAGAGATTACTATGAAGTGCTTGGTGTCCCTAAAACAGCAACCGAGGCTGAAATAAAATCAGCCTTCCGAAAGTTAGCCAAAAAATATCATCCCGATATATCAACAGAAGAAAATGCGGCTGAAAAATTTAAAGAAGCCCAAGAAGCCTATGCCGTTTTATCCGACAAAGATAAAAGAGCCAAATATGATCAATTTGGACACAATGCTTTTAATAATCAAAACGGAGGCTTTTCTGGATTTGAAGGCTTTGATTTTGGAAATATGTCAGACATTTTTGAAGATATCCTTGGAGGCTTTGGTGGCGGATCTTTCGGAGGCTTTGGCGGATCACGTACCAGAGGTGGAAGTAGAACCAGTGCTTCTAAGGGAAGAGATTTACTCCACAGTATGACGATAACATTTGATGAAGCTGTTCACGGTTGTAAAAAAAGCATAGAATTAGAAACTGAGGAAGCTTGTCCCGATTGTGACGGGAAAGGAGGTTTTAACTCCAAAACCTGTTCTGAATGTCGAGGAAGCGGTACTATAACTAGCGAGCAAAGAACAATATTTGGAAGTTTTCTAAGTAAAACAACCTGTCCGCACTGTAAAGGAACAGGTAAAACTTATGAAAGAAAATGTAGTAGTTGTAAAGGAACTGGCAGAAAAACCGTAGATAAAGAAATAACCATAACCGTTCCTAGTGGCATTGATACTGGAAACAGATTAAGATTAGCTGGAAAAGGCGAGGCTGGAATGAACGGTGGTCCAGCCGGAGACCTTTACATAGAATTCACGGTAAAAGATCACGAGCTATTCCAAAGAGTTGAAGACGATATATACCTAGAATTACCACTTACCATAACAGAAGCAACATTAGGCTGTAAAAAAGAAATACCAACTATATATGGTAAGGTAGATTTATCAATTCCTGCCGGCACTCAAAATGGCCATAAATTAAGATTAAGAGGAAAAGGAGTAGAAAACGTATCCAGCAAAAGAAAAGGTGATATGTTTGTGGTGGTTAACGTTAAAATACCAGAAAGATTAACAAGAAAACAAAAGCAATTATTCGAGGAATTAGATGAAGAATTAAAAGACAATTCTCTTCTATCTAAATTCAAAAAGTTTCTAAAATAAATTCAGGTCAGACATCTGACCTTTTATTATAGAGAAATGCAAGAAAATTATAAATGCACACTATGTCCTCGAAATTGCCAAGCAAATAGAACCACTACCTTAGGATACTGCAAAAGTTCTACAACAATTCAAATAGGAAATTACTCTCTTCACCAGTGGGAAGAACCACCAATTTCTGGCAATCACGGATCAGGAACAATATTCTTTACCCACTGTTCTCTAAATTGCATATATTGTCAGAACTACGAATTAACCAAAAATCATAAAGGTTATACCGTAAGTATTACAGAATTAGCTGATATAATGCTGACGCTCCAAAAAAAAGGAGCTCATAACATAAATCTAGTAACTCCAACTCATTATGTCCCAAATATAATTAATGCCCTAACCATCGCCAAAGATAAAGGCCTAACCATCCCAATTATATATAACACATCATCTTATGAAAACATTGATACATTAAAACTCCTAAATAACAAAGTTGATATATATTTACCAGATCTAAAATATTACTCTTCCAATCTCGCCCAAAAATACTCAAACGCTCCTAGCTATTTCGATATAGCCATCAAAGCCATAGCAGAAATGTATAACCAAGTAGGCAGTCCCCAATTTAATGACGAAGGAATAATCACCAAAGGCCTCATAGTTAGACATCTCGTTTTACCGGATCACATCGAAGATAGCAAAAAAATCCTAAAATATCTCTATGGCACTTACAAAGATAACATATACATCAGTATAATGAACCAATATACCCCCGTGCGACCCACCCCTTATCCAAGTCTCAACCGCCCCCTCACCAAAAAAGAATACAACGAAGTAATCGATTACGCCTACGAATTAGGAATAAGAAACGCCTTCGTTCAAGATGGCGAAACAAACAAAGAAAGTTTTATCCCCATTTTTACAAATTCCACGCAAAATAAATTTTAGCCCTACGGGAGCAAATACCATTAGAGTAGGGGAGAAATAAACAAAATAAAACTAGAACCCGCAAAGTTCTAGTTTTCAAATACTTTTAATTAATTATTACCCCAAGTATTATTAATAGAATTACTAACGCCATTCCAACCAATATTCATCATAATTTCCAGAACAACTAAAATTCCAGCATACAAAATAGCAATAGAGGAAATAACAATAACAGCAGTTGCATACTTATCTCCATTCTTTTTACCCTTAATTCCCAAAACAAGCGTAACAATTCCAAGAATAATCCCTAACACAGGAACAAACCTAGAAATAACCAATGCAACTATCGATAAAATAAGAATAACCATTTTTTCACCTCCCCACAAAATTATCCATATTATAACATAAAAACAAATAAAATGCAAAAACTAGAACCAACTTTTCATATCAGTTCTAGTTTTATTATAGCAATATTTCAATTAAAACTCTAAAACTATTTACTATTACTAGCCTTAACGAGCCCAATAAACAAACTACTATCGCAGTTATCAGCACTATATCCCTTATAACCATTGCTAAGTTCCACCAATGCCTTTAACTTATCCCCATATTCCTTAACAGTCATAGAATAATTATATAAAGTATTAATACCACTCTCGCTATATTGACGAGTTCCCGCATTAAGCTTATCCGTCCCACTAGTAAGTTCACTCATCTTACTATCAAATAAACTAGTACCACTATAAAGCTCACTAATACCATCTCTAAGCTTACTAACCCCATCTCTAAGCTTACCAGTACCATCACTCATATAACTAAGTTTAGAATTAAGCATCTCCATAATACTATTAACCTTTTCATTAATCTCATTAAATTTAGCAAGACTACCATTCAATGCCTTAACATTTCCATTAAGAAGATTAATCATACTAACATTTCCCTCATAAGTCTTCTTAATCGTCGCAAGACTACTATCCGTAATGTCACTATAAGCCAAATCAGCAAGATGATATTTCTCATAAATAGGGGCAAGCTCACTATTAGTACTCTCCAAAGTCCTAATCGCTTCCTCATCCAATCCAATAAGACTAATCATACTCTGAATACTTTCACTATCACTACTACTATTAAGCATTTCCTTAACACTATCAAGCTCCTGTAAACTACTCTTAACCCCATCGTCAAGACTAATCGTACCATCCAAAATCTCATTCATATAATTAAGAACAACCCCAACCTTCTCATTAATCGTACCACTAGCACTCTTCAAACCCTTCGCTCCCGCATAAAGATCCTCAGTACTCTTAACAATCAAATCCATATTACTCTTCAAACTATTACTACTACTAACCAAAGTATCCAACTTATCAAATACCCTCAAATCATCATCCTCTAAAAGTTTAGCCTTGGAAACAATATAAATATCACTAAATTCAAACCCCTCCGTATCAAACTCAAACTTCACCACATCCAAATCCTTAAACTCCTCAATACCACTGCTCTCGTAAAGCCCAGCACTACCAAGCCCCATCGCAATCGTCCTATTACCAGTATTAATACATTTACCATTACTAACACTAACGTTCGTGTTATTACTGTCCAAAACCATCATCACACTACTAACAAAAGGCACATAAGCATTCAAATTTTGCCCCCCAACATTAATCGTTGTCCTCTCATTATTATTAAGTTTGACAGTTATCACTACGTGCCCACTTTTACCAGTCATATCCTTAACGTCCATTTTCTCTCCATCAAGAAAGTACTCAATCTCGCTTGTAATCGGTGTAACCCTATCAGAACTACCTCTGTAAAAAATATCCCTACCATTACCACTTATAGCAACTTTCGATAGACCATTCTCACCATTAGTAATACTAAACTTCTCTTTACCATTAAGATTAACAATATCCCTAAGATAAGAATAATCAACAATCTCATCTTTACTACCATTAACAATGTGACTAGTAGTACTAACACTCTTAACATTACCATAATAATCCATATTAGAATACACAATCTCTTCCTTAGAATTCGCACTCACATTAAGCGGAATCAAAGCCAATAAACCAATTAAAAAACTCTTTTTCATTTTATCTCCTCCTCGTCGTTTTCATAATAAATTTATCAAACACAATCAGTAGGGCAGGAAGTATAAGCGTAACAACAAGCATACTAATAATAGCCCCCCTACTAAGTAGGTTACAAATCGAACCAATCATATCAATCTTTGTATATAAGTAAACACTAATAGTAGCACCAAAGAAACATAAAGCACTAGTAACAATAGACGGAACAGAACTCCTCAAAGTATTTCTAATACTAACCATCTTATCATTCTTTTCACGTTCCTCTAAATACTTAGTAGACATCAAAATAGCATAATCAATCGTTGCACCAAGCTGTATCGTACCCACCACAATCGATGCAATAAATGGAAGAGCCGTCCCCGTATAATACGAAATAGCCATATTAGTAAATATTGCAAATTCAATAGCACAAATAAGAATAATCGGTAGCCCAATAGATTTAAGAACAAATACCATTACCACGAAAATAAATAAAATAGAAGTATAATTAACCATATTAAAATCATGATCAGCAATCGTAACCAAATCCCTCATCAAAGCCCCCTCACCAGCAACAATCGCATCCGTATCATATTTGTGAACAATATTATTAACTTCCTCCACTTGATTATTAAGCTCGTCACTCGCAATCTCATAAGTAGAATTAATAATCATAAGCTGATACTTATCATTATCCAAAATTCTCCTAACATCACTAGGCAAAATAGCACTGTATAAACCACTCTCCATAACCTCGGCCCCACTAGCTACCATATCAATACCATCAACACTCTTAAGTTTAGTACTAAGTTCCTCTATATCACTACTCTTAACGCCCTTATCCAAAATAATAATCTCTGGCGAAACAATCCCAAACTTATCCGCAAGTTCCTTATTCGCAACATTAAAATCGAGCATCTCCGGAAGCGACTTATCAAGCTTGTAATAAACCTCGTAATTACCGTTTCCAATAAGAGCAGGCACCATTAGCACCACGAAGATAACAAAAATAAGTTTGTACCTCTTCACCACAAAGTCTTGCACCCTTTCAAATTTAGGCAAAAGTACCCTATGGGCAGTCTTATCAATAACCCCATCAAAAACAAGAAGCAAACTAGGAAATAAAGTAAGCGTACTAATAACCCCCCAAATAACACCCTTAGCCATAACAAGACCAATATCCGTTCCTAAAGTCAAATCCATCGCACATAAACTAAGAAAACCAATCACAGTTGTAAGTGAAGATCCAATAACACTAACAAAAGTCTCCTTAATAGCATTACTCATAGCCACTTTCTTATCCCGAGTCTTCTTTTTGTAAAACTCATACTTATGATACAAGAAAATAGAAAAATCAGTCGTAACTCCAAGCTGAAGAACTGCCGCTATTGCCTTTGTAATATAAGAAATATTCCCAAAAATAATATTACTACCCATATTGTACAAAATAGCAACCCCAATATTAGACAAAAGAAGTATCGGTATAAAATAAGAATCCGTACAAATAGTAAGAATAATCAAACAAAAGACAACAGCCAAAGCAATATAAACAACAATTTCCTTATTAGATAAATTCATCGTATCAAGTACCATTGCACTCATACTACTAATATTACCATCCGTAATCTCTCGCATATCACTAAGAGCATTAAGCGTTGTCTCATCACTACTACCATTTTCAAATGTAACCATTATTACACTAGTTCCATCCTTATAAAGCTTATCCTTAACCTCATCCGGAAGAACATCATAACTAATAGTAGTGTCCAAAACATCACTCATACTAAAAACTTTGTTAACACCATCTATGTTTCTGTATTTTTTTTCAAGCTCTATTGTATCATAGTTACTCATATTATCTACCATTACAAAGGCATATCCACCTAGACCAAAATCTTCACTAAGAATATCTTGCCCCTTCATCGTGTCAATATCCTTAGGTAGGTACACAAGTATATCATAGTTAATCTTGGTATTCATATAACCAATTAACATTGGAACCATACCAATCAAGGTAACAATAACAATCAGTAAGCTATGATTAACAATAAAATCCCTTACTTTTTTCATATTTTCCCTCCTTGCTTAAATATTCTATTCCAAAACAAATAAAAGTAGAAGACCAACTCTAAAAATATGTCGGATAATAGACACTTATCTAACTTGTGTATTGTTAATTATCCATATACTTGTTGTTTAAAAATAAAATGTTGACAAACACATCAATTTATAATACAATGTCCTTGGTGATAATTATGAATAATAAACAAGATTTAAGAGTAATAAAAACAAAAAGAAACCTATATGGAAGCTTACTTCTAAATATGAAAGATAAACCATTCGAGGAAATAAAGGTAAGAGACATTTGCGAAAAAGCCCTCGTAAATCGTTCAACATTTTATACCCATTTCGAAGACAAATACGATCTTCTATATTCCCTAATTCAAGATTTAAGAACATCCCTCATCGAAACCCTTGATAAAAACGAAAACGAAGCCAATACCAAAGAATACTACCTAAAACTAATTGAACTATTACTAACTCATATCGACGATAACATAAAAGTCTATTCCGCTATCATAAAGAATAATAAAAATAGCATCGTTATGGATATGATAACCGATACCATCGAAACCGATATTGCCAGCAACTTAACCGAAACCAAACATACAGACATACCCTCTGATTTCATTTCCAAATTCTATATTGGGGCACTAATCAGTGTTGGCCTTGACTATTTAAGAAATCCCAAGAAACACTCCAAAAAAGAAGTCCTAAAATATTTAGAAGAATTACTCCCTAATGATATTTACTAAATAAAAAAAATGTGATATATTAATCTTATGTAGTATAGAAAAGGAGAAATTTTATGAAACAAAAAATGGTACTATGTATATTAGATGGCTGTGGTCTAAGAAAAGAAACCGACGGCAATGCCTTCAAAAACGCTCACAAACAAACATTCGACTATTTAGTAAACACCTATCCCCATACAAAGCTAAATGCCAGTGGCCCTTTTGTAGGTTTACCCGATGGGCAAATGGGAACAAGTGAAGTCGGTCATATGAATATCGGAGCCGGAAGAATAGCTCTCCAACCCTTAGAGGCCATAAATAAAGCGGTTAGAAATAAAGAATTAGGCCAAAACGAAGAATTACTAAAACTATTAAACCACGTTAAGAAAAATAATTCTAATTTACACATAATGGGCCTTCTTAGTGATGGTGGTATCCATTCTCACCTTAATCACTTATTAGCCATATTAGATATATGTAAAGAAAATAATGTCCAAAATATCTATATCGATGTTTTCACAGACGGTAGAGATACTTATGAAAAAAGTGCCCAAAAATATTTATCTATATTAGATAAGAAATTAAACGAAGTAGGGGGCCAAATCGCAACTATAAGTGGCAGATATTATGCAATGGATAGAGATAATAACTATGATAGATTAAAATTAGCCTATGATGCCATATGTAATGGCGTCGGTAAAGAGTATGCAGATTTTCAAAAACTGTTAGAAACATCTTACAGAAATGGAAAAACTGACGAATTTATCGAACCAGCACTTATCCATAAATGCCCTTTAAAAAATGGGGACGGAGTACTAACATTTAACTTCCGTAAAGATAGACTAAGAGAACTATTTACTCTCTTATCAAATCCAAGTGCGTACGAAGAAGTGGCTAAAATCAAGGATTTAAACGTTATTCATTATGAAGACCTTTATACATTAACAATGTTTCCCGTAACAAGTACGGTAACTTCACCCCATATATTTAATGACCAAAATTTGAAAAATATATTAGGAGAATATCTACATAAACAAGGCCTTAGTCAACTTCGTATTGCTGAAACCGAAAAATACCCCCACGTAACCTTCTTTTTTGACGGTGGCAAAGAAGTAGAATATAACGATATGAAAAAAATTCTCATACCCTCTCCCAAAGTAGCAACCTACGATTTAAAACCTGAAATGAGTGTCTATGAAGTAACCGACGCCTTCCTTGATGAAGTAGAAAATTATGACGTAACCATAATGAATTTAGCTAACGGCGATATGGTCGGCCATACCGGAGTATATGACGCCGCCGTCAAAGCCGTTGAATGTATGGATGAATGCCTTGGAAAAATATATAAGAAAGTAGTCGAAGAACTAGGAGGCATCCTTATTATAATAGCTGACCACGGTAACTGCGATGTAATGTGGGACGAAAACCATAACCCCGTAACCTCTCACACCACTAATCCCGTTCCCTGCATTATAACCAAACAAGGCCTAACTCTAAAAGAAGGAAAACTCGCCGATGTTGCCCCAACTATGTTAAAACTATTAAATCTTGAAATACCAAAGGAAATGACAGGTGAAGTCCTCATAACAAACTAGTATAGAAATATATTAGTTTTTCTATATCCCTGCCCCCAATAGGACCCCTAAAAAAACCAAAAAATTCCCCCCTAAAACCTTTACTAATAACCATTATTTTGTTATAATTATGATTAAGAAAGAGAGAGAAGTATTATGCTAATAAGTTCAACCAATAACAATTATGTCAAAAAAATATGCCGTCTCCATCACAAAAAATACCGTGATGAAACCAGCACATATCTAGTATGCGGATACCACCTCGTCGAAGAGGCCCAAAAACAAGATCTCATCGAAGAAATAATCCTCTTAGAAGGCGAGCTTTATGAAACCACTAAAAAAACCATATCCGTAACCCCCCCTGTAATGAAAAAACTATCACAAATGGATAGTATTCCCCCTATAATAGCTGTGGTACGAAAACGAACCACCGAACCCATAACCGGCAACACCATCATCCTCGAAAACCTCCAAGACCCCGGTAATCTCGGTACAATAATAAGAAGTGCCAAAGCCTTTAACTTCGCAACCATAATAATAAATAAAGGCTGTGTCGACGTCTATAACGATAAAGTCCTAAGAGCAACCCAAGGAATGATCTTCCATACCAATATCATCATTAAAGAAGATTTAGTGCAAACTATAAAAGACCTCAAAAATATGGGCTATGAAGTACTCGGAACCAGTGTCAGAACCGGCGAAAATATCAAAAATATAAATACCCATAAAGAATACGCTATCATTATCGGTAACGAAGGCCAAGGAATGAGCCCAACTCTTGAACAACTATGCGATAAAAACATCTATATAAATATGAATAAAGATTGTGAAAGCCTAAACGCCTCCGTGGCCGCTAGTATAATAATGTACGAGGTGGCTAACAAATGAAATACGTAATAATAGGAAAGATAGTAAATACCCACGGCATCAAAGGCGAAGTAAGAATTCTCTCCGACTTCCCCTATAAATCAAAAGTATTCAAAGCAGGAATGAAAATATATATCGGCAAATCCAAAGAAGAAAAAGAAATAACCACTTATCGCCCCCACAAAATGTTTGATATGATTAAAATGAACGACCTAGATAACATAAATGACGTCCTCAAATACAAAGGCCAGTACGTATTCATAAATAAAGCCGACCTTGTTCTAGGTAACCACGAATACCTCGACGAAGACCTAATCGGTAAAGACATAATTATGAACGGAAAAAATATCGGCAAAGTAAAAAAAATCGTAAGATATAGCAAAAATAACCTCTTTCTCGTAAATAATACCGAAAAAGACTTTTATATTCCGTATAATTTTGATATAATAAAGAACATCGACTTAGAAAATGGCCAGATAACCATAAAAGAATTGGAGGGACTATTGTAGTGAGAATAGATGTACTAACCCTTTTCCCAACTATGTTCGAGGGCTTTATAAACGAATCCATAATAAAACGTGCCCGCGAAATGGCAAAAGTGGACATAAATATCATAAATTTCCGCGACTATACCGAGGACAAAAACAACCGCGTCGACGACACCCCTTATGGAGGAGGAGCCGGAATGGTACTAATGTGCCAACCCATTGTCGATGCCATTCAGGACTTAAAAGGCGATGATACCCGTGTTATATTATTGTGCCCTACGGGGGCCGTATACAATGAAAAAAAAGCCTTTGAATTAAAGAATAATACCCATTTAATTTTCGTTTGCGGTCATTATGAAGGCTTCGACGATAGAATACGAAACTATGTAGATGAAGTCATAAGTATCGGTGACTTTGTCCTAACTGGTGGTGAAGTACCCGCAATGGCCATAATCGATAGCATAGTTAGACTACTACCAGGAGTAATAAAAGAAGACAGTTTCACCAACGACTCCTTTACAAACAACCTCTTAGACTATCCCGTCTATACCAAACCCAGAAATTTCCGTGGCTACACCGTTCCCGAAGTCCTAACTAACGGTAACCACAAACTAATTGAAGAATACCGCAAAGAAATGCAAATAAAAAGAACCAAAGAGATGCGACCAGATTTATTAAAGGGGGAAAACAATGAAAAAGAATAAATACTATTTATGCAAAGAACAAAACTATAACGGTACCATAAATCTAATATATAAAGACGAAGAAGGCTATAACGTCAGTCCCAAAGTAAGAGGAAAAGGAGCTATCGACGTCGATAAAATCGTTTTCATCTCACCCGATTTCAGTGAAAAAGTAATTAGAAGAAAAATAGAATACAAAATAAATCTTCTCCTAAAAAAACTAGAATATATGGATGAAAACGGTGATGACGAAGGAGCTATCGAAAAAAGCCTTATCGAAGCCGAAAAACTAAGAATAAAAATAATAAATATGTATGTAAAATATCTCGGTCATACCTACGAAAAACTAACCCTAAAAAAAATCCAAATCATTATCGATAATCTAAAATATAGACTAATGGAAATAGATAAGAAAAAAGAAGAAGAAATATACCTAAACTATAACGAAGAGAAAAGAGGGAAGGGAAGATAATGAAAATATTTATAGGCTGCTCTTCAAGTGAAAAAATAAATAAAAAACACCTCGAAGAAGCAAGTAACTTAGGCCAAGAACTATCAAACATTGACGGTATCGAACTCCTTTTCGGTTATAGCGATGAAGGAAGTATGGGCCGGCTCTATAAAGCCTTTATAAATAATGAAAAAAAAGTATCAGGCTATAACACACCCATTTATGGTACCAATATAAAATGCGATAACACCATAATATGTGATACCATTATAGATAGAACAAAAGCGTTACTACAAAGTGCTGATATATGGCTCTTCTTGCCTGGTGGAATAGGAACCTATCAGGAACTTTTTTGTGCTATCGACTTAAAAAGAACTTATAACCTAACAAATAAACTCATTATATATAATGAAGATGGGTTCTACGATAATGTTATAAACACCATAAAAATGTTAGAAAAAGAAAAATTTAGTGAAGATATTATGAAAAATATTTGTGTTTTAACCAATACTCGTGATATAATAAAGAATGTGAAAGAAGGAATAGACAATGAAAGATAATATAAATATGGAAAAATTAGTAAACTACTGTAAACAATACGGTTTCATATTCCAAGGAAGTGAAATATATGGCGGACTAGCCAATACTTGGGATTACGGTCCCGTAGGAGCCCTCTTGAAAGAAAACGTCAAAAAAGCGTGGCTAAAAAAATTCATTCAAGAAAATCCCTACAATGTCGGTTTAGATAGTGCTATCCTTATGAACCCCAAAACTTGGGAAGCATCAGGACACTTAAAAACCTTTACCGACCCCCTTATCGATTGTAAAGAATGCAAAACAAGACACAGAGCCGATAAACTAATTGATGAGTTCACTAACTCTGAAATGGGCGACGGTATGACCGAAGAAGAAATGATAAACTATATAAGAGACAAGAAAATACCTTGTCCAAAATGCGGTAAAAGCAATTTTACCGACATAAGACAGTTCAATCTAATGTTCAAAACATTCCAAGGCGTAACCGAAGATGCCAAGAATACCGTCTATTTAAGACCTGAAACAGCCCAAGGAATATTCGCTGATTTCCTTAACGTCCAAAGAAGTATGCGTCTAAAAGTACCATTTGGAATAGGCCAAATCGGAAAAAGTTTCCGAAATGAGATAACCCCAGGTAATTTCATATTCAGAGTAAGAGAATTTGAACAAATGGAACTAGAATTCTTCTGTAAACCCGGAACAGAACTAGATTGGCATAAATACTATAAAGACTATTGCTATAACTACCTATTAAGCTTAGGAATAAATAAAGATAAATTAAGATTAAGAGATCATTCCAAGGAAGAATTAAGTTTTTACAGTAACGCAACAACCGATATAGAATACCACTTCCCATTCGGTTGGGGTGAATTATGGGGTGTAGCATCACGTACCAATTACGATTTATCCAGTCACCAAAGAGTATCCGGAAAAAGTATGGAATACCTAGATCCCGAAACGAACGAAAAATATATTCCTTATGTAATAGAACCATCCGTAGGTGTAGAAAGATGTATATTAACCATACTATGCGATAGTTATAGAGAAGAAGAACTAGAAGACGGAACCACAAGAGAAGTAATGAAATTCCATCCCTTCCTCGCTCCATATAAAGTAACCATATTACCACTTGTAAAAAAATATCACAGCGAAAAAGCAATGGAACTCTATAAAGAATTATCCAAAAACTATATGGTATATTACGATGAGGCCGGAAGTATCGGAAAAAGATATCGCCGTAGCGATGCCCTCGGAACACCCCTTGCTATAACCATAGACGAAAATACCCTAAACGAAGGAACCGTAACCATAAGAGATAGAGATACAATGAAACAAGAAACCCTAAAAATAGAGGACCTTAAAAACTATATAGATAATAAAATCCAGTTTTAAGGTGAATTATGGAAGAATACAAAAGCCAAAAAGAACTATATCATAGACTACTTCCCGCCTTAAAAGTCAAAAAAAGACTAATCCAACACGAAAACTATATATATATAAGACACGAAGATATATGGGATTACTTATCAAGTATGGTTTGGAGAAAAAAGGTCGGTCTAACCCTCTATGATATGACAAGTGATATAATAAACGTTGACATCGAAAAAGTTAACGATTACTTAAAAAACAAAATAAAAAACGAAGATAGGATTATTGTATAGGAAGGACAAAGAAAATGAAAAAAACAATTATAGGATTTATACTATGTATTATGGTTGCCATAGGGTGTGCATTTCTCTATAAACCCGTTCTAAATCATATCAATTACGGATTAGATTTACAAGGAGGTTTTGAAGTATTATATGAGGTTGAACCCTTTGAAGGTGAAACCCTAGATAGTGATATGGTCTATAACACATATAAATCAATTCTAAAAAGAGTAGATAGCCTTGGTGTTAGTGAACCAGAAATATCAATAGAAGGAGAAAATAGAATAAGAATAAGACTTGCTGGTGTAACTTCTCAACAAGAAGCCCGTGAAAAAATCTCCTCAATGTACGTATTATCATTTCGAGATGCCGGAGATAATCTCCTTATGACAAGTAACGTATTAAAAGGAAATGCCAAAGTAACCCAAGATAGTTACGGAAAACCAGCCGTAAGTCTTAGCATTAAAGATACCGATACATTTTCCAAAGTAACCGGAGAAATATCAAAGAAAATGAATAACCTAATTGTTATTTGGCTCGATTATGACGAAAACAAGGACAGTTATTCCAAAGAAAAAAACAAGTGTGGAACCGCCGAATCCAGATGTAAAAGTGCTGCCAAAGTAGAACAAGCCTTCTCATCTGATGTCATAATACAAGGAAACTTCACCAAAGAAGAAGCCGAAACCCTTGCTGAAAACATTAACTTAGGTTCATTACCAACCAAGTTAACGGAACTATCAAGTAGAACCGTTGAAGCAAGTTTTGGTACAAACTCCTTAAATAAAACCCTCGTTGCTGGTGTTATAGGAATAGGCCTTGTAATCATACTAATGGCCCTCGTATACCACTTTGCGGGATTAATAGCCGGTGTTGGTGTTCTCCTTTATGGATTACTAACATTTACAGTATTCCATTTAATTAACGGTGTCTTAACTCTACCCGGTATTGCCGCAATGCTTCTCGGTATCGGAATGGCCGTTGACGCTAGTGTAATAAGTTTTGAAAGAATAAAAGACAAATTAAAAATAGGAGTTCCCCTTAAAAAGGCCTTTGAAGAAGGAAATAAAACCAGTATGAAAAGTATTCTCGATGCCAACATCACTACCATAATAGTTGCCATAATACTATTTATATTTGGTGAAAGTTCTGTCAAAGGATATGCAACTCTACTTATAATAAGTATTCTCGTAACCCTATTTATAATGCTAGTAGTAGTAAGATGGATACTAAAATACTTCGTAAATACCGGTTACTTTGATAATAAACCAAGACTATTTATAAATGTCAATAAGAAAAAAATCATAAAAAGTAAAGAAGTACTAATACCATTTAAAAAATTAGACTTTGTTAAAGTAAAAAACAAAATGTTTGCTTTAACAATCCTAATAATAGTAGTAGGAGCAATATTTACCGGTGTAAAGAAATTAAATTTAGCCGTAGACTTCTCAGGTGGAACTAGTATTACCGTAAATACTACTGATAAAAAAGTAGTAAATGAAATTAAATCTGACTTAAAAGATAGCAAATATAACATAATAAAATCATCATCAGAAAAAGACGGATATAACATAGTAATTGATAACACCCTTGATAAAGACAGTATAAATAAACTAACAACCAATATAAACGATAAATATAAACTAAATAGTGATATCTATGTTGTAAGTAACGTAGTAAAGAAAGAATTACTCAAAAATGCCATTATAAGTTTAATACTTGCTAGTATCGGAATATGTATATACGTAAGTATGAGGTTTAAATTCGACTACGCTATTAGCGGTATTATAGCACTACTTCACGATGTAGTAATTACAATATGCTTTTTCAGTATATTCAGACTAGAAATAGATACAATCTTTATTGCCGCTATTCTAACCATTATAGGTTACTCAATCAACGATACAATCATAACGTTCGATATGATAAGAGAAAGATATAGCAGTAAATACAAAAATAACATTAAGAAAGACGAAGATTTAGATGACCTCGTTAACGATAGTGTTCGACTTACACTATTTAGAAGTCTAATGACAACACTAACAACTATAATGCCCGTAATATGCCTAGTAATATTTGGAGCTAGCGAAATACTAAACTTCAATATAGCTCTACTAGTAGGATTTATTTCCGGAGTATACTCTTCAATCTTTATATCTAACCCGTTATGGTTAATATTAGAAAAAAGAAAACTAAATAAACCCGATAAAAAAAGTAATGACGAAGACGACGGACCAGAAGAATTACAAGTTAAAGGTATTAATTGTTAATACATATAAATAAAGAAAGGACAAAAATATGCAAATACTATTAGAAGATCTCATTGCCAATGGAATTATCCTTAAAATGGGATTAAAAAACGAAAGAAGTATCACTAACGAAGAAATTAATGAGTACAAAGAAGAAGTAATCAAAAATTTAGTATACGGAGGAATATCAAGAGATAAAATCCATATATCTACTGATAACGAAAATAAAGACACCTCTAAAATACTAATCAAAGACGAAAACGGTTACTCATTAAAACAAGATGCAACCGTATGTGATTTACTAAGTTTTAGAAAAGATATGAACTTTAAACTCCTTCTTGCTTGTATGGACGATAATGTCGGAGCCAAAGTCTTTACTAAAAAAGATACTAAAAAATTAGTAAGAAAGTAAAAATAGGGAGCAGAGAATGCTCCTTATTTTCTTTATATATAAAACTCCATTAATAATATATACCCCCAATAGGGTAATTCCCCTAAAACCCTTGCAACTCTTCTAAATTTATGATATAGTTAACTAGGAAAAGAGGGATATTATGATATATTTAGATTATAGTGCAACTACTCCCGTAGATAAAAAAGTACTAGAAACATTTAATAAAGTATGTACTGACTACATAGGAAATAGCAACTCACTACACAAATTAGGAATAAAAAGCAAGGAACTAGAAGACTATGCTACGGAAAGAATAGCCCAAATGCTAAAAATAAAGCCCCAAGATATAATATATACAAGTGGAGCTAGTGAAAGCAATAATACAGCTATTAAAGGAATATGTAGTAAATACAAAAATAGAGGTAGACACATAATAACAACAATGTTAGAACATTCAAGCGTATCAAGTACCATTAAATACCTAACCAATAACGGCTTTGAAGTAGATTACGTAAAAATAACAGATGACGGCCTTGTCGATATAGAACACTTAAAAACCCTTTTAAGAGACGATACAATCCTCGTAAGCATAAGCTATGTAGATAGTGAAATAGGATTAAAACAACCCATCGAGGAAATAGGGAAACTCCTCAAAGAATACCCCAAATGCTATTTTCACGTCGATTGCACTCAGGCCCTTGGAAAAGTACCAATAGACTTTACCAATATCGATTTAGCCAGTGCCTCTGCCCATAAAATATTCGGACTAAAAGGAATAGGTCTCTTAATAAAGAAAGAAAATATCCAAATAGAACCCCTCATCCACGGTGGAAAAAGCACTACCATATATAGAAGTGGCACCCCAGCCCTTCCTCTCATCGTATCCCTAATGAAAGCCCTCGAACTAATACTAAGCAACATCCAAGAAAACTATAACCACGTATCAGCCCTAAACAAAGAAATAATAACTACATTAAGTAAATACAGTAATATAACTATAAATAGCACTCCCCATAGCATTCCCTATACCATAAATTTCAGTGTTAAAGGCATCAAACCCGAAACCCTCCTCCACGCCCTTGACCAAAGAGAAATATACATATCCACTAAAAGTGCTTGTTCTAGCCAAAACACTATGAGTAGCAGTATCTACGCCCTCACCAAAGACCGCGACAGAGCCACTACTAGCCTCCGCATCAGTCTCTCTAAACTAACTACTCCCGAAGAAATCCAAAAATTTCTCCATATATTTGCTGAGGAACTAGAAAAACTCACTTTCTAACTATTTACTCCCGTAGGGCCTCAAACCCATTAAATAAATTCCCTATCGGGGACCATAACAGTATCTTTTGATACTTCTTTTCTTTTTTCTACCCATTTCCCTTGCAATAAGCCCAATAATGTTTTATAATTTTATTATGAGAGAAGGGAGCCAAACAATGTACGGTAAAATATTAAAAGTAAATAATCGTGGAACAGATATAAAAATAGAGAACAAAGAAGTAATCCTATTCTGCTGTTTCAAAGACCTAAAATATGGCAACAGTTATGCCATTTTCTGTGATAAAGAGAACCCCAATAACACTCTATTATATGGAACCATCCACTTTAAAGAAGACAGCATCGTTATCATAGATACCAAAAAAGACATCAAAAACATCATCTTAGACCTAATAGACATCTTATCCAATAACAAAAAAATATACGACTATCAAATCCTCGATATAACCAAATTCCACAAAATCGATTTAATATCCAATAACACTATGGAACTATCTAACGATAAACTAAAAAAACTAGAAAGTAACTGCGTTAAACAAGAACAACCCCCAAAAAAGAAAAAAAGAAACGAAGACGGAACCAGAACCCTCAAAATAATACTCGTTTTATTACTCATAATACTAGCCCTTTACATCTATCTATATATAGACAATAAAGATAACTACGAATTAAATTGTACCAGAAGTTCTGAAATCAAAGAACTATCCAAAGTCGAAGACGAAGTAACAGTCTATTTCAGTGGTAAAAACCAAATAATCTATATCGATAGCACTACCAAATACATCTTCGATACCAAAATAGAATACCAAACATTTAAAACCGATACCACTCTTCAAAGCAAGTATTTAAAGAAAAACGATGAAATAAAATACCTAGATAGCGATAATACCGTTATGGTAATAAGTAGGGACAATAACGTCCATAACAGTTATAAAGAAATCAAAGAACTATACACTTCTTCGGGATACAAATGTGAAAAGAGAAAAAACAGTGAAAAATAACTATCTCATCACCGCCCCCTCTCCCGAACTAGTCGAAAAACTAACAACCAATCTCATAAATAAAATAGGGAAGGGCGATATAATAAAATATAATCTCGAAGAAACAAACATCTATGATATCATTGAAGAAGCAAGTATGAATAGTATGTTCAGTCCCCTAAAAATAATCATCGTAAGTAACTTTGAACTCTATAAAGACTTCAAAGAAAAAGAAATAACCACTCTAACTAACTATTTAGAGAAAAGTAATACCCAAAACTATCTAATCTTTACCAGTAGTAAAACCCTTGATAAAAGAAAAAAAATCTATAAATACTTTATAGAAAATAAAACCATAATGGACGGAGGAGACTTCGATTTAAACAAATACGTTTCCCAAAAACTCCAAAATTCCGGTTGCAAAATGACCGTTCCCGATATAAAATATTTTCTTGACCTAGTAGGAACCAATCTAAACGATATCGATAACGAACTAGATAAACTAATCCTTTATAAAAAAGAAGGCACTATAACCAGAGAAGATATGGAAGACCTAACTGTCGAAAACTTTAACGATAACATCTTTGCCTTTACTGGAGCTGTTCTAAATAAAGAAGTCGAAAAAAGCCTTAAACTCTATCAAGAATTCATAAGTCACGGCTACGATGAAATAATGCTCATCCCCCTTCTAGGAAGCCAGTTCCGTACTCTCTTTCAGGTAAAGAAATTACGCAGTATTGGCAAAACAGAAGAAGAAATAGCACAGATTTTAAAATTCAGTAACCCATATAGAGTCAGAATGTGTCTTAAAAACGCCGCCCCTTATAGCGAAAAAGACCTCTTAAATTATATCCGTAAACTAAGTGAAATAGATATCAAAATAAAAAGTGGCCGTGTAAATAAAAAACAAGCCTTTGAACTATTCCTAATAAATAAAGATATAGCCTAAGAATAAGAACTAATTCCTTGTCTTATTCTTTTTGCTATATCCATTTTTTCTTCTATTGAACTCTGATTCCACAGCATCTCCAACAGCACCCCCAGCCCAATAAGCGGTTCTTCATCCCTGCTACTCACCACCTTGTCAATACTATCCCTAATACTATCTGAACTATCGTCCTTAAAATTATTCACAATGAAACTCCTAATATCAACATTCATCATTTATCACCCCTTTTAGCATTTCCCTATTGGGGGCAAATATACATATTTAATAAAATATTTGTGAATATATCAAAAATAGTAGACTTTTTTTCTAATATTTAGTAAAATTATATTAAGGAGGAATATATATGACAATAGCAATTATTATAATTGCCGTGCTTTTACTAATTATATTTTATTTTATCGGCGTCTATAATAAACTAGTTAACGGAAGAAACAAAGTAAAAGACCAATTTTCTCAAATTGATGTCCAATTAAAAAGAAGAGTAGACTTAATACCAAACCTAGTTGAAACCGTTAAAGGATATGCAAAACACGAAAACAATACCCTAAAAGAAGTTATTGAAGCTCGAAACAAATTAAATAGTGCTACAGGAATTAACGAAGAAATCGATGCCAACAATCAATTAACAGGAGCATTAAATAGATTATTTGCCTTATCAGAAGCATATCCCGATTTAAAAGCTAATGAAAACTTTATAAGTTTACAAAACGATTTAAAAGATACCGAAGATAAAATTAGTTATGCTAGACAATTCTATAATGATACTGTACTTAGTTACAACAACTTAGTAGAAATGTTCCCGAGCAATATCGTTGCAAATATGTTTAAATTTACTAAGTATGAATTCTTTAAAATTGATGAAAAAGAAAAAGAAAGTCCTAAGGTTAAGTTTTAGAACTTCTTTTTTTATACTAATTTATATTCTTACTTTTCCTAACTAAAAAAATAAAATTTATGGAATATAGAAATAACTAAAATATCTCCCTCAAAAACACAAACTAATGCCATTTGACTTAACTATTAGTTAAGTCTCTTTTACTATCTTATTACGGGCGTTCATACACAAATATTAACTAAAAAGTAACGATTATAAATACGAACACTAGCGAAAAAACGTTTGCCTAAAATGTCAAAAATTCAAAAACTGTTAAAATGCAATTTTTAAAAAAATAACAAAAACATAAGTACTATAAAATGGCAAACCCCCATAAAATGGGCTTTTTCACCCATTACTACGTACAAAAATTAGAATTTTAAAAGAAAATAAGTTACCCAAAAAGTAACAAAAAAGAAAAAATAAAAAAACGAACAAAAAAGTATTGACAGACATATAAACACATAGTATAATGAGATTGTGTTAAACGATAG
>CAKOSA010000002.1 GCA_934101865.1 uncultured Bacilli bacterium | reverse complement strand
TTGGGCCAGAATTTTTTATACCCATATTTATCAAATAGATAATTATGGCGAATATTATTAAATATTCCAAAATAATTTATTGAACAACATCTTTATATGTACTTCTTTTTTTTATTTTTAATAAATAGTGAAAAATTTTCTGAAAAAAAGCTTGACAAAAATATAAAATACGATATAATATTAGGTGTTATTTGGTTTTACAACTAACACCCTCTGTAAGACCAAATACATAAGTACACCTCTTCGCTAGGTGTCACTTAATCCAATTCATAATACATATTTAAGCACTCGTCCCCCTCGATGAGTGCTTATCTTTATTTATTTTAATATCTATATATTATATCTATAACATCTTTATTTTTATAGATATTTTTTCTATATAATACTTAAATTATTACTTCTTACCCCCGATAGGGCCTTTTACACAAGTAAAACTTTTACAAATTATTAAGAATTTAATTACTTTTTTGGGAATATCTGCTATAATATAGTATATAGGACGTGAGGTGCGATAATGAGAGTTATAATTAGTGCAGGTGGTACAGGTGGTCATATTTATCCAGCAATTAGTATTATTAATAAGATCAAGGCGGAAGAGCCTGATAGTGAGTTTCTCTACATTGGAACCGATAATCGTATGGAAAGTGAGATTATTCCCAAGTTAGGAATAGATTTTCGTGGTATTACGATATATGGTTTTAAGAGGAAACTTACTCTGGATAATTTTAAGACTTTACATTATTTCTTAAAAGCAAGGCGTACTTGTAAGGGGATTATTAGAGAGTTTAATCCGGATATTGTAATTGGATGTGGTGGATATGTGACAGCTCCTGTTATTTGGGCTGGTAAGAAACTTGGTAAAAAGACTTTTATTCACGAACAGAACTCAGTAGTGGGTTTATCTAATAGGTATCTTACTAAGTATGCAGATAGGATTGGGGTTTGCTTTGAGAGTGTTATGAAGGAGTTTCCTCGTGATAAGGTTGTTCTAACGGGTAACCCTTGTAGTGAGGAGGCTTTGCGGTCCAAGAAGGCTAGTAAGAAGGAGTTTGGTCTTACAGAGGGGAAGAAGCTTATTTTGATTGTTATGGGGTCACTTGGTAGTGGTTCTATTAGTGATATGTTTATTTCTTTCTTAAAGGACTTCGGGGATAAGGATTATGAGGTTTTATTTGTTAGTGGTAAGGGACAGTATGATAAGTTTAGGGATATTGTGCTTCCTTCTAATGTTAAGGTTGTTAGTTTTATTGAGAATCTTCCACGAGTTATGAAGATAGCGGATATTATGGTAACTAGGGCTGGTGCTAGTACGATTAGTGAGATTATGGCTATTGATACGGTTAGTATTTTTATTCCTAGTCCTTATGTTACTAATAATCATCAAGAGATGAATGCTATGGATCTTGTTAATAAGAAAGCGGGAAGAATGATTAGGGAGGCGGATCTTAATAAGGAGACTTTGTTTAGTGAAATTGATAGTCTTCTTAATAATAGGAAGGAATATGAAGAGATTAAAAGAAATTTAAGGGAGTATGGTATTAAGGATAGTGGTAGTAGAATATATGAAACGTTAAAGGATTTGATGATGAGTGATAAGAGATTTTTTTAGAAAGCACGATATTAGGTGCGAAGAGAATGTTAATTTGAAGAAGTGTAACACATACAGGTTAGATGTTATGTGTGATTATATGGTTTTTCCCAATAGTTATGAGAAGGTAGCCAAGGTTGTTAAGTATTGTAAAGAAAAGGGGATTCGCTTTATGTTTTTGGGCAACGGCTCTAATGTTATATTTAAGTGTAATAGATTTGCTGGTGTTATCATAAGGTTAAGTGAATTTAATGATATTTACGTTGAGGATAATATTGTTATTGCTGGTGGTGGTTGTTCGCTTGTTACATTAGCAGCTCGTACTATTAGTGAGGGTCTTACGGGACTTGAATTTGCGGGAGCTATTCCTGGAGAAGTTGGAGCTAGTATTGCTATGAATGCAGGGGCTTACAATGAGGATATGGCTGGTGTTCTTAGCAAGGTTTTGATTGTTAATGATAAGAATCGTATTGTGGTTTGGGAAGCTGATGGTATTGATTTTTCTTACAGGGATAGTTTCTTTAAGGGGAGTAAGGACTTTTTTGTAGTAGCAGCGGAGTTTACTTTGAAGAAGGGTGACAAGGATAAGATGCACGAAGTTGTTAAGAGAAGAATTATTAAGAGGAGTGAGACTCAACCGTTAGAGTTTCCTTCAGCAGGAAGTGTATTTAGGAATCCTGAGGGATTACACGCTGGCAAGCTTATTGAGGACCTTGGTCTTAAGGGCTTTTCTATTGGTGGTGCGAAGATTTCGGAAAAGCACGCAAACTTTATTATTAATGCTGGGGGGGCAACGGGTGAGGATATTGTGAATTTGATTGAATTTGTTCGAGGTAAGGTTAAGGAGAAGTATGACATTGATTTGATACTTGAACAGGTAATCATTGAATAGGGTGATGATATGGCTAAAAAGGTGGTTAAGAGGGTTAATTGGAAAAGGGTTTTTCTCCTTATTTTGGGACTTCTTTGTCTTTCTTTTGGTATATATTTTTATATAGAGGAGCCTATACATAATATTTATATTATTAATAAGGGGGGAAACTTATCTGATGAAGTGATACTGGAAGAGTCTGGTCTTAAGGGGTATCCGTCCTTTGTTATGACTAGTAAGGGTGTTATTAAGAAGAGGCTTCTTAGGAATGATTATATTAGGAGTGTAAAGATTGTTAAGACGCTTAATTTTAAGCTTTATATTACGATAGAGGAGTACAGGGTACTTGCTAGTTATGGGGATAATAAGCTTATTTTATCTAATGGTAAGATGACAGAGAATGTTAGTGGTTATACGGAATATCCACGTCTTATTAATGAGGTTGATAGTAGTGTTTGGGATAAGTTTATTAGGAAGTTTAATATGATTGATGAGGATATTTTGTTTAATATATCGGAGATTGAGTATAGTCCTAATGAGGTGGATAAGGAGAGGTTTATTCTCTATATGGATGATAATAATTATGTATATGTGACGTTGTCGAAGATTAAGAAGCTTAATAGGTATTTGGATATTTGTGGACAGTTGGGAGATGCAAACGGGATAATTTATTTGGATTCGGGTGATTATGTAGAGGTTAAGTCTTGACACTTGGAATAATTTTTTATATAATTTAGGTATAGTATAGACATATTTATTGTATATCATATATAGCACGTAGTGCTATATATGATATGTGTAATAGTTATGGTAGGAGGATATATGAAAAGATTAAATAATAGGGGGCAAACGTTAGTTGAATATGTACTAATTATTTCACTTATTACAGTGGTAGCTATTGGTCTTGTTAAGATATTTGGGGGATATTTGAAGGATGCGGTTACGAAGATGAGCTGTTCTATAATGGATAAGGAATATGTAGAGACTGATAAGGTAGGAGGAGCATACTGTAAAGGGGACGAAAATAAGACTTTTGGTTAGTCCTTTAAGTATGTTTTTCTTTTTTTGTGGGGAAGGTATTAACTTTGGTACACCATTTTGCCGATTTGGTGTACCAAAGTTAATAAAAAATACTTAAATTGGAGGTATATATGAATAATAAAGGTTTTACATTGGTTGAACTTCTTGTTACGTTAGTGCTTTTAGGAATAATTGCTACTATTTCTATAACAGGAGTGGTTAGTGTTATGAATAATAGTAAGAATAGTGAGTACAAGGTTTTGCTTAAAAATATTGATACAGGGGCTAAGATGTTTTATGAGGATTGTGAGTATGGGTCTTTGCGTGGTAAGGATATTTGTAAGAACAATAGAACTATAAGTGGAGATGAAACGGAGATAACTTATACTATTCCAATATCGGCTCTTACACAATATGGTTTTCTCACTGGTAATAGTAGTGGGGAAGTTGTTAATCCTAAAACTAATAAGCCTTTGAATGAAAACTGCACTGTGACTGTTACTTATAATAAGAGTAGTCGTAAATATAATATAACAAAGGCAAATACAATATATGTAAGTGGTACTAGTGTATCTTGCTTTGAATAAGGGGGAATTATAATGATAAAAATGTCTAATAATGACTGGGATATGGTATTAGAAGAGGAATATAAGAAGGAATATTTTAGAAATCTTGTTAACTTTGTTAATGAGGTATATAATAAAGAAGTGGTTTTTCCTCCTAAAAGTGAGATACTTAGAGCTTTATCTCTTACTAGTTATAAAGATACTAAGGTGGTAATACTTGGACAAGACCCTTATCACGGAATTGGTGAAGCTAATGGTCTTTCTTTCTCTGTTAATGATGGGGTTAAACTTCCTCCTAGTTTAAAGAATATTTTTAAGGAATTATATGATGATTTGGGTATTTCTATTTCTAGTGGTGATCTTTCTTCGTGGGCGAAGGAGGGAGTTTTACTTCTTAATACTGTTTTAACTGTAAAAAAGGATACTCCTGCATCTCATAAGAATAGGGGCTGGGAAATATTTACAGATAGTATTATTAGGAAACTTAATGATAAAGAAGAACCAATTGTTTTTATTCTATGGGGTAATTTTGCTAAGAGTAAAAGTGTTTTTATTACTAATCCTAAACATCTTGTTATTTCTTCTTCTCATCCTTCTCCTTTTTCTTGTAGGTATGGTTTCTTTGGTAGTAAGCCTTTTTCTCGTACTAATAATTTTTTGATTAGTAATGGTATTAAGCCTATTAACTGGAGTACTGGTAAATAATGAGAGGAGTTTATATTCATATTCCTTTTTGCAAGAGTATTTGTTCTTATTGTGATTTTTGTAAGTTATATCTTAATAGTGAATATGTTAATAGGTATTTAGTAGCTCTTGAAAGGGAAATTAAGAGTAGGTATATGGGGGAGTGTGTTAAGAGTATTTATATTGGTGGAGGGACACCTTCTTCTATTGGTTATGATAATTTGGTTAAACTTTTTGATATTATAAGTATATTTAATAGGTGTAGTGATATAGAGATTACTATAGAGTGTAATCCTGAGGATATTACTCCTGAGTTAGTGCAATTGTTTTATAGTAATGGTGTTAATAGGGTTAGTCTTGGTGTACAGTCTTTTGATGATAATATTCTTAAAGAACTTAATAGAAGTCATACTAGGGATATGGTTAGTTGTTCCTGTAGGGCCCTTAGAAATGGGGGAATAGACAATATTAATATTGACTTAATTTATGGTGTTAATGAGGATATTTCTGTTATTAAAAGGGATTTAGAGGAATTTATTAAATTGGATATTCCCCACATTTCTTATTATAGTTTAATATTAGAGAAGAATACGAAGATGTACATTGATAAAAGGAAGTATATTAATGAGGATATTGAAGTAGAAATGTACAATTTTATTAGGAATTTTCTAGAATCAAAGGGCTATAATCATTATGAGATTAGTAATTATAGTAGGGAAGGTTTTGAGAGTATTCATAATAGGATTTACTGGGAAAATGAGGAGTATTACGGCTTTGGATTGGGGGCGGTTAGCTATTTAGATTGGATGCGGATAATTAATACGAGAAATTTTTCTAATTATGTTAAAAATTTTGATATTTATGATATAATTAAAGAGGATTTGGATACGAGGATGGATAATGAGATTATGCTTGGTCTTAGAATGAGGAGAGGTGTATCTAAAAGGAAATTTAGAAAGAGGTATGATAGGGATATAGATGAGGTGTATGATATAGAGGGGCTTACTTCTATGGGAGTTCTTGATGATGATGGGGAGTATATTAGTATTAATGAGGATTATGTATATGTTTCTAATGAGGTCATAGTTAGGGTGACTGGGAGTAGGAAGTGATTGGAAATGGAGGCGATATTATGATGTTAGAACGAGATTTTAGAGATATTATTAGTAATATTAAGGAAGAGGTTACTAATACACAAATTAAAACTATGCAAGAAGTAAATGGAAATTTGATTATGCTTTATTTTAGATTAGGGAGAATTGTCTCTGAAAATATAAAATATGAGAAGAATTTTGTAAGAGATTTAGCCGTGGAACTTAAAATGACTTTTCCTAATATTAATGGTTTTTCTGAAAGAAATATAAGGTCAATGAGATTGTTTTATGA
Organism: uncultured Bacilli bacterium; assembly: GCA_934101865.1. Lineage (GTDB taxonomy): Bacteria > Bacillota_I > Bacilli_A > RF39 > UBA660 > UMGS2068. The sequence goes on along the minus strand of CAKOSA010000002.1, from coordinate 85,867 downwards.
GGAATATGCTAATGATGAAAAATGGCAACAGCTTGTTGCCAAATTGCCTTGGGGCCATAATTTACTTTTAATGGAAAAAATTAAAGATAAAGATATTAGAAAAATATATGCTGAAAATACTATAAAAAATGGTTGGAGTAGAAATATGTTGTCAGTGCAAATTGAAACAGAATTTCATAAGAGAATTGGTAATAGTAATAATAATTTTGATGTAATGTTGCCACCTAAGGATAGCGATTTGGTTAATAATACTATTAAAGACCCTTATATTTTTGATTTTATTACTTTGCGAGATGATTATAAGGAGAGAGAACTCGAAAATGCATTGATTACGAAAATCAGAAATATGTTACTTGAACTGGGAAAGGGATTTAGTTTTGTGGGTAATCAGTATAAAATTACAGTAGATAATGAAGATTTTTATATTGATTTATTGTTTTATCATTTGGACCTTAGATGTTATATAGTTGTAGAGTTGAAAATTGGCGAATTTAAACCTGAGTATGTTGGACAACTTGGATTTTATGTAACGGCGGTTAATGAAACTATGAAAAAAGAAAGTGATACTCCTACGATAGGCCTTCTTCTATGTAGAGGTAAAAATAGGACAACTGTTGATTGGTCGCTTAAATCAGCAAATGTTCCAATTGGTGTATCTAATTATGAATTACGAGAACAATTACCAAAGGATTTGGTTGATAAACTTCCAACAGAGGAAGAGATAAATTTACATTTAGATAATTAAAAAGGAGTTGATTTAATGGATAATTTTATGAAATTTATAAGCAATGAAAAGTTTTATATGCTTTTTGTATATTTTGCAGTTGGTTTTATCTTATATAAGATAATAGTTAGTATTATTGATAAGATTTATAGTAATAGTCATTTGCATATTGATAAAAGGAAGAAGACAATTATATCTCTTCTTAAGAATATTACTAAGTATTTACTTTTAATTGTATTTGGATTAGAGATACTAAAAATGTATGGTATTAATACTAGTTCAATACTAGCTTCTTTAGGTATTATATCTGCTGTTATTGGTCTTGCTTTTAAGGATATTATGACAGACTTTTTATCAGGAATATTTATTTTATTTGATAATCAATATAAGATAGGTGATTTGGTTGAGATTAATGGATTTCAAGGAGAGGTTGTTTCTTTTGGACTTAGAACTACTAAGGTAAAGGCTTTTACAGGAGAAGTTATGATTGTATCTAACTCTTCGTTTAAGCAAATTATTAACTATAATTTAAAGAATACAACGATATTTTTTAAGATACCTGTTAGTTATGATACGAAATTAGATAAATTAGAAAAAGTTTTTGAGGATCTTAGACCTTATATATTGGAAATTCCTAATGTTACTGGTAAATACCAACTTCTTGGTGTAGATGAGTTTGCTGATAGTGCTATTATTTATATGTTATCAGTTGATGTTAAACCTCAGACTAACTATGCTGTTAAAAGAAAAGTGCTTAGGCTTGTTAAAGATGCTTTTGATAAGAATAATATAGAAATACCTTATAATAAACTTGATGTTAATATTGGTAAGTAGTAATGGATGGTAAAGATTTATGAAAAATGAAATTATATTATTTGAAAATCAAAACGTAAAATTAGAAGTTAATATGAAAGATGAGACAGTGTGGCTTAATCGTGAGCAGTTAGCTAAATTATTTGATAGAGATGTAAAAACAATAGGCAAACATATCAATAATGCTTTAAATGAAGAACTAGATAATTCAGTTGTCGCAAAATTTGCGACAACTGCAAAAGATGGTAAAACTTATCAAGTAGAATATTACAATTTAGATATGATAATTAGTGTTGGATATCGTGTTAAAAGTCAAAATGGTGTTATTTTTAGGAAATGGGCAAATAATGTATTAAAAGATTATATGATTAAAGGTTATGCAGTAAATCAAAAAAGACTAGAATATCTTGAAAAAACAATTAAATTAATAGACATTGCAGGAAGAATGGATACTGAATTAAAAGCAGATGAAGCTAGGGAAATAATTAAAGTAATAAATAACTATTCAAATGCTTTAAATTTGCTTGATTGTTACGACCATAAGCTAATAACTAAACCAACTGGTACAGAAGATAATAAAAAGATTACTTATGAAGATTGTATTAGTATAGTTAATAAACTTAAATTTAATAGTGACAGTAATTTATTTGCACTTGAACGAGATAATGGTTTAAAAGCAATTATAGACACTATATACGGGTCTTTTGATGGTAAAGACTTATATCCTAGCGTGCAAGAAAAAGCGGCCAATTTCTTATATTTAATAACTAAAAACCATACTTTTATTGATGGTAATAAAAGAATTGCTGCTACACTATTTATTTATTTTCTTGAATTCTATAATATCCTTTATAAAGGAAATAGACAAGTTATTGATAATAATACTCTTGTTGCCATTACACTACTTATAGCGGAGTCTAATCCAAAAGAAAAGGATATACTAATTGATTTAGTAATGAACTTCTTAAATAATGAATAATGAATAAATAGATATCACAAATCATTGTCGGTGACATTTCTAATAATGATGTGGTGACTTTTAAAAAAGGATTAACAAAACTGAAAAGACTATTGACAAAATGTAAAAAAATATGGTATTTTATTTATTGATTGGTACTTAGGAAACTTTTGAAGCCCTAGGTCGTCAAGAGCTCTATGCTTAATGCAAAGGGCTTTTTTATTTATGCAGAAATTATTGACATAATACTTAGTTTATAGTATAATTTGCTTGGATTATATTTCCTAAAATTATTAAAAAAACACCTAAAATAGTGTAAAAATAGTCGTAAGCCGAAAATAAGCCGAATTTAAGCCGAAAATAAGCCGATAATATAAAAATATATAAATAATGGGAGGTTAATATGAAGAAAGAGAATTATTTTAAGAAAGAAATTGAATATGTAGAAGATACGAAAAAGAGAGAGGATTTGGTATATTTAATTAATTTACTTCCTGACTACTTCTTTGAAATTCCTGCATCATCTACTAATAAGTATCATCCTGACTATGCAAGTACCAATGCTGGTTTAGTAAAGCATGTAAAGGTAGTTACTCGCATAGCGTATGAACTTTTAAACAATCCTATATATAGGGAAAGATTTACGGATAGTGAAAGGGATCTTATTATTATGGCCTGCGTTCTTCACGATGGGTTTAAAAGTGGCCGTGAAAAAGAAAGGTATACGAGGTTTGACCACCCGTTAATTATGTCAGAGGTTATTATGGAGAATAGGAATAATCTGTCTTTGACGACGGACGAGGTTAGGGGTCTTTGCAAGATGATTGAGGCACATATGGGGCCTTGGAATACTAATTCTTACAGTGATATCGTGCTTCCAAAACCGGAAAATGAGAGGGAGAGGTTTGTCCATTTATGTGATTATTTAGCTAGTAGGAAGTTTTTGAATGTTAATTTTAATGGCATAGAGATTAAGGGATAATTAAGAATATATATAAGAGAAATAAGTATATTTTAATGGGGGATACTATGAAAAAATTTATACTTATTTCTTTTTGTTTATGTGTTATTTTGGGAGTTATTCTTCTTAATAGGGGTAGGAATGTTAATGTGGATATTGTTAGTAAGTATTTTGTTAATGGTAATAAAACTTTTTATTATCCTCTTTTTAATAGGGAGAATATTGATAATTATATTTGGGAATATTTGAATAGTAATATGGATTATGGGGATAAGTTGTTTTTGGATTATGATTATAGGGATAATGAAGAGGGGGTTACTATTACTTTTTATTTTTATGGGGAAAATGATATGGGTGTTAGGTACAAGAGGGAAAGTTTATATGTTGATATGGGTAATGAAAGGGTTAAAAGGGTAGATACTCAGGATAATAGTACTACTTCCTATAGGGCCTTAAATAAAAAAGAGAGTAAATATATTGCATTTACTTTTGATGACGGTCCTAACTATAATAGTAGCAAGATGGTTGATGTTCTTTCTAAATGGGGAATGCGAGCGACGTTTTTTGTGGTTGGTAATCGGGCTATCAAGGAGGAGGATATTCTTCTTAAAATGACTGCTAAGGGTATGGAAATTGGTAATCATACTTATAGTCACAAGCTTCTTACTAAGCTTAGTAGTGATGTTATTAGAGAGGAAATTACGAGGACAGATAGGGTTATTTTTGATATTACGGGTAGGAATGTTAGTTTGGTTAGGCCTAGTTATGGCTCTAGTAATAAGAGGGTAAGAATGTGTATTGATAGACCTATTATTGTTTGGGATATTGATACTTTGGACTGGAAATATCATAATTCTAAAAGGCTTAGTGATTATATTTTGAATAATGTTCGGGATGGGGATATTGTTCTTATGCACGATATTTATAGTGCTACGGTTAATGGGGTGGATATGGTTATTCCGAAGCTTATGGATAGGGGATATAGGATTGTTAGTGTTAGTGAACTTTTTTCTATTAGGGGTATGGAGTTAGAAAGTGGTAAGGTATATGGTAGGGCTTATTAGGTGTAAATGTTTTGTAAATTTGGTGTTTGGTACTTGTAATTTTGGTAATTTATGTATATAATTGTTTTAGGTTAGGTGATAGAATGAAAAGTAAGAGATTTAATAATAGGGGTTTTACTTTGGTTGAGTTACTTGTTGTTATTGTTATTCTTATTGCTATTGTATCTCTGGCTATTCCTAGTATTACTTCTTCTATGGAGAGGAGTAAGGATAAGATTAATGCTGGTAAGTTAGAGGTTTTGGGTAGTGCCGGAGAGTTATATCTTAGTAGTAAGAATAGGAGTAAGCTTAATGATTATTATAAGGGGAAGTGTTATGTAACTCTTACAGAATTAAAGACAGATGGTTATATAAGTGATGAGGAGATGAAAGATGCTAATGGGGATAGGTTTAAGGAGCAGGTTTATTGGGATAAAGATAATAATGTGTACACTACATCTGATAGTAGTGGTGTAGCTAAGTGCATTACCCCATAGGGCCAAACCTAAGAAAATACTTGCACTTTTAGGGCTATGATGTTATAATGAGATAGTAAGAAAGTTGGTGTTTGATGAAAACGAGAGTTATTAGTGGGGCGGTTATTTTGCTGCTTTTAATTGTTTTTATGGCTTTTAATAGTAAGATTTTTGCGATTTTTATGCTGGCGTGTAGTTTGCTGGGGCTGAATGAGTTTTTGAATATTCGATATAGGGGTAAGAAACTTAAATTTGTGGAATTTGTGGCGGTGGTATCGCTTGCGATTATGGTTCTTAATAATATTTTCTTTAGTATTGATGAAAAGATTTGTTTATTGCTTCCGTTACTAGGGCTAACTATGCCTATTGTTTTTTATAATGATAGTGATAAGTATAATATTAATGATAGTTTATATGTACTTGGGGCGACTTTGTTCTTGGGGCTTAGTTTTGGGGCTCTTATAGAACTTAGGGATGCTAGTATTAGTTACTGTATACTGGTATTCTTAGTGGCTTTTGTTACGGATACTTATGCTTATATTGGGGGTATGCTTATTGGAAGACATCCTCTTACTAGTATTAGTCCGAAGAAGACGTGGGAAGGTTTTTTAGTGGGTACGTTCTTTGGTACTTTAATTGGTAGTTTCTTTTATTTCTTTGTTATTGGGGGGCTACCAATAGGATGGATTATTGTATTTATTCTTGCTCTTAGTCTTCTTAGTGAGGTAGGGGATCTTGTTTTTAGTTCTATTAAGAGGTATTATGGGGTTAAGGATTATTCTAATTTAATACCTGGTCACGGTGGTATTTTGGATAGGTTTGATAGTGTTATTTTTGTGGCACTGGGAACGATACTTTTATTTGGTATTTTTTAAGAAGGAGGTAGTTGTATGTTAACACTTATTTTATTTATTTTAATTCTTGGAGCTATTGTTCTTGTACACGAGTTTGGTCATTTTATTTTTGCTAAGTGGTCAGGTACTTATGTATATGAATTTAGTATTGGTATGGGTCCTAAGTTATGGGGCAAGAAGGGTAAAGAGACGGAGTATTGTATTAGGTTAATCCCGATTGGGGGGTATGTTGTTTTAGCGGGAGAGGATAGGTTAGATACGGAGAATCTTCCTAAGGATAGGCTTATGTATAATAAGAGTTTCTTACAGAGGTTACTTATTTTATTCTTTGGGGCTGGTAATAACTTTATCTTTGCTTTGATTATTTTGTTTATTAGTGCTTTACTTTTTGGGGGTGTATCTCCTAAGGCTGTAGTTGGTAATGTTATGAAGGATTATCCGGCTTATGAGGCTGGTCTTAGAGAGGGGGATCTTCTTCTTAGTATTGATGGGGACAGGGTGTCTAGTTGGGAGACGGCTATGCTTACTATTCAGATGAACAATGGTAAGAAGATGGACTTTAAGATTAGGGATAAGAGTGGTAATACTAGGGACTTAGTGATTACGCCTAAGAAGGTAACTAAGGATGGTGTGGATAGTTACAAGTTTGGTTTTAGTACATCTGGTAAAAGGGAGTATGGCTTTGTTAATTCTGTTAAGTATGCGTTCCAAAAGACGGGTAGTTTGTTTGCAGTAATGGGGGATACGCTTAAGTATTTGTTTACTGGTAAGGTTGGTGTTAATGATTTATCGGGACCGGTTGGTATTTATAATATTGTTGGACAGCAGGCTAAGCAAGGGGTAGAGAGTTTACTTTACTTGGTGGCTTTCTTAAGTGTTAATGTTGGGGTTATTAACTTGATACCGTTCCCTGCTTTTGATGGGGGTAGGATACTGTTCTTAATTATTGAGAAGATATTTAAGAAGCCTATTCCTAAGGGAGTGGAAGAGAAGGTTAATGGTATTGGGTTTATGCTCTTGATACTGCTTATGATATATGTTACTTTCCAAGATATACTAAGGTTATTTTAGTGTATCTTTTTCTTTATGGGGGGTATAAAGGGTAATATAAAAGACCTAGTTACATAGTAACTAGGACTACTTATTTTTCACTATTATTATATAGTAATATGTATTTAGGAAAAGTTAGTTAGTAGCTAATGACTATTTTCACCGCTTGTCTACAAGCTAGAAGGGTGAGATGCTTATGAGTAAAAACTTAAATATTACCATAACAAATTTTATATATTACTTGTAAAACTCTCTTATATAGTCCGTATAATATTCGGGTAATATCGAAGTCTTAGCTACATTAGTAACTAGGACACTTTTAATCATCATATAAAAGATAGTTTTAGCGAACGTTAACTTTTCCTTCATTTACACTATATCATATTTATGAATAAAAATCAATAATATAGATTGACTTTCTGCATATTATGTAGTAATATGTATTTAGGAAAACTTAGTTAGTAGCTAATGACTGCCTTCTTTGCTTTATTTAGAGCTAGGAAGGAGGGATAATTATGAGAAGAACATTAAAATTAACAATTTATAAAATATACTTCTTCTTCGTAAAAGTATCCCAAATTCTATCTATTATAAGTAGATAGAACAAAGTCCTAGCTACATTAGTAACTAGGACTGTTAATTTTCAAACACAAAAGGCAGTCTTAGCGAACACTAAGTTTTCCTTTCATTTATAATATATCATTTTTTTAATAAAATATCAATAAAAGTATTGAAAAATTTATAAAAAGTTGATAAAATTTAGGTATAGGATAGAAAGAGAGGTGCAATTCCGCTATGAAAAGAAGTATGAATAACTATGTAAAATTGTTAAAAGTAATTTATAAATACGAACAATCGTTCGGGGGGGGGGATTGTACCGACAGGTACATTAAGTAGCGGAGCTACTATAATAAAAAGAAGAGACTATAACATAAAGAGTATGGGAGTACTCTGATTTGTTATAGTCTTTTTCTGTGTATAAAGAAAGAAGGTAAGAATATGGAAGAAAGTAAGACAAGTAAGGGGAAAGAGATACTTACTATATTACTACTTACAATGGTTATTGCGACGGGAACACTGGCTTGGATAGTATGGTCTAGTAATGATAATACCAAAATGAACGTAACAATAGGGGAACTCGCTGATGTTAGTTTTAAGACCGGTAGTGATATTAATATAGGTAACTTATCACCTAGTTTCTACTATGATGATGGGGCTTTAACGGAGTTTTCAATACGAAAGAAAAAAGGTCTTACGACGACTTTAAATACTAGTATATATTTAGATATAACTAGTATAGATGAAGAGTTAAAAAATGATAGTTTTAAGTATGTACTTTTAAGTAGTAGTGACGGTAATACTTATAATGAAGTAGTTAATGGTAGTTTTAAAGATGCTAGTATTGGTAAGTTAAGTATAGTTACAGATAGCCCTCTTGCTGACAATAAAACTTATTATAAGTTCTATATCTGGATAGATGGTAATAATGAAAATAATGAGACAATGCAAGGTAGGAGTATGAAAGCTAGTTTAAATGTAGAGGTAGAAAGACCTCCAATAAATGCAGTAACTTTGGTTGAAAGTTTGGATGTTGGTTCTATTGGTGATGATGGAAGTGGCGTCTATAAAGTAAGTCACGATACTATCGCAAGTGATATTAGTGCGACAGGTAGGGAGATAAAGGCTAGTGATGATTATAGATATTATGGTGCTAATCCTAAGAATTATATATGTTTAGATAAGGAAGGACAGAGTACTTGTCCTGATAGAGGATTATATAGAATAATAGGAAGTATCTACGAAGAGAAAGCTGGTAAAAATTTAATTAAAGCAATAAAGGCAACTCCTATTACAGACGGTACTACAAGCGGATTTAGTTGGGACTATAAATCAGACGACAGTTATACAAATAACTGGTCAACAAGTACATTAATGACACTTTTAAATAGTGGAGCTTGGTGGAAGGGAGAAAGCGGAAGTTACTATAATGGACGTACCACGGCTACAACGATAAATTTTACTAATAAAGGACTTACTGATACAGCGAGGGAGATGGTAAATGACAGTTTATATTATTTAGGTGGGGCTGTAGATAATAAAATCAAATCATCAGATATATATATATATGAAAGAGGTACGACCGCTTATGATGGACACGAGTTATCTTGGGTAGGAAAAGTAGGTCTAATGTATCCTAGTGATTTTGGTTATGCAGCAGGAATGACTTGTGCAACTTCTACTAATTTGCGTGATTATGGCGATAGTTGCAAATCAAAGGATTGGCTCTTTTCAAAAGGTTTAGGAAAATGGACAATGACACCTGTCTCAGTTGTCTCTAGGATGGGGTTTTGCATTATTTTTGATGAAGTTGTTAATTATTTCACACCGGGGGGTGTTATTGGAAGCGCACTAAGTGTATATCCAGTCTTCTACCTCACCTCTACTACTAGTATAATAGACGGTGATGGTTCTTTTAATAATCCCTATATCTTAAAGTAGAATACATTTACAATATGTATTCTACTTTAATAATATTAATCTATATATATACCCCCGATAGGGAATTTTAGAAATACCCCTCTTGAATTTATTTTTAATTAATGGTATTATTATGTTATAAATAGGAGGGAGCTTATTATGAATATAGAGGATAGTAAAAAGAAGGGGGCACGCATTACTATTATTGTGGTGATTATTGTAGTACTTCTGCTTTTGATTGGGGGTACAGTTGCATATTTTATATGGCAGGGTAGTAGTTATACGGATGTTAGTTTAAAGGCTCAGGGTGTAGTTGTGGAACTATCAGATGGAGCGGATATTGTGGGGGCTAATTTGATGCCTACTAATAGTTATCTTAGTAAGGATGCGGTTAATAAGAGTATTAGGATAAGGCTTAAAAATGTGCCTAAGGATGATGTTGTGGTTTCGTTTAATTTACTGGTTAATAGTATTGATAGTGGTTTAAAGGATAGTAGTTTTAAGTATACGCTAGTTAAAGATGGTACTATTGTTAAGGAGGGGAACTTTGCCTCTGCTAATAATGGTGATAGTATTCTTCTTACAACGGTAAAGAGTAGTGATGGAACACTTAGTACGGTTACTAGTAATTATAATCTTTATATTTGGATAGATGGGGAAAGTGGGAACAATCCTAGTAGTATGATGAATAAGGGGTTTGATTTTAGTGTTGTTATAACGGGTAGTAATTCTAGTTTACAGTATATTACGGCTACGAAGTTAATAGAGGGGCTTGATGATGGAACGACAGGGGATAGTGGTAGTGGAGTGTACAAGGTGAGCCACTCTAGGGTAGCGTCTTCTAGCAGTGCGACAGGAGAGGCGATAGAGGAGACGGTGGATTATAGGTTCTATGGGGCTAGTCCGAATAATTTTGTGTGTTTGGATGCGAGTAGTGATGGGTCTTGTGCGGACAGGAGTTTATTCAGGATTATTGGTAGTATACGGGATGATATTGATGGGGTACGGAAGATTAAGGTGATCAAGGCGAGTAATCTTCAAGATGATACGGGGGTAGTGGGTTGGAGTTTTGACTATGGGGCGACGACGTACAGTGATGGTAATCATCATTCTAATATTTGGGCAAGGTCTACGTCGGGGAATTATAGTGATAGTTTGACGAGTGGTAGTGAGCTTATGAGGCTTTTTAATAGTGGTGCTTGGTGGAATAGTACAGTGGGGGTTTATTATAATAATAGTACGACGGGGACGAATATTGATTTTAGTAATAGTGGTCTTACGGAGAAGGCGAGGGGTTTTATTAGTAGGAGCAGGTATTATTTGGGGGGGTATAATAATAATACGCCTAGTACGGATATTATGTATGGTTATGAGAGGGGAACGGGTAGGTTTAATACAACAGAGCAGGCTTTATACTGGGATGGGTATGTAGGGCTTATGTATCCGAGTGATTATGGGTATGCAGCGGGAGAGAATTGCTACAAGAATACGACGTTATATGCTTATGAAGAGGCTTGTATGAATAGTGATTGGTTATGGCCTCAGAATGTTAATCACGAATGGCAGATTATGCCGGATTCGGGTAAACCTTCAACAACGTTTAATATTAATATGAAGGGGTTTGTTAATAGGAATGGGTATGGGCTTAATTCTAATACTAATATTGCTAGGCCGGTGTTCTATTTATCAGGAGAGGTGGCGATTGTTAGTGGTAATGGAACGAAGGAAGCACCGTACGTGGTTAGTAAATAGGGGAGGTAAGATATGGGGTGATTTTGATTGGGTGGAGGTATGAGTTTGGATGGGGACTTGTACCTTTTTATATGAAAGGAGATATGTAAAATATTTCCAAAACAAATGCGTTTAATATTGTTTTGGAAATATATTTCCAAAATTTGACTTTTGCATATTTTTGGTGTATAATTTAATTGTGAGGTGATATGTGTGATAGAAAGAACGGAGTACCTTGAACAGTTAAAGGCGTTTAAGGATAAGGATTTAATTAAAGTTGTAACAGGGATAAGGAGATGTGGTAAGTCAACGCTTTTTGATTTATTTATTGATTATTTGAAGAAAATGGGGGTCAAAGATGAACAGATAATTAAGATTAATTTGGAGGACCCTGATTATAATTTTGCTAATTATAAGGATTTTTATGATTTTGTTAATGGAAAGATAACGAAGGATAAGAAGTACTATGTGTTTTTGGATGAGGTGCAGACGGTTCCGTTATTTCAAAAGGCAGTGGATGGTTTATATATAAAGAAAAATGTGGATGTGTATATAACAGGGTCCAACGCTTATCTTTTATCGGGGGAACTGGCAACGCTTTTATCGGGAAGATATGTGGAAATTAAGATGCTTCCGCTTTCTTTTAAGGAGTATTTAAGTAATTTTGATAATAAGGAGAAAAGTCGTTATGAGTATTTTCTTGATTATATGAAAATTGGTGGTATGCCCGGTAATTTGTCTATAATTAGGGATGATGCTAATCGTTTAGATATGTATTTGGAGGGTATTTTTACGACGGTGGTTTACAAGGATATAATGGCTAGGAATAATATTTCGGATAAGATGTTAATAGAGAGTATTCTTAAATTTATTTTTGATAGTATTGGTAGTCCTGTATCGACAAAGAAGATTAGTGATACTTTGACTAGTAAAGGGCTTTCGACTAGTAATCATACGGTGGAGAATTATATATCGGCTTTTTTGGATAGTTATTTGATATATAAGGCAGAGAGGTTTGATGTTAAGGGGAAGAATTTACTGGCAAGGGATTATAAGTATTATGTAGTGGATCAAGGGCTTAGGAGTTATTTGCTTGGCAAGAGGGCTGATAGTGATATGGGTCATATCCTTGAAAATATTGTATATTTGGAACTTCTTAGAAGAGGGTATAAGGTATATGTTGGTAAGGTGGATGATTTGGAAGTCGATTTTGTGGCTAAGAACAGGGATGGTCTTAGGTATTATCAAGTGGCTCTATCGGTAAGGGATGAGAGGGTATTGGAACGGGAGCTTAGGTCGTTGCAGAGAACAGGGGATCATTATCCTAAGTACTTGCTTACGCTAGATATGGACCTTAGGGCGGATTATGAGGGGATAACGAAGATTAGTGTGGTTGATTGGCTCCTTAATGGGGAGTAAATGGAAGAGGTATAAGGAGAGGGGCTTATATCTTTTTTGTTTAAAAAATGCTTGATTTTCACCAGTAAATACTATATAATGAGATTAAGTGGTGAAAATATGATAATTACTAATGATATGGCAAAGAGTAATTTAGATAATTATGCTAATAAAAATGGTAAAATAAGTCGTGATATAAATAATAAAAAGATGTTTAGAATTATTAAAGGTTTATATGAAACTGACGAAAATACACCTGCTTATTTACTAGCAGGAAGTATATATGGTCCATCTTATATTTCTTTTGAATATGCTTTATCTTATCATGGCTTAATTCCAGAAAGAGTAACTACGGTAACGTGTGCAACTTTTAATAAAAAGAAGAAGAAAATGTTTACGACATCATTTGGTACTTTTACTTATAGGGATGTGCCAAAACTGGCTTATCCGGAAGAGATTATCTTAAAAGAAGAGGATAATTATTCTTATCAGATTGCATCTATTGAAAAGGCTTTATGTGATAAGTTATATACTATTAGGGTCCTTAGTAATTATAGGGAACTTGAAAATATATTATTTAATGATTTACGTATAGATGAGGGAGAATTTGCAAAATTAAATATAGAGATAGTGGAAAAACTTAGTAACCTATATTGTAGTAGAAATGTAAAGTTACTTTATAAATATATTAAGAGAGTTACTAATTAGTAAGTTTAGGGAGCTTGATATATGGAGTGAGGAGTTTTTTGTTAGTATTACTAAGAAGTTAAGGGCGAGTGTTTAGTTATTTTCACTATGAGGAAATATGGAAAAAGTTTGGGAAAGGGCTTGCAATATTTGTAAATATTTGGTATTATGGTGATAGAAAATAGAAGAAAGAGAGGTGCAATCTTATATGAAAAAAATTTCAAAAAAATTTTTTGAGGTACATTTATTAAATGGGGGGGGGGATTGTACCGACAGGTACATTAAGTAGCGGAGCTACTATATTAAATGGAATAGACTATAACATAAAGAGTATGGGAGTACTCTAATTTGTTATAGTCTTTTTCTGTGTATAAAGAAAGGGATGGTACTATGGATAAGATATTGAAGAGAAACTTGGTTTTATTACTTATTATTGCTTGCGTGTTTACAGTAATGTCAATGAGTGGTAATACTTATGCTCTGTATGTTAATAAGGATTATGGGAGTACAGAGGATTATACAACGGGTTTATTAGATTTGACTTTTGATGAGAATACAACGTTAACACTAGCTAGTGCTTTCCCTATATCGGATGAGGAAGGGGAACGTAGTGATGCTTATAGTTTGAAGATAACTAATACAGGGAATTTGACTTATAAGTTTAATGTGGAGTTATTAGATACAACTTCGGAGAATTTAATTAATAATAAGTATATTAAGATAAAGATAGATGATGGAGAGGTACATACGTTAGATACTTCTAATATACTTAGTAAAGATGTTACCCTAGTCCCAGGGGAAAGTAAGAAGATAAAGGTTAGGATGTGGCTTAGTGAAGATACTCCTAATAGTGAGGCTGGTAAGGGATTTAGTGCTAAGGCAACAACTAATGGGTATGCGGTGTATACAACTGGTAATGAAGTAGCTCTCCCTGCTAATGCTAATAGCTATATTATAAGTCAAAGTAAAGGAGATAATTGGGATGCTGATTTAACAGATAGTGGTGTATACGCAACTAACAGTTATACAGCAGATGACGGTACTACTAAGTATCACGATTATAGATATGTAGGTGCAAATGTCAATAACTGGGTTAGCTTTAATAATGATTTATATAGGATAATAGGAGTATTTGACGAAAATAGTCACGGAATAGAAGGTCAACATCTAGTTAAATTAATAATGGCAAACCCTATCGGGAACTATTCTTGGGGAGTATATAATAGTAGTTCTGGTACTTCTTATGACCATACTAATGATTGGACGGGTAAATCTACAACTTCCCTAGCTAATCTTAATGCCATCTTTAATGAGTATTTTATAAACAGAACTAATACTAGTAGTACTTATGGAGCTTGTAGTAATTGGACCTATTTTTATGTTGGTACCAATTACAGAACTAATGATTGTAGTGATATAGTAGGTTTTGGCATTGATAGTAAGTTAACTAATTATATCGAAGATGTTACTTGGTATCTCTATGGAAGTGGTGCTGACCAAAGTAAACAAAACTGGTATTTATGTGAAAGAGGAGGTAACTCTTGTACGCCTTCTGGATCTAGTACAAGAGATACTAGTGTAATTTCGAAAGTGGGACTAATGTACCTAAGTGATTACTTATATGCTAGTGGCTATTATTCTAGTACTGATACAAGTACACAAGGTCAGTATTACTTCGGCAATAAGAATTGGTTATTTAATGGTTCGGATTGGACGCTTACGCCTAACACCTCGACTGGTCGGGAAACGTGGTTTGCGTCTAGTGGTTCAGTTTTCAGTGATACCACGGAATATCCACAAGGCTCACGTCCAACCTTCTATCTCAAATCTGATATCAAAATTTCCGGAGGTTTTGGAACTTATAATAATCCTTATACCCTTGAACAAGGATAAAATATAAATAAGAGAAAGGAGTACACTAATGGATAAAAAGAAATTAATAACTTCCCTTGTATTTATAATTATAGTAGGTGCTGTAATAATATCTTTAACAGTATTTAAAAAGAGTTATGCCGTTGGCACTACTCTCGTAGATACTGTTAAAGCCTTAAATAAAGGAAGTAGTTGGAGTGTCGGAGATAGTGGAGTATATTATACTAATAGTCACGAATATAGATATATAGGATCAGAAGTAAATAACTATGTTAAATTTAATAATGATATGTATAGAATAATAGGTGTCTTTGATAGTAATAGCCACGGTGTATCAAATACCGAATTAGTAAAACTAATTAGAACTCGTTCCTTAGGTGGATATAGTTGGGGCGTATATAATAAGAGTAATACTTCTGATACTTATTCCGATTATGCAAATGATTGGACGGGAAAATCTACAACCTCCCCAGCTAATCTCAATGTTCTTTTAAATGAATACTTTTATAATAAAAATGATACTAGTAGTTCTTACGGGGATTGTGCTAATTGGACTTACTACTATTCTAATAATAGTTATAAAACCAAAGATTGTAGTAATATTATAACTTATGGTATTGATAGTAGTTTAAGAGGTTATATTGAAACTACTACTTGGTATCTCTATGGAAGTGGTACTGATCAAAGTAAACAAGACTGGTATCTATGTGAAAGAGGAGGTAACTCTTGTACATCTTCTGGACCTAGTACGGGAGATACCAGTGTAACTTCCAAGATAGGACTAATGTATCTAAGTGATTACTTGTACGCTAGTGGCTATTATACTAGTACTGATACAGCCACCCAAGGTGAATTTTACTTTGGAAATAAGAATTGGTTATATAAAGGTTACGAATGGTTGCTTACACCTTATGCCTCTAACACGTATTCCGGTTGGAGTGTTAATGCTGGATATGTAGTCAAAATCTCTTCGTACTATTCACTTGTCTATCGCCCCACTTTCTACTTAAAACCTGATGTCTATGTAACAGGTGGAGATGGCTCCTTTGATAACCCCTATACGATAGCTTGTGACAACTGCACTGAGTAATACACCCCTAATATACCTCTACACCCCCAATAGGGCCCACCCAAAAGATATAAGAATATCCCCCCTTATATCTTTTTCAATTAATTTACACACTTTTATTGACACATTTTCTTAAAATTGATATAATTAAGGAGAATAGGGGAGTTAGAAAGGAAGGACAAATATGGAAACGATATTATCAAATACAGCGATTGCTATTGGAATTATGATAGGCCTCTCATTTTTAGGACTAGGAATAGGAGTAGGTATTCTTGGTGGGAGAGTAGCCGAGGCTGTGGGAAGAAATCCCGAGACTAAGAACGATGTTGTACACTCAGTTATGACTATTCTTATCATTACAGCTACATTTTTACTATTCTTATTTGCATTTTGTTTCTTACTATTATTCTTTAATCCACTTGTAACTTACTAATGATTATAGTATTTATTATATCTTGTGTGGTCATTTCAGTATTAGTTCTCTTTATGTTTCTTATCTTTAAAAAGACAGTGGCTATCGTTAATGACCAGACAAAGTCTTATTTCGTCAATAAACTACAAGGATATGATGAACTTATTAATGAAAAGGAAAATAAACTTAATGAGATTGACGAACTTATAAAAAGTAGAGAAGAAGAAATTAAAGAGAATAATGAGGAAAAAATAAGTAATAAGTATGATTTTGATACGGATGTTATTGATTTACTTTCAAAGACGAAGTATCACGATAAGGGTGTATTTGAACTTAACCGAAAGATAGATGAGAACTTTGTTATTGACTACAATGCCTTAGTTAAGGACTTTGTGAAGTTTGCAAAGAGTGATAATAGGTTTGATTTCTGTAAGAGGCTTAAAAGGAAGTTTAAGAGTGATGTTATATATGATATAAAGTGTGCTAGTAATCAGGACAAGAAAGTTAGGGAACTTTTAAATGATGAAGAGTATAAGATATATGAGATGTTTAAGAGTGTTAGTGTTGATACTAGTATTGATAACTTTATTGATTATTTGGATCAGCTTGTTAGTTTGAACGATCCTACTATTAGGGTAATGGTTGGCAAGAAAGATGAGAATTATAATAAATACGGCAAAAATGTAAAGACGATTTATGATAGTAGTATTTATAGGGGTATTAAGATTATGTACAAGAACAGGGTATATGATTTTAGTATAAGTGAGAGGAATGAATAGGGATGAATGATACTTTTACAAATAATTTGAATGAGACTATTGAAAATATTAAGAGTAATAGGAATGTTTATGCTACGGGGAAAGTAACGAAGGTTAATGATTATAATATTGAGGTATCAGGCCTTAATGATGTTACTTTTTATGAGGCTATTAATATTGCGGATAAGGCTGATGGGTATGTGTTTGCGATATATCCGGATAGGTGTATAGTGGCTCTTGTTAATATCTCTAAGGAGATTAAGACTGGGGATATTGTTTATGCTCTTAATAAGGAGTTTAGGTGTGAATTTAGTTTAGACTCGGTTGGTAAGGTTATTGATATTTTTGGTAATGATCTTATTGCTGGGAAAAAGTTTGATAATGTTACGATGCTTAATATTGAGAATAAACCGCTTCCTCTTATGGATAGGGGGCTTGTTAAGAGAGAGCTTCTTACGGGAATTACGGGTATTGATTTGATTTACCCTATTGGGAAGGGACAACGTCAGCTTATTATTGGTGATAAGAAAACGGGTAAAACGCAGATTTGTCTTGATACGATTGTTAATCAGAAGGATAAGAATGTTCTTTGTATATATGTTGCTATTGGTAAGACGAAGAAGGAAGTTAAGGATATTTATTATGAGCTTACAAAGAGGGGTGCTAGTAGTTATAGTATTATTATTGCTTCTTTTAATGATGAACTTCCAACAAGGGGTTATTTAACGCCTTATGTGGCTTTATCGATAGCGGAATCGTTTATGATGCAGACTTATGATGTTTTAGTATGTATTGATGATTTGAAGAAACACGCGGATATTTATAGGCAGATTAGTTTGGCTAGTAAGAAGACTCCTGGTAGGGATGCGTATCCGTCTGATATTTTCTATGCTCATTCGAGGTTACTTGAAAAGGGTTGTCAACATAAGAATGGGGGCTCTATTAGTATTCTTCCTATAGTGGAGACGAAAGCGGGAGATATTACGGATTATATTTCTACTAATATTATTTCGATATGTGATGGTCAGATTGTGTTATCGGCTAAGAACTTTGCTAAGGGTGAAAAACCGGCTATTGATTATGGTTTATCGGTATCTAGACTTGGTGGTAATGTGCAAACGGCCGAGATGAAGAGGGTTGGTAGTAAGGTTAGGATAGAACTTCTTAGTTATCTTGATGTTAGGGAGATATATGAGCTTGCTAATACGGATGAGATTAGCGAGGACTTACAGAGAAGGCTTAAAGAGGGTAAGATTATTGTTAAGAATTTACAGCAGTATAAGTTTAGTCCGAAGAGTAAAAGGGATATGATTAACTTGTTTGAGTTTTTAGTGAGTAAGGATAAATAGGGAAAAGAGGTGAAGGATAGTGGCAGTTGTTGGTAAGATTATATCGATATTTGATATTAGTATAGAGGTTATTCTTAGTGATAGTAATGTTAAGATTGGGGAGATTTTACAAGTTAAGGATAATGATGAGTATGTGTTTGAGGTTGTTTCTATTAATAATATTAGTGCAACTTGTATATCGCTTGGTAGTAATCACGGCCTTAGAAAGGGTAGTAAGGTTGTTAGGGTATCAGAAGGGATTTTGATTGAGTACTCGGATAAGATTTTGGGAAGGATTTTTAATTCTTATGGTTATCCTACGGATGGTAAGACTTTGAAGAGTGTTAAGAAGAGAAATATTGATAATAGGACTATTTCTTTAAAGGACACACTTGTTAATAGTGATATTTTATGGACGGGTATTAAGGTTATTGACTTTTTTGCTCCTCTTCAAAAGGGCTTTAAGATGGGGCTTTTGGGTGGTGCTGGTGTTGGTAAGACAGTGCTTATTAAGGAGATTATTCATAATGTTTATAGTTCTATTAATGCTCACGCTGTTTTTGTTGGTGCAGGAGAAAGAAGTAGGGAAGGTAATGAGTTATACAAGGAGATGAAGGACTCGAAGCTTCTTAGTAAGATGAGTATGGTATATGGTGTTATGGGTGATAATCCGGTATCTAGGAGTAAGAGTGTATATGCTGGTCTTACTTTAGCGGAGTATTTAAGGGATGAGAAGAAGCAAGATGTGCTGTTATTTATTGATAATATTTATCGTTTTATGCAAGCTAAGAGTGAGATTGCAACGGAACTTAAGCAAATTTTGATTGAGAATGGTTATCCGGCTGATATGGCTAGTGATATTAGTAAGATTGAGGAGAGGATTAGTTCAACAGAGAATGGTTCGATTACTTCTTTCCAAGCTATTTATATTCCTGCTGATGATTTTAATGATGAAGCGGTACAAACGATTATTTCTTATATGGATGGTCAGATTGTTTTGGATAGAAAGGTAGCAGAACTTGGTTTATATCCGGCTATTGATGTGTTTAAGTCTACTTCTAAACTTATTGATGTTGATAAGATTGGTGAAAGGCATTATAATCTTGTTACAGAGGTTCTTAGGTATTTGACTAGGTACAAGGAACTGGAAGAGATTATTGCTATTCTTGGTATAGAGGAACTTAGTGAAGAGGATAAGAGAATTTTTTATCGTTCTCGTAAACTTAAATATTATTTTTCCCAACCGATGTTTGTTGCGGAAGCTTATACTAATATCCCTGGACAGTTTGTTAAGATTGAGGATGTTTTAAATGATGTTGAGAATATTCTTAATGGTACTTTAGATGATGTTGAAGAGAGCAAGTTCTTGTTTATAGGTAAGTACAATGGTTAATAGTAGTGGTATTAGGGTTAGGGTATTTGACCTTAACAAGGGGTTAGTAGAGTATGATAATGTTAAGTATATTAGAATAACTAGTCAGGATTATAATTTGCTTATTATGGAGGATTATTTGTCTATTATTGGTGAGATAGAGGGTAGTGTTGATATTAAGGGAGAGAGTGTTGATATTAGTTATAGGGATATTAGGGCTTTCTATATGAATAGTAAGAATGTGTTTAATTTGATGATAAAAGAGGGATAGTTATGGAAAAGTATATGAATATTATTTATGGTATTAGTAACTTTGCTATGGTTGGTATTATCTTTTTGGTAGTACTGGCGGTGTTTATAAAGCTTACTTTGAAGAAGTATCAGGTTAATAGTAGTAAGATTAAGTTTTATGGTTTATTTTTGGGAATGGATAACAAAAGTGTGCTTGCTTTTAGTTTGGTTTCAGTGGCTTATATTTTCCTTGTATGGTGTATTGCAACATTCCAAGAAATGAATCCTATATATTTTGTGATTGTTCTTGTTTTGATTCTTTTATCGGATATTTTAACGAAGAATTATGAAAAGATTCCGGATAATTTGTTCTTTGTGGGACTTAGTAGTTTGGGTATTGTTGCTATTAATATGCTTTATACTTATTTAACACACGAGTATGCTAATATTTTTACTATGATTATACTGGGTCTTCTTATTTTGTTTGTATTTTTGTATTTTACTTATTATTTGTTTAAACTTCTTAATGATATTGTTGTAAAACAGGAACATCTTAAGAAAAAGAAGGACTATAAGAAATTATAGGAGGTTATTATGGCGAAGATTAAGAATGTTGTTAAGGTTATGAACTTCCACGCTCTTCTTAATGTTGATAAGTCGAGGAAAAAGGCTGAGAAATATAAGAATGTTGGAGTAGAGATTACGCGGATACTTA
The DNA here is from genome assembly GCA_934101865.1 of uncultured Bacilli bacterium. GTDB lineage: Bacteria > Bacillota_I > Bacilli_A > RF39 > UBA660 > UMGS2068. Next base: position 64,937 of record CAKOSA010000002.1, on the reverse strand, counting down.
GTAGGATTGTTTATAATAAGAACTTGGTTTTGGACAAAAAGGTTCTTACCCCCGATAGGGACAAACCGAAACTTAATATTTATATTGCGAATGATTATGGGTTCTGTGGGAACTTTAATTCAGCGGTTAGTAGGCAGATTCGGAAGGATAAGACGGCTCACAAGATTATTATTGGTTCAAAGATTACATTTATGGACGAGACGGTGGTTTTGAAGTTAGCGAAAGATGAGTTTATTACGCGTTTTAGTGAGATTGAAACGTACATTGAGAAAAGTGTTTTGGAGATGAATTATAGCGAGATTAATGTGTATTATAATCATTATTATTCGTCGACTTCTTTTGATTTTTTGGAGATTAATTTATTTCCGGTTAGGTTTGAGGGGGAGTATTATGAGGGTGAGGACTTTGTGACGGAGACGGATATTAGGGTTGTTCTTAGTAGTTTGATTACGTTTTATATTTGTTATCAGCTTAAGATGTGTGAGGCTATTTCTTTTGCAGCAGAGAATGTTCTTAGGAGTCAGATTACGAATTCTGCCCTTGACAAGATTAAGGAGAGAGAAGAAGAGGAGAGGCACGAGAAATTTAAGGAGAAGAAGGAGAAGAGTATTCTTAAGAGTGTGGAGAATTATAAGAGGATTTTGTGATGTTTACAAAATGGATAGTAAACTAAAAATGTTTGATTAATTATTGACTTATTGTTTAATTGAAGTTATAATTAATATAGAATAAAGAGGTGAATCTAATGGTAGATATGAGAGATATTCTTGATAAGAAGTATGATATTTTGAAGGCTAGTCTTAGTTTTCCTAATCCTAAGGATAAGGAGAAGCTTCTGGATAGTTATATGGAAGTTGCGAGGGCGGTGAATGAGAAGAGGTATACGGCTTATATAGAGGGGCTTGAGGACTTTTATTATAAGACTAATAATTTGGAAGATGAGAAGGTAAGGCTTAATGCTCTTATTAAGTATATTAATGGATATCGTGATGCTTTTAGGAAGTTTAATAATGAGTATAAGGAGATTACAGGCTTAGACTTAGAGGATAAAGAGCAGTATAATGACTTGGCTATTTATGAGAATAGGCTGGATAATATTAAGGAGTATTTGAGTAATTGTAATCGTATTAAGTCTTTGGAGGAAGAGGTTAAGACTTACGAAAGGGATTTGGATAGGTTTACGGAAGAGGCTCTTAATAATGATAGGGTTAATAGGGAGCTTGAAGAGAAGCTTTTGGAATTTTTTATGTCTTTTGTGCATAATAATAGTTTTTGTGAGGAACTTGATTATAGTGATATTGAGTTTGAGTTAGAGAAGCTTCGGGATGAGATTAGGCATAAGAGGGATGAGCTTGATAATTTTTATATGGCTTATGAGTCTCTCGAAAATCAGGAGCTTCCGGATAGTAAGATTAATGAGTATAAGTCTTATGTTAAGGAAGCGAGGATGGATTATTATACTTCGAGGGAGAAGGAATATGTTTATAAGTTGTATGAGCTTATTAGTAGTATAGAGACGGAGTATAGTGATGTTGTTAGTAAGAGAGAGAAGATTAGTAGGATATTTGATGATAGGCTTCTTTTAAGAGGACAGTTAGAGATTATTGATGAGGATTCTTTTATGGATATTGAGAAGTTCTGCAATAATCAGTATAGTGTTATTAAGGCTGAGAAGAGGGTCAATGATAATATTAGTGATGTAGAGAGAAGAATTGAGAGTGCTAAGGAAGAGATTAGGGGTCTTAAAGATAAGAACGAGACAGTGGATATTCTTAGTATTTTGAATGAGTTTGGTATTATTGACACGTACAATAGTGATAATGGGGTTAATGTGAGTGTTGATGCAGAGAGTGGTAATGGTAATAAGTATATTGATAGTGAGATTGGCAATGATCCTGAGTATTCGGCTTTGCTTTTGGAAGAGGATCTTCTTAATGATGAGGTAAGTGAGAGTAATCCTTATGGGTATTATGATTTCCCTTTGAGTGATGAGGATGAGGTTTATGGAGAGATTAGTAATAGGGGTTATGATGGTTTAGAGGATAATGTTATTGTTAATGTAGAGGACAGCGGGGATATTGATTTGGCTAGTGTTAAGGTGATTGCTGATGGTGTGATGCAGGAGGTTATTGACAATGTTATGCTTGATAGTGAGGATGAGGCATCACAGGAATTGGGTATGAATAGTGATGTGGATAGTGTTAATGATAGTGAAGATATTGGTGTTAGTGCTAGTGATGAAGTGGATACTATTAATGGTATTGAAATGGAAAAGAGTGCTGATGACAATGTAGAAGTTCACGATAGTGCTACTGCCCTCCAAAATGGGGAAGAGAAGATGGATGAGACGACTACTTTGGCGGATGAGGACATTTTTGCAAATCCAAGCAGTACTGATAAGGATGATTTGACGCTCACGTTTGATAGCGACGATATTTTCCTCGGTGAGAAGGAGCCGAATATTATTAAGATTGACACGGCGAGGGATATTACGGACAGCGATTTTGAGGTTGTTTCGGATATTTTCCCTAGTGCGGATAGTGGATCCAAGGGTAGTGAGACGGTTCCTAGTGAGGATAATGTGGGGATTGTGTCTCCAAAAGTTAGTGATAATGTAAATGTATTAAATGGACAAGAGACTTCTAAGGAAGAGGCGGATGATTTCTTTTCTAGTACGGAAAAGGCTATCTTGAACGATAATTTAGAAGAGAAGAAGTTACCGGATATGGAGAATTCTTTGGAGGGAGAAGAGGATATTATTATTGACGAGGACGATATGACGAGACTTCCTGAGGTTGGTAGTATTGGTTCGGTGAAGCCGACGAGTTCTTTTAGGGATATAGAGGAGAAGAAGAGCGAGATTGGGAATATGGAAGTGCCTACTAATGGGATAATGGACCAGACGGAAGCGGTATTTAATTCTAGTGAGTATATAGAGAAATAGAGATGATGGAAAGACCTGTATGGGGTCTTTTTCTTTATATATGGGGATTTCTAAATATAAAGATAGGAAAATATCGTATTTTTGTATATGAAGAAAAGTGGAGAAAAGAATAGGGGGAAGAATAGAAAAATGTAGAAATAAATTTGGAAATGTAGAAGAAATGTAGAAAAAGTGGCTTAAAAGTGGAGAAAATGTAGAAAAAAGGGGTAAAAATGCAGAAAAAAGAGTAAAATTATGTAAAAATTGCGGTATTGTTCTACATTTTGGGTTAAAAGTTCTACATTTATCTACATTTAGGTGTAGAAGTTCTACATTTATTTATATTTATCTGCATTTATACTTATAATTTTCAGGGCAAAATTATAAGTATAATAAAATGATAAAAAAATAATAATAATGGCTCAAAAAAACTAAATATATGGTACAATATTATTGAATGGAGGGATATTGTGATAAAAAATAACGAAGAAATTATGGAAGTACTAAATGACCTTCTTAGTAATGAGGAAGGCGAGTGCGTGGAGTTTAAAAAAGCTGAAAATAATTTTGATATAGATAAATTAGGTAAATACTTTTCTGCACTGGGAAATGAAGCTAATTTAAGAAATAGACAATATGGATGGATAGTATTTGGTATTGATGATAAAACTCATAATATAGTTAATACTAATTTTAGGTATGATAATAATTTTAATGAAGTAAAAAAGCAAATATCTGATAATACTACGGATGGTATATCTTTTATCGAAATATACACTTTAAATGTTAATTCTAAAAGAGTTATTTTGTTTCAAGTACCTGCCGCAGCTGGAAATCCTATTTGTTGGAAAGGAATTGCTTATAGTAGAACTGGTGAGTCACTAACACCCTTATCACAGTACAAAGCGGAGCAGATTAGGGCTACGGCTAATTATGATTGGTCTAGGCAGGTTATTAGAGGTGCTACTATTGATAATCTTGATAAGGAAGCTATTAGTTTTGCTCGCTTGCAATTTAAAAAGAAATATGAAGGAAGAGATATTGCCAATGAAATTGATAATATGTCTGACATTGAATTTTTAAATAAGGCAAAGGTTACGTTAAATGGTGAAATTACTTATGCGGCTATGATACTATTGGGTAAAAACGACGATGATTACCTCCTTAATGGGTATAATCCTAGAATTACTTGGAAACTTTATGATGATTTTAATGTTATTGATTATGAGCATTTTGGTATTCCACTAATTATTAATTCTATTAAGGCAAAGGATAAAATTAGAAATTTAAGGTATAGATATATGGTTAATGAAAATACTTTATTTCCTAATGAGGTAGACCAATATGATAATTTTACATTAAGGGAACTTATAAATAATTGTATTGCTCACCAAAATTATAACTTAAAGGGTTCTATAAATATTGCAGAATATAAGGATAAATTGATTATTTCTAATGAGGGCAATTTTATACCTGGTACGATAGAAAATGTTTTGAAAGTTGGTTTTTCTTCTCCTTATTATAGAAATCAGTTTTTAGCTAATGCTATGGTTAATTTGAATATGATTGATACAGTTGGTAGTGGTATAAGAAGAGTGTTTAATATTCAAAGAAATAAGTTTTTTCCACTTCCGGATTATGATTTGAGTAACCCTAATAGAGTTATAGTTACTTTATATGGAAAAGTTATAGATGAGAAATATACGAAGATACTTTGTGAGAAAACTAATCTTGATATAGAGAGTGTTATTCTTTTAGATAGAGTTCAAAAAAGATACAGTATTACTAAGGAACAGTGTGATTATCTTAAAAGAGAAAATTTGATTGAAGGAAGGTATCCTAATGTATATATATCTTCTGATATTGCTAAAATAACAGATGAAAAGAGTAGATATATGGATACAAAGGGATTGGACAATTCTTATTATATGGATTATATATACGAATATATAAAGACATTTGGTAGTGCCGATAGGGATGAAATTAATAGATTGATTAAGCCTAAATTGCCTAAATCTTTGAGTAATACACAAGTTAATAATAAGATTAGGTATTTACTTGGCAAACTTAGAGATGAGGGTAAAATTATTAATGTTGGTAATGATAGAAATTCTAAGTGGGTACTTAGCAATGTGAAGAAGTAGTTAAGGCTACTTTTTTTCTATTATGTATATTATTTTTTAAAGTGTTAATTATAATAGTGGAATACCGAAAAATGGGACTTTTTTGTATATTTTGTTTAATAACTATGTAATATGGGTGTAAAGTATAGTGAAAATTTTATAAAAAAGTGATGAAAAGGTATTGCAATTTATGAAATATTTTGATATGATTATTAATGTAAAGGAGGATTATAAATAATGGAAAACAATGGAAGAGGCATCTTTTATGGTGTTATAGGTGTAGCAACTTTAATAGTAGCTATTATCGGAGCAACATTTGCATACTTCAGTGCTAGTGCTACTAACGATCAAGATGTTACTGGTACTACTGCTAGTGGAGCTTCACTTGCTATAGCAATTTCAAGAGTGTCTGACACTGGTACTGCTAAAAATATGGTTCCAATGTTAAATACTGACCTTCAGAAAGGTGTAACTGGTACATCTTCTAAATCTTGTATTGATGCCAACGGAAATACAGTTTGCCAAGTTTACAAAGTGACAGTTACAAACGGAAGTGCTGATATCGGTCTTAACGTTAAAGGTACTATGAATTTAACTAGTACTGCTAAAAATATGAAATGGCAAGTATTAACTGATGCTACAACAGTAAACGCAAGTGCAACTACTGTTAATCAAGGAACTGAAGGTACTATTACTGATAACCAAGCATTAACAGCAAAAGGTACTCACGATTTCTATTTAGTAGTATGGTTAGAAGAAACTAACGCTGCCCAAGATGACGACGATGCTGGTAAAACATTTACTGGTAATGTTACATTTAATGGTGTAAACAGTGATGGATCTGCATCTACTGGTATTACTGCTAAATTTGGTGATTAGTTAATAATTTACATTTTGTAGATTTGATATAAAATGGATAGTTTGTACTATCTGTTTTTTTTGCTTGCATTTTTAGTTAAAATTTGGTATTATTAATGTATAGTAAAGATAGGAGAATAGATATGGGTAATAAATACTTTGGAATTGTTATTAGTATTCTTACTTTAATAGTGGCGATGATAGGAGCAACGTTTGCATATTTTAGTGCTACTTTAAAGGGGGATAATGATGTAGAAACACAGGCTTTTAAGTTTTCACTTAATATGAGTGTTACACCGGAGTTTGGTGGTAAGGGTCTTATACCGATGGATGATGCTGATTTATCAAAGGCTTATGCTAATAAGTGTGTGGATAATAGTGGTAATCGTGCTTGTACAGCGTTTAGAATAAGCCTTGCTAATAATGGTGATGATCTTAATTTAACTGGTATTATGGATTTTAATAAACAGGATGTTGTTAATATGAGTTATGCTATTATGGATAGTGATGGTAATATTTATAAAGAGGCTACTTCGACTGGTGATGGTAATAATTTATCTCTTGGTAATAGTTTTGACTTGAAAAAGGGAGAAGTTAAGGACTTTATACTGGTTATTTGGCTTTCTAATTTAGATAAAGAACAGGATGAAGAGGATGCTAGTGGTAGTTTTAGTGCTAGTATAACATATCAGGCGATAGATGGGTCTAAATTATCAGCTAATATAAATCAGGAATAATGAATTATGAAAAAAACGTGAAAACCTATTGCAATTTTCGCGTTTTTTTGATATTATTATTATAGTAAAGGAGGATAAGAAAGATGACTGAAAGAAAGGGTAGTGGAACATTTTTAATTATAGTTAGTGTTCTTACATTAATCGTAGCAATAGTAGGTGCAACATTTGCATACTTCACAGCCCAACTTAGTAATGATACTCCTGTTGAAGTACAATCTTATAAGTTCTCAGCAGGTATGAGTGTTGAACAAGCAAGACCAACAGCTACTAAGACGGAAGAAGGTTACAAGGCATTAATTCCACTTGATGATGATAATATTATTAAGGCTGTTGATGAAGACTTAAATAACTGTGTTGATAAAAATGGTTACCTAGTTTGTAAAGCTTACAAAATAACTATTTCTAATACTGGTTCTGCTATGTCACTTACTGGTAAATTAACTGCTGAAACTAATGGATTTACTAATTTAAAATATCAAATTTTAGATAGTAATTTACAAGCTATTAGTGGTTCAAATGCTACTGCTATTACTGGTACAACTGATTCTAACTTCGCATTTGATGGTGGAAGTGATTCGTTTACTGTAGCAGAGGGTACACCAGAACTTGCTACTAAGGCTACTTATTACTTAGTTTTATGGTTAAGTAATACTGACGGTGCAGCACAAGATGATGAACAAGAACAGTCTTTCAAAGGTAGTATAGTATTTAACTCTACTGCTGGTGGTGGACAACTTAAAGGCGATATTAACCTAGGTGCTTAAGACTTTAGAAATAGAGTCTTTTTCTTTTGCAAGTAAAGGCTCTATTTCTTTATTATGGGTTTTTTATTGTATTCTAGGGGAAGGATGTTGTCCTTAGTAATTAGGCTATATATACTACTTACCTTTAACTCGTAATCTAGTATTTTGGATATGTTCTTTTTATAGCCAGTTATAATGGGAATGTCTATATTTTTTTTGAGGGATTTTAAGTGTTTTTGTCCCCGTAGGGTAAAGCCTAAAATTCTTATATAATCTACATTTATGTTATTTACCATATCTTTGGTTAGGGAAAGGAGTATGTGGGAGAGCATTCGGCTGATGCGGTTGTAGGTGTAGCGTTTGGTTTTGATGTTTGTGATTAGGTCGAGCATTGTTGGGGAGGTTTGGAGGTGTTTGATTATTCGGTTTTCTATGCCCTCGGTTACGTCAACGTATTTGTTTAGGGAGTTTGAGTTTGTGATGATGTTATATTTTAGGTAGTTATATATGGTTTGGTCGTCAATGTTATGAATGTATTTTTCGTTATAGTTGGGGATAAAGGGAGTGATAGGGGTACCTTTTTTTAGCATTGTTCTTAGGTGGGTAGCACTGGTAATATTGTCTTTTATATCAGTACCATTATAGGATGTGGTTCTTTTGATGTTAAGGGGAGTTATGTTATTGTCTAGGTATTTTAGGTAGGATACGGCGAGGAGGTCATTGGGAGAGGTAATGGTGTAGCCGAGGGTATTTTTGATTACTTTGCTTAGGGCAGTTGGGTAGTTAAGACCAGCATCTATATTCTTTTTTACTTCTTTATCAAAATTTTCTTTTTTTTGGAGATTGGCTACTTCTTTTAATTTTGATAGGTCTTCTTCTTCGGTACCGAAGACAAGGATGTCGATATTTAGTTTATTTAATATGGTAACGGCCCCTCTTGCGAAGGTATCGGCGGATTGCATTGCGAAAATAGAGGGGAGTTCGATAACGATGTCGATGTTGTTATCTAGACATATTTTGGTTTTGTCGTATTTGTTTATTAGGGATAGTTCACCTCTTTGGGTTACGGTTGGTGATATGACGACGATGAGGGTGCTATCGGGGTATAGTTCTTTTATTTTATTTATTTGATATAAGTGTCCGTTATGGAAGGGGTTGTATTCGGCTATGAGGCCAATTGTTTTCATATTAATCACCAAGGTTATTATATTATAAAGGGGAAAAAAATGCAAATGGGGGATATATTTTTATTTTTAGTAAATAGTATAAGTGACTAAACAAAAGTGACGGAAATGGCAAAAAAGTTCAATGAAGTGTTGACTTAATTATTAAATAATAATATAATGTTATTGAACAAAAGTGACGTAAACGGCAAAAAAGTTCAATGAAAGAGGAGGTGTTTTCTATGAATGAAAATATTATTGAAAGAAATGATTATTTGAATAAAATAATTGCTAGAAGAGAAAATGGCTTAATTAAGGTATTAACGGGAATTAGAAGATGTGGTAAGTCTTATATGCTTAATATTATATTTTACAATTATTTAATTGAAAGTGGTGTTAAAGACGATCATATTATTAAACTAGCATTAGATAGGGAAGAAAATAAGAAATATCATAATTCAAAGCTTTTAAATGAATATATTTTTTCTAAAATTATTGATTCAGATATGTATTATGTTTTAATTGATGAAATACAGCTAACGGAGGGATTTGAGTTTGTTTTGAATGGTCTTTTGTATGAGAAGAATATTGATGTATATGTTACAGGTAGTAATTCGAGATTTTTATCGAGTGATATTATTACTGAGTTTAGGGGACGTAGTGATGAGGTTAGAATATACCCTTTATCGTTTGCAGAATTTGTTAATGCATTTGATGGTGATAGATACGAGGCTTGGAATGAATATGTAACTTATGGTGGAATGCCTTTAATTTTAAAACAACGTACTGATGAGCAGAAGAGTAAGTATTTAACTAGTTTATATGATTTGACTTATAAAAAGGACATTGTGGATAGAAACAATATTGATAAGCCAGACGTTCTTGATACTTTGATAAATATATTGGCTTCATCAGTTGGTTCTTTAACTAATCCTCAAAAGATATATAATACTTTTGTTAGTAATGGTATAACTGACATATCTAAAAATACTATTATTTCGTATATTGATTATTTGCTTGATGCTTTTTTGATAGAGAAGGCAGAGAGATATGACGTTAAGGGTAAGAAGTATATTCAAACCCCTCAAAAATATTATTTTGCTGATATTGGTTTAAGGAATGCTAAACTTAATTTTAGACAACAAGAAGAAAATCATTTAATGGAAAATATAATTTATAATGAGTTATTGATTAGGGGTTATAATGTTGATGTTGGTGTTGTTGAAACTAGGGAGGGTAATAATAGAAAGCAATTAGAAGTTGATTTTGTGTGTAATCAGGGTAATAAGAGATATTATATACAGTCGGCTCTTAATTTGGATACACCAGAAAAGACGTTACAAGAAACGAAGTCTCTTAATAATATAGGAGATAGTTTTAAGAAGATTATTGTTGTAAAGGATAATATTAAGTTGTGGAGAAATGATGATGGTATTCTTATAATAGGAATACAGGAGTTTTTGCTTAATAAAAATAGTTTGGATTTGTAAAAAAGCAAACTATTTTTTGAATACTAATAGTTTGCTAAATATATAATTTAAGATAATGATTATTACTTGAACTAATAATTTAATTATTTTGTCATTAAAGTGTAATAAACTTACGAATATGAACATTAAGAGGATATCTATTATAAGAGTTGTAACTCTACTTAAGGTGAATTTGGATGCTTCTTTTAATATGTTTTTATCTTTACTTTGAAAGACGTATTTTCGATTAGTTATATAGGCGAATAGGACAGATAGTATCCAAGATATTATATTTGCTATGGTTAGTTCTATGGGATTATTTGGTGATAGAATGGTTATTGTTAATAGGCAATAGCTTACAAGGCTGACTATGGTTGTTAAAACGCCAATTATGAGATAGGATATTATTTCTCTATTTCTTTTTATTATTTCTTTCACTAATATTGGTCTCCTTTATTATATATATTGGTCTTTTTTTGGTTTCTAAATAGGTTTTGGATAGGTACTGTCCTATAATTCCGAGGGCGAATAGTTGAACACCGCTTACTAAAAATATTATACAAGCAAGTGATGGCCAGCCTGATGTTGGGTCGCCAAAGGCTAGTGTTTTTATTATTATTACTATTATCATTATGAACGCGATTAGGCAGAATATTAATCCCATTATTGCAGCTATGGTTAGGGGGGCAGTGGTGAAAGCGACGATACCGTCGATGGCATAGAGAAATAGTTTCCAGAATGACCATTTGGTTTCACCGGCTACTCTTTGGACGTTTTCGTATTCGAGCCATTTGGTATTGAAGCCTACAAAGCTGAATAGTCCTTTGGAGTAGCGGTTGTATTCTTTTAGGTTTATAATGGCATCGGTCATTTGACGGGTCATTAGCCTATAATCACGAGCTCCATCAACCATTTCGACTTTACTCATTTTATTTATTATTTTATAGAACATTCTGGCAAAGAAGCTTCTTATTGGGGGTTCTCCTTTTCTGGTTACTCTACGAGTTCCAACACTATCATAGCCTTCTTCTTTGATTAGTTTAAGCATTTTTGGTAGAAGGCTAGGTGGGTCTTGAAGGTCGGCATCCATTAGGGTTACGTAGTCACCTGTGGATAGTTCAAGTCCGGCATACATAGCAGCTTCTTTTCCAAAGTTACGGGAAAAGTTTATGTATTTGCATCTTTCATCTAGTTTGGCAAGATTTTTCATTACTTCTAGGGTTTTATCGCTAGACCCATCGTTTACGAAAAAGAATTCAAACTCTTCGTCCATTGTTTCACTTACTTTATTTACTTCTTTATAGAAGAGTGGTAGTGCTTCTTCTTCATTATAGCAAGGTACTATTATACTTATTTTTTCCATTTTATTTATCCTTCTTTCTTTTATATATAATAATGGTTATTAGGGTAATTAGTGTTATTATGGATATGTATTTTGATATTTTACTTAGGGGTGGGGTGTATACTAGGCGTATTGTATGGCTTCCTTTTTGAATTGGGAAACCTATAAAGGAAGTGTTTACTAATTCATAGTTTACTTCTTTGTTGTTATCATATATTTTAAAGCCTTTATCATAGGGAATGGATATTGAGAAGTAGCCGTCATCTTGGACATTAATGGTGCCTTCGATAGTGTTTCCGTCATAGTTTGTTATGTTTAGATTGCTGTGTTTTATGTTTTTTATGGTACTATAATCCATTGTATAGAGATTTATATTGCTTATTTCATAATGTCCTTTGCTTAGAGTTATTTCTAGTTCTTTATTTTCTATATTGCTTATGGTGTAGTGAAATGTATCGTTTTTATTGTAGTATTTCCAGAATCTGCCGGATAGGGTATTGGAAACGTTATTTATGGTTATAGTACTTGAACAACTTGATGCACATTTTTGGGCATAGTTCATATCAAAGGATATGAGTAAAAGATTGTTTTCTTCTATATTTATGGGTACTTTTATGGTGGTATCTTTTTCTATATCAAAAATATAGTTATTATTTTCTTCTTTGTAGTTGATACCGTTTATGGATATTTTTTCTGTATATGGTTTTATATGGGTATTATAGGTATTTTCTATGTTTTTATCCACGATAGTGTAATTTAATAAGGCATCAATGTTATATGGATAGGATAGGGTGCTAAATTCTTTGGTACTCATTAGGTTGTTTGTGCTATATCCGATGGCAAAGTTGTCGGTTGTTTCGTATATTTGGTCTTTTACTTTTGTGTATCCGTATAGGGGGTGGTTGGTTATTTGGTATTTTACGCCCATATAGAGATTGAAGAGGAGGTCATTTGTAGTGGTTAATTCGTGGTAGTGTCTACTTTCAATATTGGGAGTAAATATTTCTTTTATGAATTTGGTGTAGTAGGGATTTTCAACAGATGAGTAAATGCTTGTTGTTAGGTAAGATGTGTTTGGAACATTATTGGCATTATAGGCAGAAATTAGATTATTGGTACTTCTTTCGTACGTTTTTTCAAAATCTGGGGTAATACTTGTCTCAGTTTCTAGTTCTTTTAGATAATTACGTGGTACTAATTTTTCAGTAGTATTTATGCTTATAAAATTGGCTATGCTTATTAGTAATAGGGGTAGTAGTAGGGTATAATAATTGTTTTTTTTCTTATATAGGTATATTGTAATGGTTACTACTATGTAGTCTATTAATAGAAAATATACATAAGGCTTAGTTCCTTTTATTACGAGTATAAGGGTTATTATAAGGGTTATTATGGTAGTTAGATTATGATAGTTATTTTCTTTAAAGCTCTGTATAAATGTACTTATGCTATATATATATAGGGGAAGTAATGGGATAAGGCTTTTGGCATCTATATACATAAAGCCATTTAATAGATAGTTAAAGAGGGGGATAAAGAGAAAGAATATAAGGGTTATATTTAGGTATTTATCTTTTTTCTCTTTGGTTATTATGTTATTTATCATTGAAAATAGTACTATTAGGGGTAGACCTATTCCGTAAGAGTCATAGAATAGTTTTTTGATATTTGTACTTGGTAGTAGTAAATCTTTTAGGGTTATTATGACTGATGATGCTGACCTACCGCTTATTAGGGTATAGAAAGTTGGTAAAGTTATAAATAGTGTAAGTAATATTGGTACTAAGAGAATGCTTACAAACTTTAATCCTTCTTTTATAGTGCTTTTTATAGTAACTTTTTTTGTTGTACCTAAGTATACATATAAGGCATAGATACATAAGGTTATAATAGAGCCAACGCTATATAGATAACTTATACTTATGATAAGGGTTGTCCATATAATGAGGGGTATTTTTTTCTTATCTTTAAAATATGTATCTACTCCCGATAGGGCCAAAAGTAAAAAGGGCATATAGCTTGTAAACATTAGGTGTCTATGGCTATGATAAATTATTGGGCAAGCTAATATGAATATAAATGTACTTAAAAAGGTGATTTTTTTGGAGAAATGGTTGGATAGCCACTTGTACATTAGGATGGCATCGAGTATGACTATGGCAATGTTTAGACATATTATATAAGTACTCATTTTTATAAATGGTAAGAGGTAAGAGAGCATTATGAGGGGATTAAAGAGGCCGTGATAGGTTAGGTAATATATATTTTGCCCTCCTCCTAAGGAAAAAGCGAAGTTTGGAATTAGGGTTCCTTTTTCATAAAAGAGGGTTCTTAGATACTCGGGAATGGTGAAGTGTTGACTAGGCCAATCTACCATAGAACCGAGTGTATATCCTTTTAGGTATATTACTATTAGATACAATATGAAAATTGATAATATAATAAGGATGTTTAGGTAATCTTTTTTCTTTAATTTCATATTACGGCCTCCTTTTACTCGTGATTTTGGTTAATATATTTAAAGTAGTTATATTTTAGAGTTAGGTCATTTTTCTTTATTACATAGTTAATGTAATGGTTCTTTTCTTCAAGGACAGTTGGATCTATTTCTTTTCCGTTGGTAACTACTCCTCCTTCTACGTATACATTTCCGTCATACCAAGAGTAGTCGGGGAAGAAGACATAGCCTTTATAATCGGGATTAAGGGCATCGGTTCCTATATAATAGTTAGGATGATATTCTAATCCAAAGAGATTAATGGTTGTTGGTAAGATATTTAACTGAGATGTTACTTCTTTTACAGTTTGCTTCTTCATACCGTCTTTCCATATAAGAAATGGTGTATGGTTAATGAGATTGTTATCTGTTTCTTTATACTGGGCAAGGATATTTTGGTCAGTTAGGGTATATAGATAGTGGTCCGCGAAAGCGACAATGACAGTATTTTCTAAAAGGTTATTATCTCGTAACTTAGTTATTAATAGGTTAATCATATTGTCTGTTTCGTGGGCTTGCAATCTTGAACATTCTTCCTCTGTATAGGTTTTTTCTTCGATAACGGCATTGGGGTCGTTTGCGAGTATTTCCTCTTTTTGTTTTTCGAGGAGTAGTTGGCAGACGCCTTTGGTATTTGTAAATGGCATATGGTTAGAGTATGATATGATGTAGTCAACAAATGGGGTATCGGTTGGGAAGAGAAGTTCGGAGAATTTTTCGTTAAGGATTAGTTCTCTATCTAGGATGTAGGAGTTATCGGTATAGGTATCTTGGTCTTTAAGTCCGTAGTAGTTGTCATAGCCCCAGTTATCATAATTGGCTCCACGGGAATAGTATTCTTTGGTATTCATATGGAAGGCGTTAACACTATATCCTTTCTTTTTGAATAGTTTGGCCAGAGAGTAGTCGAAGTTATTTCTACTAAATGTATAGGCATTTTGGTTATAGGATACGGGTGTTAGGAAACCTGTATTGACAGCAAACTCAGAGTTAAAGGTTGATCCTCCACCGTTGTAATATGAATAGTGATTAATAAAGTTAATGGCATTATTTTGCATACTATATAGGGTTGGCATTGTTTCTTCATCTAAGAGCCACTCATCTATTCCTTCTAATTGGAGATATATTACGTTTTTGCCTTCAAACATACCGGTATAGCTTGTTTGATATGGTGTTTCTTCAATGGAATATACTTCATTTAAAAATTCTAACTCTTTAACATTATTGGCTTTTTTGGCTTTTAAATAGGTTATATAGAAATTTCTAGTAGTGTATTCGTATAGTCCAGATATTCGCATACTTTTATTGTTATCATTGAAGTTATTGTATATATCGCGAGGATTACTCCAAGTATTCCAAGTTAGGGTACTATTTGATTTTCCGTATAATAGGGGGATAAGGGCGTGAATAATAGTAAATATTACTAGTATTTGTAGTATTCTTTTATAGTTGGCAGTAATTCTTGTTTTTTCTTTAAAGTATTTTCTAGCTAATACATAGAGTAGTATTGCGACTATGGCCATTAGATATATTATTTTATTACCTGTTTTAATGGCATCTATTATATAACTACTTCCCTCACTTGCCATACCAAGAAGGCTAAAATCAAAATATGATGAAGTCATCGAGTAGTATATTCCATTGGTTAAGAAGAAGCCAAAGGATACGAAGAAAAATATGGAGTATACTAGTTTACTTAGTTTCTTTCTAACGGACAGGGATATGGTTATAAAGAAAGTAGTCCATAGTAATGTAAATAGGTTTGGTATAATTCTATATACGGGATAAAAATTTATTTTATTTCCGAGTAATCTTATGGTTATATCCATAACTAGAAAGGGGAGAGCCATAAAGATTATGCTTCTATTTTTCTTTAAAAATTTTATTATATATTTATATACTTTTTTTATTATTTTTTTTAATTTCATAAATCAATCACCACTGCTAATAATTATATCAAAAAAAGGCTAAAAAGTAAATTATTGTTCGTATTTTTTTGAAATAATGGAGTTATTTTAGGTGGCTATTCTTTTGAAACTATAATTTATGATTAATCACTTATTTATTAAAATTGTATATAAATAAAAATCGAAAAATTAGTAGAACATTTTTATGGTTCTTATTCTTGGTATTAATGGATGAGTTTGGGAGCTGTGTAAAGGTAATTTTATTTGGGATAATAGGGTACTTGATTTTGTATATTACATTATAAAATTGAGTTTGTCAAGAGAAAAATGCAAATTTATATAAAGTTATCTACTTGTTAACTATTTACGAGAACATAAGTTATATAAATAACATAATTTGGGAGGCATTGGCACTACCATTGTGCGTGTACTGATGTAATAATATATAAAAAACAGGCTATGATTTGTAGCCTGTCCAATTATTATAATGCTTCTTTAAGTTTAGCAAACTCCCTAGAACTAATATTAAGCAAATCTTTGATATCTTTATCACTAAAACCTTTTTCAATAAGTTTATTAATTAAGTTTTTTCTTTTTTGCAAGGTATCTTGTTCTTGACCTTGTATTAATCCTTCTATCCAACCTGCTTTCCAACCTTTTATCCAACTTTGCTCGATTTTTTTGAAAATGTCAATCTCATCCTCACAATCATAGTCAATTAATTCGTTATCATCCATTTCCATATCATATCCATCGAAGTAAGCTTCATCAATCATTTCGTCAATTGGATGCACTGTAACTAAATCATTTAGATAACTGGTATCATTATTTTTTTCTTTAATAAACTCGATAAAATCTCTTGTCATATTTTTATTAACTCCTCCTTAATAAGCAATAGTTCAAGTTTTCCTATACTAAATGTAGCAAAAACTGCACTTAATAGATGTTCTTTGCCCATTTCATCATTAGTATACATCATTTCAAGACATTTATCAACATTTATTTTAATAACCATTAAATTAATTTCATAGTTCCCGTTTTTGTTTAGGTGGGAGATTAGTCCTGAAAACCAAGCTGAGTTTAATATTGACTATACTAAGACAAATGATAAAATAAATATTGTTACCTAGGGGTTATGGCAATGCTGAGGAGCACCCAAAGCATTAAGTAATGAACAAACAAAAAAGGAAGTGGCTATCTTTTAACTTATTAGATAGTCTCTCTTTTTTACTTTCTTTTTTGGTGTTCCGTTGCTTTAAACCTTAGGGTTTGGGACAAAAAGCCCCATAATTTGCTTTTTTTAATAATTGGTACTAATATATGTAATCGTTGGTTTATTTGTCATTTTGAAGGAGTGAATTTTTATGACAAATTATAATCAATTAAATATGGCTCAAAGAGAGACTATTCAAATTTTATTTAACAAAGGTAAAAGCTTTACTGATATTGGTCTTGCCATTGGTAAAGACAGAACTACTATATCTAAAGAAATAAAAAGAAACCGCTATATCAAAAGCAACTTTTACGATGCTTTTGATAGAAATGGTATAAACAAAGCTGTAGACAACTGCAGTAGATTAAAAAAATGCTATGTTTGTAATAATTGTCCCAATAAAAGTATATGTAATAAACATCATTTATTTTATGATTATAGATTAGCCCAAAAGCATTATGAAGCACAACTAGTTGATTCTAGAACAGGCATTGATATTAAGCCGGATGAAATTGAAGAAATAGAGCAACAAATTGTACCTTTAATCAAAAATAATAAGCAAAGTGTTAATCAAGTTTTTATTAATCACCCTGACATATTATTTTTTTCAAAGACAACATTTTATAAGTACGTTGATATAGGTGTTTTATCATTAACAAATTCTGATTTACCTAAAAAGATTAGATACAAGAAAAGAAAAAACACTAAAAATAAAGAAAATAAACGTGAAATATCATTATTAAAAGGTAGAAGATATGAAGATTTTGTTTTATATTCTGCTGAACACCCTCAAATGAATATTGTAGAAATGGATACGGTTATTGGTATCAGAGATAATAAAAAATGCTTAATGACTCTTTATATTAGAAAAACACACTTTATGCTTATATTCTTATTAGAAAAAAAAGATTCAGCATCCGTCAACGCTAAAATCAATTTTTTGAAAGAAAAATTAGGTTCTACTCTTTACTCAAAAGTATTTAGAATTTTTCTTACTGACAATGGTACAGAATTCTATTCAGTTCTTAACTTTGAAAGAAATCTTAATACTAACACTAAATTGTCTAATATTTTCTTTTGTCATCCTTATTCTTCTAGTGAAAAACATGGTATTGAAGTTAATCACGAATATATCAGAAGAGTTTTTCCTAAAGGCACATCTTTTGACGATTTAGATGACCTTACAGTTGAAAATCTTCAAGACAATATCAACGCTATCCCTAGATTATCACTTAATGGTGAAACCCCATTTGATTTAACCAAAAAACTTTATCCTGAGTTAATTGAACTATTAGATTGCAAATACATTGAACCTGACAAAGTCTCACTAAACAAAGACGACATCACCATCTTAAAAAATAAGTAATTATAATATGCTAATCAGAATGAAGAAACGCGTGTTCTTCACTCTGATTGGCAGATAAGCCAACATTTTCACTATATTTTTTAAATCAATGGCGGGAACTTAGTTTTAAAAATGCTAATACTCGTACACTTTTTTGCGTGGGATTAAATAATTCCAACAAGAATATACTATCACATTTTAAAAAAAATGCAACTTTTCTTCTATTAAAAGCTCCATATTTTCGGGAATTTTCTCACGAAATTGCATTTTTCTGTTAAAGTGGGAACTTTGAATTTAATTCAGTCTTTATTTTAATAACATTAAATTAATTTCATAGTTCCCGTTTTTGTTTAGGTGGGAGATTAGTCCTGAAAACCAAGCTGAGTTTAATATTGACTATACTAAGACAAATGATAAAATAAATATTGTTACCTAGGGGTTATGGCAATGCTGAGGAGCACCCAAAGCATTAAGTAATGAACAAACAAAAAAGGAAGTGGCTATCTTTTAACTTATTAGATAGTCTCTCTTTTTTACTTTCTTTTTTGGTGTTCCGTTGCTTTAAACCTTAGGGTTTGGGACAAAAAGCCCCATAATTTGCTTTTTTTAATAATTGGTACTAATATATGTAATCGTTGGTTTATTTGTCATTTTGAAGGAGTGAATTTTTATGACAAATTATAATCAATTAAATATGGCTCAAAGAGAGACTATTCAAATTTTATTTAACAAAGGTAAAAGCTTTACTGATATTGGTCTTGCCATTGGTAAAGACAGAACTACTATATCTAAAGAAATAAAAAGAAACCGCTATATCAAAAGCAACTTTTACGATGCTTTTGATAGAAATGGTATAAACAAAGCTGTAGACAACTGCAGTAGATTAAAAAAATGCTATGTTTGTAATAATTGTCCCAATAAAAGTATATGTAATAAACATCATTTATTTTATGATTATAGATTAGCCCAAAAGCATTATGAAGCACAACTAGTTGATTCTAGAACAGGCATTGATATTAAGCCGGATGAAATTGAAGAAATAGAGCAACAAATTGTACCTTTAATCAAAAATAATAAGCAAAGTGTTAATCAAGTTTTTATTAATCACCCTGACATATTATTTTTTTCAAAGACAACATTTTATAAGTACGTTGATATAGGTGTTTTATCATTAACAAATTCTGATTTACCTAAAAAGATTAGATACAAGAAAAGAAAAAACACTAAAAATAAAGAAAATAAACGTGAAATATCATTATTAAAAGGTAGAAGATATGAAGATTTTGTTTTATATTCTGCTGAACACCCTCAAATGAATATTGTAGAAATGGATACGGTTATTGGTATCAGAGATAATAAAAAATGCTTAATGACTCTTTATATTAGAAAAACACACTTTATGCTTATATTCTTATTAGAAAAAAAAGATTCAGCATCCGTCAACGCTAAAATCAATTTTTTGAAAGAAAAATTAGGTTCTACTCTTTACTCAAAAGTATTTAGAATTTTTCTTACTGACAATGGTACAGAATTCTATTCAGTTCTTAACTTTGAAAGAAATCTTAATACTAACACTAAATTGTCTAATATTTTCTTTTGTCATCCTTATTCTTCTAGTGAAAAACATGGTATTGAAGTTAATCACGAATATATCAGAAGAGTTTTTCCTAAAGGCACATCTTTTGACGATTTAGATGACCTTACAGTTGAAAATCTTCAAGACAATATCAACGCTATCCCTAGATTATCACTTAATGGTGAAACCCCATTTGATTTAACCAAAAAACTTTATCCTGAGTTAATTGAACTATTAGATTGCAAATACATTGAACCTGACAAAGTCTCACTAAACAAAGACGACATCACCATCTTAAAAAATAAGTAATTATAATATGCTAATCAGAATGAAGAAACGCGTGTTCTTCACTCTGATTGGCAGATAAGCCAACATTTTCACTATATTTTTTAAATCAATGGCGGGAACTTAGTTTTAAAAATGCTAATACTCGTACACTTTTTTGCGTGGGATTAAATAATTCCAACAAGAATATACTATCACATTTTAAAAAAAATGCAACTTTTCTTCTATTAAAAGCTCCATATTTTCGGGAATTTTCTCACGAAATTGCATTTTTCTGTTAAAGTGGGAACTTTGAATTTAATTCAGTCTTTATTTTAATAATTTTGCCCTATCGGGGGTAGGTAATATAATGGTGTAGAAAAACAGGCTATGATTTGTAGCCTGTCCAACCTTTATGCAACTCTTTTAAGTTTAGTAAGTTGTTTATGATTAATATCAAGTAAGTTACTTATTTCATTATCACTTAAACCTTTTTCAATAAGTTTATTAATTATGTTTTGTGTGCTTTCATTACGACCTTCTTCACGGCCTTGTTCAATTCCTTGTTCAATTCCAAGTTCTCGACCTTTTTCAATTCCTTGCTCAATTCCTTGTTTAACACCTTTGGCAACGCCAATCTCTTCCCCACGAGCATAGCCAATTCTTTCGCCCTCATCTATTCCCATAGCGTGTCCATCAGAGTAAGCTTCATCAATTTTTTCTTCAATCGGATGTACTGTAACTAAATCATTTAAATAACTGGTATCATTATTTTTTTCTTTAATGAACTCAATAAAATCTCTTGTCATATTTTTATCAACTCCTCCCTTAATAAGCAATAGTTCAAGTTCGTTAGCCGAAGATGTAGCAAAAATTGCACCTAATAAATGTTCTTTGCTCATTTCATCATTAGTATACATCATTTCTTGGCATTTATCAACATTTATTAACCAAATTGTGAAGTTTTTGATTAAGGCCCTATTGTATATCTTATTTCTAACTTCATTTTTTATAATTGGCTCAGCACCAAATACACTTGATTTATAGTTGAGATTTACTTGGATAACTTGTGGTGATTTTGCGTTACTATTGTTATTATTCTTATTTTTATTCTTGTTATTACTCTTGCTATTATTCTTGCTACTCTTGTTATTTTTATTATTATACACTTTGTGGATATGTCTTTTATGTCTATTACCGATTTCTGTAATGTAGATAAAATTTCTTTCGGCTTTTAGCCAACTAAAATCACCTTTATTTGCCTCAATACTTATAATATCAAACTTATTAACCATTAGAACAATATCAGCAATATATCCTTTTTCCTTTAACTTTTGTTTAATGATAACTCCGTTACAAACTTCGACCACATCGATATTTGGATCGAATGGGTAATCTATTATTTTGGAAATAATAGTCATTAGCATCTCGGGCTTATCTAGAAAGATATGTTTGAACGAATTGTCATAAATGAGTGGCAAGATTGTGATGTCTTCCTTTAACATTTTTCACTTCCTTTCTTGTAAGTATGTTCCTCATATCCTTTTTGTTATTTTATCATTTCACCTCCTCTATTATTATTATTCCCAAAAAAATTGAAAATTCCCCCCTCAGAGGCTAAATTTATACCTAAAACATATATTTAATGGAGTGAAATGTATTACTTTACACCATAAAAGTGTAAAGTAATAAAATTTTATGGTTTTAAAATATTGTTGATTTTTAGTTAAAATTTGTGGTATTTAATGATATGAAATCAACGTATTAATAACGAAAAAAAACAAAATTTTTTTTATTTGGGTGCGATATGCTTGCGGGACTTGGTAGTCCTTAATTTAATGGTTGAGAATTGTATTTTTTTTCTTAATTTTGATGTGAATATGAGTAATTTATTTGTTCTTACATTAGAACATAAGTTGCAAAAAAAAGAATATAAGTTGTAAAAACTTATCCTTATATTATATATACTATGAATTCTAACCCCCGATAGGGCCATAATATGACTGTTATTTATTCCCATTTGCGTTAATTTGTAGTATAATGGGTATGAAAGGAAGAGATATATGAAAATTTTGATTGCAACAACGAATAGGGATAAGTTTAAGTTAGTTTCTTATTTATTATCTAATAGTATATTTAAGGAGGCCGAGTTTTATTCTTTGTATGATATTGAGGGCATTCCTCCGAAAAGGGAGAGTGGCAATGTTAAGAAGAGGAGCTTGGTTAAGGCTCAGAATATTTTTGATAATATTAGTAATAATATTTTTGATTATATTATTGGAGTGGATGATGGTCTTAGGATAATTGGTAAG
Source organism: uncultured Bacilli bacterium (assembly GCA_934101865.1). Lineage (GTDB taxonomy): Bacteria > Bacillota_I > Bacilli_A > RF39 > UBA660 > UMGS2068. The sequence continues at coordinate 42,465 of CAKOSA010000002.1, read as the reverse complement.
GTTATTACGGCTGTTAAGGAGTACACGAAGGATATTTTGGATGACCATTTTTTGAAGGAGGGTCAGAAGATAGAACTTGTGAGGGCCTATACTTTTATGGATAAGGCTGGTAATACGAAGACGGTTGTTACGGATATTCCTTATATTTATACGGTATGTAGTGAGTATTCTTTGGAGGAGTTTTCGTTTCCACTTAGTCAGGTTTTTAAGCCTATCAATGGTGAAATTCCTTTATATTTAATGGATGAAAAGGAGGGCTTTGATTATGCTCTTGGTTATTCTATTGATGCTTTAAGGGAAGTTAGTGATTTTTATGATGAACTTTATAGGGAAAAATGTTAAGTGGATTGTATTTTTTGTTTCTTTGGTATTGTTTCTATTTATTGCTGAGAATATTTTTACCAAAGAAATTTTGAGTATGGACACTTTAGGATATGAAGTGATATCGTCATTTATTAGTGATAATGTTACTTCGTTTATGAAATTTATTACTTATTTTGGTAGTGCTTATGTGTTAATTCCATTTACGGCCTTGCTTTTTATACTTACGAAAAATAAAAAACTGCACATTTTGATTGTCAGTAATTTGATTTTAGTAACTTTTCTTAATCAATTTTTGAAATTTTTCTTTCAAAGACCGAGACCGGAAGAGTACCGACTTATTTCGGAAAGTGGTTATAGTTTCCCCTCGGGACACGCAATGGTTAGTATGGCTTTTTATGGTCTTCTTATTTATATTGTTTATAGGTATGTTAAGAATGTTTATCTTAAATATGGTCTTATGGTTATTTTGTTTATGCTTATTTTATTTATTGGTATTAGTAGGATATATTTAGGGGTTCATTATACTAGTGATGTCTTAGGTGGATTTTTGTTATCGATTTGTTATCTTACTGTGTTTATTAAGGTTATGGGTAAGTATACTAATAGTGAATAGGTTTACATTTTTGGCTCCCGATAGGGTAACTTTAAATAAAATTGTATAGATAATTGACATCTTTTTAAAAATAAAGTAAAATTATTCTAGTAAAGAGGTGGTTTCGTGAAGAAATTTGGCGATAGACGCGATGGTGAGCGGCTCAAAGTTGAGGGGGTACATAAGTTTATGTATCATTTGCTCCCGAAAAGGTGTGACAACGAGGTTTATGTTGAGAGGGACGTGGATGTTACGGAATTGGTTAAGTATATTGAGAAGAAGAAGGAGGAGAATGAGGATATTACTTATTTTCACGCTTTTTCTTATGCGATTGGAAGAGTTCTTTATAATTATCCGTCAATGAATAAATTTGTTATGAATGGTAACTATTATAAGAGGAAATTTATTAGTTTGGGATTTGTGGCTAAGACGAGTTTTACGGATGATGCTAAGGAGTGCCTCAATGTATTTAAGGTAGATAATAGTGATACGATTGACACGATTAGTAAAAAGATTAAGAGGGATGTTAAGAGAATTAGAACGAATACGGATAGTAGCACGGATGGGGCGATTGATATTATTGGTAAACTTCCCCGTCCTCTTAGGGCCTTTGTCATTGGGTGCTTTAAATTTATGGATAGGCACGATTTGATACCGGAAGATTTAACAAGGGATAGTATTTATCACGCAAGCGTGCTTGTTACAAATCTTGGTAGTATTGGTTGTAATTGTGTTTATCATCATTTATCGGAATTTGGTACTAATGGTGTGGTTATTGCTATTGGTAAGATTACAAAGAAACCGGTTGTTATAGATGGTGAGGTTGTTATTAGGGATGTTTGTGATTTTGGTATTACATTAGATGAAAGAATTGGGGATGGATTTTATTTTGCAAAAGCGGTTAATCTTCTTGAACATATACTTACCCATCCGGAAATGTTAGAGGAAAAAATTGATGATAGAGTGGATTTTAAACAAAGTAAATAAAAAGATTAGCAGGGCTTACAGGTTCTTTTTCCCGAAGAGGCCTTGGTATAGTTTTTATGGTGATGTTCCTGAGCATTTGGATTATCCTGATGTTTCTATTTATGAACTTATTGAAAGAACAGCCGAGAATTATCCTTATTATTATGCTCTTGAGTATTTTGGTAAAAGGATTACGTACAGGGAGTTTATTTTGAAGATTAAGAAGTGTGCTAGTGCTTTAATTGAAATGGGAGTTAAGCCTCGGGACAGGGTTACGATTTGTATGCCTAATACTCCTAGTAGTGTGATTATGTTTTATGCTATTAATTTTATTGGTGCTAGTGCTAATATGGTGCATCCTTTGTCTAGTGAGAAGGAACTTCTGTTTTATCTTCGTAAGACGGGTAGTAAGTATATGCTTGTTATTGATTTTGTTTATGATAAGGTTAAGAGAATTGAGAAGAATACTTCTTTAGAGAGGGTTATTGTTAGTGCTGTTAGTGTGGATATGAGTAACACTAATCATCTTCTTTATTGGTTTTTTACGGGTCGTAAGAGTAAGATTGAGAAGGATGATAAGGCTATTTTTTGGCGAGACTTTATTAAGAGTGGTATTTTGGATAGGGATATGAAGCCTTATCAGAGAAATCTTAATGAGGAGGCGGTAATTCTTTATAGTGGAGGCACGACGGGCAGTCCGAAGGGTATTGTTTTAACTGATATGAATTTTAATGCTCTAGCTATGCAAGGTCATCTTATGTGTGATCCTGCTAAAGTGGGTGATTCTGTTTTATCGATTATGCCTATATTCCACGGTTTTGGTTTGGGGGTATGTATTCACACGCCTTTATATATTGGTATGAAGTGTGTGCTTATTCCTAATTTTAGTTATAGGAAGTTTGGTAAGCTTATTAAGAAGTACAGGCCTAACTTTATTGTGGGAGTGCCGACTTTGTTTGAGAGTTTAATTAAGAGTAATATTAGGGATTTGTCTTCGGTTACGTGTTGTGTATCGGGAGGTGATAATCTTTCTCTTAAGCTTAAAAAAGAGGTTGATGCTTTTTTAGAGAGTAGGGGATCTAAAACTAGGGTGAGAGAAGGGTATGGGCTCACGGAGTGCACAGGAGCAGCGTGCCTTACACCGAGAAGGTTTTATAGGGAAAACTCGATTGGTATTCCGTTTCCGGATATGATTTTTAAGATTGTTAAAGTGGGCACGATGCAGGAAGTTCCAAGCAATGTAGACGGTGAAATTTGTATTAGTGGACCGACGGTGATGATGGGTTATCTTGATAATGAAGAGGAAACGAGGAGTACGCTTCGGAAACACAAGGATGGGCGGATTTATCTTCATACGGGTGACATTGGCTCGATGGATGAGCAGGGGTTTGTGTATTTTAAGCAGAGGCTTAAACGGATGATTATTTCTTCGGGGTACAATGTGTATCCGAGTAATATTGAGGCGGTTTTGAATGAGCATCCGTTAGTTGCTACATCGGTCGTTATTGGTATTCCTCATCCTTATAAGACGCAGGTTGCAAAGGCTTATATTGTTTTGAAAGAGGGATATAGTGCAAGTAATAGTGTTAAAAGGAGTATTAGGGAGCATTGTGAGAAGTGTCTTGCTAAGTTTTCACTTCCTTATGAATATGAGTTTAGGGAAGTTATACCGAAGACACTTGTAGGAAAGGTTAATTATAGGGAGCTTGAAAGGGAAAATGTGGATGCTAAGTTAAAGGAGTGATTGTTATGGTTATGGACGGTAAGGATATTAAAGAGAGAGTTCTTACGGAATATGAGGAGAAGGTAAAGGGGCTTGGAAAGAGGCTTAGGCTGGTTGTTATTCAGGTTGGTGATGATAGTGCTAGCAATGTTTATATTGGGCAAAAGGAAAAGATGTGTGAAAGGGTTGGTTATGATTTTGTTCACATTAAATATGCTGATGATACCCCCGATAGGGAAATTATCGAAAAAATTGAGGAACTAAATGGGGACGAGAAGGTGACGGGAATATTGCTCCAACTGCCTTTACCTAATGGGATGGATGCTGGCAGGATTTTGGGGCACATCGATTATCGCAAGGATGTGGACGGGCTTACGGACAGGAATATGGGGCGGCTCGTGCATCGGAAAGATAGTCTTGCTCCGTGTACGCCGACGGGGATTATGAGGATGCTGGATGAGTACGGGATTGAGGTGCAGGGTAAAAATGTAGTTATTGTCGGCCGAAGTGATTTGGTTGGGAAGCCTCTTTTTAATATGATGCTTAATAGGAATGCGACGGTTACGGTTTGTCATTCGTGGACGGCGAATTTGGCCGATTATACGAGAAGGGCCGATATTTTGGTGGTAGCGATTGGTCATAGGGAATTTATCACGGGCGATATGATTAAAGAGGGGGCTGTGGTTATTGATGTTGGTATTAATAGGTATGAGGGTAAGCTTTATGGCGATGTGAATTTTGCTGAGTGCAAGGATAAGGCTAGTTACATTACGCCTGTTCCTAAGGGGGTTGGAGCAATGACGATTGCTAGTTTGTGTATGAATATTTATAAGGCTGATAGGATTAAGGAGGATTTGTAGTTATGAAGATTGGTTTGTTTATGGATGATTATTTTCCTAGTATGAATGGGGTCATTTATGTTATGGATAATTATGCCAAGAGACTGGGTAAAAAGGCTGAGGTTGTAGTGGTAGTTCCTTATGTGGATAAGGAGTATAAGGATGATTTTCCATATAGGGTTATAAGGGTAAAGAGTAAGAGGATGGGTAAGGTTGGTTATTCTTTTTCCACGCCTTGGAGTGATAAGGGGATGTGTCAAAGGCTTTTGGATGAGAAGTTTGATATTATCCATATTCATAGTCCTTTCATTATGGGGCGGCTTGGTTTATGGGTAGGTGAGAAGGCTAATGTGCCTGTTGTTGGGACTATTCATACAAGGTTTAGTTATGAGTTTAAGAGGCTTTTTAAGGGGAAGGCTATTAATAGGTTTTTGATGAATTTTGTTATTAATACTTATAATAGATGTGATGAGCTTTTTACTGTTAATGAGGCGATTAAGAGGCTTTATATTGACGAGGGGATAAAGAGACGGATTAGGATTGTGCCTAATGCTACGGAAATGGTACCGGTTAGAGCGAAAGTGAAGGCAAGGAATTATATTAATGAAACGTACAAGATTGATGAGGACGCACGGGTGCTTCTTTTTGTGGGAAGGATTAATATTGTTAAGAATATTTTGTTTCTAGTGGAAAGTCTTAAAGAGGTACGGAAAAGCGGGATTAAATTTGTGATGTTATTTGTTGGGACGCCTGATGATATTGGAAAGCTTAGGAGTAAGATTAGGGAGTGTGAGCTAGATGATTATGTGCAGATTATTGGGAAGATTACGGACAGGGATATTCTTAGTTACTTCTATGTTAGGGCGGATCTGTTTTTGTTTCCGTCGACGTTTGATACGTCTAGTTTAGTTCAGGTTGAGGCGGCAAGTCAGAGGACACCGACGATGTTTATAGAGGGGTCGCCGACGGCAAGTGCGGTTACTGATGGGGTTAATGGGTTTATTACGAAGGCGAGTCCCAAGGAATATGGTAAGAGGATTGTAGAAGTGCTTAATGATGAGGAGCTTTATAAGAGGGTGAGTGAGAATGCTTATAGGGATTTGTATAAGACTTGGGATGATGCTGTGGAAATTTTAGAGGGGTATTATGAGGAGATAGTGAAGTAGTAGAAATTTTTAATATTAATAAAATGTACTTACCAGCAAAAACAATGTTTCTGGTGGTAAGTTGCTTGCAACAATGCTTGTTTTAGATTACAATTTAATGTAGAAGGAGGAATAGGTATGTTAAGACAAGTAAAAAAAATATTGTTGGTAGTGATGATTGGACTGTGTGCTTTAACTACAAATGTGTTTGCCGAATCTAAAAATGAAGTTAAATTAAATTTTGAAGGTGGAACTGTTCACGATGGTTATGTTGAGTATAGTGGTATGGCAAAATTGCAATTATTTAAGGATGATAATTTAGTTTCTGATATTACAAATAATATGGTAGTTGATTTAAATGATGCAAATTACAAGTTTGTAATTGAAGAAATTACCCCTACGGATACAGGTGGTGTTACAAAACCGGCACCAATAAAATTAAACATTAATAATTGGTATTATCCGATGACAACAATAGTAGGTGAAAGTAAATCTACATTCAAATTGGAATCCAGTAAGTTTAATGGTACACTGGATATTAAATTTGTAAGAACAATAACTGCTATTAATACAAAAGTCGAAAATGTTTACGAAAATATAACATCAAAGGGTGTTATTGATTTAACTGATGGAAAAGAATATGTAATTGATTTTTCTAAAAATGATGAGGTAACAAATGGTTTAAAGTCATTTTCTGATTTAGATAAAACGTTATATTATCAAGTATTTAATGACAGCTTATTAGTAACAGATAATGAGAGTGTTGCGGTTATAAAGATAGTTGGAAATAGGTCAGAAAATAAAGCAATATTAACGGCAGTAAATGTTGGGACAAAAACAAGTGAATCTTTTAAAGGACTTCATACTAAGTATACTGGTTCGGCACTAAATTATGATGGCACTGATAATGGTATTATAAATGAAACAAGGTTCGATTATTATACTAAATGTACTTATGAGTTTACGTTTCAATACGTAAAGGATGTTAATTCTAAGGAATATACATTTCTTGAAGGAGCCAGTCAGATATATACTATTGGTGAATCAATAAATGCTACATTTAGAATAGATGCTGATTTTAGTTTATTTACTGACAAAGTGTATATTGATGGTTTACTGGTTGACGCAAAAAATTATAAAGCGGAAGTTGGTAGTACGATTATTATTTTAAACAAGGAATATATTGATACATTATCGCTTAGCGAACACACAATTAAAGTTGTGTTTAGTGATGGTGGTGAGGCTACTACTAAATTTGTTGTTAAAGAAAAAGTAGTAAATAATGAAAGTATTACTAATCCACAAACGGGTGATAATATTGGAATGTATATAGTGTTATCTATTATATCAGTGTTTGGTATTATTACATCTGTGATGATTAATAATAAGAAGAAAAAGGAATATTAGGAGGAAAATATGAAAATAAAAAAAATGTTATTTATAATGTTAATTGCAGTAATTGGTTTTTTTGGAATTTCAAATGTAAGTGCAGCAACTATTAGCGATGATGGAAAATATTCATTAGTATTAGTTGTTAATGATCCGGAGGGTAGCATTGATGGTGAATATGCTAAATTAGTAAGATTTAATGTTGCCGAAGGAGAGACAACTGTTAAATTATCTGAACTCGCAAAGGGAATTGTTCCTTTCAATGGCAAAACAGAGTTTTCTCATTGGGAGATAGCAGAAAATGCAGTAGCTAGTGAAGAACTTGCCATATCAAATTTTACTGGTAATGGAAATTTTTACTTATCAACAGGAGAGGAAGTTACTTATTCTAATGGATTAATGCTTAGTGCTAAATTTTCAAATAAGGAATTAAAAGATAGTGGTAATTACTATGTAAGTTTTGATGCGTTTGCAGGAACAATTAATGGTAAGGCACAAATGCTATTAACAAGTAAAGCCGAGGAATTTACAACAATTGATTTAACTAAATATACACCTGTAAGAGATGGATATACTTTTATAGGATGGGATTTAAATGGTAAAATTGTAACTTCTGTTAGTTCAAGTGATTTTGCTAATGATGCAGTTGTTAATCTTACAGCTACATATACTAAGGATAATTTTGATGGCACGGATAGAGTACTAATATTAAACGCTAATGGTGGTACTATTTCTGGGAATACATCTAATAAATATGATTATTTAGGTGGAGGAGATTCGGGAACATCTATGTCACTTATACCATATATACCTGTAAGAGATGGATATACTTTTACGGGTTGGAATTCTAAGAAAGATGGAAGTGGTAAAAACTATAATTACATATATTGGAGATTATGGGATAACGATGGAAAAACCGACGTTGAAAAAGATACTTTAATAAAGAATGGAATGGGTGCTGAATATTATCAAAATGTAACATTATATGCTTCTTGGACTAAGAACACTAGTGCTGATGATAATAAAAAAGAAATTAAGAGTGATGGAGATATAAAAGGAAGTATCGTTTTTGAAAAAGATGTTAATAATGGTTATACGTTAGATATTAAAAAAGTTGATGTAAAAAAAGACTTAGCTAATAAAAATGTTAAATATATTTTTGATATAAATGTATTAGAAAATGGTAATATAGTTCAAATAAGTGATACTAAAATGAAAATTAAAATTGCTTTACCAGAAGATTTAAAGGGATATAAAAAATATGAAGTGGTTTATATTTCTGACGATGAAATTAAAGAGAATATACCGGCAGTAGTAGAAAATGGATATATAATTTTTGAAACATCACATCTAAGTGAGTATGGAATAGTTGCGACAGAAAAGTTATCTAATACTATTGTTGAAAATCCTAAGACTGGTGATAATATTGCATTATATTTTATAACTGGTATTTTATCAATTGTGGGGCTTGCTAGTATTTCTGTAATTGCTTATAGAAACAGACATACAAACTAAGGTATTGGAACCAAAGCGAAAGTGATAATTTTGATTTTTATAAACTAGGCTTATAGGAATATGAACGAAAATGGCAGATAGTATTCTGCTATTTTTTGTTTATCTAGGGGACTAAAATTATCTAATTTTTCCAAGAGTAAAAAAACAGGCTATGGATTGTAGCCTGTCCAACTCTTATTATACTCTTTTAAGTTTAGTAAGTTGTTTAGGGTTGATGTCAAGTAGGTTACTTATTTCATTATCACTAAAACCTTTATTTATAAGTTTAGCAATTAGATTTTTTCTTTCTTGCAAGACACCTTGTTCAATCCCTTGTTCAATCCCTTGTTCAATCCCTTGTTCAATGCCTTGTTCCAGCCCTTTTTCACGTATTTTTTCAAACCCTTGCTCCAATTTGTATTCGAGATCCTCTTGCTTTTCTTTTTCAGAGTCTCTTACTTCAAATAACATATCTAGAAACTCTTCACTATTTAATTTACTAACAATAGTATCCGTTAACTTTTTTGCCATATCTTTCTTTAAACCTCCTTTAATCATTAATTCTTCAATTTCTTTCACACTGCCAGAGTGAAATATAGAAACTAGTAATAAACCTTTACTACATTCATTATATCTCTTTTTCCATTCGTTTTCAATCATTTTGTAGGAATTATCTACATTAATTACATAAATTTCATAATTTTTAATTAAAATATCATCACGGTTATCATCGGCACGTAAATTATACTTAGTAATAATTTTTCCTGACTTACCGGTTCCCGTATTCAAATGGACTTGGATAAACTTTAAATTTTCATCATTTTTAATTCCGAACAAATTTTGAATAATATGACTTCGATCATATAGTCTATTCAAATATTTTATCATTCTCTCTACCTTCTTAGGGTTAAAATCATTCTTGTTAGCCTCGATATTAAAAATATCTTTTCCTTTCACAAGTAAAAGTGTATCAACAAAACGATTTTTATCACTAAACTTTTCCTTGGGCAATAGTTCATTTAAAACCGTTACCTTATCTTTATCAGGGTTAAATTTATATCCAATTGCATCTTTTATTAAGCTAATTAAAATATCAGGGTGCTCCAAAAAAATGTGTTTGAAAACCATATCATATAATAAATCATCGGTTTGTAATTGTGTTTTTTTTTGTGTTTGTAAATTTTTAATCATTTTATTTTTTATACCTCCTTTTTTTACAGACATCTTTTTTTGTTTCTTATTTTATTTTCCATCTCATTTTTTCCCTCCTTTCAGTTTGTTCCTCAATTTTATCCTTTTATATTATTATTACCAAAAAATTCAAAAATTCCCCCCTCGGGAAGGAAATTTCTATCAAAAACATATATTTAATGGAGTAAAATAACCTACTTTACACCTCAAAAGTGTAAAGCACAAATAATTTTGATTTTTTCTTATGATGTTATATATAGTTATAAATAACAAGTAAATTATTTACATTTAGCATAATATTATTACTATAACTTGTATCTATTTATTTGCCTTGCGTAGCACCTTCCCTTAAAGCATATAGACGTTGTCATCTCCATTATATTTATTTAGATTTGGAGTCTCTAAATTATTTACTTTTTCTTTAAGGCGAGCCACTTCTTCCTCTAACTTGCTTATGCGGGAGGCCATATTATTTATGGGGTTTAATTCGGGCGGATACATCATATTTTGCAAACTTCCTTCAACATTTTGGGGATAGAAAAAGGGATTATTATTCATATTTAGTCACTTCCTTACTATATTGTATTCATAAACTCTCGAAAATGTGCTATAATGGGGGAAAGGAAGTGGAATTATGAGACTTAGAAATGTTAAAAAAGCAGGAGATATACTTGAAGATGGTAAGTATTATCTAAGTAATTATAAGGATTTTAGGGGGAGATTTAAGGATTATTTTGGTAATGATAACCCGATTTATTTGGAGATTGGAACGGGTAAGGGAGACTTCATTATTGAGAGTAGTATGAGAAATAAGGACATTAATTATATTGGGATGGAGAAGTATGATTCGGTTATTGTTAGGGCCATTCAGAAATCTAATGAGGTGGGTGTTAATAATTTGGCTTTTATTAGGGCTAATGCTATTTATTTGGAGGATATTTTTGATAGGGAAATTGATACGATTTTGCTTAATTTTTCGGACCCGTGGCCAAAGGACAGGCATAGTGATAGGAGGCTTACGAGTAGGAAGTTTTTGGAGAGATATGACAAGATTTTTAGGGGTGCGAAAAGAATTATTATGAAGACGGATAATGTGGATTTGTTTGACTTTTCTTTGGAGAGTTTAAGGGATTATGGTTACACTATCGTGTATGAGAATAGAAATCTTGGTGAGGATGAGGATGGTAATGTTATGACTGAGTATGAGAAGAGGTTTAGGAAGCTAGGGGAGAAGATTAATAAATTGGTGGCTTATAAGGAGGACTAAGGGCTTGGGGGTTGATTATAATTATATGTTTAATAACCAGTACAACTGTGCTGGTTATTTTGCGTGGTAAAAAAAATTTATTCTTAAAATGTAAAAAATGGTAACTATGAATTATCTTAGTTACCGTAAATATGATCTAAAAGAAGGTAAGAAACTTTCAATTTTTTAAATTTTAAAACATATTTTTCCTTTTAAATGAGGTGATAACATTTTAAATTTGTGTAATCAATCAGTTTATTTTTTTAAACTCGTTAGTGTAACCTATTTTGCATTTGGTGTTAAGTTCTAAATCAATCATTTAAAATAGACCTCATCATTTCATTTGCATTATTATAACCTTTTCTTTTTCCCTCTTTGTACTCTTTTTCTATAATGCTACTTTCTTTTAATGCGTTTTCTAATTTGTCACTACACGTTGGATTTGCAACTTCAAAAGGTACGGCATTTCTTTTAATAACTTGCTTTAATGTCATATTAATTAAAGTAGTCATATTTAAACCTAAACTTTTTAAAATTGCTGTTGCTTCTTCTTTGTCCTTTGGATCAACGTGTACATTAATAACACCATTTGTTAATGTTTCCATATATAACACCTCTCTTTTCTTATGTAAATATAATACCATATTTTTTATGCTTTGTTAATCTATTATGTATATAACTTTTTTTATACATAAAAAAGACGTATTATACACTTTCTAATATTTTTTTATAAGATAGAGTAGGGTGTCAAAAAAGTTTATTTATAGGGCGAATATTCGTTTGTAAAAGGGGTCATAATGGACTAATGTCTAAAAATAGAACATTGTCTGAAATGCGAATATTCGTTATTTTTTTAGCAATTTTAGGTACATTAAATATATGTTTTTGATAGAAATTGCACCTTGGAGGGGGGAATTTTTGAAATTTTTGGGAATAATAATAATAGGAGGTGAGGAAAATGTCGTTTTGTGATTTGGTAATGGAAGCAATTACTCGTAACAAAGAATTAGCACTTAATATTTACTTTGGAGTAATGGGAGATGAGATTAATGAAAAAAGTGCTAGTGAAATGGATATGAAATTGTTTAAAGTTGTTTCTAATTTAGAAAAAATTGTGATGATGTATAAATCTAAACTTTTATGTATCTCACTAAAATAGTAAAGGAGGTTTTATATGAAAAGAACAATTGGAATTTTAACAGTATGCTTTTGTCTATTTGTTATGAACGGACAAGTTGTATTAGCAAGTACGAATAATGTTAATTTATTTATGGTTAAAGAAGATAATGGATCTTCGATTAGTTATAATGGAATTTTATTTGCTATTTATGATAAAACGGGAAGAGAAGTGTACAAAGGAAAAACGGATAATGAGGGGAAGATTAGTGTTAATGTACCTGTGGGGTCCTACACATTAAAGCAGTTATCTGGGGATGATAATGTGGAAAAGATGCCGGATTATGATTTTATTGTAACGGAAGGGGATATGGTGTACAAGGTATTTGGCTTTAAGGCTGAGAAAGGGGAAACTCCACCTCTTGATGGGGGTAGTAAGGAGGATACTCCACCAAGCGATGTTCCTAGTAATAGTGGGGATAATGGTGGGTCTTCGGAAGTTAGTACGCCTAATAATAGTGAAAATAACACTAATAGTGGTAATAGTGAAAATACTGATAATGGCTCCCATAGGGCCAATGTTAAAAGGGAAATTGTGAAGGATTTTGTTCCGGCTTATGAAGGCAATTATACGCGGGGCAGGTATGGTCATAGGATTAAGTACATCACCATTCATCATATGGCGGGGAGGCTCAGTAGTTATGATTGTGGGCGGATTTTTCAGACGGTTGGGAGAGCGGGTTCGTCGCACTACGGGATTGGGTATGATGGGCATATTAGTCAGTATGTGAGTGAGAGTGATACGGCGTGGACTAATTCGAACTGGCTCAGTAATTTGGAGAGCGTTACGATTGAGGTTAGTGACAATGATATGAGTTGGTACGTTAATGATGAGACGTTAAATAGTTTAATTGTTTTGGTTGCGGACATTGCGAGGAGGAATAATCTCGGTATCTTGGTTAAGGGGGAAAATGTTACTTGGCACAGTATGTTTGCGAGTACGGACTGCCCTGGTTGGTATTTGTTAGAGAAGATGGACTATATAATTGCTGAGGCTAACAAGATTAATGCGGGCTATACGGGTTATGATTATTTATATAGTGATAGTGGTAGCAGTGATGCGAGCGGAGATGTTACATATCAGGCCTATACTAGTTATTGGCTTCCAGCTGTAAGTAAAAGTGATAATTCTTTTAATGGTTATGCGGGTATTTACAATGAAGTTATTACGGGATTTAGATGTAGGAGTAACAAGAGTGAACTTATATATGAGGCTCACGGTCTTAATCGGGGTTGGTATGGTGCTGTTAGTAGTAAGAATTATTTTTCACAAGGTGGTAATTCGTATGCGGGAATTTATGGACAAGCTATTGATTTAATTAGAATTAAAGCGGTTAGTGGCAGTGTTACTTATAGAGTGAAGACAAGAGAGGATGGCTGGCTCTCGTGGGTAACTAAGTTTGGGGATAGTTATGATGGTTATGCAGGGATAGTTGGTCACGCTATTATTGGTATTCAAATTAAGTAATTGTAATGGGTGGTGATTAATCTAAGCCCGCGAGTAGCGTCCTTTTATAAAAATATGTTTTTAGAAGTGCAATTGTTAGCTTGCAAATTTTGATTTAGTTCTTGACTAAGTTATATAAATAATGGTATAATTTCATTAGAATAGAGATTGTAAGGAAGAGTGATTTTTTATGAGAAAGATGCTTGATAAGAAGTTTCTAATTATAGTGTCAAGTACTTTGATAGTGCTTATATTGCTTGCTTTGGGTTCATTTACGTTTTTTAAGGATAGGGAGGCTGTTTTTCAGAACGAGGGTTATATTTTAGATAATCTTAGTAGTGAAAATTCAAGATATTATTTTGATGACAATACTACTTATAAGAAAAATTTATCTTCTAATATTGTCTTTAAGGATGTAGATAAGACAGATGTAGAGGTTAGTGAGGATAGTTTTGTTCACTATACTAATGGGGATATTGGTTTTCTTAAAAATGGTGCCTTAGTGGACCTTGGTACTGTTAGTAAGAGTACAATTAATTTTTATAATATTAGTAAGGGCAGTATTCTTAATTATAGGAATAAGGGATACTATGTAGAGACGGCGAGTGGTAATGTTACGTTTGATAACTTTATGGGCCGTATTAGTGATAATAAGTATATTATTGCTGGTAAGGATATTAAGTTAAAGGCTAGTTCTAGTGATACTATGACTAGTGGTGATTATTTCGAGATAGTCTTTAATGAAAAGGGCATCGTAAACATAGAAAATCAGGAAGTTAAATATCAATTAGTTGCTGAGGGTTCTTACATTTATGTAGGTGATTTGGTTATTGATTTGGGTAACAAGAGTATTATGAGTGGTGACAAGGTTGTTATGTCTATTAGTTCTATTACTATTGATGGTAATGAGAATATTGACATTGTTTCTAATGATAAGTATAAGGACGATAAGGATAGTAAAGGGGATAAGGACAGCCAAGATGATACTAAGAAACCTGATGATAATAAGGGTGCTAATGGTAATGGCACCGGAACTGGTGACGGAAATGGTAACGGTGATGGCAATGGAAATGGTACTACTGATGCTGATAAAAAGAGTGATAGTGACGGTAATGGCAGTGGAGATAATAGTGGTAATAGTGATACGCCAAGTGACATTATAAATAGTACAGAGGTTTCTCTTGTTAAGGCAGATGTAGGGGCTAGTAGTATTGGTCTTACTCTTAATGTTAATAGTAAGAATGAGGATGCTGTATATAATTTATATATGACTAATGTTAGTACTGGTAAGAGGGTATATAGTACGACTTTTACTGGTAATGGTGACAAGGTAATACCGACTAAATATTCTTTAACACCTGATACTAATTATTTGATTACAGTAGAAGTAAGTGGTACTAGTGTATTCCAAACGATGCTTAAAACTAAGGATATGGGTGTAGTTGCTGAAAAGATGTATGCTACCAGCGATAGCTTAACTTACAATATAACAATTGATAAAAATTCTAGCGTTAATAGTGTGGTTATGAACTTGTATAAATATGATAGCAAAAATGATGAGTACGTGCTTCAAAAGGATGCAAGTGGTAATAATCTTAGTGTGGTTGTTTCTAAGGATAGTGCTACGGGTGGTTATAGTCATACATTTAATGGCCTTACTTCGGATACAACTTATTATATGATAGTGGAGAATTTCAATGTTAATAATATAGAGTATAGTGGGGTATATAATATTTCCTTAAAAAATAAGACTTTAAAGAAAGATATTTCTAATAACGTTATTCCCAAAGTAACAGTTAATAGTAGAAAGAATACATTTACTCTTTCCTTAGAGGGTATTGAAGATGCTGAGAAGAGCATATCTAGCTATACATATTATATATATGATGCAGAGGATATTAGAAATAATAATCCTGATAAGAAGCCAGTTATTGACCCAATAGTTAGAACTAATGCAGGTAATATTACTTTGGAAGTAGAACCTGCGGGAACAACAGATCACGACCCTAATAAACTGGAAAATGGTAAGAACTATGTGTATAATGTTTTGATTGAATATTATGATAATGAGAAGTATGGAGAGTTCCTAACTGTTAATAGTGACGAATTTTGGGTTAGTGGTAAACCTAGTATATCTCTAACACAGGATATGGATAATTCTACTTATGATAGTGTGGTTGCCGATTTGGATTTGATTGATAATAGTTGTACGGTTCCATTTAGTGGCAGAGAATGTTATAATGAGGCTAATGAAATAAGAGTAGTTGTTACAGATAGAACGGGTGCGGCTGTATTTAATGATGTAGCTACATTTGAAAAAGTAGCAGGTAATGACAAGATACTTAGATATAGGCTTAATGTTCCTAATCTAACGGCTGGTAGTACTTATAAGGTTGAGGTTACTGCTAATAAGGTTGATATGAGAGATGGAACTATATACGCACCTTATACTTTTACATTTGAAGATGGTAGAAGTACACTGGAAACGAAGAAATTATCAGAGCTTTCTCCGGTGTTTAAGGATATGGGAAGTAATACCGACCACGTTGTTAATACTAATGTTAAGTTAGTTGCTCCTGAGGTAGAGGGAGAGAAGGACGAGGTTAATGCTGAATATACAGCTAATGCTTTAAAGAGTATGGTTGTTAAGATATATCAGGGTTCTGTTGCTGGTAATTTAGATGAAGGTAAACTTCTTGGTGAAAGAGTATTTACTAATAATGATTTTAATTTGAAAGAAACTTTATATGGAGATAATGCTGAGGGATATACAATTACAACTGATGGTACATTTAATCTTAGTTATGAGTATTTAAAGGCTAATGACTTACTTACTAAGCAATATACGATTGTTATTTATACTTATTATGAAGATGTTAGTGGGTATGCAGACCATTTAAGTGCGAAGGAAATTAGACTTACTTATAATGAGACTGTTTATAATGTTAACCCGCAATTATTTATGACAGAAATTACCGACCCTATTTCTAGTTATGTTAAGAGAACTAATAGTGAAACGGGCAAAATGTTTAGTGATGTTGAAAATAATACTGTTGTTGGTTTTTTGGTTAGTTCCAGATTTCATAGACTTGGTTTAGAAGCTAATGGTCAAAACCCTACGGGGGCTACATACTATGTATATCAGTTAGGTAGTGATGGCTCTTTAAGTAAGGTTGACTTCTATATTAAGGAAGATAATAAATTAAAGAAAATAGATAAGGATACTGGTATTAAGTTTAGTAGTTTACCTAATGCTGATAGTGATGGTAATGTTACATTAACTAGTGAAATTTATATGGATAAGGGTACGGATAGTAATACTAAGGATGACTTAATGCGAAGGGGTAATACATATTTTATCTCTTGCGAAGTTGATATTAGTGGTTCTAATACTTCATATCCTTATAATAGTAGTGGTGGCAATAAGCCTTATTCTGGTATGTATGGTATCTTTACAGAAATTAATCCAGCCGATAGTAGTAAACAAAACCCAATTATTCAGATGTATGCTGATAGTTCTGATAAGAATAGTATTACTTATAACTATAATATTAAAGACATTGATAATGCTATTTATGATAATAATATTAATTATGTTATTAATGGTGGTGAAAGTAAAAGTTTAAAACTTACTGATAACCCTAATTATATGCAAAATAAGGATTATTATAAGTTTAAGGGTAGTTATAAAGTTAGTGGTCTTAGTAATAATGATAACTATAATATTTATTTAAATGAGGAACTTGTTAAGTATACTGAAAGTAGCTTAGATACACTTCTTGAAACTAGTTTTGATGGTTACTATGATATTAGTGATTATAATAATATGTTCTCTATTATTAATAGAAGTGATAATAGGGTTAAGATTAAGGTTCTTCTTGATGAAGAGATGATGAATAGAATATTATCTTATAGATTACTTTTAGAAGATAGTCAAAAGAATAAGATTGAATTATTCCCTGATACATTAGAGAGTTGTGGCGAAGATGATAGTGATGATATTAATAGATGTATTAATATTGATTATACGGATTTAAAGAAGGCTGGTATGCAAACTACGGATACTAGTAATCCTAATATGATTAAAACTAGTCTTTATGGTTACTATGATACTGGTATGATTAAATGGGTAGATAATGCCTCTGATGGAGAATTCTATATTTTCCAAGATAATAATACTACGAGTGAAAAGGGTAATTATATTGTATTTTCTGACCTAGGAGTTATTTCTAAATTTAATAATAGTGCTGGTTCAAGGACAAGTATTAAAACTCATTATACATATAATAGAGATACTTCTAAAAAGGAACTTTCTATTACTAATAGGTATGGTGGTTATAATATAAGTGGTAATACTAAACTTCAATATGGTATATATGCTGATGGTATTAGGTTTATTCGTTCAGAATATAATAAGATTGGGGTTCTAAACTCTAAGCTTGTTAAAGAGGGCAAAGTAACTACGGATAATAATAAATTTAGTTTTAGTAGTATTACACCAAAGATATCGAAAGATAAAACGGGAGAGAAAAAACTTATTAATGGAGTAATTGTTCCAATGACTATTACTGGTTTTGATGAAACTTCATTTAAAAAGGAAGATGATAAATTCTATTTCTATATAGATGTATGGAATAGTAGAGAAGATGCTATGGAATATGCTTCTAATTGGGAAAATGTTCCTAATATAGAAAAGGATACTAAGGTTCTTAGAACGGTTAAATATGAGTATAATCCTGATGGTGGTAATAAGTTTAATGTTCTAGTTGATGGACTTGATGCTACTACGACTTATTATTTTACAGTTAGTGCTTATATGAAGAATGGTAAATATACACAGTTCTTTGATGGAAGTAAAGAAGATAGTTATGAAACAGAAGTTTACTCATTTACAACGGGAGGAACGTCTTTGTATCAGAACTTAAAGACTGGTTATACTTCAAGTAGTGAAGATGATACTTATGGTGATAGGACATTAAATTCAGTTATTTCCTTAACAGCTAGTGCAGAAGAACTTAATTTCTACTTGAAATATGTTGTTTGTGATAGTGAAAGTGAAGTATGTGATTTAGATAATCATTTAGAAAATATGATGGGAGTTATAAACAAAGAGGATATGGATACTTCTTTAAAGAGTAGTATAGCTCTTCCGAAAGATTTTGTATATGGTAAAAATTATATTTACAAACTTTATGCTATATATGATAAGAAAAATCAAAATGGTGATGTTACAGGAGAAGGTAAATATTTACTTAACCCGTATAATACAACAATGCAAATTGAAGCTTTAAAGGAACCTTCATTTATAATGACAAGAAAGGCTAGTATTGATAGTGAAAGTGGTTATGTTATTGATATTGGTGTTAATGTTAAGGATATTGATAGAACAATAATTGGTAAAGAGTTTACTATGAAAATATCTGGTCCTAAGGATCTTGCTCCTATAATGCAGATTAAAGATGAGAATAATAAATGGGTAGATGCTCCTAGTGATTATAAATTTAAAGTAATTGATGACATAATCGAAGTTAGATATAGAAATCTTAAAGAAAATACGCAATATGAAATAACGGCTAGTGCAGATAGTTACAGGAATAATAATGGAACTGAAAGCCCCGAAGAAACTATTACAAGAACTTATGCGGTATTTTCAACTAATAGTTATGGTGTAGCATTGGGTAGTCCAACTATGTCAGCGACACCAAACAGTTTTGTTGCTACTTTCCTTGGTGGTTCTAGTTTTGACAAGATAGAAGAAGTTACATATAAGTTTGGTATATGGGGTAATTCAGAGGTTGGAACAATAGATGGAACTTATTTAACAAGTGAAAAACCGTTTGTTGCAACTCTTGATGATGAGTCTACATTTAGATATGTATTTAATCCACCGGAAATCTTAGAAAATCCTGCTTTCTCTAAAAATGGTGCTTTACTTGAAAAGGCTTATACAGTTAAACTAAGTTTTAAAGTAGGTAGTAATGTAATAAATCTTGATGAAATGAACTTTGTTTATAGTAAAGAGGAGGAGAAATAATATGAAACTTAGAAAATATGACCTAAGAAATAAGAGAAGTTTTCTTATTGTAGGAATTATTGCTATTATACTTATAGTTATTTTCTCTTTCTTTATCTATAAGTTCATTAAGATTGGTAATGTGGAATACAAACTTGATAGTGGTACAGTTATTATGGATAATAATAATGATAGTATGGTTTTAAAAGAAAATGCCACATTAAAAATGAAATGGACGGGAAATTATTATTTGAAATTTGATGATAGTAAGAAAGAAGAAGTCCTTTCTCCTAATGTTATTAGTTATAATGATGGTAAAATACATTTATATGGTAAGTTCTTTGAAGTTAGAAACAAAGATGATATTGTTATAACGAAGGATGAAACTAAAATTGATAATATTAGTACACCTAGATTTTATAAAATAGAAGATAGAAAATATCTTCTTGTTAGTGGAAGTATTATTAGTAGTGATAGTCAGATTAGTGCTAATGACTACTTATTAGTAGAACTTGATAAAAGTGGTAATGCTAAACTTACTAATAATAAAGTTAATTTAAAGACTATATCTAAAACTACACTTGTTACATCTACTTATGAATTTGATATCAATAATGAACTTCTTAAATTTGGTGATGATACAATTGATTTAAAGAAAATAATAGGTACTAGTAACCAATATAAAGAAGATGATAGTAAGGGTTCTGGTGATGGTACCGAAGATGGAACTGGAGATGGTACTGGTACTGGAAATGGTGGAGGAAATGCAACTGGTCAAACTAATACTGGTAATGTAGTTACACCTGATAGTAAAGGTGAAGTTGTTAATAATAAAGATAATAAAACTAATAATGATACTAAACCTGATGATACCAAGAAACCACAAGCTACGGTTACATCAGTTGTTGGTGTTACTCCATCTTATAATAATATTAATGCAAACTATGTAATATATGATCCTTATAATAATTATACGAGTACTTTTGTAGAAGTAAGGAATAGTAGTGGTGCTTTAATTAAGAAAGTTAATATGTCTAAAAGTGGTAATAGTGTTATTTTAGATAATTTAGATTATAACTCTACTTATACTTTATTATTTAAGTATAGTTATACAGAGAATGGTGAAGAAAAATATAATACTTACTATGAAGAGACAGTTAATACTAAAAGTCCTAAATATTATATTACTTTAAACAAAGTAAGTAATATATCAAAAACAGTTAGTTATAATGTTAATTTAGATAATAGGGCCTTTAATGAAATTATAAGTGGAACAGTCCCTGTTACTATTAATGCTACATTAAGGGTAGGAGATACGGTTATTTATGGTAATATTAGTAAAGAAGTAACCGAAGGTAAAGTGCCAAAATTCCTAAGTGGTACATTTGCCCTTCCTGATAATATTAACGTGGGAGATGTTGTAACAATTAAGGTTAACAGTGTGAATATTAATGGTAAAACTATAAATTATAATGATATAGAATATAGGTTTATAAATAGATAGGAGGAATTTATGAATAAGATTATTGATTTTGTAAAAGAAAAGTATAAAGTATTTATCCCCATTTTATTTATATTAGTAATTTTAATAGTAGGTTTCTTCTTCTATAATGAATATAAATATGAGTATACTTTGGAAAAGAAAACTTATAAGGCATATAAAGAAATATTAGGCTCTAAATTAGATTTTGATATTGATATATATTCTAATAAAAGAGGAGTTATTAAGAAACTAAATAGTAATAAAGATGTTAGTTTTGATAGTAATCCCATATATTTCAGTGATAAAGATAAAGTACTATTTCCAAGAGAAATGGATATAATATTCCCTTATGAAAATAATATAGAATACGCTACATCTAAGTATAGTGTATATGAGAAAAAGGGTAATCTTCACTATATAAATAATGAGGGAAATAATAATGATTACTTATACTTCTTTATGTATGATGGAGATGACTTATATTTCTTCATTGATGAAGTTACACTATATGTTGGAGGAAAAGAATACACTAAATTAAGTGGTATGAGCTATGTTAGTTTAGTGGGCGATACTTTAATATATTATGATAGAGATAGTGATAAATCAGAAGCAATTGATATTAATAGTAATGATAGTGTTAATATAGAAAATAAATTTATTAGTATTGATATGAGAAGTAATAAGTTAGGTAAAAGTAAGTTACTATCTAATAATCTTGAAGGTTTATCTAAGTTAAAGAATAAGAAAAGTAGTGATAATTAATTTTACTTTTCTTTTTTATGTAAAATTAGAAAATTTATATTGAATTATTTAGGTAAATATGCTAGAATTAAATTATAAAAATAGAATATTAAGGAGTTAAAACTTATGGAAAATAATAATATTAGTGTTAAACATTATAAGGTTAAGGTTGTTAAAGCAAAGGAAAATCCTGTAAAATTTGTACTTGGAGTTATCTCTTATGCTATATTTATTTGGCTGCTCTTACTTGGTATTACATTACTTATTTATGTGGGAAGTAACAAAATTAGAGAGATGAAAGGAGATACAACTCCGGCTAAATATAATGCTTATGTGGTTTTAACTGGTAGTATGATACCTAATATAAATATTAAAGATGTTGTTATTACCAAAGGAGTTGACCCTTCGACATTAAAAGAAGGAGATGTAATTACATTTTTATCTTCTGACCCCAGAGTTCCTAATATAACGGTAACTCATAGAATTAAAGAAGTATTTTATGATAGTTCAACGGGTAAATATAATTTCAGAACTAAGGGTGATAATAATAATACAGCTGATATGTATTTAGCTAATAGTGATAACGTCTTTGGTAAGGTTATTATTAGAATACCTAAACTTGGCTATTTACAAGATTTACTTGCCACAAGTGGTGGCTGGATAGTAGTAGTACTTATTCCTTGTTTAGCAATTCTATCATTTGATATTATGAAAGTTGGTAAGAAAATTATTGGTAAAGGTAAAAAAAGTAAGTAGGTGGAATTATGGGAAAAAGATTAAGAGTTAAGGAACATAATGAAGAAGAAAAATATATTGTCTTAGAAGAAAATAATTCCCTTGCTTTCTTTTTTAAGAAATATGGGAAGTTAATTGGTCTTATCTTATTACTTCTTCTTTTAATAGTAGGGGGACTAATTGGTTATTATATATATTCAATGGATAAAGTAGAGGAACCTAGTGTAAGTTACTCTCTTATGGATGTTAATTTTGATGGTCTTGATTTAGTTGATATGAATGGTACTCCGGTTACAGAAGACTATGCTCGGAAAATGTTTGATAATTATTATAATGGTTATTTTAAAAGAAATGGTGAAGTATGGACTATTAAAGAAGTTAATACCAAAGGATATAGAATTCTCTTTTTTAGCGATGGAACTAGTCTTAAAATTGAAGGCGGAGTATACACCCGCATAGCGCCACTCACAAGTGGAGACTATGGTATAGGCGAAGATGGTAAACTTAAAAAGGACGCTAGAACGAAGAAGGTTACGGTCACGAAGACGGAAAAAATCTTTGGCGGTACGGCATATTACTTTAATGACGGCAGTAGTTATATCCAGTCTAGTATCGGTAATATGTTCGTAAGAAATAGCAAGGATATTAGTAGCAAATTTATCAGTGATAATAGGGTAAGTTACTATTCTAGCAAGAAGAGTGTCGGTAATTACGAGCTTACTTATTATACGGACGGCTCTATCTGGGTCGTTAATGGTAACGAGAGCTATGTTGTGAGAAGTAGCAACGATATTAGTATAAGCGGTAATACGATTAGCTATCCTAATGATAATCAGGGTAAGCTTATAGATTCCAAGGAATATGATAATGATATTATAATTTTCTATTATAGTGATGGTAGTGCTATTATTAAGCAGGGTAAAAACTCTATTAGTGTTAGAAAGAGTAATAGTATAGTTATTTCTGGTAATAAATTTATTGCCATAGAGAGTAGTAAATATGTAGAAATTAGTGGCGAGAGAACTACTAATGATGGTAATAGAATTATTTATCTCACTAATGGAGCGGCAATAGTTGACTATAATAGTAGGGGTACTAACATCTATGTTAAGGAAAATAGTGATATTAAGTACAAGGATAATAATATTAGTGATGTTGGTACGGATATAGAGAAAGAGACTTCTAATAGAGTAGTTAATGGACAGATTATAAGGGAATTTGAAACTGTTGTTTATGTGGACTCTTATAATGGTAAAAAACTTGTTGACAATAAGGATAATATATTGTATGATACTGATGGTTCGGTGAAGAAACTTAAGGATGAGGATAGTGATAATATTAAGGGTGGTAGTGTTATTATTTCTAATAATACGGATAAAACTCTTGTATATAGAATTGCTATTGAAGAGAGTGATAATACTACTCTTAATGCTAAATATGTTAAGTATATGATTGGTGTTAATGGTGATATTAGTAGTAACTTTATTAATAAGAACATTTGGAAAATGGGAGATAAGTTAGATAATAATAAAAGGATTGATGAAACTACTTACATTCTTTATACGGGAGAGATTGCTCCATTTGGTTCTAGTGATATTAATCTTAGTTTTTGGATTGATTATGAGAGTATTGGTAATGATATGATGTCTAAGGCTTGGATTGGTACAATTAAGGTTTATGGGGGGTTCAAAAATGAATAATAGGGGTTTTACGTTAATTGAACTTATTGTTACGATTGCTCTTCTGGCTTTAATTAGTACGATTAGTGTTAGTGTTATTGGTAACATAAGGGGTAAGCATAATGTTAATGCTTATTATGAACTTCTTAAGAACGTGGAGAGTGCGGCGAAGCTTTATGTTACGGATAATAGGTATAATTTGAAAAGTGTAGGTATTGATATTAAATGTCCTAATAATAATACTTTTACTATTTCTTTACAAAAGCTTGTTGATAATGGTTATTTGACTGTTGATAATGATGAGATTAAAAACTTTGATGGTAGTACGCTTAATCTTTCTGATAATAAGGTAACGGTTACTTATGATTGTACTAAGAAAAATTTTACTTATAAAATAGATAAGAATGATGAGAATAATAAAATATGTAAAAAAAGTAATAGTGATAGTGCTACGGAAAGACAAAATGATGTCTGTCAGTAAAATTTTCAAAAACTATTGTAATAATTGCAAAAATATGGTAGAATTATTATAAGATACAGATTGGAGGATATTATGGCCTTAAATAAGATTAAAAAGATGTTGGTTGATGAAGATGATACAAGAGATGATGATGACTTTGATAATGAGAGTGAAAAGAGTATTACTCCTAGTACTGGTAAGATGATACTTCTTGAGCCTCGTGCCTTTTCAGAAAGTAGTCAAATAGCTGACCATTTAAAGAAAAGAAACACTGTTGTTGTTAATATGAAAAGAGTTACCCCTGACCAAGCGAAAAGAATAGTTGACTTTTTAAGCGGAACGGTGTATGCTATTGGAGGCGATTTACAAAAGATTGGTGGAGGTATTTATTTATGTACACCTAAAAATGTAGACGTTGAGGGTAGTATATCCGAAGAAGATAAGAATAATAAGGACAAAGATAGTGATAACATTCTTGATTGGTAAATTAAAGGAGAGGTGGATCTATGAAGAGGTTTAATGTGGTTTCTAATGGCTATGATGTGGATGAAGTTAATAGGTTCATCGATATTGTAATTAAGAGACTAGAAAAGCTCAATGCTGAAAATAAGGAATATGCCTTAGAGGTTGATATTCTTAATAAGAAGTTAGAGGAAAGTAATAATAGAGTTGTTGCTACTCCTGTTTCTGATGGAGAGGATAAGATTTCGAAAGCAATTCTAGCAGTACAAGAAAGTGCTGATAAAATTATTAATGCTTCTAAAAAGGAAAGTGAAGAAATTATTGCTGAGGCTAAAAGAAATGCTAGTAGTATCGTTCACGAGGCTTTGGTAGAAGCTGAAAAAATCGAGTATAAAGCAATGATAATGAAGAAGAACTTAACGGTCTATAAAACGAAGTTAAAGAGTTTATTAGAAGCTCAAATGGAAATTACTGAGGAAATGGACCAAGTAGAAGTTAAAGAATAATTATGAAAAAAATTACCATATATAGTGGTAATTTTTTTAAAGTAAATCTATAATATTGACAAACTACATTTTATATAGTAATATGTATATAGGAAAACTTAGTTAGTAGCTAATGACTACCTTCTTCCTAGCCTTAGGATAGAAGGGAGAGATGCTTATGAGTAATAAACTTAAATATTATTATTACAAGTTTTATATAATACTTATAAAACTCTCTTATATAGTCCGCATAATATTCGGATAATATAAAAGTCCTAGCTACATAAGTAACTAGGACTATCAAAACTCAAAACTTAAAAGGTAGTCTTAGCGAACGCTAAGTTTTCCTTTCATTTATAATATATCATTTTTTTTATAAAATATCAATAAAATACTTGAAAAAAATACAAAATTTTGTTAAAATGGTGTTAGTTTAGAGAAAGAGAGGTGCATCCTTATGTTAAAGTGTAAAATAATTCGAAAATTTAATATTTATAATATAGAACATACATTCGATAAAAATACAAACTTTAAAATTTCTCTTGGGGGGGGGGGTGCATTTTTCTAATGCACAAATATACAATATAATTGGTAATTCAGAAAATAATAAAGACTGTAACATAAAGGTGATATATGTATTTTAGTGTGTAGTTATAGTCTTTTTTTGCGTTAAGGAGGTTATAATGTTCAAAAAAAAAGATGTGATAGTAACATTATTAGAAATTTTTTTGATAATTTTTGGATTAATTGGACTTACTTTAGGGGTTAAATATATTATGAATAGTATTAATGTTAACGTAGATACTAGTAAGCTAGCCATAGATAATATGAATGCTAATGTTACCAATGGAACTTTAACACCAATAGAAGATAGTACAGTTAACATTAATACTACAAATAATGTTCTTAGGATAACCTTTGATGTAAAGGGTGCTAGTACTAATACAGGAAATAACATTATATATGATGTAATTTTAAATTTAGATGCGGAATGCTCTCTTAAAAATAAGAATATTAAATGGAATTTGTATAAAAATAGTAAATTACTTACTAGTGGAAATTTATCACCAGAATTTGATGGTGATGTTCTTAGTAATAAATTAACTTTAACGGATACCCAACAGGATTTAGTTAAATATGATAATGATGCTGATAAGTATGTATTTATATTATGGATGAGTGAAAGTTGTAATGAGGAAGATATAACCAAGTGTGATTTATCTGAGGCTTTATCTAGTGATATTGGAGGAAAAACTATAAGTGGTAATATAGATATAAGGTTACTCAGTGGTAAGAAAAAGAATAATGAACGAAAAAGTATTAGTAGTGATTATGGGTGTAGTGCTACAGAATATATAAGTAAGTTGGCAGACATTTCTAACAGTCACGTTTATAAATTGCATCATGATGCAATTTCGGCAAGTTCTAGTGTTACTGGTAGTGAAATTTCAGCAAGTGATGATTTCAGATATTAGGGTAGTAAATATGATGAAATTAATAATTTAATTTGTCTTGATAAGGAGGGAAATTCTACTTGTCCGGATGAAAATCTAGTAACAATAATAGGTAGTATTTATGAAGAATTAAGTGGTAAAAATCGTATTAAAGTTTTAACAGTCCTCACAACTGATTATAATTCCTCAGAATGTGATTTTATTAGAGCATTTAGCTGGGATTATAAAGTTATTAATGGAAAGGTAAGTTATAATACTGTTTGGGCTACTCCTACGAATGGCAATTATAGTGACAGTTTAGATAATGGTAGTAGCATAATGAAACTTCTTAATAATGAATGGCTTTATGGTAAAACAGGCATATATTATAATCGTAGTGTTAATCCTGTAAATGTCTGTTTTAGAAAGACGGGATTAAATGATACCGAAAGAAAGTATGTAGATAAAAGTAGATACTATTTGGGAGGTGGTGTTGGATCTTCAACTCCTAATTTGTATTATGAAATGGAAAGAACAAATAAAGTTAATAATGGTGGTGCTACTTATTGGGATGGGTATATAGGTTTACTTTATCCCAGTGATTATGGGTATACAGGAGGATTAGACTGTATTGATAATGATTTTATGAGATTGAATAATGATAATGATAATAGTAAATGTATAAATAATGGTTTATCCACTAATCAGTATTTGTTTCTCAATGCAACGGATAATTCAACAATTCTTGGTTTTGAGGGTGAAATAACCGAATGTGATCCTTATTGGAAAGGTGATATTATCTTGACTTTCTATCTTACTCCAGATGTATATATAACCGGCGGTGACGGATCTTATGAAAATCCCTATACGATTAGTAGATAGTAACATATATTAAAGTATAAGCTCTATATTACCTTATACTTTTTTCTTGCCCCCGATAGGGAAACCATAACATATAATTTGACTTCTCCCCATATTAATGCTATAATATATAAGTCTTTATACTTTATTAACGAAAGGAGAAATATGAGTAAAATTAAGATTTTTAGTTTAGGCGGACTTAATGAAAACGGCAAGAATATGTATGTTGTCGAAGTAGATAAGAGTATATTTGTATTTGATGCCGGACTAAAATATACAGATGAAAATACGTTAGGAATTGATTATATTATACCTAATGTTAATTATTTAAAGGATAATAAGGAAAGGATAAAGGGAATATTTTTAACTCACGCTCACGATGAGAATATTGGAGCTTTAACTAATGTTATTTCTATTATTGGACTAGTTCCTGTATACGGCTCTAAGTTCACTTTGGATATGGTTAGAAAAGAATTTGATATGAGTTCTATTAGTACGGAATCTTTAAAAGAAATGAAAGCTAATAGTCCCGAAGTATTTGGTAAGGTTAAGATTTTCCCTGTTAATTTATCGCATAGTATTCCAGAGAATTTTGGATACTCTATTTATACGGATCAAGGGGTTATTTTTTACGCATCAGATTTTGTATTTGATGCTTTAATGAGAGGTAGTTATCAAACTGATATTGGTAAGCTCGCTTATATTGGAAAGCAAGGTGTTCTTTGTTTACTTGCTGAGAGTATTTATTCAGAGAAGGTTGGGCATACTGCTCCTAATCACAGGATTAGTAATCTTATTCGTGAGACTTTATCAAAAAGTGATGGTAGAATTATTTTTAATGTTTTGAATTCACATTTATATAGAATACAAGAGTTATTTAATGAAGTATCAAAGACAGACCGTAAGATTGTTGTTATGGGTAAGAGACTTCAAAATATTATTAATTATGCTACTAGTAATGGATACCTTGATGCGGGTAAGAATGTGATTGGGGATTTATCTAATATTAATGATGATAATGTTGTTATTCTTAATTCTAATGAGAGGGAAAAGCCTTATTTTACGATTAATAAGATTGTTAATGGTTATGATAAGTTTGTTAAGCTTAGGAAGAGTGATACGGTCTTTTTGGCAACACCGGTTTATGAGGGGATGGAAAAGACTTTCGTGAGGATTTTAGATGATTTTGCTAAACTTGGTGTTAATGTGGTTACACTTCCTTCGAAGAGATATTTATCTCATCACGCTTCTAGTGAGGATTTGATGATGATGATTGAACTTATGAATCCTAAGTATTATTTTCCTATAAAGGGAGACTACAAGAATTTGTTTATTAATGCGGAACTAGCGGAGGCAGTTGGTATTCCTAAGGATAATATTCTTCTTAAAGGTAATGGTGATGTTGCTACTTTTGTGGGTGGTAAGATTGTTAATAATTTTGAGAGAGTTGAAGCGGGAGAGATTCTTATTGATGGAGAGAGTTCGGATGATATTGGTGAGCTTGTTCTTAAAGACAGGGAGCTTTTGTCTAATAATGGGATTGTGATTATTAGTGCTAGTTTGGATAAGAAGAACAAGGCTATTATTGCAGGGCCAGAAATTCTTACGAGGGGATTTATTTATGTTAAGGAAAGTGAGGAGCTTCTGCACGAGATGAAGGGGATTTGTACAAGGATTATTAATGATAATATTAAGAACGGGTTTGTTGAGTATATGAAGATTAAGAATACGATTAGAGAGGACTTGTCTAAGTATTTATCGCAGGCTACGGGGAACAGGCCAATGATTATTACGGTTATTAGTGAGGTTGATTTACAGGACAAGTAGGGTTTTAAAGAGAAAATGTAAGGTGAGCATTTTTTCTTTTTTTTCTGCAATATTTATGTTATAATAGTTGTATAGATAGAAGAGAAAGGATGGATTGTTATGGGGAAAAATGATAATTATTATGGGGGTATGAAGCCTAGTAAAAAGGCGATCGAAAGGCAAATTAAGAATGTAAAGGATATTGATAAGAGGATATATAATGCGGCTGCTGAGATATGGGGCGATATTAATATGAAATATGCTTCGGCGGAAATTCTTAGGGAAAGACCTGACCTACCTGGTATTAGGGTAGATGATCTTATAAAGGAGGATTTAGACAGAGAAGAACGAGAAATGGGAGAGGCCGAAAAAGATCTAGATGAGGGGGAAGTACAAGATGATGAGCTTACTAATGATAGTTATTTTGAGAATAGGGGCGATATTTATTTGAATGATATAAGGCGGTATATTAGGTATGCTAAGGGTAATACGAAGAGAATTCTTATGAATATTTGGTTATGTCTATCTAAGGTTAATGCTTATAGCAGAAGTGATTTAGAGGAAATAGAGGAGAGAGTTTTTACTATTGGTGGTAAGGTCCTACCGGAAAAGGAAAGGATTAGAGTTGAGTTTATAAGGATAAATCGTTATAGTCGTACGGACGATTTTACGAGGAAAACATTAGCAGGTCTTAAAGAATTGTATAGGACGGATTATGAGGATAAGAAAGAACTTATTAAGAAGGAGATTGTTAGAATTGAGGCTCTTCTTGGTATGGATATTGCTTTTTTGAATACATCCTTAGAAGTTGCTAAGGAGGAAACAAGGCTTATTAGTATGGAAATGAAAAAGGTTAAAACAAGAAGAAGAAGTGAATAGGATAGGAAGGGTGAAATGATGAATAATTTTGAAGAATTTAATAATTACCTTGATAATAAGATAGAGGAAATAGAGAAGAGGTATAGTGGCTTAGTCGACGATAGGGGACAATCTTTAAATAGTTTAAGTGTGCGTCTTGAACAGATAAAGAGAGTATTAGAGGAGTTAAAGCAAAGAAAAGATATTCGGGAGATTGATGATATAGATAATGATGATATTTTTGATAAAGAGTTATCGGATATTATTCACGAGTATATGCCAACGGTTAATAATATTAGTGAGCTTTATAATAATATTTTGCGTATTTCCAAAATGGAAACTGAGGACCAACAAGTTGCTATTTCCAAAGAGACGGTTAGTTCTTTTATTAGAAGATTTGAGAACTACGTTCGTGACTATGAGAAGAAAACTAGGGAACTTAGGGAGTTAATTGATAATAAGAAGCTTGAAGCTAGTTATGAGTATAAAAAAGTTAAAGATATGATTAATAGAGGAGATTTTCTTAAAGAAGATGAACTTAATATGGTTATTGATTTTATTAATAATCTTGATATTAATGATAGTCTTAAATTGGAATTTATTGTTAATGTTAGTATAGCTAATGCAAAACTTAGAGAGGAGTTTATTAATTCGAATGTTAATATTGAAGACGCTTTAATAGTTACTATGGTTCAGGAAAATTTGCAAAAGGTGTATGCTGATAAAGAGCCTCCCGTAAATGATTTAAGTGATACTTCTGTAAAGGAAGATATTAAAGAGGATGTTCCAGAGAAAGAGAACAGGGAAGTTACTTCTGTTATTCTTAATAATCGTAAAAATAAGGATTTGAAGAAAATTAAAAAACTTAGATATAAACTGGAAAGTATTTATGGTGATGATGAGTATCTTCCTTTATATAAAGAGGCTTTAAAGGATGCAGATTTATCTCTTGCTAGTAGAGAAAGTGTTTATGACAGTAATGGTAGTAGTAAATGGGCTATTATTTATGTTGATTTGTGCAACTTACTAGAAACGGAATATACGGAAGATAATGTCCAAGAAATATTTGCTATTTATAAGCATATTTTGAACGAATATCGAGTTTATAATGAACAGAAAGAAAAGGAAAATAAGATTAAGAATAGTAGGCAAGGTATGATTAGTTCTGGTAATCTTAATGCTAATGAACGTAGTAATTATAAGAAAAAGATAGATGAGGCTATAGCTATTTATGAGACTTGTAGTGCGGAAAATACTACCAACGAAGATTATTGGGATATGGTTAGTTTGCTTAGTAATTCTATTTCTAGTTTTAAAAAATTATATGATGACTATGAGGCAGCTTATGATTTGGCTGTTAATCTGGATAATTCTCCTGATGAATTCGATATTGCTAAGGAAGATATTTGGAATATTGTTAAGGGAATTAGAAAGGCTTATCCTGAGTTTAAAAATGATGTTGAGAGCTTTAAAGAAGGGATTAGGAATTTCAATACGCAAGATGATGAGAAGGAACAAAGTAGTGATAAAGAGTTCGATATTAGTGGAGATAAGGGACTTAGTAGTGGGAAGAATTTGGTTGTATTTTTGCCCTATCGGGGAGAGGTATGTGGCACTATTGTAAATGATAAAAAGGAAATTATGGATACAGATAGGAAATGTCTTGGTGATTTAGCAACGGGCTTAAAGAGTTTTTATAGTAAAGATTATATTTTGGGAATTACAGCTAGAGACCACAAGATACTTCCTCCTAAACAGGGTAGTGGAATTACTGACTATGCTGATGAAGTTAGTCCTAGGACTTATCGTAATCGTGATATTAGATTTGCATACTCTTATGTATCAATGTCCCAAAATAATAGAGAACTTTTAAGAAAACATTATGGTAATGATAATGATATTAAGATTATTTTATTAATTGGGGCAATGATAAAGCACGGTAATAGTCGAGAGGTTTATTCTTCTTTCCATAGTCGTATTGCTAGTAGTATTGGTGATATTAGAGACATTAATAAATTATTTTATAATGATTTTACACCAGAAGGATTTGAACAAGCTAAGGCTTTAATTGATGAAAGTTATAAGATTATATCTGGGTTAAATGAGGACCCTACAAGGGGTATTGATAGAGGGGAGGTAAGATAATATGGAAAAATTTCTGAAAGTTATTGATAAAGAAATTGTTAGGTTAGAACAAGAGATTACAAAGATGAACGATGATAGGGCTAACCTTGAAAAGAGGAGAGATATTTATAATAAACTTCTTTTAGAACTTAAAGGGGTGGATAACTCTAAGAACGTTAATTTAGCTTTTAGTATTAATTTGGGTCTTTTAGAAAATGTTTTTGGAGACACCGAGAGTGTTATTAAAGATGTTAAAAGACTTAAAGAACTTAAAACTATGTATAATATGTTCTATATTGATAATAAGCAATCTTTGGAAATTATTGGGATATGTAAAAAGTATAGTGAGATTTTAGGTGAAAAGCTTGAGTTTTTGGAAAAAGAACTAAGAGATGGTACTAAGCTCGAAAGTGCCCTCGGAGAGTACAATAACATAAAAGAAATTATTAGGGGAAAAATTGGTTTTGATGATGTGGTTAGACTTCTTGATTTTGTTAAGGGTATGAATATTCCTCTTAAAGATAAGATTGAGATTATTAGAGAGATTAATAGTCAAGCGTTTAAAATCGAGGCTGAGACTTTAACTGAGGAAGTATCTGAAACTGAGGAAGATAGTGAAGTTATTGATGTTGTTAATGTTAGCAATATTAATGTAGAGGATGTTCAGGCTTTATTTAGTAAGTATGGATATGATATTCATAGTATCTTTAAGAACGGGGATATTGATAGAATAGTTAAGTATGGTAATCTTGAAAATATGGAAGAAATTCTTGTAGCTATGCAGGATATTAAGCTTAATAACGATAAGAAACAGAGTGCTAAGCTTGCCAAGATATTTGTCCTTTCCACGAGGGAGATTGTAAAGAATATACTTGATAATATTAAGGCTGATATGAAGGCTAATTTGCGTAGTGATAATTATAATCTTAGTGAAATATTTAATAATTATGTTGATTATTATCCTTTATTTGTTGAAGGTAATAAGGTATATGATAAGGGAAAGAAAAAAGAAAGTGGTGCTGATAATTTTGGTAATATAGACGAGAGGGGTGCATTTGGTAATTATATAGCTATAAGGGATATTATTAAGAGTGAAGATAAGGATGCTGACCTTAATGCTATGATAGAGAAGTGCGGAAGTATATTTGTGCAATGTAGTGCCCGTTCATTTAAAAAGAGATTAGAGAAGTTTAAATTATATGGAGCTACGAAAGATAATTATTTTGGAGTACTCTCTTGTTTTATGGGTAATAATTCTTTGGATGTTATTGATGTTTTCAGGGAACTTGGCCACGATAAGTATTTGTTTAAGGGAGGATTTTCGACAACTTGTAGGAGTGTAGATAATATTAATATGACTCTTGCTCTTATTAAGTTATATAATAAGAGGGGTGAGAGTATATATTTTAGGGAGCCTGATGGGGATAAAAGGAAGTATTATAGATTGAAGGGATATGTATCTAACATTAAATCTGGTAGTGTGGATGGTAAGATACTAGCTATTGACACAAGAGATATGCTTGATATGGGATTAATTGTTAAGACTAGTGATATTGCTTTTGCAAAAAGAGATGGGGAAAAGGGTGTTATTCTTAGTGAGATGGGTCGATATGAGAATTATAGTAATAAGTATTATGAGGAAAATGTTACGAAGTATGATGAATATGATAGGTTAATAACGGAAAATGAGAATGATAATATTACGAGTATATCTTTAAATAATATTTATATAAGGGAACTGGATGATGCTTATAAAGTAAGTGAGTATTTATATGATATAGATGGGGTTATGATATCAAGGTTAAAGGTTCTTAGAGTGTTTGAGACTTTACTTAGTAATGGACTTGGTAACTTAGATGGTATCTTTGTGGCTATTACAAGAAATAGTATTTTAACTAAGGATGAATTAGAGAGAATTGATAAGGAAATTAGAGGGGGCAGTAGGGATATGGCCCACGATAGTGAAAATGTAAAAACTCTTAGAAGGAGTGGTAAATAATGGATATGCTTAGAGATTTGGGGGTTAGTGAGAGTGCCATAGATGAGCTTGAAAGTATTTATGGGGACGCGGTTACGAAGTGCTTAGAGGACAATAGTAACAATGTTAAGATGATTTACAGTTATATGCGGAATATTGGGATTGATACGCGGGACAGTATTTTAGTGTTACATCTAGACTTGTTTCTCCATTCTTATAGGAATTTTATTAATCTTCTTACGAGGAAAAATGTATATGAGTTTGTGCAAGTTCTTAATAATGATCCTAATGCTATATATGAACTATATGAGTAGAAATAGATATGTAAATATATAAATATATAAATATATAAATAGAAAAAACTCCTTCGGGAGTTTTAATTTGTATATCTAAGACTGCCATTACTTACGTTGAAGATTATTCCAAGAAGGAGCATATAGGAAAGTAGACTGGACCCTCCGTAAGATAAGAACGGGAGGGTTATTCCCATTATAGGCAGTAGACCTATGGTCATTGATATGTTGTATATTTGTTGGAAGAGTAGAACACCAATGATACCACCAATAGCATATTTATCATACATACTGTTAGTTTTATTAACGGTAGAAATTAGGTTTATATCGAAAGTAACGATTAGTGTTATTAAGAGGAGACTTCCAAATAAACCAAAGTTAGAAGCAAAGACCCCAAATATGAAGTCGGTTTGCATTTCTGGAAAATATATTGGTGTATGGTTGAAACCGTGTCCAAAGGCACCGGCCGAACCTATTGCTATGAGGGAATTTCTTAGTTGAAGTCCACTACTACTAGTCCAATTGAATATTCTATCCATTCGATAGAATAGGCTTGTTCCAAATATTTTTATGAATAAATCACCATTTATTTTATAGAGGGTGATGATACCTCCGAGCATAACTACTAGAGCAAGTAATGTTAGTATAAACCATCTTTTTCTAAATCCTCCAATAAAGAGCATTACAAATGTTATTATTATATACATTATAACGGCTCCTGTATCTGGTTCTATAAATGTTAATATGGATGGTATTAATACTAGTATTAGTATTTTTATTATGAATTTAAATTCATCCACCACCTCAGGGTTATCATACCGCTCATTAAAGTCAGTTATTTGCTTTGATAGTATTATAATTAGAAATACTTTCATAAATTCACTTGGTTGGAAGGTTCCTAGATAGGGTATTTTAAACCAACACCGAGCATTATTTATATCGGTTCCAAAGAATAGTACTAATAATAGAAGGAGGACACCGATAAAATAAAAGAGCCACGCATTATTATAGAGGAATTTATTTCCTAGTTTCATCATTATAAAGGCAATTGTTATACCGATTGTATACCAAGCTATTTGTTTAATCCAAAGGAGTGAATATTCACTGGGTAGTAGGCTTTTTGTACAGTATATGGTTACAATACTTATTAGAAAAAATAAGATTATGGGTATGTATATTCCTTTCTCTACTTTGTATTTTGATATGTTTTTCATTATTAACTCCTTTCCATTTATTTATATTTTATCACAATTTTTAAGAATAATATATATATTTTGTTAATATTTTAATATTTGTTATATATAATGTAATAGGAGATGGTGAAATGAACGAAAAACTTCCGGAAATGTATAGGGGTAATATTAAGAGTGATACGGATAATAATGAGAGGGTTTTTTCTACTTTGAATAGGGATAGTAGTGATAGAGAAATTGGGGTAGATAGAGAGAAGAAGTTATTTAATGAGTTTGATATTAAGAGAAAAATTAATGATATTTTTAATAGTAGTGATTATATTTATAAGGCTGATGTTACGATTGTTACGGATAAGGGTACATTTAAGAAAAGGATTATTGGTAAGAGTGGGGGGAATCTTCTTACGTTTGATAATGAAAAGATTAGGATTAGTGATATTAGGGATATTTATAGATAGGGACGCTAAAGGTTGTAGCGTGCTTTTTTTTTAGGCATATTATAGATTAGAGGTGAAGTGAATGTTTATTAAGAGTGATAGTAGAATGGTTAATAGGGGGGACTGGTTTGTGGCCCTACGGGGGCATAGAGTAGATGGGCATAGTTATGCTGAGGATGCTATAAATCGGGGTGCTAGTTATGTAGTTTTGGAAAAATCGCAGGGTCTCAAAAATGAAATTATTGTAAGTGATACGTATCAGTTTTTGTGTGATTTCTTGGAAAAGGAATGCTCTGATAGGGTAAGTAAGCTTAAACTTATTGGTGTTACGGGTACGAATGGTAAGACGACTATTTGTTTTCTTATTTATAGTTTAATGTGGCTTTTGGATATTAAATGTGCCTACATTGGTACGATTGGGTATTATAGGGGTAAGAAGATAAAGAATCTTTCTAATACAACGCCGGATATTTTAGAAATTTATAATCTTTTAATGGATGCTTATGATAATGATATGGAGTATGTGGTTATGGAAGTTAGTTCCCACTCGCTTGATTATAGAAGGGTAGAGGGGCTTAAATATGATGTACTTGTTTTTACTAATTTAACGGAGGATCATTTGGACCATCATAAGACGATGGGTAATTATTTGCAATCTAAACTTAAAATATTTAATTATTTTAAAGAGGATGGAACGATAATTGTAAATGGGGATAGTTATTATGGTAAGTATTTTATGAGAAATAATTATAAGACGGTGGGTAAGAATGGTGATTACCGGATTATTAGTTATAAGAATGGGTTTGAGGGTTCGGATATTGTCTTTGGTATAGGGGATAGGGAGTATAGGGTTCATATTAATTTGATAAATTTATATAATGTATATAATTATTTAATGGCGGTAGCAGTGATGGATTGTTTTGGTGTTAGCCTTGATAGGGTTACAGAGGTTAGTTCTAAGTTACAGGCCCCGAAGGGCAGGTGTGATATGATTGGGTATAATGGGGCACTTATTGTAGTGGATTATGCCCATACACCAGATGCAGTTAATAATGTGATTGCGGGCTTTCGGAAGATGTGTGCGGGCCGGATTGTGGTGGTGATTGGCTGTGGGGGCAACAGGGACAGGAAGAAGAGGCCGATTATGGGGCGTAGTGCGACCGAGTACGGGGATTTTGTGATTTTTACGAACGATAATCCGCGAGGTGAGGATGAGAAGAGGATTATGGGTGATATTTTAGCGGGTGTTAGTAGGGATAATTATGTGGTTATTTATGATAGGAAAGAGGCGATAGAAGCGGGGATTGATAGGCTAGAAGCGGGGGATATTTTGCTTATTTTGGGGAAGGGGCACGAGGATTATCAGATTATTTTAGAGGATACGTATCATTTTGATGATAAGGAATGTGCTGAGGAGTATATTAAAAAGAAAGAAAAGGGCTCTAACGTTTAAGGGTAAGGGAGACGTTAAAGCGTTTTTTTCTTTCTTCTGCTCCGGCAGTCATTGCTCTTTTTATTTGGGAGATGGCTAATGGAGATACTATTTTTTGGAAATTTCCATTATTATCTAAGATGTCTTTTTCTATATCTATATGGGCGTTTTCTTGGCTACCTAATAGGGTATAGGAGGTTTTTATATCTTCTAAATATACTTTCATAAGGTTATTTTTTATGGTTATATCGGTGGTTGTTTTATTTAGATAAGTGATATCTATTAATACTTTTTCTATTTCTGATAAGTAATAGTAGTTTTTAATACTGTTATAGTCTTTTTCAGTAAGGCCTAGAAGTTCAGATGTAAATTTTGCTGTTAGGTAAGGAGTAGGGGTGAATTTTCCATTATTTTTTAGTAGTTCTCTTTCAAGAGAGGGGATGAAAAGGGCAAATCTATTTTTGGAGTTGGGATTTTCTTCTTCGAGTTTTTCTAACATAATTAGGTTTTTGTCTGTTTCAAGGGCTTCGAGGAGAGTAATTAGCTTATGGATGGGGATGTGAGGAAGGATACTTGCTAAATCTTGTTCATCATCGTTAAGTACGAGTTCGGTTCCTATTATTCTTCTTAGTTTTAATTTTATTCTTTCTTTCATATTTATGTATTTTTTAAACATTTCAAAGGGCATATCTTTAACAATAGCGTTATCTATTAGTTCGTATAGTTCAGGGGCTTCTTCCTTAGAGAGTGAGTTATAGAAATTGTTTTCTATTTCGGTCATTAGGTTATATCTTTCTTTCCATTTATGGTAGGTTTCTTCATCAAGTCCTTCTATGAAGATGTTATCGTATATGGTTACGATTTGTTCAGTTATATTTAATATGTAATGTGCTTTTCTTATCATAATTATCGTCCTTTCTTAGTTTTATATGGTAACAAATATGAGGGGGAAAGTCAAGGAAAATATAATGCTATTTATGCTAGGATAGGTGGAAAATGGTTGTTTTTACTTGCTTTTTCTTTTTAAACGGGGAAAATTAATGACATTTTATTAAAAATTTGGTAAAATATATATTGTTAAGTGAGGTGCTTGTATGCAGTTAGAGAGAATACTTTGGATTATTATAACTACGTTTGTATTTACTTTAATTATAACGCCAATTATAAAGAGAATTGCTTTACACGTTGGGGCAATGGATATTCCTAATGAGAGGAAAGTTCATACGAAGCCTATTCCGAGATTAGGTGGTATTGGTATTTACTTTGGGTTCTTGTTTGGGTATATGCTTTTTGGAGCTCATTCTATTATTATGAATGCTATTTTGATTGGGAGTTTTATTATTATTTTGATTGGAGCTATTGATGATGTTAAACCGGTTCCAGCTAGGTATAAGCTTGCTGGGCAGATTGTTAGTGCGATGATTGTGTCTATTTATGGAGGAATACTGCTTAGGGATGTTAGTTTCTTTGGGATATATCTTAATTTTGGTATTTTTAGTTATCCGCTGACGATTTTATTTATAGTTGGTATTATTAACTGCATTAACTTAATTGATGGATTAGATGGACTAGCGAGTGGTATTAGTGCAATTTACTTTTTGACTATTGCAATTATTGCTATTTTAATGGGTATGCCAATGGACTTAGAGATTACTTTGTGTTTGATTATGTTTGGTAGTACGCTTGGTTTCTTAGTTCATAATTTTTATCCGGCGAAGATATTTATGGGAGACTCGGGTAGTATGTTTCTTGGTTATATTATTTCTATTATTTGTTTGCTTGGTTTTAAGAATGTAACAATGACAAGCCTTATTATTCCAATGCTTCTTCTAGCCATACCGATTATGGATACGTTCTTTGCGATAGTTAGAAGGATTATTAATCATAAGCCGATTACGATGCCGGACAAGAATCATCTGCATCATCAATTACTTAGGCTTAATATTAGTCACAGGAATGTTGTGTTAATTATTTATCTTATTGATATTTTGTTCGCGATAGCGTCCATTGTATATGTTTTAAAGGACCAGATTTTGGGTATTATTATTTATTCGATTTTGCTTATTATTGTACTTGTTTTGGTGCTTAAAACGAACATTATTTATGGTGATAGGAAAGGAAAGTGTAGAAAATGAATGTAAAGATTGATAGACTTGGCAATATTATGCTGGGGGAGATTAGTAAGATTTTGGAGAATGAGATTAATGATAGTGATATTAAATTTGTGACGCTTACGTCTTGTAAGATTACGAATGATTTGTCGTTTGCGAAGGTTTATTTTACGACGCTTGGCGATAGGGATAAGACGCTTGATGCTTTGAATGGGGCGAGTGGTTATATTAGGTCGCTTGTTGCGAAGAATATGATTATTAGAAAGATGCCGGTTCTTATTTTTGAGTATGATGAGTCGATTGAATATGGTCAGAAGATTGATAATATTATAGAAAGGATTAATGAAGATGGGGGAAGTAACTAATTTAATTAATAGTAGTAATAGTGTGGTTATTCTTACTCACGAAAAGCCTGATGGGGATGCGATTGGGAGTAGTTTGGCTTTGTATTTGGCTTTGAGGGATATGGGTAAGGATGTAGATGTTGTTATTCCGGAGTGGGCAAAGATTTTTTCTTATCTTAATGGTCTTGATGAGGTTATTACGGATAGTTTGAGGGAGTATGATTTGGCTATTACAGTGGATTGTGCTTCTTTGAATAGGATTGGACAGGTTAGTGATGTTTTTGGGAGTGCTAGAAAGAGTCTTGTTATCGACCATCATATTAGTAATGAGGGATATGGAAGTGTTAATTATATAAGGGAGTGTAGTTCTTGTTCACAGATGGTTTTTGATATTCTTAGAACGCTTGGCGTAACTATTGAAAGGGAGATTGGGAATGCGATTATTACGGGGATTATTACGGATACTAATGGTTTTAAGAATAGTGATGTTGATGATGTTACGTTTGATGTGGCGAGTTTTTTATATAAGTCAGGGGCCGAGATTTCACGTGTTTATACGGAGTTGATGCAGACGAAGAGTATGGCAAGGTTTGAGCTTTTTAAGATGGTTGTGAATAGACTTGAGTTTTTGTGTGATGGGAAAATTGCGTTTAGTTATGTTAGTAAGGAAGATGTTTCTAATGTAGGAGCGGTTTTTGGTGACCACGAAGGGCTTGTGGATATTGGTAAGGGTGTTGAGGGTGTTGAGGTTTCGATTTTTCTTAGAGAAGAGGAGACGTACAAGATTTCCCTTAGGAGTAACACGGATATTGATGTTAGCAAGGTTGCTAGTAGTTTTGGTGGTGGCGGTCATAAGCACGCGGCGGGATGTAATATTGACCTTCCGTTTAGTGAGGCGAAAGAGGCTATTATCGAAGAGGTTAGGAAGTATTTGGTGTGAATGGGTTAGTTGTTATTGATAAGGATAAGGGTTATACGAGTAGAGATGTTGTGAATATTGTTAGTGGCGTGCTTGGAACGAAGAGGGTTGGTCATACGGGGACGCTTGATCCACTTGCCACGGGAGTTATGGTAGTTGGTGTTG
Source organism: uncultured Bacilli bacterium (assembly GCA_934101865.1). Taxonomy (GTDB): domain Bacteria; phylum Bacillota_I; class Bacilli_A; order RF39; family UBA660; genus UMGS2068. The sequence goes on along the minus strand of CAKOSA010000002.1, from coordinate 921 downwards.
GTAAGGGGCTTAAAGTTAGTGAGCTTATTACGGGATATGATAAGGTATATGAGGCACGGGTTATTATTGGTTATGAGACGGAGACTTTGGATATGGAGGGGGATATTGTAAAGTGGGGTCGTTTTGATTATACGAAAGGGGATATTGAGAGAGTTATTAGGGAGTTTCCTAGGGAGTATGAGCAAGTGGTTCCTATTTATAGTGCTGTTAAGGTTAATGGGAAGAGGCTTTATAAGAGTGCGAGACGGGGAGAAGTGGTGGAGCTACCGAAGAGGATGGTTTCGATATATGAGCTTGCTCTTATTAGCGATGTTGAGATGTGTGAAAATCATATAGAGTTTGATATTAGGTGCAAGGTTAGTAAGGGAACGTATATTAGGAGTTTGGTTAGGGATATTGGAGAGAGGCTTGGTAGTTATGGAACAATGATGGAGCTGAGGAGAATTAGGCAGGGGAATTTTGGGCTAAATGGGGCGTATTCTATCGAGGATATTAAGAGGGGGAATTTTGAGTTGAGGAAGATTGGGGAGGTTCTTGATATTCCGAAGGTATGGGTGAGTGAGGATATGCTTTTTAAGATTAGAAATGGGTGTAAGATGAAGAAATTTTTTGAGGGAGATATGGCTCTTGTTATGGATGGGGATAGCGAGGTTGCTATATATAGGGTAAGTGAAGAGGATGAAAAAATAGCGAAAGTATATAAGATGCTTTAAGGTGAGATAAGAAAAAGACCTTTGTAATATAAATCTTGTTTCGGAGAGGGAAGAGATGGGGATTTATATTATGGGGTCTTTTTTGTATTGCACTATATAATATAATAAAAAACTCTTATCTCTAAGAGTTCAGTAAACAATAAAATGGTGTCCCGTTGGAGATTCGAACTCCAGACCCTTTGATTAAAAGTCAAATGCTCTACCTGCT
>CAKOSA010000001.1 GCA_934101865.1 uncultured Bacilli bacterium | reverse complement strand
GCTTTTATTTTATAGAGATATTTGCCTTTTTCTTTGGATTTATATTCTAGTTCTCTTATTATTTCACTGAATGTTGCATCTGTTATATTCTTTGATAAGTTACTATCTTTATTCATAATCATTTTTTTGGTGGTTAAAGTTTCTGTAACTATGATGTCATAATTATCAGTTATTTCCTTAGTTATTTTGTGAGTTGTATATTTTCGGGCATTTCTTAATTTTGTATAAAGAATATTTAATTTATTTATATTTTTATAATAATTTTTACTGCCCTTTTGTTTATTGGAGAGTTTGAATTGCTCTCTTTTTATTTTGGTTTCATATTCTTTTATATATTTATTATTGGTATAAACTATGCCGTCCGAGGCTGTTACTAGTTTTTTTATACCTATATCAAGGCCGACAATGGTGTTTGGATTTACTTTTGGTAAATTTGAGATGTTGCAAAGAATTATGATGTAATATTTACCTGTTTTTTCTCTTGTGATGGTTACATTTTTTATTTCACCATTTACTTTGAGTTTATTTTTATAGCCTCGTATTTTTAGAGTGCCGATTTGTGGTAATTCAAGGGTTTGATTGGACAAATTTAGATTGATATTACATTTTTTTGCTTTTAAATTTTTGTTATAAGTATAAAATACAGGAATTGTATAACTATTTTTATCATACTTGCTTTTGTATTTTATGGTGCTTATTCCTTTATAATGATTTTTCTTATAGTTGTCATCTAATTTGTAAAGAACCTTTTTAATGAGTTTTTTATCTGTTTGTTCCAGAAATGGATACTTATGTAGTAATTCCTTTTCGCAATCATTATAATTGTTATAGACTGATTTATAACCTTGAGTTTGAATTTTGTTTGCATAATAGTTATATATGAAACGTAAATTACCAAATGTTTGATTTATTGTGTTTTTTTGATTATTAGTTGGATACAATCTAAATTTGTATGCTTTATACATTTTCATCACCCCCATAATTATTTTTTTTAATGTTTATTTTTTGAAATTGCCGGTCAAGTTCATTTGCATTTTATCACACTATTATAAATTATGTCAAGTATTTTTTTGTTATTTTTTTATTTTTTTTAAATATTTTTTTGGGTATTTATAATACTTAAATTTGATATAAAAAAGAATATTATACATCTATATTATTGGATTATATTTTTAATAATGGAATTAGCCTAGATAATATAAGGGATAGTAGGATATTGGAAGAAAAATGGTGATTTTTTCTATACATATATATAATTGAAAAATGGTGCAAGTTTTATTTTGTAAATATCTAAAAAAAACTAGGCTTTATGATGTCTTCCAAATGGGGTTCACATCAGAAATGAACCGCTTTTTTTATAATGTCTACTCTAAGGGGTGCTGTTCAATTTTTGATGTTTTTCAAACTTGAAAAAACTTAATACGACCTAGTTATAATTGAAAATTGTTTATGACTTAGTTTTATATTTTTTCTTGTAGTCGACAGATATTATTTATTATGTGTAATTCTATTTTTATGGATAGGTCCATACTTAGTTCTATCCTTATTAATATATAACTTTTTAAATCCTTTATATAGTACTATTATATAGCACCATCATATATGCAAGTGCTACGACATATTTTTTTATGCGTATTGTTCATTATTTTAAGACTTTTTATACATATTATTATCTATTATCTTTTATACTTTTTTATCAATGTCGCCTATGTCGCCTATGTCGCCTAAATGGGGTTCACATCATCTACCATCTTTTTATACTTTTTTTAGGGCTCGATTTGATGTGACTTTGGCTATTGTTGTTAGATATTGATGTTAAATATTGATTTTGGCTATTGATATTAGTTTTTGATTTTTAGTATCGATTTTGAATATTGATTTTAGATATCACTTTTGGATATTTATTTGGTGGCTAGAAAAAAATTGTTATTTGGGAAATTTTCGTTTTAAGAGATCCATTTACATTCCGAGATTTTCTTTTTTATTATAGGTCGAAGGACCTATGAGAATAATGTCATCTCCTATTTTGATTATTTGATTCCACCTTACTTCGTATTCTTCTTTAATGGAAAATTTTTTGCGATTTCTTTCTTCGAGAAGAAGGGATTTTATTTGTCCATCTTCATTTACTATTACATCTATAATAGTGCCTATTTTTTTGCCAGTATCGATATTTATTATTTCTTTTTTTTGTATTTCTGATAAGTACATAGTATCACCTATTTAAGTATATTACTTTATATACTTTCTTAGGACTTTTATGGAATTTTTTTCTATTCTTGATATTTGAGCTTGGGATATTCCTAGTTCGCTAGCGAGTTCCATTTGGGTTTTGCCTACTATGTATCTTTCATTTAGGATATGGACTTCTCTATCTTTTAATTTATCCATTGCTTTATTTAGAGCAAGATGATAATCGAGATCGTAGTCTTTTTCTTTGTCTTTTAATTGATCGTAAAGATAGATAGTGTCGCCACCGTCGTTGTATATTGGTTCATACATACTAACGGGTTCCCGTAGGGCCTCAAGGGCACTTGTAACATCGTATTCGGTAACGCCAAGGGCTGCTGCTACGTCTTTGTCAGGCATATCTTTGCCGGTGGTGAGGATGTGTTCGTTTTTTAGTTTTAGGGCCTTGTAAGCGATATCTTTGACACTGCGGGAAATTCTTAGGGAGGAGTTATCGCGGAGGTAGCGTTTTATTTCGCCACAAATCATTGGACAGGCATAAGTTGAGAGTTTTACGTCGTAATTGGTATCGAAATTGTCAATGGCTTTGACGAGGCCGAGGCAACCTACTTGGAAGAGGTCGTCAAGGTTATCTACTTTGCCATAGAATTTTTTGAGACAGCTTAGTACTAATTTGAGATTGCCGTTTACAAGATCTTCACGGGCAAATGGGTCACCTTCTTTCATTTTTTGGAAGAGGTTTTTGGTCTCTTCGTCGGTTAATACTTTTATATTTGAGGTGTTTAGATTGCTTATTTCTACTTTATTTCGTGCCATATTTTCTCCTTTCTTTTTATTTTGTTATAGAAAGGTTTTTTTTATACAGGTAATTAATGTATAGAAAAAGCAAGCCTTGGGTGGCTTACTTTTATTACATCATATCTTCTAAGTCTTCGATGGCTTTTGTTTTGGCTTTATTCATATTTCTTACCCATTTTTTCATATTTCCGTTTTTGACGTTTTGATATAGTAGAGTTCCCCCTACTCCAAGGGCAACCATAGCCATACTGGTTTTTGCATTCACATTATCACCCCTTTTAGAGTCTATGACAGGTACTTTTGGTACCGTTTTTAGTATGGGTAGTTTTTATTTTTTTATACTTTTTAATTGTTCTTTTAGGTTTGTTTTGCGATTTCCGTAATCGTTATTTACGCCATAGATGAAGGCTTCTTTATCTCCAACGAGAATGAGTGTTTTTTTTGCTCTGGTTACGGCGGTATAGACTAGTTTGTTATAGAGCATTCTTTTGAAGGATTTGCTGAATGGGATGATGACTATGGGGAATTCTCCGCCTTGGGATTTATGAATGGAAATGGCGTATCCGTGTGTGAAGTTGGGATAGTCTTTGGGTGTATATGTTACGTTATTTCCGTCGAAGTTAATAGTTATTTCGGTGGTTTTGGTGGTTTTATGGATTGTTTTTATATAGCCGAGGTCACCATTATAGACGTTTTTATCGGAGTCATTTACGAGTTGGAGGACTCTATCGCCTTCGCGGTAGGTTATATCGCCAGTGGTTACTTCGTTTTTATGGGGACTTGGGGGATTCATTATGGACTGGGTTTGTTTATTTAGGTTATCGATGCCACAAATGGTTTTATACATTGGGGCAAGGATTTGGATGTCTTCTTTTTTGAAGCCTTTTTCGAGGGCTTTTTGGATGACGGTGGTTATGACGCCGGAGGTATAGTCAGATGGGCATTCGATAAAGTTGTAATCGGCTTTTATGGTCGTGAAATTGGGGTTGAGTTTTTTATTTCGTATTTCGTCAGCTAAATCGATTATATAGGATCCTTCATTTTGGCGATAGAGGCAATTTAGTTTTACGACTTTTATTGCTTGGGAATCGATTAGGTCTCTTAGGATTTGGCCTTCACCAACGCTAGGGAGTTGGTGGTGGTCGCCGACGAATATGTATTTGGCGTCTTTTCTTGTTCCGTCAAAAAGGGATGATAGAAGTATGGTGTCTATCATACTGGATTCGTCTACTATTATGTATTTTTCTTTATTGGGATTATAGATATCGGCTTCGAAGCGACCGGTGTCTTTATCCCAACCTAGGTATCTATGGATTGTTTGGGCTGGAAGGGTGGTGCTTTCGGTTAGTCTTTTACTGGCACGACCTGTGGGAGCGAGGAGAGCGATTTCTTCGTCACTTGCTTTGTATAATTCTTTTAGGAGATATATTATGGCTTTGACGATGGTGGTTTTGCCGGTGCCGGGACCGCCGGTTATGATTATTATGTTATTGTTTAGGGCTCCTAATATGGCGTCTTTTTGGCTGACATCGTAAGTTATTTTATTTTTTATTTCTAGATAGTTTATTTTGGTATTTATGTTTTTTTGGGGTTTGGTTTTTTGTTTTAAGAGATGGGCTACTCTATCACTTATGTTTTTTTCGGCATCATAGAATTTTTTTAGTTGTATTTCTTTTTCTTTTATAATTATTTTTTGTTGTTTTTCGAGATAAAGGAGATTGTATTCTATATCATTTTCGTTTAATGTGGGGATGGCGATGAGGAGATTTTTGATTAGGTCTTCCAAAAACACGTAAGTGTCTCCGGTATTAAAGGTCATTTCGGAGATGATATGGGTAATTGTGCTTTGGATGCGTCTTTGGTCGGTGGTTTCGATTTTTAGACCCCGTAGGGCAATTTCATCGATAGTATTGAAAGGGATTTCGAGTTTTTCGCCAACTTCATAGATATTTTCGTTTACTTTTTCGAGGGCACGGGTGTCGTAGCGTTTAATTATGGCGAATGTTTCGGTGGTCGTGAAGCCGAGCTTGCCAAGATCTAGGGCGATTTGATTTGTGGCGTCGTATTGGAGCATTTTTTCGTGGATTTTTTGGGCTTTGGCGGAAGTTATTCCTTTTATTTGGGTTAGGGCATCGGGGTCATTTTTGATTACTTCTATGGTTTCGGAAGCAAATCTTTCTACTATTTTTTGAGCGGTTTTGATACCGATAGGGAAAATGTCACTGGATAGGTATTCGACTAGTTCATCTTTTTGGGTGGGAAGGACATTTTCGGTGGATTCGACAGCAAATTGCTTTCCGTATTTAGTATGGTTGTTATATTCGCCAATAAACTTATATGTTTCTTTTTCTTTGATTTGGGGGAAACTTCCAACGAAATTGAGAGTTGTATTGGCCACCGATAGGTCTGTTTCTTTGATTTTTAGGACGCCGACGGTGTAGCCACTCATTTCGTTGCGGAAGATTATATGGGTTACTTTGCCTATTACATAATTCATTGTATCACCTGCTTTGTTCTTTTTTCATTATAGCATATTTTGGATACAAACGAAAGGGAAATTTTGGTTGTTTTTTTATTTTTGGGGGTTCCCTATGGGAGTTGCATAATGGGATTGGCTTAATAAAGGGGAATTGAATTTGGTAAAAAGAAAAAGACTTAGATGTCTTGGGATTTTGTTTCATTTATTATGATATGATTAAGGGGTTTATTTTCTTTTAAAAATTGAATTAGTTCTTGGGGCTTTATATTATAGTTATCTAGGCTTTTTATGTCAAGCCAAAAGAGGTTTTGAGTTATTTCGAAGCCGTGGTCTATTTCTGTGTGGGTGAAGTTTTCTTCGGGAAGGTTTTGGGATGATGCTTCATAATAGAATGATAGTTCGTGAATGTTTTTTTGCTTGTTATTTTGGAAAAAGTTTTCAATAAAGCCTTGATAAGTTTCTACTTTTACTAACTGGCCTATTTCTTCGAGTAACTCTCGTTCGAGGGCCTCCTTAGTGGTTTCTCCGAGGGAGGCATAGCCACCCGGAAGGCAGTAAAAATCGTTGTTATTCATCTTGGTAAATAGTATTTTATTATTTTTTTTGATAATGGCTGCCACACGCATTTTGAAATTTTGATTGGGTGTTTCAATCTTAATATCTGGGTTCATAGTTTTTCACTTTCCTTATTATATAATATAAAAACCCTTATACGCTAAGGGACAATAATCTTAAATGGTGCGAGTGAAGGGACTTGAACCCCCACGGATATACCACTAGATCCTAAGTCTAGCGCGTCTGCCAATTCCGCCACACTCGCATAGATGGTGGACCCTATAGGACTCGAACCTATGACCGCACGGTTATGAGCCGCGTGCTCTAACCAACTGAGCTAAGGGTCCAAATGCTCATTGCTAATTAAATATAACACATTTTTTTTAGAAATGCAAGTATTAATTAGCAATTTTTTTATTTTTTTACAGATTTAGTCTAAAAAATCTAAATTGGTGTGTTCTTCGAGGTTAATTATGTCTTCGGGACGCATAAAACAGATGTCTTTATACTGACAATATTCACAACCTAAATTGTTCTTACCTATCTTTTTGGGATTGATTTGGAACTGGCCGGCTTGGATATTGTCTTTGGTTTCAAGTATTTCCTGCTCAGTTATGTCTATGATTTTATCTATTTGTTCTTCACTTAATACTTTGGAATAGTGATAGAAACCTTTATCGGTTGTTTTTAGAGATGCCACTACCTTACTATTATTATAGCTGGTGTCAAATTTTTCTAATATATTTTCATTATTTAAGGAATATCCTCCTAATTTGAGGTTTTCTTCTTTTAATTCTTGGTATGTTTTTTTGGCACTACGTGAAATTTCATTATGGAGTATTTTTTGAAGATAAAAGCCGACGATGAGGGGATTTTTTAACTTTGTTTGATGTTTGGTTAAATACAGATATACAGGGAGTTGGAGGCTAAGACCATAAATGATATTGTTGAGATTTAATTTGAGATTGCCAGTTTTGTAATCTACAATAGCAACGAGGGTTTCGTCCCCTTCTTCTTTATAAAGAAGCTTATCGATTATTCCTTTGAAGGTCACATTTTCGGCAAGAGGAACGGTGATTTCTTCCTCGTATAGGGCTTTATTAAATGTAGTATAAGTATACTGTTTGTTTATGACTTTTATGATATATTTTAGCTCGTCTTTTAGTTTATTTATGAAATGTAGTTCTTTGGCGGTAAAGGAGCGGGGATTGTCGTGGATATAGTCTTCATACGCTTTATCAAAAGTAAAGTTTTCGGTAAAGGCTTGGGATAAAACGTAATGATAAAGGGAGCCTATATAAGTCATAAAGGTGTCTTCGAAGATGCTTAATTTGAGGACATTATTTATGTAGTATCTAAAAGCACACCTATTATATGTATCCACAGTAGTATATGAGAGAGTTAGGTTGTCTTGATGATAAGGCACTTTTGTAAATGTATTATTATAGGTTAGGTAGTCCACATTTTTATAATGGGATAGTAAGGGAATTAAGCCGGTTGTTTTTTCGCCGTATTTTATATAATTATCTAGTTTGCTAGCTAGTTTTAGGTTATTATATATATTTGAATAGGTATAGTCTTCGTTTGGATATTTTGTTTCTAGGGAAAGGATACTGGTGAGAACGGATGGGTATGCCTCGGTGGTTCCGTCTTTCTTTTTATTGGTTATAGTTAGATTTTTGATGCTTTTTATTTTATTTATAGTGGCTTCTTTTTCCAGTTTATTTAATTTTGTAGTGGTACTCTTCCCTACTTTGGAAGCAATATTATCAGTTATGTACTCCTCGTCTTTATGAATAGTGGGGATGTTGTCTGTATTAAAGGCAAGAAGAAATACGTGGTCTTCATCTTGGGGAACGTAGGTGTTTAGGTTTACGACTTGGATAGCATTTTTGTATTTTTCGGGAGTGTATGATGTGGTTTTGAAATCGTTTATAAGTAGTTCTTGGACTTCTTCGGGAGGGGCCCAAGTATAATTATTTAGTATATTTATGACTTTATTTTTAACAATGGTATCTTTTATATCGGATAGATTAAAGGTTTGCAGATATTTTTTTACTTCGGTTATATCATAGAGACTTACTTCTGATGTTATACTTGTTTTTATGTTAAAAAAGTTCATTATGCGTTGCAACCTTATTTTATAGTTATCAGGAAGGTTTGTTATTATTATATTTTGAAGAGGAGTACCTTCTTTTATTAGTTTACATATATTTGTGGCAACAAAGGCCAATTCGTCTTCGGGAGTATTAAATGTATATAATGTGGTTGGAGTGTATTTTGGGGATGGAGGGGTATCTACTTTTACAGTAGTGTATTTTTTTAAGATATTTATTAGTTTATGGTCTTCTTCGGTTAAATATGGGTAGCCTTCTATTATTACTTCTTTTCCTTGTAATAGTTTTGGGAAGTATTTATCGTATATTAATAGATTTTCGGCTTCGAGATATTTTTTTATGGCCACTAATTTATTTAATTTGCTATTTTGATAGTCTTTGTCCTCGATATAATGAAGATTTTTGAGATATATTTGGGCGACCTCGCATTTGATATGGTATTTTTTCATTATGTAATATATTGCTTTTTGGTCATAGGTAAAATAGATACTCTTATATACTTCACCGAGGGTTAGGTATTTTATATTTTGGGTATAATCGGTGGTGTGTTTTAGTTTATGGATTTTGGTTTCGTTTGGACATATTATTATCTTTGGTTTCATTGGGCATCCTTTCTGTTATCTTTGTTTTTGGTTTTGGGTTGGGTAAAATTCTTGATCGATTTCGCTTAATGATAACTCGTGGTAGTGACTATCGAGGCTAAGGAGAAGATGAGAGGGATTGCTTGCAGTTAATTCAAGAATTTTAGTTTTGGTTTCACCGTGATATATGGTTAATGTATATATTGGTCCTCTTTTGGTAATTTCAATAGTTGGGTTATAGAGTTTTATTATGGTATCGATAGCACTGTTTTGGGCGTGTTTATCATTTTCGGACATATATTTGGGGTTTAGAGAAGATAGTGAGGCGGTTATATTTTTTTTAGCACGAGCAAGATTGTTATGGCTTTTCTCACTTCTTTCGATATTAGAAGTTACACGAAAGGCAGCTCTATTTACTCTGACAACGTCCCCTACTTTAAGAGTGGTTTCCACTATTTCGTCAAAGTATTTATTGGGGCATTTTATAAGGGGAAGGTCTTCAATGTTTAGATTGGAGGTGGCCTTTTTATAAAATATTTCAAGGGAAGAGATGGATGGATGTGCCAATAGGGCCTCTTTATATTCTTTATATACTTCGTTATTTATTCCTTTATAGTCGAATATTATTTTTAGGTTGTCGCAAGTACTCATAATGAGAGCGAGACTGGCTTTTAGTTCTTTTTGGTAATCGGCACTTCTATCTATGTGGTCTCTTACGTATTTTTCGAGATATTTTTCTTTGAGTTCGGATAAGATTTTGGAGTTTAGACCGAGTGCACTTACTTGTTTTTCTATGGCAGTTAGTTTTTCGGTATATAGGGTTAGTTTGATATTATTTAGTTCAAGGGTCATTATTATGACTAGATTTGTTAGGGATATTTCGCCTTTTAGTACTCTTCCAAATTGTTTCTCTCTTAGGGTATTTAGGCTTTGGTCAAGGGAGGCGGAATTAATTAGGGACTTGTTTTCTTCGATAAAGGTATCGATTATTTTATCTAAAATATAGGTGGTATTTTCTTCTATTTTTGTATAACAAAGGTCATAGGCAACCCAAAGATTTAGGGTACTTTTTTCCTTGCTGGGTTTAGTTACGCTTAAAAGGACCCTATTTAGGAGATTGTTTTGATTAAATAGTATTCTTTTTATTTCTTTATCGGATATTTTTCCGACTGGTTCGATATATTTTTTGATTTTATTTATTAATTCTTCCTCGGTTTGGTAACTTAGGGATGTTATGTATCTTTTGTATGTTTCATAGGCTTCGTTTATATCGCTATTATGCTCCATTTTGGAGTAGGTTTCTTCTAACAGGGGAAGGGTTGTGAGACCTTTATCTAATCCGAGAATTTGTTTTGCTTCAATTATTTTCATATTATTACCACCTTTTCTTTTTTGGCCCTATCGGGGATTACTTCTTGATTTTTACTTGATAATTTTATTATACCATAGATTGGGAGAAATGAGTTAGAAAAGTTTGGGATTTAATATTAATAATGGTTCCTGATAGGAAATTTTAAGGAGAAAAAAAGAAAGAGATTATCTTCGGCTATCTGCTTTCTTTCTTGCTTCGGTATTTAATACTTCTTTTCTAAGACGAATTGATTCTGGTGTTACTTCCACGAGTTCGTCTCTATTTATATAGTCAAGTGCATATTCAAGGGTAATTTGACGGGGTCTTTTTAGAACAACTGTATGGTCTGAACCGGATGCACGAGTATTTGTTAATTGTTTTCCTTTAACTGGGTTTACGGCAAGGTCATTTTCACGGTTACATTCACCGATAATCATTCCTTCGTAAACTTCGGTTCCTGGTAAAATGAACATTATTCCTCTATCTTCGAGGTTGCCAATACTGTATGCGGTTGCCTTTCCGTTATCCATTGATACGAGAACGCCTAATTTTCTTTCACCAATATTGATATTTTCAACGGGTTTAAATTCGCTAAATGTATGATTTAGAATACCGTATCCTTTTGTCATAGTCATAAAATCGGTTGAAAAACCAATAAGTCCTCTTGATGGAATGGTATAGTTTAGTCTAACTAGGTTATTTATATTAGTCATATTTTCCATAGTTGCTCCACGTAATCCAAGGGCTTCTATTACAGGGCCAACGGATTCTTCGGGAACTTCAATTTGCAAGGCTTCATAGGGTTCACATTTTACGCCGTCTATTTCTTTTATGATTACTTCTGGTTTTGATATTTGTAATTCAAAGCCTTCTCTACGCATATTTTCAATAAGAATACCTAAGTGTAATTCACCACGGCCAGATACAGTCCAAGACTCGTTTGAGGCTTTTTCTACTTTAAGACTTACATCTTTTTGTGTTTCTTTATTTAATCTTTCTTCTATTTTCGAAGCTGTTATGAATTTTCCTTCACGACCTGCAAATGGTGAATTGTTAGTCATAAAGGTCATTTTTAGAGTTGGTTCATCTATTCTAAGAATTGGAAGGGCTTCTTCCTTACCGGGGTTACAAATGGTCTCCCCTACTGATATATCGGCAAGTCCAGCAACGGCTACTATATCACCAGCAGATGCTTCTTCAATTTCAACTTTTTTTAGGCCAATAAATCCGAATAGTTTTTGAACTCTAAATTGTTTAATACTTCCATCTAATCTTACGCAAGATACCATCTCATTTACTTTGATTTTTCCATCTTTAATACGTCCTATTCCTATACGTCCCACATAATCGTTATAGTCTAAAAGGGCGGGTTGAAACTTTAATGGAGCATCGGGGTCCACCTTAGGAGCGGGTACTTCGTCTATTATTAGCTTAAATATTGGATCATAGTCTTCACTTTGAGTAGATACGTCAGGGTCCATACTGCAAGTTCCGTTTAGGGCCGATACATAACATACTTTGAAATCTAGTTGAGAATCATCGGCTCCAAGTTCAATGAATAAGTCTAAAACTTCATCTAATACTTCATTTACTCTACTAGTTGGCTTGTCTACTTTATTTATTACTACTATTGGTTTTACGCCAGCTTCGAGGGCTTTTTTTAATACGAATCTTGTTTGAGGCATTGTTCCTTCGTAAGCATCTACTAAAAGCATTACTCCGTCAACCATATTCATTATTCTTTCTACTTCACCCCCAAAGTCAGCGTGACCTGGGGTGTCTAATATATTTATTTTATATCCGTCATATTTTATTGCTGTTGTTTTGGCAAGGATTGTTATTCCTCTTTCTTTTTCTATATCATTATAGTCCATTGCTCTTTCGTCGACGTTTTCGTTATCTCTAAATGTGTGTGATTTTTGTAATAGTTTATCGACAAACGTTGTTTTTCCGTGGTCTACGTGAGCAATGATAGCTACATTTCTTATTTTGTTATCCATAATATTACCTCTTCTTTCTGCATACCTAGCATATTATAGCATACTTGTTTTGAAAATGCAAACATTTTTTCCTATATTTTTTATTTTTTTGAAAGAGAGATTTTGAAAATAATTCGCAAGGGAATTATGGCTTAAAAAGCCCATTTTACGGGCGTTTATCAAGACCGTATTATGCAGTTTTTGAAAAACTGCAAGGGTTATATTACGATTTTTATCTTGATTGGGCTTGCATCTTTGGTGGTATGATCTTGTAATAGTTTTAATTCACGGGGAGTAAAAAAATCTTTTGTATCTACTTCGTTTGTTTTACTAATAGTACTTCTTACTTTACTTATAATCTTGTTCATATTTTGTTTCCTCATAATTAATATATGAATGGGATAGTTATAATATAAGTAAAAAGTTTGCTAGTATTTGTTAGACAAAAAAGCCCTTGGGCATTTGTCTGCCAAGGACTTTGCTTTTAATCTTTATTTTTTACGGCTTTGAACATTTTTTTCCACAAATTAGATGATGAATAGTTTAGTATTCCTACTTTATATATTCTAAGTCCGTATTTTATTAAGAACCATATTACTAATATCATTAATCCGAGAGATATTAAGACATCTATATATGTTATTTGCCCTAGAAATAGTAATACTGGTGAAAGTAATGCGGATATGAATGGGACATAAGATGCTACTTTTAGGAAGATGGATCCTTCAAAGACAGAGGCCATCATTGACATATAGTATCCGACAAGAGAAATTATGACAATTGGGGTTTGTAGTTGTTGATAATCTTCTTGGTTAGTAGTCATTGATGCAAGTATTCCGGCTAGAAGTGAATATCCTATAAAGGTTAATATCATTAGGATAAGGGTTGTTGGGAGGATTATTCCTATTTTACTCATTATTCCGCTTTGTGTTATGACATTTACCATTTCCTTGGCTTCACTTGGAATAGAACCTAATAGGTTTGGTCCAGATATGAGCATTCTTATTACTAGTCCAACAAGGGCATAAAATACGAGTAGTACTCCTTGAATAAGGACAAAGAGGTTTCCAGCTATTACTTTGGAGAAGAAATGAACTTTTGGAGAAACGTTTGATATTATGATTTCCATACTTTTACTGGTTTTCTCCTCATTTACTTCGGCTCCTATCATACCTACTAAGAACATACTTAACATAAAGAATGGTAATATTATAAGGGGAAATACTACTCCCGTTATTTGTTCGGTATATTTATCAGTGTCTTTTTTATCTAATCTTACTTTATTTACATCGACTTTGGTGTTTAATTCTTCCAATAGTTTTGGGGAGACATTATATTTGTCTAACACTAGGGAGCCTTTCACTTCATTTAATGTACTTGTTATGGCGGTTTCGGTTAGGGCATCAACTCCGTTATAACTTATTAAATCGACTTTGAGATAATTATTTTCGTCTTTATCTAAGATAAGAAGTATTTTATCGTTGTCCTCTTCGACTTCTTTTTCACCGTCTTTCCTTGTTTTGGTATATTTTTCCACCTTAGTGCTAGATAGGTTTTCTATGTATTTGCTGGCATTTTTATAGGTTTCATTAAATGTATCGTATACACCTGCTTCATCAAGAACCATTATGTGCGTTGTTTCTTCAAAATCACCACCAAAGAATTTTACTACATTGTCTATATTTACAAGGCCCGCAATAGCGATGAAGAAAATGACATTGGCTACTATGAACCATTTGGTTTTGATTTTTTTGTCAAGGGACATTTTGATTAGGTATTTTAGTTTATTTTTCATACACTTCACCTACTTTCTCGATAAATATTTCATTAAGGGAAGCATCTTCGACGTTGAAGGCCGTGATATTGGGATATTTTGCGATTTTTTGGAATATTTTGCTGACATAGCTGTCGTCTTTGATTTTGATTTGGTAAGCATTTTTTTCCTCAGTTACGCTTACGACGCCCGCTTCTTTTTCTAGTTCTTCCTTATTTATATCGCCTTTTACAATGATATTTTTCTTCTTATAAGAGGCTTTGATGTCTTTTAGATATCCTTCAAGAACGCTCTTTCCTTTGACGAGAACGACTAGTTTTTCACAGAATAATTCGACGTGTTCCATTCGATGGGAAGAGAATATTATGCTGGTTCCTTCTTTTTGTAGTTCAAGGATTATGCTTTTGAATAGTTCAACGTTTATGGGATCTAAGCCGGAAAATGGTTCATCTAATATGAGTAGTTTGGGCTTATGGATTATGGCGGATATGAATTGTACTTTTTGCTGATTTCCTTTGGATAGTTCTTTTATTTTTTTATTTTTATATTCGGTAATACCAAACTTATCAAGGAGTTTATCTAACTCTTTTTCGATATTTTCTTCTTTCATTCCTTTGAGAACTCCATATAGTTTTATTTGTTCTAAAACAGTCAACTTGGTAAGGAGGCTTCGTTCTTCGGTTAGAAAGCCGATTTTATCAGTCACCGTATAGTCTATCTTTTTACCATCCATTGTTATTTGGCCTTCATAATCGTCGATGAGACCTAGAATCATACGAAAAGTGGTCGTTTTACCGGCACCGTTTAGGCCCAAAAGTCCAAAAATTTCCCCATCTTCAACTGTAAAACTGAGATCATTTACAGCAGTTAGGGTTCCGTATTTTTTGGTTACGTGTTCAACTTTTAACATTTTTATCACCGCTTTCATTATACTAGACTTTTTTTGTTTTTTCAACATAATTGTATATTTTATTTGCTTTTTTGGTGTATAATAGTTATATGGTTGGTGATATTATGAAAAATATGAGTATTAGGAAATATTTTATTTTGCTTTTGGTCCTTATCGGCATTACGGGCGGATATATCTATGTTTATAATAGTGGGAAACTTAGCGAGTTTTACTTGGAGGGAATTGGATACTCGAAGAGGAGTGCTAATTATATAACGGATAGGAATTTGATAAGGAGTGTTAATGGGTATTCGGACACCTTGGAGAGGGCTATTAGTAATAATCTTTATAAGAGTGTTTACCTTGATGATTATCTTAATATTAGTTATGTTAAGAGGGATAATTTTAATAAAGAGGTTAATTATTTTTTGGATAATGGGTACAGCGATGGGGACATTAATTTGTTTTACAGGGTTGGTAGTAGTGAGGATATTGAATATTTGCTTAGTAGTAAGTATAATGAGAATTTTAGTAGGGTTATGAGTTGCAAGTATTTTATCAAGGGCAATTTGGAGAGGTATATTAATTATGTTGGTATGCATCCGGAAAATGAGCTTAATGATAATGTTATTTTTGTTAATATTGGTCTTGATAATGATTATTATACGAATGTAGAGGATGTTAGTAATCCGGATGATATTTTGGTTTATGTTAATAAGTATCATAAGCTTGATAGTGGTTATGTTCCGGAAGGGCTTGTTAGTGTTGAACTTAGTTATGGGATTAAAAATCAGTATATGAGAAGTGATAGTTATGAGGCTTTTAAGGCTATGGCGGATGATGCTAAGAAAGAGGGGGTTAATATTTTTGTTGGCAGTGGTTATAGGAGTTATGACTATCAGAGTAATTTGTATAATAGGTATGTGTTAATGGATGGATTTGATAAGGCTGAGACTTATTCGGCAAGGGCAGGATATAGTGAGCATCAGACGGGTCTGGCGGTTGATATTTTGAATGGGGCTTTTACTTATATTGAAGATGGGGAGATGGAATATTCTTGGCTTATTAGTAATTCTTATAAGTATGGATTTATTTTGAGATATCCTAGGGAAAAGGAATATATTACTGGTTATATGTATGAACCTTGGCATTATAGGTATGTTGGTAAAGATTATGCTAAGGAAATTTATGATAGTGGGGACACTTTTGAACAGTGGATGGCAAAAAGATAGTAAAACTTTGTAAAAAGGGATTGACAAACGCTTTAATTTGGGTTAAAATTAATATGTAAGCGTTTTTGGAGACATACTCAAGAGGCTGAAGAGGCGCCCCTGCTAAGGGTGTAGACTGGGAAACTGGTGCGAGAGTTCAAATCTCTCTGTCTCCGCCATTAATGTTTATTAAACCCGAAAGGGTTTTTTTGTTTTATATATATAGAAAAAATAACAATAGGATTTTCCCTAATTGTTATTTACACACTGTGCTACGGCATTATATATTTTTTTGTATGAAGCATTATCATAATGTATTCCGTCGGAAGCATCTTTAAGACTATTGAATGTTGGAGTATAGATATCACAATAGGTTACTTTACTTCCACTTAGCCCATTTTTTAAACTATCGTTAAACATTCTTACTTTATCATTTTTAATTGATTTTGATGTATCATCAAATACCCTAGTTACGGAGGTTGCAATAATTTTGACACTTGTATATTTGTCCGCCATTTCTTTGTAGTATTTAACGTAATCATTTACATAACCTAAATCATTTATTCCAAGACTAATTACCATAACTTTATATGATTTATCTTTTAATTTGTTTGTTATTGACTGTTGAGTCATATTTGTTTTTAACCATTTTAAACCTTGGCCTTCTTTGGCAACACAATATCCTCCTACTCCCTTTGCATTACACATTCCAACTGTTCGAGAATCTCCTACAAAAAGAGCTTGTTTATTAATCACAACATCAGTATCTACATCTGTTACTGTTCCTCCTGAATCTATTGTTCCACCACTATTATCGCCAGTGGTACCTCCCGAGTTGTCTCCTGAACCAGAAGAACTACTATCACTATCATCATTATGTCCTTTTATGTTAGAGAAACCATTATCTCTATTTACTGTTCCTCCTGATGATGGTTTATTATCTTTATTACTATTTATAGTATTATTTATTTGATTATTTAGACTATCTTGATATGCTTTATAGGTTACTTTGGCTTGGGCTATTCCGTCTTTGGTTGCATTAGTTAGGCAAGCAGCATAGTTAACGCCAAGAGAACCGAGCAGATTATTTACAGCCATTACAATAGTTGGAACAAGAAATACAGCTACTCCCATTATTATTCTTTTTATAGCAAGTTTAGTATTTCCTTCAATATCCTTTTCACTTGATGCCATTACATTTTTGGCAAAATCAATAGTTACAAAAATGAAAACACATATTGGTATTACAATACATATTATTCGCATTATTACTTTTATTATTCTTATTATTTGGAGTACATCGGGTTGCTGACAAGGGCTTAAAGCTAAAAATAAGTCTATCATTTTTCCTCCTTCTATCCTTTACAAGTTTTATCAGTTGTTATACTATATACACTTGTATCTAAATATTTATTGTATTTATATTTATAGTTTGCATCATAAGGGCTTTGGCCACCACAAGTATCATCGCCATCAAAGAATAATCTTGCTTCACAATCACGTCGTGCCTCATAAACACAAGATGGATTCATCCTTTTTCTTTTAAAGTATTCCATAAAAAGGGCATCATTTCCGTTTTTACCAGACTTGATGGCGGAACAGTACTTTTTAAATGATTCGGTTGCGTGACCTATTCCACTATTGGCTTCATCCATAATGGCTATCCACTGATTTTCAGTAAATTTTACATCATTGCCACAGCTTGACTTAATGGTACTAATTATAGTCTCGGCGTGAGAATCATAGATACAATCGGCTGCTTTATCCATAATACTTTTAGATATACAAGCATTAGTTGTGAAATTGGAATCAGAAAAGTGTGTTTTCTCACTATCAGACAATTTACTGCAACTACGAATGGTATTTAGGGTATACTTTTTTGTTATACCATAAGCTGTGGATTCACTTCCAGCAATAGAGTCATATATTACTTTGTAACCATTATTATTATCACAAGTGGTTGAGGAAGTTCCTTCCATTTTATGAATAAAGCTTCTTACTTTTGCACCATCTACTTCACTCCAAGATATTTTGTTACTTGAATAAGTATATGTTCCTGTTGATGTGCTTCCAGATGATGAATTATCAGAAGATTCATCATCTGTATTATGACCTTTTATTTTATCAAAGTTATTATCTCTATTAACTGTTCCACTTGTAGATGGTTTTTCTTGTTTAGAAGCTTCAATTGTCTTTTGGATTGATAACTCTAATGATTTTTGATAAGCACTATAATTTATTTTAGCCTGCCCTATTCCATCTGCGGTAGCATTAGTTAAACAGTCTGCATAATTTACACCAAGAGAACCAAGCATATTATTTACAGCCATTACGATAGTTGGAACAAAGAATACTGCTACTCCCATTATTATTCGTTTAAGGGCTATTTTTTTATTTCCTTCGATGTCTCTTTCTTCTGATGAAATGACATTTTTGGCAAAATCAATAGTTACAAAAACGAAAACACATATTGGTATTACAATACATATTATTTGCATTATTACTTTAATAATTCTTATTATTTGTAATACATCGGGTTGCTCACAAGGGGTTAGAGATAGTAAAAAACTTAGCATACTTCCCTCTCCTTTACTTATATCATTATTATACACTTTAATTTGATAAAAGTAAAGAAAAATTAGTGTTTATTTTTCAAGATAAACACTAACTTTTTTTCTATCTTTTCCATAATGTTCATATTTTACATATCCAGATACTTTTGCATAAAGAGTATCATCAGTTCCTCTTCCTACGTTTTCTCCGGGATGTATTTTAGTTCCTCTTTGACGATAAATTATAGATCCTGCGGAAATGTATTCACCGTCTGCGGCTTTTGCTCCAAGTCTACGACCTGCTGAATCTCTACCGTTTGATGTAGATGATTGTCCTTTTTTATGAGCAAATAATTGTATATCTAATTCTAAGAACTTAGCCATATTATTCCTCCTTAACTTTTATATTTTTTGGATAATTTTTTTCTACTGATTTTAAACAATTAATCATATTTTCTAATAGTTTTGTTACTATAAGGGAATTTTTTAGAATAATTATCTCCGTATAACCTTCCTTTACAACACTTTTTATTGCACCTTCTTCAAGGTTATTTATAGCATTAATTGTAGTCATTACAATGCTACTTACAGAAGAACAAACTATATCTTGTCCTTTCTCATTATAACTCGCGTGACCACTTATGGTTATTTTGTCTTTATAATTATATACTTTTATCATAATTCACCTATTTTACTGATTTAATAGTAACTTTGGTATATGGTTGACGGTGACCTTGTTTTTTTCTTGTAGATCTTTTCTTTTGTTTATATCTAAATATTGTTATCTTCTTGGCTTTTCCTTGTTTTTCTACAACTCCAACAACTTTTGCACCTTTTACATAAGGGTTTCCTACTACTCCATCTGCCATAAGGACTTTGTCAAATACAACTTCTTTTCCTTCTTCGGCATCTAGTTTTTCGATATAAATTACATCGCCTTCACTAACGTAGTATTGTTTTCCACCTGTTTCGATAATAGCTTTCATTTCTTACCTCCTTACATTTTATTATAAGACTCGCCTTTAAGGTACCTATAATTTTAAGGTTTATACCTTTTTAGTGCGGTTGTATGAACAACTAAGAGGTCTCACAAACATATCCAATTTTACCATATATTATGGGCTTTGTCAAATAGTTTTTTTAAAAATTTGGCCTCAGGGAGGTAATTTTGGGCAGTTTTTATAATATGGGTAGTGTTTTTGTGCATTTTTTCTTTTTTTGTTATTACTTTGATGTCATTATAGGTTATGTTATAGAGGTATCTTTCGAGGAGGAAACGATAAAAGAGGTATTCTCTTTTCTTATAAAAGGTATATATATTTATAGATAGGGTTATTAATACTAATATATAGGTATAGTTTAATTTGTAATAGCCGATAATCATCATTATGAGTAGGGTTATAAGAGAAATATATACGGTTATGTTATTGGATAATTTATAACTTAGTTTCTTGGATAAAAGGAGATTTAGGATTTTGGCTCCATCTAAGGGATAGATTGGTAGTACATTAAATATAAGGATACTATAATTGTAGGTTTGGTAAATGTTATAGATGTATTCTCTTACTATTCCGTGAGTGTAAAGATAATGGATAATTAAAAAATATAGAGACTGGAATATTATGCCCATAGTAGCTAATAATAATTCGTCATCTATATCTCTATTTATAAATTCTTCTATTTTTAAGAGGCCACCGAAAGGATAAATGGTTAGTTTTTTTACTGGGTATTTTTTGATTAAACAGATGAGGAAATGTCCTAGCTCGTGGACTAGTATTATATTAAGGAGAATTAGGAGGTTTACGAAGTACCCTGTCAAAACAAAGCCAAGGGCCATAATGAGGAAGGTGGAGTGGAACTTAATCGAGATACTTTTCATAGTTCAGAATTTCGGAGTCTTTGCTGAAAACTAGATATAGAGTGCTGGATGCCGTTTCGCCGAGAAATGTTCCTTTTTCGACATAGTCATATAGTTTCACGGCGGGGTTATTTATGCCTGCATACCATATATCGATGCCATCCTCGCCCTTTATTATAATGGTTTTTCCGTAGTCTTCTTTGTCACCGATAAAGGCTACCATTCCTGCATTTATAGTAGGTACTAAATAGTTGTTATCGACTTCTAATTTGACGCCGTCTTTATAAGTTTCTTTGGATGTGTATTTTAGTTTTTCGCTAAATACGGTTTCGGTTTTAGTGGGAAGTTTTTCGAGAGGAAAGATGCCTCCTAAATATTTGTTATATAGTTTTTTGACCTTGGCAAAGTTTATGTTTTTATAAAAGTATTTGGTAAATGTTTCTTCAAAAGTGGGGCTGGTTTTATAGAGTATGGAAATGGAGAGGAAGATGACTAGGCAGGCGAGAATTTTGGTTAGTATTCTAGTTAAAAGTGGGGGCTTTGATTTGGTTGGTTTGTTTATTTTTTTTATGTACTTCTCTATATCTTTTTTATCCATTTTTATCACCGATACATTATATGTTTGGAGATAGTAATTATGCCCTATGGGGGGTTAGAATAAAGAAAAAAGGTAAGAGTTAGTTACCTTTATTTCTAGTTATTTAAATCTTTATTAGTGTTTTTCTCCATAGATTTTGCCTTCACTATCGGCTGATATTCCAGCTACATCGATAGATGCTGTGGCAGAAAATTCTTTTCCTTGTTCTTCATCTTGGGCTGAATCCATATTGAATAAGTATATAACTACGTCATATTTTTTAGTAGTTGAAGCTGGGATTGTTTCTTGTTTTAATTGTCCATCACCTGTTAAGCCAAAGATTGAAACTGTTTCAGATGCTTGAGCTGATAATGGAGAAGTTGCTACTACTTCGGTTGGAGTTCCGGTTGTTACATCATATACCATATATTTTAAGTTTGTAAATTCGTTTTTTACAATAGTGAAGTTACCTGTAATTGACGTTTCTGTTCCTTGGTTTTCTACTTCGAAATGGTATACACTACATACTTGTCTTCCGTGTTTATCTAAACACTGAGTTGTTTCATCACTATCATCTAAGTTATATTGATATGCTGTTTGAGCTACATCTTCGGATGCGGGAATAAGTGAGTCTGCTGTTACTACTTGGCTATCTGAGTATTTTATGGCAACGGTTGCGGCCTTAGCACTTACGGCTCCTTCATCACTTTTTGCTGTGGCAGTGAAGTATGCTAATGTTGCTCCTATCATTGCTACTATTAGAGTAGCTACTCCTATTACTCCAAAAAATATTCCTTGTCCGTTTTCTCTTTTTTCTTCTTTGTTCATTTTTATATCCTCCTATTCTTTATGATTTAATGATATCAAAAATTGAAATAAAAATCAATAGTTTTTGTGTATTTTGTATAGAATGTTATTTTTATTATTACCCCCGATAGGGCAATTTTATATTAACTTATATAATTTAATATGATGGGTCCTAAAATGATTAGAAGTAATAATGGGATGAAAAATAGGACCGAGATAATGCTTATTTTAATGGGCATTTTAGATATTTGGGCTTTGACTTCCATTTTGCGTTTTTCTCTTAGATAGCTTACTTGATTATTTAGGGTTTCAATAATGCTACTTCCGAATTGACCGGCTTCGGTTAGGGTTAATATAATGTTATTGATGCTTTCACTTGGTATTCGTTCGGGCATACTGTTTAGGCTTTCCGTGAGGCTTTTGCCATAGTCTACTTCACGAATGGCTTCTTTGAATTCGTTTGCTAAATCGGTATCCATACTGCGAACGGTTACACTTAGGCCTTCTTTGAGATTTCTTCCGGTTTCGATAGATAGGGTTAGGACTTCAAAGAAATGGATAGCTTCACTTTCTAGTTTGATTTCTCTTTGTTTTATTTTGTTATCTAAGAGGATTTTTTCAAAGAGATAGAAGTATATAAAGGTAAATATGGGAGCAAATATATAGCCTAAATCGAGGATATATAGAAATATAAAGAATATTATGATAGAGGTGAATAGTTTTAGATTGAGAAATGTATAGGTATCCATTGTGGCTGTTAGTCCGAGGGTTTTTATTTTTTTGCTGGTTCTATCTACTATTTTCTTGGTATATATTTTTTTGGCAAATGTATTTTCTTTCATAACTACACCTTTACTTTCAATATTTTTCTTAGTAATATTACATAGATTATAAACATTATAAGCATTATTCCGAGAACTAGGTAACCGAGAACGCTATTAAATAGGACACTAAAATAGTCGGGACTTAATAGATAGATAATTCCTACGAATATTATAGGGAGGCAAAATAGTACCTTTACAACCATATCACTACTTACGATGAGGCTCTTTTGTTCTTCTCTTAATTTCTTTTTATCATAGAGGGTTCGTTCTATGGAAGAAAAGACATTTATTATATTTCCTCCGGTTTTATTTAGTATTATAAGAGAAGAAGAGATGTATTTGGCTTCTTCGAGGTCTACTCTTTTGGCAAAACGGTCAAATACTACTTCGACAGAAAGGCCATAACACATTTCTTTATACATCTTACTGAACTCGCCTTTTATGGGTTCGGGTAGTTCATCACAAGCTATTTTTAGGGCTTGAATAGTACTGTTTCCGGCTTTGAAAGCGTTATTCATTATGATTATTCCTCGTAGTAGTTGATTTTCTATTTTCTTTTTATCGTTCTTTTCTTTACGATGGAGGACGATATCAAAGATATAAAAGCCGAATATTAGATATATTATTAGTTCAAAAAGGGAGATTACCCTACTTTGGAGAACGAGGGCAAAGGTAGCAAGAAGGGCAAAGCTTATGCTTATTATTATTTTGGTTGTTACGTAGTCGACGGCTTTGATGTCTTTACTTGCTACTTCGTATTTTTCGTATCTTTTTAAGTGTCTCTTAAAGATTTTACTTACGAATGGGCGAAGTTTTTTTTGAAAATTTGTGTATTTACGAGCGATTTTGTCATAGACACTTTCGCTATTTACTTTAATGGGTTCTATGGCATACTTGCCTATTCTTCGTTCATTTTTGAGAGAGATATTGTATTTTAACATATATATTATTAAAATAAATAGTATTAATATGATTGTTACTTGGATAATAAAGAGCATAAGTTACCTCCTTTCTTTATTCTGGGAATATGTCATCCAAAATTATTCCTTTTCGTTTCATTTTATCATATACTTTTGGAGTGTATTTGTACATTATGAATTCACCAATTGCGGAACCGTCCGAAGCAACGCCTTTTTGTTTGAAAGCGAATATTTCTTTTAGCTCTATTTCGTCTTTTTTCATTCCTACGACCTCGGATATGGAGGTTATTTTTCTTTTTCCGTCGCTCATTCTATCGATTTGGACAATGAGGTTTATGGCCCCATTGATGTAGCCTCTTACGGCGGATACGGGGAGTTCCATTTCGTTCATTAGGATGAGGGTTTCTAGTCTGTTTATGGCATCGATGGGGTTATTGGAGTGAATAGTTGTGAGAGAGCCTTCGTGACCGGTATTCATTGCTTGCATCATATCGAAAGCTTCTTTACCACGGACTTCCCCTACTATTATTCTATCGGGTCTCATTCTAAGGGAGTTTCTAACGAGGTCTCTAATGGTTACTTCGCCTTCTTTTTCGTAGTTAGTGAGACGGGTTTCCAAACTTATAACGTGGTTTTGATGGAGTTTTAGTTCGGCGGCATCTTCGATAGTGATTATTCGCTCTTCACTACCGATAAAACTACTTAATATATTTAAGAGAGTGGTTTTTCCAGTACCAGTTCCACCACTTATTATTATGTTTAGTTTGGCCTCAACGGCAGCCTCTAAAAAGCGGGCCATATAGATGGTAAGAGTTCCTTTACGAAGAAGGTCTTCGATTGTTTCCAAATTTTTATTGAACTTTCTTATGGTAAGGACAGGGCCTTTTAGGGATAAAGGGGGAATGATGGCGTTTAGACGCGAGCCGTCTCTTAGCCTAGCATCAACCATTGGGTTAGCGGCATCGATTGTTCTTCCAAGGGGTTCAACTATTCTTTGAATAGTTCTTACTATATGGGTATCGTTTATGAAGGATACGGATTCTTCTTTAACAATTTTTCCGTCTATTTCGATATATATTTCGTTACAGCCGTTAACCATTATTTCTGTTATTTCGTCATTTTCTAGGAGGTCAGTAATGGGGCCATAACCGTTTATTTCGTTTTGAATAAGATTAAAGATATGGCTTCTTTCTAAGTATGTTAGGTCATAACCTTCGAGAACAGTATCTATTTCATCGTTTATATATTGCTCTAATTGTTTATCAGAAGGGATGTTATCATCGATTAGATTTTGAATTATTTTTGTTCTTAATTTATCGAGGAGGCCTTTATCAGGAAAGATGTCATAGTCTTTAATATTTTTAGTATCAACCGGAGTTTGCTTTACTTCAAAAGCATCCGTTAGGGTCTTTTTACTCATCTTTCTTTCCTCCTTTATGGGTATCACTTATTAAGTCCTCAGCCATTTTTTTCATATTGGATATGTCGCCAGAATGGAATTTTATTATACCTGAGTTTAGGGTTAGTATTTCGCCTTTTAGGACGTATTTATCGATATTTTTTATGTAGAAGTTTTTGGATATTGTATAATCGATATTGGTTTTAATGATGTTGCGGATATCAAACTTGGTTAGATAATCTTTACCGGTATCACGGGAATTATTTAAAAGAGTTAGATAGTTTTCTTTATCAGTATCTTTGAAGATACTCATTAAACTCTTCATATTTTTTAAGTCAGCAACATCATTAGTTATAACAAAAAGGGTCATATAAGAGTTATCAAGAACGGCTAAATTAACAGCATCTAAGATATGGTTAGTATCGACAAGAACTATATCATACTGTCTTTTGGCCATATCGAGAATGAGGGGTATATACTTGCTTTCTATTTTGAGAGCACCACGAGGGTCTTTGGGAGCTGGCAAGATATCTATTCCTTTGTTATATGGAGTTACATAGTCTTTTAATTCAAGAGAGCGGTTATTACTTAGGGCATCAATCATCATAAAGATGTCTTTTTTATTTTGAATATCGAGAAGAACACCAATGCTTCCAGAATATAAATCCATATCAATGATAAGGACTTTTTTCTTCATTTGAAAATATAGTCCTGCTAACATTGTGGTTATAGTGCTTTTCCCTACTCCTCCTTTTACCGAAGAAATGCTTATTATTTTACCGTTATTCATTAGTTATCCTCCTTATTTTATCATTTTCTATTTTATAAGTGCAATTTACGGCAAAGATGTTTAGGTCATACATTTTGATTATTCCTTTTACTTTGAGACTTGATGTTATGGTATTATCTTGGATAGTGGCTTTTATGTTGGGGTTATTTTCTTTGATTAAGTCTAGTACTTCGTTTTCTTCTTTTCCGTCTTTTAGATAAGTGGTAGCGTCTCTGGTAATAGAACATAGTTCTTGTTTTTTGAGGTAGACATTACCGATATCGACGACAATAAATAGTATAAATATTATTATGGGAAGGAGAATGATAAAGAGTACGAGGACCTGTCCTTTGTTATCTAGTTTAGTCATTTAGGATAGTCCTTTCGACTGTTATTTTATAGGGATTGGGCAAGACTCTACTTGCTCCTGGGGTTATTAGTTTTCTTTCCGTAGTTAGTTTTATTTTTTTGTACTTTGCGTCTTCGATGGTATCTATGGTTAGGTCTTTATGGTTTTCTCTTACTTCTTCGATGGGTATACCTGCCTTTATTTCATCGACTATATCGGTAGAAGTGTTTTCAAGAGTACTTTTGGTACTAAATATGAGGCCAAAGTCTACAACGGCAAAGATAAGGAAAAGGAATATGGGTAGTATGAGAATGAACTCTACGAGGGCTTGTCCTTTATTATTCATATATGCACCTTCTATCTATCTTACTATGTTAATGATACCACAAGTGGGGTTAAATTGCAATAAATTTTTGAAAATAGATACAAGTTTGTGCTTGTATCTATTGGACAATATGGGAATCTAGTAATTAGAAGTAAGGATTAGATTTTAGTTCTTCTTTAAGGGTGGTTTTTGGACCGTGACCTGGGTAAATAGTTGTATTTTCGGGATAGATTTTTATCTTGGAGAGGCTTTGATTCATTTCTTCTATGTTTCCACCTTGCATATCGGTTCTTCCTATTGTGTGATAGAAGAGGAAATCTCCTGTGAACATTATTTGGTCTTTGGGAAAATAATAGGTTATGCTATCTGGTGTATGTCCTTTGGTTTTGATTAGTTCAAAGTTAAAGGGTCCTATTGTGTATTCTTTCTCTTTGCTTGTGTAATCTATAATGGGAATTTTTCTTTGTAAAAACTCCTGTAGGGCCCCTATATGGTCGTGATGATAATGGGTTATGAGTACAGATAGGAGTTGTTTTTCACCTACTTTTTTCATTATGGCGGGGTAATTTTCAGCTGGATCGATTATGATAGCAGTATTTTTTTTGGTTAATATATAGCAATTTGTTTGCAAATTTCCTAGTACTAATGTTTCTATTTTCATTGGTTCTCCTTTCATTGTCGAATGGTTTTTTGTATATTTGGGGGGATTTTTTACTAATATAATAGTGGTGATAATATGAATATGGTTCCAATTGTGATTGAGAGAAGTAATGCAGGAGAGAGAAGCTATGATATTTATAGCAGACTCCTACAAGACAGGATTGTTATGCTTAATGGGGAGATTGATGATGTTAGTAGTAATTCAATAGTGGCACAACTTTTGTATTTGGATAGTGTTAATCATAATGATATTTCTTTGTATATTAATTCTCCTGGGGGTAGTATTAGTGCGGGTATGGCTATTTATGATACGATGAATTTTATTAAGAGTGATGTTAAGACGATTTGTATTGGAATGGCGGCATCGATGGGAGCATTTCTTCTTGCAAGTGGTTGTAAGGGTAAGAGAATGGGTCTTAAGAATTGTGAGGTTATGATACATCAGCCTTTGGGTGGTGTTAAGGGGCAAGCAACGGAGATTAAGATTGTAGCGGAGCATATTATTAAGATTAGAAAGAGAATGAATAGAATTCTTGCTGAGAGAACGGGGCAAGATATTGAGAGAATTGAGATGGATACGGAGAGGGATAATTATCTTGATAGTGAAGAGGCCCTTAGATATGGTATTATTGATAGGATTGTTGAAAGGGATGAATAGTGACTAGTGTTTTAACTTGCTAGTTTTTCTTTTTCTTTTTGGTCTTCAAACATTTTTCTTACGGTAGGGCTATTGGTAGTTAATTTTTTTATGGTAAGGTCCTCGGCTTTATTATTGGCTAATCTTAGGTTATCGTTTGTTTTTAGCAGGTGTTCCTTGGTTTTTTGGAGGTGATCGATGGTTTTATCTATTTCTTCTATGGCTTTAGTAAATCGTTCAGAGGCTAGGCGGTAGTTACGGCCGAAAGTGTCCTTGAATTTTAGGATATTTTCTTCAAAATGGGTTATATCGATATTTTGGTTTTTGATTGTTTCTAGTTCTTTCTTATAGGTTGTTGTTTTTTGGGCAAGATTTCTTATAAGGGTTATGAGGGGAATAAAGAACTGCGGACGGATTACATACATTTTATCGTAGTAATGGGAAACATCGACTATTCCATCGTTATAATATTCGTTTTCTATTTCTAGGAGAGAGACGAGAACGGCATATTCGCAGTTTTTTTCTCTTCTATCTTTATCTAGTTCTTTGAAAAAGTCTTCATTTTTGTGTTTAGTAGCAGTTGCATCGGCTTCGTTTTTCATTTCAAACATTATGGATACGATTTCATTTCCTTCTTCGTCATAGTCTCTAAATATGAAATCGCCCTTGGATCCGGTTTTGGCATTGTTATCTTTTTCAAAGTAGGAGTTTGTGAAAAGGGGTCTTAGGCGATTAAAGGAGGCAAGGCAATGTTGTTCGAGGCTCTCCCCTATCATCTTGGTTGACTGGCGGGCTTTGAAATCTTTATAGTAAGCGATTTGTTCGTCTTTGTCTTTTAGTTTACTTTCATAATTTTCTTTGACGTTTTTTTCTTTTAATTCGTATTCTTTGGTTTTTATATCTAGCTTACTTGTTAATTCTTGAATTTCTTTATCTTTCTTGGTAGTGGTCTCTTCTACTTTTAGTTTGTTTTCGGCATCTTTTTTGGATAGTTCGCCTTTTAGTTTTTCTATTTCTATTTTTAGATTGTTTATGGTATTTGTGTATTCTTTATCTAGTTTATTTTTGGTTTCGGTTTCTTTGATTTCTACTTCTTGTTTTAATTTGGTTATTTGAATATCTTTTTGATTTAATTCTTGGGTGAGTTGTTCTTTGATTTGGGTCCTAGCTTTTAGGACTTCGTTTTCTTTATCTAGTTTATATTCTTTTTCTCTTATGGTTAATTCTTTGGCAAATTCTTTATTTTTGATCTGTTTTACTATTTTCTCGTATTCACTTTCATTTATTTGGAATGTGGTGCCACAGTTTGGGCATTTTATTTCGTTCATTTTTCCTCCTTTATATAGAAAAAGACTTGGTTAGTCTTTTATAGATATACATAATATTTTAGATAGGTACAGCCTTCTTCGGGAACATACACTTTGCTATCGTAAATTCCTCCTAATGATTTTATTAGGTTTTCTGAGGCGGTATTGGTTTCCATACAGGTTATGAGAACTTTATCTAATTTTCCTTTTACTTTGGTATTTAATAGTTCTTTTAGCATTTCTTTTCCATAGCCTTTTCTTCTTTCGCTTGGTCTAATTAGATATCCTATATTGCCTCCATAGAATTCTAATATGGGTACTAGCTCCCACCTTATGGTTATTACACCTACGAGTTTATTTTCTTTAAAGGCTAGATAATTTATTTGGGGTGAATAATTGTCTGGTAAATTTTTCTTATCTTTTTTTAGTTCAAGGTCGGCAAGCCAATCTTTATAGGTGGTATTTTTTAGAGTAGATAATTCACGGAAGCCTTCAAAAGTGTTTTCTTTGGTATTTTCTACTACTTCATTGTATAGTTCGTTTAATAATTCTTCATCTTTTATAGTTATTTCTCTTAGGTTCATTATTAATCCTTCTTTCTAGTTATGGATAGTAGTTCCTATTTTATTTCCTTTAAAGTATGATAGTATTTCTTCTTTATTATTTATATTCATTACAACTATGGTTTTATTTAATTCCATACATTTTTCAATGGCATATAGATCCATTACTTCTAGTTTTTGGTTTAAGACTTCGGTAAAGGTTATATCGGTAAATTTCTTGGCATCTTTGTTTTTATGGGGATCACTATCGTATACACCGTCAACATTTGTTAGTTTTATTATGGTTCCGGCATCACTTATAATGGAAGCGTTCACCACGGCAGAGTCGGTTGAATAACCGCTCTTGCCGATCCCACCCCCAAAAATTACAACGTCACTGGTATTTTTTATTTCTTCTTTGGTGTAATTTTTTAGTAATTCGGGAAATGTAAAGGGAGTTGTAACGATGGCGGGAATGTTAATTCTTCTGAGGGCATCTTTTAGATAAAGGCTATTCATAATGGTTCCAAGCATACCGATTGTGTCTCCGGTTACGGCGTCTAGTTTATTGTTTTGGCGACCACGGAAATAGTTTCCTCCTCCTATTACAACGGATATATGGATGTCTTGGTCTTTTAAGTCTTTGATGAGGGATGCCACATAGTTTATTTTGTTCTCTGCTACGTTCTCTTCATTTTCTTTTAGGAATTCTCCACTTATTTTTAATACGACTTTATTCATTGGTTCTCCTTTCAAAAAGTACGAATTTGTACTTTACTTCCTCCTCTAATTCTTTTATTATGGTAATGTTCCAGTCTTCTTTGTTTATTTTGGGAAAGTATGTATCAGCGGGTTTGGTATCTTCGATTAGGGTTAGATACATTTTGTCTGCTAGGGGTATGTAATGGTTATATAGACTGGCTCCCCCGATTATAAAGACTTCTTCTTGGATATTTTGTAAATCGTTAGTTAGTTTATTTATATTTGTATATAGTTTTACTTCCTTAGGTAGATTTACTTCTTTATTTGATAGGACTATATTTTCTCTACTAATAAGGGGACGTTTAATAGAGTTATAGGTATTTAGTCCCATTACTACTTTATGGTTTATTGTTTTTTCTTTAAAGAACTTCATATCTTCTTTTAGGTTCCACAGTAAATGATTATTAATTCCTAGTTCGTTATTTTTACCGATAGCGGCAATAATTGTTATCACTGGGTTATGTTAAAACTTAGTTTTCCGTGATGTTTATAGTTTATTAGTTTGACGTCTTTTAGGTCTTGGGAATTGTCATAATCATAAAAGTGTTTTACTTCGGGATTTAACCATAGTTTAGGGGCGGGTAAATCTTCAAGAGTTTCATATCTTTTTATTTGTTCTTTGATTTGGTCTAGTTGGTCTTTATAGATATGAGCGTTCTTTATACTCCAATTTATGGTACCGGCTTTTAGGTTATTAGTCTTGGCAATCATTGCAAGAAGGCAAGCATACTGGGTTACGTTAAAGGGAAGGCCGAGAGGGACATCACAACTTCTTTGGTGAACCATTAGATTTAGTTTACCGTCAGTTACATCCCATTCGGTACTCCATACACAAGATGGGAGAACGGCTTCTTTTAAATCGGCATCTTGCCAAAGGCTTTTTACCATTCTTCTATCGGTAGGATTGTTTTTTATGGTATCTAAAAGGGTATCCATTAGTTTGTATTTTTTTACGATATATCCGTAAGCAGCCCCAATTGTATAGGCGTATTTTCGGCCAAAGTATTTGGCTGTTTTTATATTTTGGCCCTCAATTAGGCCCTTAGTGTAATGGAGGACCCCTCTCTTTATACCGTGGACATTATTTAGATTTAATACGGGTACTTCTTTATCTTTATCGTATTTTTCGTCTTTGGTATAGGTACGGTATATGCCGTCTTTATCAACCATCCATTCGTTCCAGATATTGACATTTCTTTCTTGGAGCCATCTTACGTCATTGGATTGGACTTGCCATATCCAGAGCATTTCTAATACGGCTTGTCTTATGTATACTTGTTTAGTGGTTAAGATAGGAAATTCTTCTTCTAAATTGAATTCTAGGTTATAACTTGGTATCATTATGGTATCATTTCCGGTACGGTTATGAGCCCAAGTACCTTCATTTATTATTTTTTTACATAATTCTATATAGTCTTTATCGAATTTGGCCATTATTCCTCCTTAGTATGGGAGAGGGTACTTTTTGGTTAGGGTTAGTACCTCGTTCTCTACTTCTTTTAATTTTTCTTCATTATCTTTATTTGTTAGGGCTTTATCTATTAGTCTAGCTATTTGTCTAAAATCGTCTTCGTTTAGACCACGGGTTGTCATTGCCGGAGACCCGATACGGATACCACTAGCTATGGTTGCTTTCTCGGTTTCATTTGGGATTGTATTTTTGTTTACAGTGATATGGACTTTGTCTAATAGTTCCTCGGCTTCTTTTCCGGTAATGTCACGACTGGTTTTGACATCAAGGAGTATTAAGTGATTATCAGTGCCGTTACTTACTACTTTATAACCTAAATTTTGGAATTCTTCACTCATTGCTTTGATATTTTTGAGGACATTTTCTATATAGGTAGTAAATTCTGGTTTTAGGGCTTCATAGAAACACTGAGCCTTAGCGGCTATGACGTGCATAAGGGGTCCACCTTGAATACCTGGGAAAATGGTTTTATCTATTTTCTTAGCTATTTCTTCATTATTGGTTAGGATTAATCCACCTCTTGGTCCTCGTAATGTTTTATGGGTAGTGGTTGTAACGACATCGGCAAAAGATAATGGAGATGGGTGGTATCCGGCTCCAACAAGGCCAGCAATATGGGCCATATCAACCATTAGATAAGCTCCAACAGCGTCAGCTATTTCTCTAAATTTTTGGAAATCAATAGTCCTTGAATAGGCACTGGCACCAGCAATTATCATCTTAGGTTTTTCTTTAAGGGCAAGTTTTTTTAGTTCGTCATAGTTTATTTCTTCGGTTTTATTATCGAGGTCGTAACTTATGATTTCATAGTCTTTACCTGAGAAATTTAGTTTATAACCGTGGGTTAAGTGGCCACCGTGATTTAGATTCATTCCCATTACTTTATCACCGTGATTTAAAAGGGCTTTGTAGACAGCCATATTAGCCGATGAACCGCTATGGGGTTGGACGTTAGCATACTTAGAGTTAAATAATTTGCAAGCGTATTCTATGGCTTTTTTTTCAAAGATATCAATGTACTGACATCCACCGTAGTATCTTTTATCGGGATATCCTTCGGCGTATTTATTGGTTAAAATACTTCCTTGAAGGGTTAATATTTCTTTGGAAACGTAGTTTTCGGATGCGATTAATTCGATATTTTGTTCTTGTCTTTCCCTTTCTAATTCTAATGCTTTTTGTAATTCTTTATCCATTATTATTCCTTCTTTCTAATTTGTTTTAATGGTTATACTTCCTACTCCTCCTTCTATTTCGAGGGGTATTTCGCCATTTGTTTGGTATTCTTCCTCTGTTATTTTGTCGTTATTTATGGTTATTTCACCAATTCCTTTTTCAATATCAAGGGCATATTTTGTTAATGATGCGGGTATGGTAAGGTTAAGTGATCCGACACCGCAATCTATTTTGGATTTGGATCCTAAAAGTCCTTCTAAGGTTGTGTTTCCTGCGCCTAAGTCTAAATCTAGTTTATTTATGTAGTAATTGGTCATACTGAGGTTACCGTCTCCGGCATCGATGTCAGCTTCATTTGTTACTTTTATGTTATTTATGTTTACCCTACCGGCCCCTAAATCTAAGTCTAGATACTGGGATGTTATATTATTTAGGGAAATAGCTCCGGCTTTGGAATTTATTTTTATGGTATTTAGAGTAGTGTTTTGGGGGAGTTGTAAAAGGACAGTATTTTCTTTGGAAATGTTTAAGCCTTTTTCGGTTATTTTTAGTACTCCACCCTTTTCAGTAAATTTGATATTATTATTTCCCGTACTTATTTGGGGGTGGGAAGTTGGTATTGTTTCTATATTTAATTTGCCCCTATTTAATTCTATTTCAATACTATTTATATTTGATAACTGAATTAATTCTTGGGTATCGGAGGGGGCTATTCTGGTTTCTTTTTCAGGAAGAAAGAAACTTACGATATTGACGATACTTGATATGATACCGGCAATTATGGTTATGGCAAGGATGATGGCAAAGGCTTTGATTATTTTTTGAGTGGTTGTCATTTTACGTCAATTCCTCCAAATAGACAGGTTGCATTTATGGTTATGGTGTGTTTATTGGTATCGTCGTTTTCTCTTTTCATATTGGTTCCACCAAAAATTGAGGTTCCTTTGGAGACAATATTTACATTTTCGGGAGCAAGGATATCTATTCCTCCAAAGATAGCACTTGCTTCTATGATGGCGTCTTCCTTAATAATGGCGTCTCTTAAATCAAGGGTTACACCTCCGAAAATGGCGTCTACTTTACAGCCGGTAAATTTTTCTTTGGGAAGAGAGACTTTTTGTCCAGAAAAGGTAGCACAGTAATGGTTATTTGTGGTAGTATTTGGTTTGGTTTTAGTTGTAAATACTCCTTTTAGCATTATTGATAGGCCTATTATTATTAGCAAGCTTGGTAATATTAGTTTTAGGATTAGGTCAATACTTACTATTCCTCTTACGGATAGTAATAGGGCTATTCCTACTAATAGACCGATGATACTTCCGGTTTTATCTTTATCATTTATGAGGCCGATAAGGCTTGGGACAATGATAAAGAGGGTCCACCAACCTGTAAATAGGAGATTAATGTTTATGATGTTTAAGGCATTGAGCATAATGATTATTCCTATTAGGACAAGGGCTAGGCCCCATACTAGATTGCTTTTTTGCATTTTTCACACTCCTTTACTTCATTATATCATATATTTTCTTTATTTGTTTTATTATTTACTATTTGTTAATGAAATTTGTTGGATTTGGAAATCTTGTGTATTTGCCCCCGATAGGGCCAGTGGTAAAGTGTAAATTTTTTGTAAACTTTTGAATTTTCTCTTGTATTTTGAGGGGAATGTGTGCTATAATGTGATTAGTCGGGTCCTTGTAACTCAGTAGGATAGAGTATCCGCCTCCTAAGCGGAAAGTCGGCAGTTCGAATCTGCCCAAGGACGCCATTTTTAAATCCGTTGTGGATTTTTTTTTAGGAGGATTATGAGATATAGTTTAATTTGTGTGAACAGTAGTTTGGGCGTTAGTGTTATGGGAACAGAGATGGGTCCGAGAGTGATTAGGGAGAGGCTGGATTTGGAGAGGTTTGCGAGGATTTGTGATATTAACTCTGTGGGTTCTAAGAATGATATTGCAGGAATTAATGGGGTTAATGGGGATTTATATAGGAATGTTACGGAGGCTTTTCAAGATGGGAATTTTCCGATTATTCTGGGTGGAGACCATAGTTTAGGGATTGGGTCGGGGCTTGCTGCTCGGGATAATTATGGGGATGTTGGGGTTATATGGATAGATGCTCACGCTGATTTTAATACTTTTGAGAGTAGTGAAACGGGGAACATTCACGGGATGCCTCTGGCTACGCTTTGTGGATATGGAAATGGTGTTCTTAGAAATGGGATTAGTGATAATTTTATTAAGAGAGAGAATGTGGTGATGATTGGAACAAGGAGCATTGATGAGAAAGAGCTTGTTAATATTAGGGATGCGGGGATAATGGTTATTAGTGATGAGGAGATTAGAGAGATGGGGATTGAAAGGGCTATGGATAAGGCTTTTGGATATCTTAAATGTAAATTTATTCATATTAGTTTTGATATGGATGTTATTGATCCGGATATTGCTATGGGTGTGTCAATTCCAGAGGAGATGGGGATTGATTTAGAGAGTGCCCGTAGGGTAATGGACATAATAAGGGCGAAAAAGGAAGTTGTGTCGCTGGATGTGGTCGAATTTAATCCGCTTTTGGATATGAATGACAGGACGCGAGACATTTGCGTGGAACTGATTGGGATTTTTATGGATGGTAGATAAAAAGGCACCTCGCTGGGGGTGTCTTAATTTATTTTAATTTATTTCTTGGATTTTCAGAAAGTTGGTGTGGGCTTCTTTTGGGAAACCGCCTACTACAACAACAAGGTCTTTGGGGTCTAAATCGAGGAGTTTTTTGGCAGCGTCCACTCCTTGTTTTACTATGTTATCAGTAGTGCTAGCGAGGGGAACGATATATGAGTATATGCCCCATTTTAGGGAAAGAATGCGAGCTACTTTTTCGCTAGTTACGGTAGCAACGATAAATGATGATGGACGAAGGGATGAGATATCGAGAGCGGTTTTGCCGGTTAGGGTATTGGCAACAATGGCCTTGATATTTAGTTCGGTAGTGGCCTTAGTTGCACATTTGGCAATGGTATTATGGATATCTGTTCCTCTTAATTTGTAATCTTCGAGATTGTATTTGGTTATTTCTTCAACGTTTTCACAGATGGAAGTCATTGTTTTGACGGTTTCTACGGGGTATGAACCGATTGTTGTTTCGTCACTGGTCATAATGGCATCACATCCAGCCATTACGGCTCCGGCTACATCGGTTACTTCGGCGTTTGTTGGTCTGATATTGGTCTTCATTGAGTACATCATTTGGGTTGCTACGATTACGCCTTTGCCGTAGTCGTGACACATATCTATCATTCGTGCTTGATAGAGAGGGAGGTTTTCGACACCGGTTTCGATTGATAAATCTCCACGAGCTACCATTATGTAATCGCTTTCTTGAACGATTTCTTCGAGATTGTCTACACCAAATTGGGTTTCGACTTTGGCTATTATTTGCATATCTTCACGACCGTACTTTTTGCATAGTTCTTTTACTTCTCTTAATTCGGCAGCTGTATTTACGAAGGATACGGCTAAGAAGTCACCGTCTTTTTCACAAGCATACTTGATGTCTTCTTCGTCTTCTTTGGATATAAAGGGAATATTTAAGTGCATTCCTGGCATACATACACCTCTTCGGGATTTTATGGTACCGGAATTTTGGATAAGGCACTCTACTCCACTTTCTTCTATTCCTGTTACTATTAGTTTATAGAAGCCATCATCAAGAAGTATTGTTTGGCCTA
This sequence comes from uncultured Bacilli bacterium, assembly GCA_934101865.1. Classification (GTDB taxonomy): domain Bacteria; phylum Bacillota_I; class Bacilli_A; order RF39; family UBA660; genus UMGS2068. The sequence continues at coordinate 79,573 of CAKOSA010000001.1, read as the reverse complement.
ATTTTATATCTTTTAGGACATTTTTATAGTTTAAGTATATTTCTTTATTGGTTCCTAATTTTTCTTCGTCGGGTTTTTCATATATTTTTATGGTATTTCCTTTTACGAGATCGATTTTTCCGCCTTCAAAAGCTCCTGTTCTTAGATCAGGTCCTTTAGTATCATATAGGGTAGCAATGGGTATGTTTAGTTCTTCCCTTGCTCTTTTTATTAGTTTTTCTACGGTTTCTCTTTCTTCTAGGCTAGCGTGAGAGAAATTTATACGTGCAACATTCATTCCGGCAAAGACTAGGGATTTGAATGTTTCCCAGTTAGTGCTTGATGGGCCAATGCTACATATTATTTTGGTTTTTTTCATTGTTATCTTCCTTTCTTTTGTGTAGTTATAATGATACCACAATTTTTTTGGTTTGTAAACTGCAATAAAAAGCCCCGTTTTATGGGGCTTTATAACTCTTAATTGGTACCAGCCAAGGGACTCGAACCCTCACATCAAATTGATAATAGATTTTGAGTCTATCGCGTCTACCAATTCCGCCAGGCTGGCACTACAAGTTAATTATATCATATTTTTTTTTAATTGCCAATATTTTTTTCAATATTTTCATATAATTTCATAACCATTAGTTTTCCGTAATCATAAGTTATACTTCCTTGCTGGTACGCTATGTATGGTGGCCTTAGGGGTCCGTCGGCAGAAAGTTCTATGGATGATCCTTGTGTAAAGGAACCGCTAGCCATTATTACTTTATCTGTATAGCCTGGCATTGGAGATGGTTCAGGGGTAACAAAGGAGTCTATGGGGCTTGATGCTTGCACTAACTTGCAATATTTTATTAGTTTACTAGCGTCTTCAAAGATTATATTTTGGACTATATCTACTCTCGTATCTGTACTTTTGGGAGATGTTTTATAGCCTTTTTCTTCCATCACTAGAGATGTTAAGAGAGCGGTTTTTAGGGCCGATGCTACGACACTTGGAGAAAGGAATAGTCCTTCTAATATTCCTTTGTTGGCACCTAGTGATGGTCCTACTTCTTTTCCTTGTCCGGGGGGATTTAATCTTTCTGAAACGAGATTTACAAGGTCTTCTCGTCCCACGACATATCCTCCGTTTGAGGCAAGGGCACCACCTAGATTTTTTATTAGAGAGCCAACGGCTATATCGGCACCTACCTCAATTGGTTCTTTGATTGTTACGAACTCACAATAGCAATTATCGACCATAATTATTACATCTTTATCGATATTTTTTATGTATTTTATGACTTTTTCTAGTTTCTCAATACTTAGGCTTTCTCTTGTGGAATAGCCTTTACTTCTTTGGATTTCTATTAGTTTTATTTTATTATGGGTAAGGACTTTTTTTATTTCTTCATAATCGAAATCGTTTTCTACTAAGTCTATTTCCATATAATTTATGCCGTAACTTTTAAGGGATGAGGAGTTTTCTTTTAAGCCGATTATTTCGTCGAGAGTATCATAGGGCTTTCCGGAAATTGATAACATTATATCATTTGGTCTTAATAGTGCAAAAAGGGTTGTGGAAATGGCGTGAGTTCCGGAGATGAACTGAGTTCTAACAAGGGCATCCTCAGCTCCGAATATGTCTTTATATACTTTTTCAATGGTATCTCTTCCCTCATCGTTATAACCGTAACCGGTTGTTCCGTTAAAATGGGACTCTGAGACTTTATTTTTTTGAAAAGCTGATAATACTTTATTGCTATTATATAGGCTTATATTATCTATTTCTTGATATTTTTTTTGTAATTTTGCTTCGCATTTTTGGATGTATTCTAGGGTATTTTTATTCATATTTGACCTCCAATTTATTATTTTTTATATCTACTATTATATTGGTTCCTGATTTTATGTTATTTTCTTTTATTAGGTTATATAGGATTTGTGATAGTTCTTCGGGTTCTATTAGTCTGGTTTGACCGGATTTTTTTAGTTCTTCTTCAAGGTATAATGGTGATAATTCTTTGGTTGTTTGGGTATTTATCCAATTGGGCGTTATAGTATATAATTTTATATTAGGCAAACTTTGACTAAGGGCTTTGGTTAGGGTTATTAGTCCGGCCTTGGAACAGGCATAATCGAAATTTATTTCGTTATATGTATTTATGGCATCGGTTGATGATATGTTTATGATATGGCCTTTTTTCATATTTGGGGAAAGGTATTTTATTAATAGGAAGGGGGCTATGAGATTTACATCTAGTGTATCTATAAAATCGGCTTTGGTTTTTTCTTCTAGACAGCAGTCGTGATATGTACAGGCATTATTTATTAGTACATCTATGGTATCTATGGTCGCACATAAATTTTTAATTTCTTCTTCGTTGGTTAAATCTACTTTATATATTTCTACTTTATCTTTTAATTCTTCTTTTATAGTAAGGGCTTTGTTTTGGTTACTATGGTACGTGCCCACGATAGTGTAACCTTCCCCGACTAGTTTTCTGGCAAAGGCAAGGCCAAGGTCAGATGTTATTCCGGTTATTAGGGCTTTCATTTTTTAATGACCTCCTCGCGTAGTTCGTAGAGGGTATTTAGGGCCTGCATTGGGGTCATATCGAGAATGTTTAGGGTCTTGATTTTTTCTTCAATATCATTTTTTTCTTCTTTGAAATCAAGGGGAAGGGTTGTTTGAATGATTACATCACGGCCTTCTTCTTTGGTTTCATAGATTTTTAGTATTTCGTCAGCACGTTCTATTACTTCGGGAGGCAATCCGGCGAGACGGGCAACGTTTATACCGTAACTTTTATCGACACAGCCTTTTTTGACTTTATGGAGAAAGGTTAGATTGCCGTCTTTTTCACTGCAAGATACGTGATAGTTTTTTAAATCGGGTAGATTCTCTTCGAGGTCTGTTAATTCGTGATAATGGGTTGAGAACATTGTCTTGCATCTTACTTTTTTGGAAATGTATTCGAGAATTGATTGGGCAAGGCTCATTCCGTCAAAGGTTGCTGTTCCACGACCTAATTCATCGAATAGTATAAGGCTGTTTTGAGTAGCATTGGTGATAGCATTGGCAGATTCTAGCATTTCGACCATAAAGGTTGACTGGCCACTTACTAAGTCATCAGAAGCTCCTATGCGAGTAAATATTTGGTCAAAGATAGGTAGTGTTGCTTCTTTGGCTGGAATGAAACATCCTATTTGGGCCATTATGACTATTATTCCTAATTGTCTCATATAGGTACTTTTTCCAGCCATATTTGGTCCTGTTATTAGTATTATATTTGTGTCTTTATTCATTAGGATATCGTTATCTACGTACTGGTCTTTGATTACGCGTTCAACAACGGGATGACGGGATGATTTTATATTTATTATGTGGTCCTTGGTTAGAGTTGGTCTTACATAACCGTACTTTTCACTTACTTTGGCGAAGCTTTGTAAAACGTCTATTTCACTTATTATTTGTGATGCTTCTTGGAGAGATTTTATGTAACTTGCACATTGTTTTCTTATTTTGGTGAATAGTTCATATTCTAGGGTTATTATTTTTTCTTCCGCGGAAAGGACAAGGGCTTCTTTTTCTTTGAGAGTATTGTTTATGTATCTTTCGCAGTTAGCCAAAGTTTGTTTTCTTACATAGCCATATTCTTCTTTTACTAGGGATGTATTTGCTTTGGATACTTCTATGTAATAGCCAAAAACTTTATTATAACCTACTTTGAGATTTTTTATGCCTGTTTTTTCTCTTTCAGAGGTTTCAAAAGAGGCAATGAAATCTTTTCCACCATTGCGAAGGCTTTTTAATTCATCTAGTTCTTGATTATAGCCTTCTTTTATTAGGTATCCTTCTTTTATTGTGGTTGGTGGTTCTTCATATATGGAAGTATTTAATAGATTGTATAATTCTTCTAAATCGGGAAGGGTTTGATAATTTAATTCTTTTAAAAGACTATTTATTTGGGGAAGAATACTTAGGGAATTTCTTAATTGAATTAGGTCTTTTCCGTTGGCAGTTTCAAGGGCTATTTTTCCTGATAAGCGTTCTAAGTCATATACTTTATATAGGTATTCTCTTAATTCTTCACTTATTAAAAACTCCGTCATTAGAGTACTTACAACATTATATCTTTCATTTATTTTATCTATATCTACAAGGGGGGCTTCAATATATTTTTTTAGCATTCTACTTCCCATTGCGGTTTTGGTATTATCTAAGAGCCAAAGTAATGAGTAGGTTTTTTCTTTTAATCTAAGATTTTCGGTTAGTTCAAGATTTCTCTTAGTATGAATATCCATTTTTAGACTAGAAGATGCCTCTATTATTTTGGGTAGTCTTAGATGGGCTAGGTTTCGTTTTCCTACTACAACTAAGTAATATAATAGATGTTTTATGGAGGTAATTATTTCTTTATTTTCTATATTTTGAAATAGATAATTATAGTCTTCTTTTTCATAAATGTTATCTAAAACAGTTACGGTTAACTTTTGAACTTCTTTTAGATTGGCTTTCACAGTGCTTTCTACTTTGGTATCTAATATTATTTCTTCGAGGTCTAAAAATTGAACTTCACTTAATAGTTTCTCGCTATCTTTTAAAATGGTTTTAGTATAGAGTTCTCCTGTTGTTATATCGCTATATGTTAAAATATAGTTATTATTGGTGGTTATAATACTTCCTATATAATTGTTCTCTTTTTCATTTAAACTAGATGAGTCTGTTATAGTTCCCCTACTTATTACTTCGGTTACTTCTCTTTTTACTATTCCTTTGGCACTTTTAGGGTCCTCTACTTGCTCACAGATTGCTATTTTATATCCTAGTTTTACTAATCTATCTATGTATATATCTTTGGCGTGATAAGGAATGCCACACATTGGTACTCTTTCATCTAATCCAGCATTTCTTCCAGTTAGGGTTAATTCAAGAGCGTGAGACACTTCCTCGGCATCTTCAAAAAACATCTCATAGAAATCTCCTAATCTATAAAAAAGTACTTCATCTTTGTATTCTTGTTTTAATTCTATATAGTGTCTCATCATTGGGGAGACTTTATTTATGTCTACTTCACTTAATTTCATTGGGCATTTTTCTTCCTTTCTTTTTCATATATTATAGCAGATATTGACTTAAAAATAAAGAGTTAAGGAAAGAAAAATTTTATCCTACGGGGACAAAAAAAGAACTAACCATTGTTACTACGGTTTTGTTCTCTCTTTAATATATCATTTAGTCCCATCCACTCTTCCTTAGTGAATGATATCTCTATATTGTTACTTTTATGTAAAGAATTGTTTGGGACAGCTTCATATTTGTATGTTGGTAATTCGTTTATTAGATTAGAACTATGAGGTGCTATATTATTTGTATTATTAGTAATATTATTATACACTGTGTTTTCGGAATTACTAGTTTCTAAATTCATAACTGGAGTTGGTACTTCTTCGGCGTTATTTACAAATTTTTCTACGAGAGAAGTATTTTCTATTACAGGAACAGTACTTTCCACTACTTCTTTTTTACCAAACTTAGTTACGGCTTTTATTATTATTCTTACTACTATCCAAGTTATGAATATTATCATACTTATTTGTAATAGAGCAAAAAGGGTTTCATTTGAATATACATCTAATTCTGAATATACATCTATTTTGTCTTTTGTTATTACATCTAGGGTTAAGAAGGTCATATATCCTATTACACTATAAAATATTACATTAATTATTTTTACTAATTTAGGTGTTTTTTCTTTTAATAATCCTGTTAAAAGGAGAATATTACTTGTTATTATCATACCAGCATATACGGCAATGTTTGGAAATACTAGTAGATAAAATACGTTATTTATAAAGTAGTCTACTAATTTATAAAGACTTACATTATAGCCTGCTATAAGAGCTATTAGTATGAGGATATAAGAAATAATGAATGTTTTTAGGTATTTGGATTTGTTTTTTTTGGAAAAGGCAAATAATAGAATACCTAATATCATAAAAAATGCAAATACTAATATTAACTCTTTTTGTCCTGCTATCATATCTTTAACTAAATTTAATTTTTCTATTATGCTTGTTCTTGTCATATTTCTCCCCCCTTTTCTAATATGATTCTGTTTTATCTAAGTAAGCAATATATATTGTTTGTGATGTTTCATCACCATAAGTACAGGTTATAAGCGTTAGGGTATTTTTACTAGTATCTCTGTATATAGTTGCTTTCCCTACTTTTGGTACGTTATATATATTGTCTATTATATATGTATATTTTATATTATTATAATAGACATAGGTTGTGTCGCCTTCTTCTAGTTTATATAAATTACGGAAGTAAGCATTATAGCTTGTTCCTGAGTGAGCGGATATTATGAAGTTTCCGCCACTAACATCTGGAAATGATGAGGCTTTATTTATTTCAATGTTAACACTTATATCATTTCCCTTAGTATTTGGGTCTACAAACCCACGATAGAATGATATTCTTGGTATTTCTAAGTAACCTATATAGTAATATTTTGGTTCTTCTTTTTTGGCAGTTGCAATACCTGCTCCTGCATCTCTTTCCACTTTTTCTTCTTCTTGGTTTTCTTCGGTAGTTTCACCGTTTTGAAATAATTTTTGGTTTTTCATATCATACGCAATATCTATTTTTTCGTTTAAATAGTGGTTTGATATGAGGAAGAGTCCTCCAACAGTAAGGAGAACTCCTAGTAGTGCTATTATTTTATCTTTGTGCATTTTTATATCTGTATACTAGTGCTATTCCCGCTAAAACTACTAAAGAGCATACTGTATAGAATAAAGTGGCACTTGAATCTGTTTTCTTTACTTCAATTACTTCTTCTGGTGTTTCTACTGGTTTCTTTTCATTGAACATTACTATGTTTTCGGTTACTTTTCCGTCTTTTACTTCAAAGGTTATTGTTTCCGTTGATAGTTTATATCCCTCGGGAGCCTGAATTTCTGTTAGGGTATATGTTCCATCTTTTAAGTTATAGATGTAATGTGGTTCATTTCCACTTACCCATTTGTCTATTTCATTTCCGTTTTCATCTTTTACGATTAGTGTTGCCCCCGCTAGTTCTTCTTTGCTTGTTATATCTTGTTTTGATATTTTGATTACGTTTGATGATGCTGTTGCAGTAATGCTATCTGAAAGTGGTGTATTCTCTGGATATATTGCTGCCTCAGACATATCTTGATATGAGTTTCCTGATAGGTATAGATATGCTTTGTTTACTACACCTGTTGTAGCTAATGATAAACCGAAGCTTATGGTTTTTCCTTTTACACTTGATGCTGGTACTTTTACATAGAAGCCATCTGTTACGGCAATGCTATTGGTTTTTGTTCCGTTAGAACTTGTTATTATTGTTCCGTCGGGAGCATCATTTGTAGTTACTGTAAATGTACTTGTTGTATTTGAACTTGTTACTTTCACTAATTCAGATACATAGTAATCTCCGTCAAGTGTTAGGGTTAAATTCTTTGTATTAGCACTAAAACTTGGTTTTACATATCCATCACTTTTGGCTTTGACAGCGGCATTATATAAGTTCATAATTTGTTTGGCCATTGCTGTTCCGGTTGCATCTCCTGTATAGGTTCCGTTTTTTACTTTGGTTGCTAGATTTGATATTTGATGACCGCTATCACTTTGGTATATCCAAATTGCCATTTGGGTAATATAGTAATCTTTCATATTATCGCCTGTAAATGATTTGTTTGGATATCCGTTTGCTAGTAAGTATGTTAGACCTGCATCTAACTCACTTCCTAATTTAAAGCTCATACCGTTTTCTGGTGATGTTCTTTCATAAGTCATACAGTAAATGATATTTCCGTTAGTTGCTTTCCTATATAATACGCCTGTTCCTTGTCCACCTGTTAAATAGGCACTGGTTCTTTGTTGTTCCTGTACGGTGATTGTGCTTGGCACGTTTGTGGCTGCACTTATGCTTGGTGCAACTGTTAAGAATGCAAGACACATTGTGAATAATTTCATTAATGTTTTTTTCATAATAATTCCCCCTTAAAAGTTTAACGATTTCTATAATAGCACAAAAAAAGAGAAAAAGCAAACATTTTTTTACTTTTTTCGCTAATTTCGTAAATTTTGGCGGATTTTCTTATAGTTTGAGCAATATTTTGCTACCTGAGCCCAGAATTCTTTGGAATGATTGAAGTGTATGAAGTGGCTTAATTCGTGAATTATGACATAGTCTAAACACTCTATATCGTATTTTATTAGCTCACTATTTAGGGTCACGTTATTGTTTTTTATATTGCACACTCCCCATCTTGATTTCATTTTCCTTATTTTTAAATTGGGAATGGGTATTTTTTCCTCATATTTATTATACCAGTAATCTAGGTGATTTTGGAAAGTGATTTTGAGGTAATTATCTAGGTATTTGGTAAGTTCTTTTTCACTTGATGTGTATATTTTATGGCTCTCGATAGAGAACTTGTGAAACTTTTCGATTACGACTTCATATTTTTTACCGAAAATGGTTATGGTGCCATCCTCGGGAGTGGTTTGGGCCTCTTTTTCGATCCACTTTATTATCGTTTTTTCGTTATTTTTGATTATTTTTTCTATTTCTCGGGTGGTTACATAAGGGGGACAAGTGACGTTTATGGTGCCATTTGTGTATCTTAGGTAGGTGTTTTTGTTGTTTTTTTTGGTTACCTTAACGGGGTAGGTACTGTTATTGTAGGTAAAATTCATTGTATCACTTCCTCATTTTTGCTTTCTATATTATTATAGAGGAAAAAAGCCTTAATGGCAAGGGCTATTCTTCGATATATTCAAGAAGGCTTATAAACATTGTTATGAACTTGCTTTCAAGGCCTTTTCTTTTTAGTTTGCGGATGGCTATTCGTTTCTTTTTTATGGAAAGGTTGCTAAATATGATGCTGTCTATTTCTTCTTTAAGGCTTGTTTCTATTTCCAAATCTTCGAGAATGCTTTCGATTTCTTCATTTATTACTCTTTCGGTTGTTATTTCGATGTTTTCACCCGCGATAGCGACATTTAATATGGATGTTCCGGCAATTTCCTTTACTTTTATGAGTAAGTCGTTGTGGTCGGCTTCGGGAGTAAATTCTATGGATGCACCTGAGGATGTTACGGTGATGCCAGTGGTTAGTTTTACGTTTTTGAAACGAAGGGTATAATTTCTTTTGCCGATGATGGCGGGCATTCCTTCTTTGGGACTTAGAGTAAGGGTGTATTTGTCTTTTTCGTAGGTATAGGCGATGAGAGTGATGAGATGGCGGCCTTCTACTTCTTCGTATAGTTCGTAAGTGTTTGAGGCTCCTGGGAAAATGGTTATTTCCATATTTTGGGGAAGGTCGGTGGTGTTATCTAGGGACAGGGGCAGAATGGTACCGGCCTTGCAGAAAACGGGATAATCTTCATCTTTATAGAAACTGCTATAATATTTGTCGCCGTGGTATTTTTTACCGGTAAAAAAGTCGTACCATAGTCCATTTGGTATATATAGTTTTTGCACTACCCTATTCATAATGGGATTTTTCTTTTTAGTTATGGGAGAGACGAGGATTTGGTCGGTGAAATAGTACTGGGATTTGTAATTGGGCTCGTCATAAATTTTGGGATTTTCATAGTAAAGGGGTTTAATTAGGGTTATGCCTTTGGTTACGTATTTATGACCTTCGGAAAAGAGATATGGAACGAGGCTATTTCTTAGAATCATATATTTTTTTATAACACTTTGGATGAGGCTGTTCCATTTCCAAGGTTCTCTTTTGTAGTACTTACCAGTTTCACTTGCTAAAAGGAAGATGGGACTGAATACACCGAACTGAATATATCTTATGTATAATTCGGGATTTTCAATCCCGTTATGAAACCCGCCAATGGCGTGAGCAACCCAAGAAAGTCCAATATTTGCACAGGATAGATTGTAATATGGGAGGATGCTTAGGGTATTCCAGCTGATTTTGGTTTTTCCTGTGTATGTAATGGGATAGCGGTGCGGAGCGATGCCGGCGTTACGGGTTAGAATGAGGCCGGATTTTTGATAATGGTAATGATCGAGGAGCCAAAGGGTGTTCTTATCTTTCTCATTATTGTAATCGATATTGAAGAAACTGGTGCCTATTTTTTGGAGAGGAGAGACGATATTGTTTATGTATAGGGTTAGTTTGGTCATATCCATTGGGGTTAAGTTGATTGGACCGGATGATTGGATGTATTTATTTATTTCAGTGTAATTTGGGTCTTCGGGAGTTATAGGAAGTGATGGATCTATGGTAAGGCCGAGGGCTATATTGTTTTGTTTCAAATATTTTGCAACCTCAATACCACTACCTAAAATAGATGGATCTATTTGGTAGTTATTTGGAGTGGTATGCCACTTATCACCTAACAGAAATACAGAAACGGGGAGCTTTTCATCGCCGAATTTTTTGACAACATCAGCAATATTGGGGGCGGTATATCGATCGTTTTTATACCACCAAGGTCCGAGTGCATATCTTGGAATATTGGCTGGATAGCCGGTTAGACGGTAATAGTCATCGAGGCATAATCCGAAATCGCGTTTATACATAAAGAGGTAGATATCGGTACCTCCTTCGGGTCTTTTGATATAGGAACCGTTTTCTAAAATTAGGGTGTTAGAGTCGTCAATACTGGCAAAACCGTCGAGGGAATATAGGCCTTTATCTAGTTTTAGGGGGCCGTCTTTTTCAAGGGCATAAGTGCAAGATCCGAAGTTTCGGGCCTCGGGATGATCATAGTACCACTCTCTATCGGTATCGTTTAGAACTACTTTTAGGGTTGAAGAACCAGCTATTTTTCCTACTTTGAATGGTTTATTTTTTACATAAGTTAGTGTAAAATACTGGGTTTTTATTTCGAGAAGTATATTGCTTTCGGTAACGTTATAGTTATTTACGCCTAGATTTCTATTTATAGCAAGGCTGGATGGGTTATCGACAAAGTGCCCGTCCTTGTTATATTCTAGCCTTACTAGTCTGGGAGTTAATATGGTAAAGCGGTATTTGTCCCCTTTTACTATGTTTTGGCTGGGAGAAAGTCCTCTTTGCTCCTCCAACTGATTTTGATTATTGGTATTATTCATACGTATCACCTATCCTTACTTTAATATCATTTTATCATAGTATGGTGATATTTTCAATAGTTTTTTTGGGGCCCTATGGGAAGTGGCAATTAAAAAATTTTCCCGTATTGAGAAAATTCTTTGTTATTTGTTTGTTTTCTTGTAATAATCGTATAATTCTTTAAATCTATTAAAGTGTATTACTTCTCTTTGTCTTAGAAATAGGAGTGGTCCGACGATATCGGGGTCGTTGGTTAAGTTTATTAGGCTTTCGTATACGGCTCGGGCTTTTTGTTCAGCAGCCATATCTTCGGATAGGTCAGCAATGGGGTCACCGGTAGTTGCAAAATATGATACGGTGAATGGTACGCCACTTGCATCGGTTGGGTATAGGGATGTTCGGTGTTCAGCATAGTTACCTCCTAGTCCAGCTTCTTCTAATTCTTTGGGGGTTGCTCCTTGTAATAATTGGTATTCCATTGCTGATATCATTTCTACGTGACCTAGTTCTTCGGTTCCTATATCTGTTAGTAGTGCTTTTCCCCTACTATCTGGCATCGTATATCTTTGATTTAGGTATCTTAGGGCCGCTCCTAGCTCGCCGTTACTGCCTCCGTATTGTGTTATTAGATATTTGGCAAATTTTAAATTTTTCTTTTTTATATTTACGGGATATTGTAACATTTTTTCATATTTCCACATTATATTCTCGCCTCCCAAGGCCATTTTCCTTCACTCCAAAGCCACGTTCTATTTAATAGATAGGGACTATCTAGGGTGAGGGGGCCATATTTTCTTTCGTATTCACTGCATAGTCTTTTTTCTTCATTTAGATATGTATTATAGATATTGATTGTTTCAGTATCATTGGGATGTGTATCTAAATAGAGGTCTAAATCAACTAGAGCGAATTTTAGTTCCCTTAGGGTGTTTAATTCTTTTTCTTGGGCTCCCGTAGGGTTTAGCGAAGCGGGCATATATCCTTTATACTCTTCATATTGATTGTTAAACATATTTCCTCGTTTGAAACCAATATCAGGATTGGTTAAAGATGAAGCAGTACTTGAACTAGTGGACTTATAAGGCATTTGAGTTGGCATATTTTGGTAGTTCATATCTGTCATCATTTTATTTATATCGGTTACATAATTCATATCACCAGCTGGCGACATATTAAAAAAATTTTCAAAATTATTCATTTTTTCTCCCTTCCCTATATAGTATGTTTTTCCTAGATTTGAGAATGGGCAATTATATGAAAAAAAGAGGTTATTTTGCCTCTACGATTAGTTTTATAGCGGTTCGTTCGTCTCCGTCGATGGTTATATCGGTAAATGCTGGAATGCAAACGAGATTTTTTCCGGTAGGTGCAACAAAACCTCTAGCAATAGCTATAGCTTTTATGGCCTGATTAAGGGCTCCTGCTCCTACGGCTTGCACTTCTACGCTGTCTTTCTCTCTAAAAACATTGGCTAATGCTCCAGCTACTGAACTTGGATTTGACTTTGATGATACTTTTAGTGTTTCCATTTTATCATTCCTTTCTAGTTAAATATATGTATAGAGAAGAAAAAAATACTAAATTATTTTTTTAGTATTTTATATACATCTTTTAGGTTATCGACTTCTCTGCCCGCATACTCACTTACCTTCATTTTAAGTGTTGTAAGAAATCCCACCATCGCTTCCTTAGAGCCTCCACTTTCGAGAAGATTATAGAGGTATTTTAGATAAAAGTCGCTCATAATAAATTTTTCTATTTCATTTTTGGTCATACTTGTTTCACATATATATGACATTATGGCTTGGTTATAATTTTTTCGATTTTCAAGTAATATTTTAGCACGGTCATCTCCTACGGTATAAAAATCTGAGTCAATTATATGGATATTTTCACCAAATAATATGTTTCTATCATTTACATCGGCTGTGATTATTTTGTTATCTGATAAGTTTTCTATATCCTGATATACTTTTGGAGTTGCAAGGGCTAATTTTGATAGGGATATGTTATGACCTAATCTTCTTAGACAGGGAGCATTTATATATCTCATTGTATATCCGAGTAGTATTTCATCTTCACAATTTAAGTATTTAGGTAATATGAATGTGTCGTTTTCTTTGCCAACTAGCGGTACTAAACTTTCTTTGCAAATTATTAGTTCTTCATCTATAACTGGTTTAAATTCTTTATAGATGGTTTCTTCGTCTAATATATAGCATTTCCCAAATTTGCCTTCACCATGTTCTAATGGTTTTAGTTTTGCTACATCTATTTTCATATTTTTCCTCCTTAGCAGGAAGGTATTATACCATAAAGGAAAGAAAAAAGCAAATCTTAGTATTTGATTTGCTGTGCATTTACTTCAATGGTGGCTTGTAATTTTTTCCCTTGTTCATTATTTTGATTATAGTTTTTTTCATCAAGCCATATTATTAGTGTGTAATCGGCGACAGCATCTTTGGCTAGATAGTTATTTGACAAAATTGTAATGCTTCCATTATTTGGAACAGTTCCGGTATTTAGTTTATCTCCCTTGGAATTATAAAGGGAATATTTTATGGCGTCCGAAGAAAATTCGTTAATATTTATATTTAATTTTACATCAATTGTTTGGTCAATAGTACTGCTACTTATTACTGAAAAGTTATTTTTGTATACTTTGTCAGATGTTACTGAAAAGGATGGTTCGGTAGTTGGCCATAAGTTTGGATTTTTGATATAGGTTCCATCTTTGTAATTAATTTCTATTTTACCGGTATATAGTTTGGTGGAATCTTCTTTGGCTGATTTTAGTATTCCATAAAGGGCAAATGTTACTCCTATTAGCATTATTATTAATGTCATAACGAGCATTATTACATAATACATATTTTTTTTGTCGGTTTGATCTTTCACTATTAGTCACCTTCTTTATTTTTCTAATATAATGATATCATAAGTTAAATTTAAATGCAAGGCTTTTAAAAAAGAAAAAAATACTAGAAATGACCCAGTATTTTCATTTTAGTATGTTCGACCTCAACCTTTTTTGCCACGATTTTATATGGATCAGTAATTTCGGGAGAACCTTTTTTTATAAAGATATTTATTATATATTTTGCGGGAATTTGCCTTAATATATTTTCTTCAAAATCTTTGTTTAAAATGGCTTCCTGTATCACTTCTTGATATTTCTCAGTTATTTTTATTTCTATTTGTTCTTTATTTTGAGGATTAAAGTTAGTTACTATTTTACTAATTTGTTTATTTATTTCTTCCAAATATTTTACGTTTTCGGCAAAAGTTTCTTCTAGATAGAGTGTATCCATTAAAAGAATTATATTTTTTAATTTTTCTTGCTCTTCTGAATATAAATTATCTGCTAGGGTTCGTATTTTGACAACAGTATCATAATTTACGTTTGATTTTACCGAATGGACTTGGCTATTTTCTGATGATAATATTTCCTCGTCGTCTGTAATTTGAAAGATTGCATTTGCTTCTAAGGTTGGAGATGTTATGTCTTCTACTACTATTCTTTGTTTAAAAAGTATTTTCCTTAGTAATTTTTTTATCTTTGTTTCCTTCATTTTTACCTCTGCTTTGTTCTCGTCTTTAATTTAACTGGTTCTTTTTGTAATGTTTTAATAAGGGTATCTGTTATATTTCTATTTTCTTTTATTTCTTTTACAGATAATCCGTTATTTAGTAAAATGTTGGTTATATAAGAATGATGAATTGTTTTTAGTGTCATTTTGTCTAAATCGCCATTATTTATAGCTAATTTTATAGCATTTTCATAGTGGAAAGCTATTCTTTCAGTCAATTCTAATTGAACTGGTATATCTAAGGTTTTAATATATCCTCTTAACATTAAAACAACATTATTAATATCTTCAATGTTCTTTTTGAAACTTTTATTAAGGACTATGGCATCTATAAGCTTTATTGTTTTTTCAAGAGTAGTTACATCTTCTCTTTTTTCTTTGTCTTCATTGTATGTTTCAAGTTGTTCTTCTTTTAGTTCTACTAACTCATTTACGTTTAATTCTTTATCTTTTTCGTATCTGTGTAAATCATTATAGTGTTCTTTTGTAATTTTCTTTGTCCTGTTTTTTCTGGTTCTCGTAAGAATGTTATTAATTACTGATAATCTATTCATCTTGACATCCGTTATAAAATATTTTAAAAGCCAATTAATATTTTTTCGAAACTTAATAGCTCCAATTCCTGTTGGAATAACTATTGCTGCATATAATACTGGATTTTTTAGAAAAATGACAATTAATGATGTAATCATAAGAGCTACACCCAAGGATAGTATTATTTCATTAGTTGACATAAATGTTGGATCTTTTCTTGCATCCTTTTTAAGTAAATCCTTTTTTTCTTTTAATACTTTTATTTGGTCTCTTATATGTTTCATTTTCGGAGTAACTTCTAATTCCTCAATATCTATTTTCTTTTGATTGATACTATTATTTAAGTTATTTATATTTTTTATTAATTCTTGTTCTTTTTGCATTATTTCTTCATTATTTCTTCTCACACTTATTGCCTCCTTATTTGTTGCCCCCTCATCTAACTGGTTGGCTGTTTTTAAACTTGCTTGTATATTGTATTACTATTTTAATTACTTGTCAATACATTTGTTTTATTTTTTGATATTTTTTAAAAAAAAGAATATCATCTTAGTTGGATTTTAATTCAAAGATAATATCCCTTAATTCAGTTGCTTTTTCGAAGTCGAGACGACTTGCAGCTTCTTTCATTTCCTTAGTTAAATTCACTATCATTTTTTGTGTTTCAGCCTTAGTTAGGACTGTTTTTTGTTCTTTTTCTTTGGTTTCATCATCATTACTTATGACATCACGTATCTCTTTCATAATAGTTTTTGGTATTATTCCGTGCTTTTTGTTATACTCTTCTTGGATGTTTCTTCTTCTTTTTGTTTCTGTTATGGCTTCGTTCATACTATCTGTTATGGTATCGGCATACATTATGACGTGTCCTTTACTATTTCTAGCACAACGACCAATAGTTTGAATTAAACTTCGTGTACTTCTTAAAAATCCTTGTTTGTCGGCATCCATTATTGCTATAAGAGACACTTCGGGAATATCAATTCCTTCTCGTAAAAGATTTATTCCTACTACTACATCATATATTCCACAACGTAAATCGTGAATTATTTTTAGTCTTTGGAGAGTTTTTACTTCACTATGAAGATATGCTACTTTGATATCAATATTTTTTAAGTAATCAGTTAATTCTTCGGCCATTCTTATAGTGAGGGTTGTTATGAGTATGCGTTCGTTTTGCTCGATGCGTTTATTTATTTCTTCAACTAAATCATCAATTTGATTTTTAGTTGGTTTTACTTCAATAGTTGGGTCTAATAATCCTGTTGGTCTTATTATTTGTTCTACCACTTTATTATGTACTTTTTCCATTTCATAATCTCCTGGTGTGGCAGAAACGTATATTACATCGTTTACTTTTTCTTCAAACTCGGTAAATTTCAAGGGTCTATTATCAAGAGCTGATGGAAGACGGAACCCATAATCTACAAGATTTTGTTTTCTAGCTCTATCTCCATTATACATTGCTTTTACTTGGGGTATAGTCACGTGGGATTCGTCTATTACAAGTAGAAAATCTTTTCCAAAGAAGTCTATCAAAGTCGTGGGTGTTTCTCCTTCTTTCCTTAGAGCAATATGACGAGAATAGTTTTCTATTCCGCTACAAAATCCTGTTTCTTTAAGCATTTCTATATCGTAATTGGTTCGTTCTCTTAATCTTTGTTCCTCAATTAATTTATTATTTTCTTTAAAATATTTTAAGCGTTCTTCTAGTTCTTCTTTAATATTTTGAATGGCTTTTTCTAATTTTTCATCACTGGTTACAAAGTGAGAGGCTGGGAAGATACTTACTGATTTTTTGTTTCTAATTATTTTTCCGGTTAGGGTATCAAATTCGCTTATTCTATCTATGGTATCGCCAAAAAATTCTATCATTATTCCACTTTTTCTTTCAGAGGCGGGTATTATTTCTATGACATCACCTTTAGCACGAAATGTGCCTCTTTTTAAATCAATATCATTTCTTTCATATAACATATCTACTAATTTTTTTAATACATAATCTCTTTCTATATCTTCATTTATGGCAAGGGTTAACATTTTGTTTTTATATTCTTCGGGTTCTCCTATTCCATATATGCAAGATACGGAGGAAACTACTATTACATCTTTATTTGATATTAATGATGATGTTGCATAGTGTCTTAATTCGTCTATTTCATCATTAATACTACTATCTTTTTCTATATATGTATCTGTACTTGGTACATAGGCTTCGGGCTGGTAGTAATCATAATAAGATACAAAATAGCATACGTGATTATTCGGAAATAGTTCTTTGAATTCGGAGTATAACTGTCCTGCAAGGGTTTTATTATGGGCAAGAACTAGAGTTGGTTTATTTACTTCCTTTATGACATTTGCTATGGTAAAGGTTTTTCCTGTTCCGGTTGCTCCTAGTAGTACTTGTTCTTTTTCCCCATTTTTTATTCCATCTACTAATTTTTTTATGGCTTCGGGTTGGTCACCACTAGGATTAAATTTTGATACTAATTCAAACATTTGTAATACACTCCTTTCGTGTTTATATATATTTTAACACATTTGTTATAGATAATGCAAGAAAAAAAGAAACTCATTAAACTGAGTATTTGTTTCTTTAAATATAGAAATTTTTATAATCAGTTAATGGTTTCTTATTTTTGTTTTTTTTCGTCCTCATCATCTTTAAATATTAGATATATTAATCCAGCAATTACAAGTAGTATTAAAATAATTATTATAATATGAGAAATTCCAGCATCCTCTTCTTTAATTTTTGTTTTATCTTTTTTGCTTGTTTTGTCTTTATCATCAACGTTTGTATATTTTTGGATGTCTTCGGTTTTGGTTTCTACTACTTCTTCGGCAATATTTTGAGTTTGGGTAGGATTTTGATTACCATTATTATTAGTGGGTATTGTGGTATTTCCTTGTTCAACACCTGATGATGCTTTATTTACACTAATATAATACTCTTTTATTGTTCCATCTTCGGCAACTACTCTTATAGTAACAAGGTTTAATCCGGCTTTAAAGTTACTATTTCCGAGTATGGTGTATGTTGCTTTGTTATTTCTAAGTACTATATTTAAATCTAAATGGTCGGTATTTGCATCAACATTTACATTATAACTTTGTTTATTTCCATCAAAATTTAAATTGCCTTTATCTGTTTTAATATCATTTATATTATTATCATTTGATTGTTTTTTTGTTACGTTTATTTTGTAAGTATGTTCAGTAACATCGTCTTCGGCTAAAACAGTTATATATAGTGTTTTGGTTTCATTTATTTTAAAGTTACCGTTATCATCACTATTATATGTAATTAATGATGTACCAATTTCAGCATCATAATTTATGGTTAATTTATCTACATCAGTTGGTATGGTTATATTGTATTCAAATACATCTTTTTGGAAATTTATTTCTGCTTCTTTAATAGTTAGGGTTTTTAAATAAGCATTATTTGATTTCTTTATTTTTATATTTGATGTTAAGTTTGAATTATTTGTTAAATTATAAGTATAATCGTATTTATTTATTTCTAAGTTATTTATACTTATATTTGTACTATCAACTGGGTTTTTAGCTTTAAATACAAGGGTTAGTACATCGCCATTATTTATATTACCAACGTACTGAAATTCACCTGTATTTGTATTAATGGTTCCCGATAGGGTATCACTTACGATAATATCTGTTAGGGTTAGATTTTCTTTATCGTAATTTAGGGTTCCATTTATCCCTGAAATTGTATCTGTTTTGCCGTTTAATTTGTATGTTACTCGCAGTTCTTCTCCGTTTATTACTTCACTTGCACTAGAAGTTGTTATTTCTAGTGGACTAGTTGGTTCTGTAATATTTGTAACATTGTCTATTTTCTTTTGGACGTTTGTTATGGTGTCTTTAGTTGGATTTTGAGATGCATCTCCTAAATTTGTTTGTTTTGATACTTCTTTATTTCCTAGTTTTTCATTAATAATGTTTTCTAAGTCAGAGTATGTAACTTGTCCATCATTATCATAATCGTATTTTACTATAACATTATATGTTTCATTATAGCTTTCATCTGTTAATGATGTTATTATTAATTTATCATCTGTTGTTAGGGCTGATTCATCATATACATTTAAATTTGATTGGTTAACTATGGACACATTATAGTTACTATTATTTATTATATTTGTTACATAATCTACTAAACCTTTACGAGTTTTTATTACACTATTATATGAACCTTCAGTTATTAGTAGACCGTCTTTAAATGTATATTCTTCATTTGAGAGAATGCTATCTAAATTTGTTCCATACCTAAATTTTAATACTTTGGGATAGGAAATACTTGTTCCGTCCTCTTTTGTTAGGGTTACTACTTCATTATATGTGTATGTTCCTGGTAGTTTATCTTTAAAGTTATAAGTTATTATCCCGTCTTCATTGAATAACTGATAGTTTGTATATGTTCTACTTTCATCATATCCTGCTCCACTTACTTTATAGATTGTATAGGGAGCTTCATTTGGTTCATAAAGATTTCCATATAATGTTATTTGTTCCGTAGTTTCACCTAAATTGATTGGTTCTTGGTCATTTGTTATATTTCCAACTACACCATCGTTTGTTTCATAAGCATAGTATGTATATCCTGTTTTTTCAGTTATATCACTTTCTATTTTATTAGTTGTTTCGACTATACTTATTTCTTCATTTTTGTTATTTTTAATTGTAACTGTAAACTTATATGTACCATTATAGTAAATGGTTTCACCATTTTCTTCTTGATACGCATAACCAGCTGTCCAATTGTTAAATCCTAGTGTACTTACTATAGAACTGAAATTACTAATTTTATATCCCGCTAATAACTCACTACCCAATATATTTTGAATAGTATATGGTTTATTAGCGTTTGCATAGATAACTTCACCATTTTGGTATATAAATTCAGCAACTAAATCAATACTATAGGTTTCTTCTGGATTTACAACTAAATCTGTGGCTGTAATTGTATAGTTATCGTTTGCTACATCAACATTTACGTCTACGTCTTGCATAGTGGTTGTATCTGCAAACACACTAATGGTAGGCGATAATTGTGTAATGATCATACATATAACTATAAATACTTTCATAAATTTACTCGCTTTTCCCATATTATTCCCCGCTTTCGTTTTTGAATGAAATGACACGTTTATCCTCTTTGTATCATTTCTAGTTCAGTATACCATTTATTTATACGTTTGACTAGATACTTTACACAAACTTTACATTTTAGTAGTGTTATTTCAGGCAAAAATGGTCATAATTACTAGAAAAATGTATTTTTTGGAAATTTTATAATTTTTTTGTAATATGTAAACCTGCTTTGTCCTATATCTAAAAATCTAATCAATTCTTGGTTCAATAATATGATAATATTATTATCTCCGCAAGCATTTGTTATAGGTTCGTACAACCTTACTTCTTATTTTATTTATATATATTACGGGGAACTTAGATGTTATAACATCTTCATATTTAAAAATGTAACTTGGCTTTTTTACTAAAATAATCTAGGAAAGAGTAATCTTATTTTCACGTATTTTATATTTTGTAAGCGTCTTCAAGAGAAAATTCAACATTTTCGTTTATCCAATTTTTTCTTGGCTCAACAGCATCACCCATAAGAACACTCACTCTTTTTTCGGCAAGGGCAGCGTCTGTAATATTTACTTTAATTAGACTTCTTGTTTTGGGATCCATTGTTGTATCGCATAACTGGTCGGCATTCATTTCTCCTAATCCTTTGTACCTTTGTATTTTATAGTTTGATTTCCCTTTTGTATATTCTTTTAATTCTTCATTACTCCAAAGATATTTTTCTTTTCCAGCTGAAAATACTCTATATAATGGAGGCATTGCGATAAATAGTCTACCGTCTTCAATAAGGGGACGCATATATCTATAAAAGAATGTTAATAGTAAACATTGGATATGGGCTCCATCATCATCAGCATCGGTCATTATTATTACTTTTCCATAATGGGCATCTTTTATTTCAAAATCATTTCCAACACCGGCTCCAATAGTATGGATAAGGGTATTTATTTCTTCATTTTTAAAGATATCCTCTATTTTGGCTTTTTCGGTATTTATTACTTTTCCTCTAAGTGGTAATATAGCCTGAGTTCTACGGTCTCTTCCTTGTTTAGCCGATCCGCCGGCAGAGTCTCCCTCTACTATAAATAGTTCTTTTTCTTCCCATTTTTTACTTAAAGCGGGTGTTAATTTACCACTTAATATTTTTTCTAATTTACTTTTGTCCTTGCCTTTTCTAGTTTCTTCTTTGGCTTTACGAGCAGCTTCACGAGCTTCTTTTCCTTTTAGGGCTTTGGTTACAATATTGGTAGCAATAGCATTATTTTCTTCTAAGAAAAACTTTAACTTTTCGGTAGTAATTGCCTCAACAACACTACGAGCAATTGGTGTTCCTAGTTTGGACTTTGTTTGGCCTTCAAATTGAAGAATACTCTCAGGTATTTGAACGGCAATTATTGCTGTTAGTCCCTCTCTTACATCAGTTCCTTCAAAGTTCTTGTCTTTTCCTTTAAGAAAGCCATTTTCCTTAGCATAATCATTTAATACTTTGGTAATAGCGGTTTTAAATCCTACTTCGTGACTACCTCCATCAGATGTTTTTACGTTATTTACAAATGATATTATGTTTTCTGAATAGTTGTCTGTATATTGTAAGGCAACATTTACTTTTATCTTTTCTTTACTGCCTTCAAAGCATAGTATATCGTGAAGGGTTGTCTTATCTTCATTTAAATATTTACAGAATGCTTCTAAGCCATTTTGGTATTGGTATTTTTCACTTCTTCCATCATTTTCATTTATTATTTCGATTGTGAGACCGTTTATTAGAAAAGCACATTCTCTCATTCTTTCACATATTGTGGAATAACTGAAATTGGTATCTGAAAAGATACTGCTATCGGGCTTAAATTTTACGGTAGTTCCTGTTTTGGTAGTTGAACCTATCTTGGTAAGGGGTACTTCTACTTTTCCACCATTACTAAATTTTATATAGTATTCTTCTTTATTACGACGAGTAGTTACTTCCATATAACTGCTTAGGGCATTTACGACACTAGCACCTACTCCGTGAAGACCTCCTGATACTTTGTATCCTCCATCAGAGAATTTACCGCCAGCGTGAAGTACTGTGTATATTACTTCGGGAGTGGACTTGCCAGAAGGGTGCATTCCTGTTGGTATTCCACGGCCACGGTCAGTTACACTTATTGATCCGTCTTTGTGCATTTCTATTTTTATGTAATCGCCATAACCGTTTAAGGCTTCGTCAACACAGTTATCTACTATTTCCCAAACAAGGTGATGTAGGCCTCTTTTATCAGTTGAACCTATATACATTCCGGGTCTTTTTCTTACGGCCTCTAATCCTTCTAATATTTTGATTGAACTTTCGTTATATTCACTTTTATTCATTTATATCACTCTCACTCTTTCTAAAATACATTTTATCACAATTTTGGGGGGCAATCAATGGTAGTTAGGACTTTTTTGGATTTTTTGGGCCCTAAGGGGGGTAAGAATTTATATTTTTTTTACTTATTAATTTACTTAGTTACTACTTCTTCTTTTATTTCACCAAGAATTTGATTTGTATCTTTATTTAATTTAGTTAAAGTTACTTTTATTACTTGGTTATTTGGTTTATGAGTTGGAAGCACTATGGGAATATAGTTTGTTGTATAGCCTATTGTTTTATCTTTATGATCCTCGGTTAATATTTCGTATTCTTTATTTAGATTATTTGTGTAGTATTCTTGTTCATATTTATTTGATAGTTCTAGTACTTCTCTTACTCTTTCTTTTTTTGTTTTTCCATTGATTTGATTTGGCATTTTGTCAGCTGATGTTCCTTTTCTTCTTGAATATGGGAAAGTGTGTATTTTAGTGAATTTTATTTTATTTAGGGTATTTAGGGTTTCTTGATAGTTTTCTTCTGTTTCATTTGGGAAGCCTAGTATTAAATCTGTTGTAATAGATATATTGGGTATTTCTTTTCTTATTTCATTGATTTTATTTATGTAATAGTCTACATTGTATTTTCTATTCATCATTTTTAATATGTGATTACTTCCTGATTGGAGAGGTATATGGAGATGTTTGGCCATAATGGGATTTGTTTTAATTAAGTTTATTATTTCGGGAGTTATTTCGTTTATTTCGATAGATGATAATCTTATTCTATATAGATTGGGTATTTTTACTAACTGGGTTAAGAGATGATAAAGGTTTGTTTCTTTATCTATTCCATATCTTCCTGTATGTATTCCGGTTAATACTATTTCTTTAAAGCCTTTTTGGGTAAGGGATGTTACTTCGGCAATTACTTTATTTTCTTCCTTACTTCTTAGTGAACCTCTTATATATGGTATTATGCAATATGTACAGAAAGCGTTACAGCCGTCTTGAATTTTTACAAAGGCACGAGTATGTTTATTGAAGTTTGTTATTTGCATATCTTCAAAGTCAGCACTAGTTAAATCGTATATCCTAGTTATATTTTGTTTTTTTTCTTTGTATTCTTCTATTAATCTGACTATTTTTGATTTGTCTTTGTTGCCTATTACGATATTTGCTCCTTCAATGGGGAAGCCGGCTTGTACGTGGCAACCCAT
Organism: uncultured Bacilli bacterium; assembly: GCA_934101865.1. Taxonomy (GTDB): domain Bacteria; phylum Bacillota_I; class Bacilli_A; order RF39; family UBA660; genus UMGS2068. The sequence goes on along the minus strand of CAKOSA010000001.1, from coordinate 55,710 downwards.
TACTACTGTTATGGCATCTTTATTTCTTTTTAGGGCTCCGTTTATTATTTTTCGGTCTTTTTTATCGGCTTCATTAGTAACACTACAAGTATTTATTATATATACGTCTGCTTCTTCTTCCCAGTCCACGATAGTGTAACCGTTTTTGACTAATTCACTAGTGACATATTCGCTTTCATATATATTAACCTTACATCCAAGGGTGTAAATTGCTGCTCTCATTTGTTTCACTTCCGTTTCTTGTTCTACCATTTGCGAAAATTTTAGTTGTATGATAGAATATTTTTGGTGATTTTTATGTTTAAATATAGTTTAGATAATAAGAGATACCATACTCTTAACTATTTTTATAAAACTAATTTTGGTTTTAAAATTAAGAAAATTAGTCTTAATGGGGGATTTAGCTGTCCTAATATGGATGGTACAAAGGGATATGGGGGTTGTATTTATTGTTCAAAGAGTGGTAGTGGAGAGTTTGCTGGTAATGTTACCCACTCTTTAGTAAAACAGTTTTATGAGGTTAAAGAGGTTATGGACAGAAAATGGCCTAATGGGAAATATATTGGTTATTTTCAGGCTCGAAGTAATACTTATGCTCCTCTTTCGGTATTAAAGGAAAAATATGAGGCTATTCTTTCTTTACCTGATGTTATGGGGCTTGCGATTGCTACGAGGTGTGATTGTATAAGTGATGAGGTGCTTGATTACTTAGAGGTTCTTAGTAAGAAATATTATATTGTAGTTGAATTGGGTTTACAAAGTATTTGGGAAGAAACGGGGAAATTTATTAATCGGGGTCATACTTTGTTTGAATTTACATCTTGTGTAAAGAGACTTAGGAAAATGGGTATTAATGTGGTTATTCACCTTATTAATGGTCTTCCTAATGAGACTTTGGATATGATGTTAGAGAGTGCTAAATTTCTTAATACTCTTGATATTCAAGGTGTTAAATTTCATACTTTGATGGTCCTTAAGGATACGCCTTTGGAAAAGTTATATAATAATGGTGATATTAAAATTTTATCTAAGGATGAGTATATTGATATTGTTATTAGACAACTGGAAATTCTTGATCCTAGAATAGTTATTCATCGCATTATATCTGATGCTGATATTGATAATCTTATTTCTCCAAAGTGGATTGTTAAAAAGGTTAGTGTAATGAATGATATTGATAAGGAAATGGTAATTAGAGATACTTATCAAGGTAAATTATTTGGTAAGTAATGGTATTGTTTTACTCTTCTCCACTTATATCATATAATTTTTCAATGGGCTTTAAATTGTATAATTTGTTGGCATACTCAAATAGTCTTTCCATCTCGATTTTGTTATCTTTTATGTATTTATAGATTATTTCTTTTTCGCGTTTCTTTGAGACTTCTATTTCGACATTATCTCGATTTATTAATACATCAAATAGTTTTAGGTATCTGCAATTATCGTTATCGATAATTATTTTTGGTCTTTTAATAGTTACTCCTAAGCCTTTATTTTTATAGTGGTTATTGTTGGGGCATTCATTTGTTACTATTATTATTTTTGGGGATGTTTGACTAGTTAAGCCTAATTCGTTAAATAGATGTATTCCTGTGTAGTACCCTTTCTGACCGTTAGCATCTTTAATGTATTTTCTGTTTATAGTCTTTTGGGAAACTATTTCTCTACTTTTTTCTTTATTTTTTGTTTCCTTATAGTATACACCTTTGGTACACTGTTCTACTTTGTTTGCTTTTACTAGTCTATTTATATAGACATAGATGTCCTTAATAATATTGTTTAATAGTTCTTCTTCCATAACACTTTCGAAGTGTCTTTTTATATCCTCGATAAAGATTGGTTCATCTGTGGGATAATTGTCAATATACTTTATTAGTATTTCATTATAATTCATACGTTTTCCTCCTTTTTTTGTTATAACAATACGTTAATTATAACTGCTTTTTCAGTGACTGCTAACATTATAACTTATTACTTTTTATATGTCAACCATTTTTTGATAATTTTTTGATTTTCTTAATTCTCAGGGTAATGAACACTTTAAAAAATAGTTTCCATTACTTTGAGAATACGCCTAAATAAAAAAACATTTGGAACATCTTAATTATCAGTGTAATGGACACTTTGAAAAAATAGTTTCCGTTGCTTTGAGAATATCTATTTCCATTACTTTGAGAATAATATTTACTGATTTTATTAGTGTCCATTACTTTGAGAGGTAACTAAATTTTTTGATTTTTTTTGTGATAGGATGCGGGCTCGTTTATTTGGCCTTGCTTTGGGTGATGGTGCAATTTTTGAATTTCTGCTGGTTTGGACTTGCAGTTTTTGAAAATCTGCAATGCGAGATCAACAATTTTTGAAAATCTGCATAATTCCAGCATATTTCCAGCATATTTTTGGGACTTTAAAACCCTTAATTTATGGGCACTTTTGGAAAAGTATGGCAATACTTAGATAATATGAGTAAGAAAGAAAAAAACTTTTAATAAATCTTTAACATTTGTTTGACAAACCAAAAGAAATGTGCTATTATATTAGCAAATGAAAAAAATTAGGGAGGTATTTTTAATGCGAACAAAATCGATAGGACTTACAAAAAAACAGAAAGAGGTACTTACCGTTATCAAGAAGTTTTATGCGGAGAACAAATATCCACCTTCTGTAAGACAGATTGGGGAAATTATTGGTATAAACTCTCCGGCGACAATACACGTTCATTTGAAGGGGCTTGTTGAAAAGGGATATGTTAAGAGAAATCCTTATGGTAATAAGGCGATTGAACTTTTGGTTCCTAATGAATATGATACAAAGAGTGATGAGGTTGTTAATGTTCCTTTAATTAAGGAGGGTAATGGCAATTACTTACTTGAACTTGATACACCAAATGAGATTTTCTCTATTCCAACGTATTTAGCGGATGAAGATGTTGATGTATATGCTATGCAGAAAATTAATGATGATATGGTTGGTAGTGGCATTCTGAGTGGTGATATTGTTATTGTTAAAAAATGTGAAAAGGCTAAGGACGGCGATATGGTAGTTGCCCTAGATAAGAACAATTTGCCGACAATTAAAAGATTATTTAATGAGAGAGGTTTTGATAGGCTTCAAACTGATAACCCTGAATATGACCCGATTATTGTTAAAAAGGCGGTTATTGTTGGTAAGGTTGTGGGATTATATAGAAAGTTTTAAAAAAGTTTTGCAAGGTTACTTTTTCTTGCAAAACTTTTTTTAAAACTATACGCTTCACGTTCTTTGGAATTAGATTAGGGGTGGTTACATAAAATAATCATTTACTACCAAGTGTTATGTAACATTTTGGGGGTATCTATATTATATATAGATAAGTATTAAGGTAATATTTTAGAACTATTCTCTTTAACGGGGGCAAAGCTTAATCGATGGTATTTTGTTATTCCATACTCCCGTAGGGCCTCAATATGCTTTTTTGTACCATACCCTTTGTTGTGCTTCAAGTCATACATTGGGTACTTTTTATCTAGTTCAACGAGCATTCGGTCCCTTGTTACTTTGGCAATTACGGAGGCAGCGGCAATAGTTATAGACTTGGCATCGCCTTTTATTATCGAAGTAGTTGGAACATCTAGGGAGAGGGGCATTGCATCAACGAGGATATGTTCAGGCTTTATTTTACAGTTTTGAACCGCTTCTTTCATTGCTACCTTAGTTGCCTCATAGATATTTATTTCATCAATTACTTTTTCACTAGCTTGCCCTATTCCTACCGCTATGGCTTTATCCATAATTACATCATAGAACTTTTCTCTTTTCTTCTCGGATAATTTTTTTGAATCCGTAAGTCCTTCTAATACAAAGTCCTTTGGTAATATTACACAAGCTGCTACCACGGGTCCTATTAGGGGTCCTCTTCCTACTTCATCTATACCTCCTACTAAGTTTATATTCTTATTCCATAATTCTTTTTCATACTGGTATAAATCTATATTCATAGTGTTACTTCCTCCTTAGAAAGGACGATTATTTCGTCTTAGATTTTCAATATTTTTATTCATTTCTCTTAACTTTTCTTCATTTGTTAAGGGTTTATACTTGGGTCTTTCACCATACATCTTCTTATTAAATTCTTCTTGTCTTTGTTTAGCGTCTTTTAAATCGTTATTATGGTTTGCTTTCCATCTTCTTTCAAAGACATTTATTAAATCTTCATTTCGGGGTTTCTTTAACATTTATCATCACACATATCCTTTAACACTTTATGTATATTAGTTTGATATATATTATATAGTTCCTTAGATTGTTCTTCATTTAGTTCTACGTAAGGATCGGTTTGGCTTTCCACGGTATTTTGGTGGTATCCTACTAGTTCACCGTCTCTTACGAAGAGGACAAGGGGAACATATACTCTTTTAGTTCCGGTATTGTGTTCATTATTTTCTGTATCATATATTATATAGTCATCTAATATATCTTTTAGTTTATCTACTAGTTTATAGTATTCATTACTTGCTTTATTAGTTGTTACTATATTACCGTTTGCATCTAGCTTCATTGTATCTCTTTCATTTTGCATATCTACGTAGTATATTTTATCTAGGGAAGTAGAGCTTGATGCATCTAATAGTTCTTTTACGGCATTCCTACACCAAGGGCATTTGGGAAATCCTAAGTATATTACGCCTGTTCCGTTATCTAGGATTTGGTTTACTTCTTTTAGATTTGAGTATTTTATGATATTATCTTCTTTTATATCTAGGGTTAGATAAGTACCACTATCAATTGATTTTCCGTTATATACTTCATACTCTTCTTTAAACTTCTCTCCGTCGGTTAATTCATTTTTCTTTATACATCCACTTATTAGTAATACCATTATTATTACTAGGGTTATTGTTACTGCTTTCTTCATTATACTACCTCTTTCTTTATACTTACTAAATGTTATTATATAATAGTTATTTAAAGTTGGCAATATATAAATTAATATTTTTTATATTTTTTTATAGTTTGTAAAGAAAAACTACCCTACTAGGGGGTAGATATATATATTATTGTTTTAATTTTATTCCACTGTATAGGGATCAGAAGAGGTGCCTGTTCCGCCTGTTACAGAGATGTTAGATTTGAGATAGAAGGTGGGGCGGGAACCGATCGGACCGCTCGAACGGTCGTAGCCCGCGTGACCATTGTACACGAGCCACACGCCAAACGTGACAGAGGCGTATGGCGTAAGTGTCCACTCATAACTATTACTTCTATATAACCAATCTTTATCGCGACATCCACCATTATAATCATAAGGAGCTGTATTAGTAACACAATCATTTCCCGCTGCATACCCATAATCACTTGGATACATTAAGCCTACTTTTCCATCCCAGTATAAGGCATTACCACTACTAGTTGCCTTGCCTCTTTCTGCTAAATATATGGCATCAGTTTTTAAGCTTGTATCTGAATATCCCCCTAAATAATATTTACTTAATCCATTATTACTTTTACCAGTATTCATTAAACTTTGAGCAACATCTGTTAATCCTGTATTACTAAAATCAATTGTTGTTGCTGTTGTACTACCATTATAGTAACTACCTGAGCCTCTGGTTAAATATATACCATTTAATAATTGCATTAGTGTGGCCCCACTACTCGTTCCACTAGTGGTACTAGACCATATATTTTTATAAGTGCCACTTGAAGTATAATCCCAACTAAATGTACTAGTTGTTCCATCTGTTAAGGGTGTGGCCTTTATTACCTTAATTAAATTAGTACCAGCATTTTCTTCGTAAATACTTCCTATTATCCTAAATAAGCCTCTATCTGGACAAGTACTCTGTCCTTCCATATCTAAGCATATATAGTTATTAGCATTAGCACCATAATATCTATAATCAGTAGTAGCTTTTATTTCATTACCCGTAGCACTATTACCACTCGCAATAGCGTCGTGTTCTACCTTATATACTCCACTTCCACTATCCCCTGTGGTACCATCGTCTAACCCCTCAACTAGGGTTATGGCATTAACCGGAGGTGTAGATACATTTACATTTAATACCCCTTTCATACTACTGGATTGCATAGATGTATCATTTTCTTCATTACCATCTATCCAGATATATAGTTTATAATAGGTTCTGTTATCAGCTAGGGGGGTATCGGTTAATATATTTAATTTACCTACGGATGCGTCTTGGAAGTTACCACTAGCTACACTATTATATGTATTACCGTCACTACTACTTAGTAATTCATATTTGAAGGCTGATGATTTTAGGCTATCGGATATGGAAGTGATATCTAGATATATGTTAGTATTTAGTTCCGTAGTTAGGTCTTTCTTTTTCTTTATGGAGAACTCGGTTAGGGCTCCGTCATCATAGTTAAAACTTGGGGATAGATTGGTTATATTTATATCGGTTCCGGTTTTAAAGGTTACATCGGCTAGTTCCCCAATTGTTACGTTCATACTGGTATTTTCTTTACTTGACCATACGTACCAAGCAAAGGTTCCTAGTAGTACTACTGATGTTAGTAGGACTAGGGATAGGATTAGTTTTCTTTTATTATTGGTAGTGTCCACTATATTCACCTCTTACTTTAATATAAGTAAATTTTATCATATAATGGGGGTATTTGCAAGGGGTTTAGTCTATTTTTCTTTTATTAGATAGGTATTTATTTTGATGTCTTTTAAGTCGTTTAGCATGTCATCAAAGATATCTAAGGCTAGGATATATCTTGGCATATTTATTCCTCCTAAGTATATAATAGCATATTTTTTTTATTGTGCAAGTCATTCGACAAAAGTTGTCAAATTTAGATATTAGAGGGGGACTTTGAGGGTTTGACCGATAGAGAGGGTGGTGGTTTTGAGGTTGTTTAGGTTAACGAGATTGTTTACGGTGGTGTTATATTTACGGGCTATGGTATAGAGGTTATCGCCTTTTTTCACGGTATAGGTTGTGTAGGAAGTGGTGGTGGGGATTTTGAGGGTTTTGCCAATGGTTAGGGTGTTGGTGTCAAGATTGTTTAGGGATTTGATGGCGGAGATGGTGGTATTATATTTGGTGGCTATGCCGTAGAGAGTGTCGCCTTTTTTTATGGTGTATGTTAGGGTATTGGGGGTGCCGGAAGGTGATGAGGAGGAAGTTGGTAGTTTTATAGTTTGGCCTATACTTAGGTTAGTGGTGGTGAGGTTATTGAGGCTTTTGAGGGTATCGACAGTGGTGTTATTATCACGGGCTATCCCATAGAGAGTATCGCCTCTTTTTACGGTATAGGTATTTGTACTTGGAGTGGTAGGAGCAGAAGGGGTTGTGGTTTCTTGGGCGGGGATTTTTAGTTTTTGGCCTACTCTAAGGGTATTTGTGGAGAGGTTGTTTAGGGTTTTGAGAGCGTTTACGGAGACGTTATATTTCTTGGCAATACTGTAAAGGGTATCGCCGGTTTTTACGGTGTAAGTACCGCTAGAAGACACGCGAGATATGATAGCACTTGCAATGGCGTCACCTAAGCGTTGATAGTTTTTTAACTGGGTTACATCGTCCTCAGGGCTATCGACATAGCCGTAGTTTATGATGAGGGTTTCGTAGGGAGAGGTGTTTCTTATTATGTAGTCGTAGTCGGAGGCAAGATCGGATGGGAGGCGTCGTTGATAGTATTTGTTTACGTTTTGACCTGTATTTTCGAGGGCGGTGGCAAGGGCTTTGGCGAGGTTATCAGTACTTCTTAATGGATAGATGATTTCGGCTCCATCGTCTTTACCTTCATTTAGGCGATTGGATATAACGATGATATCGTTTGATGAGGCGGCGTAGTTTTTTATTTTAGTAGCCCGCTCGGCTTCAGGAATATCGATATCCTCAGTTCGAGTTAGGTAGGCTTCGATGCCATTATTTTTGAGGATATTGTAGATGTATTTTGATATGGTGAGGTTCCAATCTTTTTCGGTTATTCCTCCCCCACTTACTCCGGTATCGTTTCCTCCCCTAGCGGGATCTATTATGACTTTCATTGTATCACTCCTTGATTAAGTTTATGATTTGGGAATAATAAAAAGAACTAAGCTTTTTGGCTTGGTTCTTTGGTTAGTTTTATATTTTTTCTAAAATGCCTTTTTCTAAATCCTCAAGCGTATATAAATATTCAATTTCATCATAAGCATCTTCTAAATTGGTTTTAGATGGTAACCACCCTCTTCCGTCAGTTATCCAAACAAATTTCACATTATCAATTGCTTTTATTTTATTGTTTAATTCAATATAGCTTTTTGCAGTTTCATTTGGTTTTGATCCTTGCTTTCCATAATAATTAACTTCCATAACTATTATTTTTCCATCAGTTTTACTTTTATAAACAAAATCAAACTTTTTAGTTGCTTTACCTATTGAACATAAATTGGTTCCATATTTCTTATCTATATTTGCACTTTTCATTTGACAATTATATTGAATATCTAAAAGTTTAATATATTCTTCAACTATTGTTTCCATTATTTTTCCAGACCTAGATTTTCTAGCATTAGTATCCATACCTACTTCTATTCCTATTGCATAATCAACAAGGCTTTTAATCTTTTTATCTTTTAGCAATTCTAATAAACCACTCTTTTTTAAGAATTCAGCATAATCTTCAATAGGATGATTTAATTGAATAAAATCATAGCATATATATTGTTCATCTATAATATTAAAATTTCTATTTTTTATATTGTCAAGTATTGTCATTGTTGGAACATTTACAATATCAAATTTTGTTTCGTGGGTTGCTAAAAGAATTGGAATTGATTTCATTATTTCTGGATATTCGGATATTAAATCAATAAATTCTTCTTCAATATTTTCTTTACCAATTAAACTATTTAATAAATTTAAATGTCTTTCATAATCTTTTATATTTAAATATACCTTAGGATAATCTACAAAAAAATCAGTTGGAGTAATACTCTTTTTTAGACCTTTTATTACATCATTAAATTCACGTTTCATTTTATATCACTTTCCTTTCTTCTTATTGTTAAGTCAAAATATTCTTTTTCTTTTTCGATACCTATATACTTTCTATTTAATCTACTAGCAACAATTCCAGTAGTACCGCTTCCATTAAATGGATCTAATATTAAATCACCTTCATCTGTTGATGATAATATAATTTTTTCTAATATTTCCATAGGTTTTTGAGTAGGATGTTTACCACATTTTTTCTCACTAGGTTTAGTGAGTGATGACTCCCAAACATCTTTCATTTGTTTATCCCCGTTTAATTCTCTCATCAATGAATAATTAAATTTGTGTTTGGAATTTTTTAAATTTTTTTTAGCCCATAGAATTGTTTCAGTGGAATGAACAAATGCCCTACAACTAATATTTGGTGGAGGATTTAACTTTTTCCAAGTTATATTATTTATTATTTTAAATCCTTCTTGTTCCAATGCCATACCTATTGAATAAATATTGTGCATAGTTCCGCTAATCCAAATAGTACCATTATCTTTTAATATATGATAGCATAGTTTAATCCACTTTCGATTAAATTTATGTTTTTCTTCTATACTGATAGATTTATCCCAATTACCTTTATTTACTGATACCATTTTTCCGCCACTACAAGAAATACCATCACTGGATAAAAAATAAGGGGGGTCAGCAAATATCATATCAATGCTTTTTGGTTCTATTTCTTTTAATATTTTAAAAGAATCACCTTGTATGAGTTTAAAATCTTTATCTTCATAATAAAACTTTTTATTCACATACTACCTCCTTTATTATACATCATTGACTATTAAAATCCTCTTTTATTTTCAAAATTTGTAATAATTAATTCTTCTACTTCACCTCTCTTCTTTCCATTAGCATTAATATTTCTCTTTGCTTCAATTATATGAATATTGAAATCTTTATATAATTCATTTACTAATATTGTGTTATGATTAGAAAGCATCACATAACAGCCTCTATCAGATAGTTCTTTAAATACTTTGGCAAGGCGTTTTTGTTCTTCCTTGCCAAAACCATCTTCGGTATAACTATTAAATGTTGATGTATCAGAATCATAAGGTGGATCAAAATAAATAAAATCTCCTTTTTTTGCATCTTTTACTGCCTCTTCAAAATCTACTGATAATAGCTTAATGTCATTATAATTTAAGTATCCACAAATAATACCTAAATTTTGTCCTTCATAAGTATTTACCTTAGTTTTTTTACCAAATGGTACGTTAAATTCATTGTTACTATTAACTCTATATAAGCCATTAAAACAAGCTTTGTTTAAGTAAATAGTACGAGCTGCTCTTTTATAGTCTGCTAACTTATTAAATTTCTTTTTATCCCTATCAATGTTTCTAATCTCGTAATAATATTCTTCTGAATGTTCGGTTTCGTGATGATTTAGTTCTCGGCACATTGCTTCAAACTTTTTCTCATCTTTAATACATTCATATACATTCATCAGTTCTTTATTGCAATCATTAATAACGGCTTTTTTAGGCGAAAGTTCAAACAATAATGCTCCTCCACCTATAAATGGTTCATAATAAGTATTAAACTCATCGGGAACATATTGTTTTAATTTATCTATTATTTGTCTTTTTCCTCCGGCCCACTTTACAAATGGTTTTCCTTTAATCATACATTTCCTCCTGATTTTTTATTTATAATGTTTATAATATTATATCATAATAATTGACTTTTTTGTTACTAATATTGTGTTTAATACTAAAAAGAACTAAGCTTTTTGGCTTGGTTCTTTCAGTCCAACTAAGGAATACTGTTTTACACATTTTCAAATTGGGAATTATATAATTTAGCATAGAAACCGTCTTGTTTTAGTAATTCTTCGTGATTACCTTGTTCAATGATGTTACCTTCGTTCATAACTAAAATTAAATCAGCATTTTTGATTGTAGATAATCGATGGGCTATTATAAAGGATGTTTTGCCCTCAGTTAGTTTATCCATTGCTTTTTGGACTAGTTCTTCGGTTCTAGTATCTACTGATGATGTTGCTTCATCTAATATTAACAATGGGGCTGAACTTGTCATACAACGGGCTATTGTTAGTAATTGTTTTTGTCCAGCAGAAAGGTTATCTACTTCTTCAAGCATTGTGTCGTATCCTTTGGAGAGGGATCTTATGTAGTGGTCCATCCCAACGGTTTTACACGCTTTCTTTATCTCTTCATCTGTTATATTTTCTCTATTAAATCTAATGTTATCTTTGATTGTGCCTTTAAAGAGCCAAGTATCTTGAAGTACCATTACAAAGAGGTCGTGAACGTTTTCTCTGGTTAGGTCCTTTACGGATATGTCATCTATTTTGATATCACCGGAATTTATATCGTAAAACTTCATAAGTAAGTTAACCATCGTTGTTTTACCGGCTCCCGTAGGGCCAACGATAGCAACCTTAGAACCGGCTTTGATATTAGCTGAGAAGTCTTTTATGATTATTTTGTCTTCGTCATAGCCAAATTTTACGTGGTCAAAGATAACGTTTCCTTTTACTTCTTCGGGTAGTAATTTTTTGGTAATATTTCTTTCGCTTGGCATTTCTTCTTCATCTAGGAAGTCGAATACTCTTTCTGATGCGGCAGCAGTTGACTGCATATAGGTCATTGCTTGGGCGATTGTACTTAGCGGATTTGTGAATAGTCTTATGTATATCATAAAGGCTACTATTACGCCAAAGGTTATATTTCCGTTTATAACAAGGGCTGCTCCTACCACGCATACAGCCACATATCCGAATGATCCGATAAAGCTCATTAGGGGCATCATAAGTCCGGATAGAAATCTACTTTTACGAGCACTATCGTATAGTTTATTGTTTATCTCATCGAACTTTTGGGTTGTTTCTTTATTAGCGTTATAAACAGTTACGACATCGTGGCCTGAGTATACTTCCTCGATATGACCGTTTAGTTCTCCTAACTCTTGTTGTTGAAGAAGGAAGTATTTTTGGCTTTTGGATAGTATTACAATCATTAGAGCAAAGCCGATTAGACTGGCTACTATTCCGGTTATGGCCATTATCCAGTTGGTTGCAAACATCATTATTATTGAACCTATAAAGAGGGTAATGGCACCTACAAAGTCACTGATACTATTGTTTAGGGACTGGCCAATTGTATCTACATCATTAGTTATTCTTGATAATACATCTCCATAACTGTTTTTATCGAAGTATTTTAGGGGTAGTTTATTTATTTTATGGGAAAGGTTTTTTCTTAGTTTTTGAGAAAATTTATTGGTAACTGTAGCCATTATGAAGCCTGCTAAGCAGTTGAAAAGCCAACTTAGTGTGTATACTATGGTTAGGGTAATGGCTATTTTGGTTACTTTACTTAAGTCTATTCCTGTCATTATTCCTTCTGTAATGGTATCGGTTATTTCTTTTAATCTTCCTGGCCCATATACTCCTAAGGCACTTGCTAGGGCTGATAGAATCATTACTATGATGATGGGTGTTTTATATGGTTTACAGTTTTTTAGAAGGGTTGTTATGGCTTTTTTGAAGTCTTTTACTTGATTATCGTTATTTTCGTGATTATGCATTTTCGAGTTCCTCCTTACTTAACTGGGATAGGGCTATTTCTTTATAAACATCACAGGTTTTTAATAGTTCTTTGTGTGTTCCCTGTCCTACTATTTTTCCTTCATTTAGAACGATTATTTTATCGGCATTTTTGATAGTTCCTATTCTTTGGGCTACTATTAGGGTTGTGGCATCTTTGGTGTGTTTTTTTAATTCTTTTCTAAGAGTGGTATCGGTTTTGTAATCTAGTGCTGAGAAGGTATCGTCAAAGATATATATTTCGGGATCTCTAGCAATAGCACGGGCTATTGATAGTCTTTGTTTTTGTCCACCTGATATATTGGTTCCTGATCTTGAGATACTGGAATTGTATTTGTCTTCCATTTTTTCGATAAATTCACTGGCTTGGGCTACTTTACTTGCTTCTTCTATCTTACTTTTTGATACTTTTTTGTTATTTACTAATCCGTAAGATATGTTTGATGATACTGTTCCTGAAAATATTATTGGCTTTTGGGATACATAGCCAAGACGATTATTTAGTTCTTCTAGTTTATAGTTTTTTACGTTTACTCCGTCTACTAATACTTCACCATAAGTGGCGTCATAGAATCTTGGTATGAGGTTAACTAGGGTTGATTTTCCGGAACCTGTTGATCCGATAAAGGCTACTGTTTCTCCTTTTTCGACTTTGAATGATATGTTTTCAAGCATATTTTCTTCGGCATCTGGGTATCTAAATGTTACATCTTTAAATTCTATTGTTCCTGTTTCTTTGGTTTTTCCACTGAATACTCCAGATACTATTTTTGGTTTTTTTTCTAGTATTTCTAGTATTCTTTTAGCGGATACTTGAGCACGGGGATAGAATATAAAGATCATTGTTAACATCATAAATGACATTACTACTTGCATTGCATAAGATGAGAATACGACCATATTACTGAATATGGTTAGTTTATCTAACATACCGGCATCATTTATCATATAGGCTCCAACCCAATATATGGAAAGGGATAGTCCTGACATTATGAGCTGCATACCTGGGGTTAGAAGAGCCATTGTTCTTGATGTAAACATATTGGTTTTGGTTAGTTCGTTATTGGCACTTGCAAACTTTCCTTCTTGATATTTCTCGGCATTGAAGGCTCTTACTACTCTTATTCCGGTTAGGTTTTCTCTTGATGTATGGTTTAGATTATCGGTTAATTTTTGTATTATCTTGAACTTTGGTAAGGCTACTAGTACTAGTATTAGTATCATTATTAGGAGTATTCCGACAGCTCCAGCGGTTATGACACTCCATTCAAAGCCTTTGCCATATATTTTCATTATTGCCCATACAGCCATAATGGGGGCTTTTATAAGCATTTGCATACCCATTGCTATTAGCATTTGGACTTGGGTTATATCGTTAGTTGTTCTTGTGATTAGGCTACTGGTTGAAAAGTTTTTGATTTCTTCCATACTAAATGATAGTACTTTTTCAAAGATATCTTTTCTTAAATCACGGGAAAAGGTAGCTGCTACTTTGGTTACAAAATAGCTAACAACAACAGCGGATAGTAAACTTCCAAAGGCACAAATGAGCATTTTGGCTCCTTCGCCAAGTACGTCTTTGACTAAACTTCCTTCGGTTTGTACTATCTTTGTTATACTAGCCATATAGTCGGGTAGTTTTAGATCTAGATATACTTGTAAAACGATTAGAGCTACACAAAATAGTATATATAGCCATTGTTTGGGTTTTAATTTTTTTAATAGTTTTATCATATTTCCTCCTTTTGGTCTTTTTTCATTATATATTAATAGTTTTAATTATGCAACTATTTTTTGTTTTTTTTCATTAAATTTTCAGTATTTTACTAAGTAAAACTACCTAAGTTATTTATAGGTAGTTTGCTTCTCTAAGTAGTTTATTTCTTTTTTTAATTGGGACTTTTTTTCTCCTTTTGGTAATTTTGTATATAGTTTCTTTTTGGTATCTAATATATTATTTAAATACTCTGTATCTATTTTTCTTTGTTGTTTTAGGATGATGGGTCCATACTGTTTTGCAAATTTTGTTAGTTTTTGATTACTGTTTTTGTATTTTAGTAGAATATAATAGATATTGTTTTCTTTTATAATTGTTTCTTCTTCAATACAGTAATTTAATTTTTGCATATACTCCCTTACTTCTTCGGTGTGGTTATGAGATGATATTATTATGTTTTTTATATTGGATAGGTATTCTTTTTTTAGGATATTTATTATAGTAGCGGAACCGAGACCGGATATTATTATGGTATCGATATTATTTAGGGGTAAATTTTTTAATCCATCGGATACTACTGTTTGTATTTTATCTTCTAAGTTATATTTCTTGATATTTTTAATGGCTCCAGAGAGGGCATTTTTATTGATATCAGAAGCTATTAATTTGATATTTTTTTTTGTTTGATATAAATATATATCAAGTAGGGCGTGATCACAACCTACATCACAAGTAGTACTGTTATCGGGAACGAGGTCGGCAATTGCTTTTAGTCTTTTTGATATTTTAATCATTTAAGAAGTCCTTTAGTTTTCTACTTCTTGATGGGTGCCTTAATTTTCTTAGGGCTTTGGCTTCTATTTGTCTAATTCTTTCACGGGTTACACCAAACATTTGCCCTACTTCTTCAAGGGTTTTACAAGAACCGTCATCTAGTCCAAATCTTAGTCTTAGAACTTGTTCTTCTCTTTCGGTTAGGGTAAGAAGGACATCAAAGATTTCATCTTTGAGCATTTCGTGGACAGTGAATTCTTCCGGAGACATACTTCTTTCGTCTTTGACAAAGTCACCTAAGTGTGAATCGTCTTCTTCACCTATTGGAGTTTCTAATGATACGGGTTCTTGGGCGATTTTTATTACTTCTCTTACTTTATCGACAGAAAGGTGCATTTTTTTGGCTAGTTCTTCTTCGGTTGGTTCTCTATTTAATTCAAGTGTTAATTGTCTTTGGAAACGTGATAATCTATTTATTGTTTCAACCATATGTACGGGTACTCTTATTGTTCTGGCTTGGTCAGCAATAGCACGGGTTATGGCTTGTCTAATCCACCAAGTGGCATAAGTTGAGAATTTGTATCCTTTTTCGGCATCAAATTTTTCAACGGCTTTCATAAGACCAATGTTTCCTTCTTGAATTAAGTCTAAAAATAGCATACCACGTCCTACGTATCTTTTGGCTATTGATACTACTAAACGGAGGTTTGATTCGGCTAAGATATTTTTGGCTTCTTCATCACCGGCCACTATTCTTTCTGATAAAGCGGTTTCTTCTTCGAGGGAAAGTAAACTTATTTTACCTATTTCTTTTAGATACATTCTAACGGGATCATTTATGGTTAGTTCTTTGGCAAGAGTACTATCTTTTAAGAGGTCTTCAAAGTCTCCTCCTTCATCTTCGTCTTCAGTCTCCCCTACCATATCTTCATCTGTTGCTACTTGGATATTGTTTTCCATAAAACTATTGTATAAGTCATCAAGGGAATCGCTATCTAAATCGAGGCCTTTTAATCCTTTGGCTATTTCTTCGTAAGTTACATAGCCTTTTTCTTTTCCTTGTTTTATTAGTTCTTCTTTTCTATCCTCAAAGCTTTTTATTTCCTCTATCATTTTCTCACTCCTTTTATTTCCATTATCTTACTTAATATCTGAGCTTTTTTTATTGGGTCTGGTTCTTTTCGCAGTTCTTCTTCGAGTTTGTTTATTTTATTTTTCTTGGGGTATTCGTTTATAAGGTATATATAGTCGTCGATTTCTTCTTTAGTATATTTTTCTTTTAAATTCATACTGATTATTTCTTGGAATATTTTATACAGTTCTTCTTCATTTACTAAACTTGTTATAAAGTC
The DNA here is from genome assembly GCA_934101865.1 of uncultured Bacilli bacterium. GTDB lineage: Bacteria > Bacillota_I > Bacilli_A > RF39 > UBA660 > UMGS2068. The sequence continues at coordinate 39,297 of CAKOSA010000001.1, read as the reverse complement.
GGCGACTACTAGAATACCATATTTATGATAAAATGTAAATATTTCATTTGCTAAAAAGCGTAAATTATCATTGGGAAAGTATGATAATTTTTCTTCAACGTATTCTAGGACTTCTTTTTCTTTAATCATATAGTATAAGAGATTTCGTTGAGCGGTTTCGTATTTTCCATAACTTTTGGGTTTTATTACGGCTTTTGGCAAGTCTTTTGGTTTTATTACTTCAAAACTTTGTAGTTTCTTTTTTAATACATCGTATCCCACCCCATATTCTTTTTCTAATTTTTTTATGGTTAATTCTTTTAATAGTTCATCATCTAATTTTGATAATTCTTTTAAGGCTTCGTTTATGTATTTGGATATTTCTTCAACATCGGTAAAGTTTTTGTTTCCTTTATAGATATTCATTTTGAATTCTAATGTGCTAATGGGATTATTTATTTTGGCTAGAAAGCTTTCTTTACCACGGCTTAGAATGTATTCATCGGGATCTAAGTTATCTTCTAATCTTACTACTTTGGGTACTACATCTATTTCTTCAAAGATTTTAATGGCCTTAGTGGTTGCTTCTTCACCGGCTTTATCACCGTCAAAACAGAGGATAATATTGGTAGCCATTTTCTTTAAGTTAAGGGCATTTTGTTTAGTTAAGGCGGTTCCCATAGTTGCAACACAACTTACAACTCCTATTGAGTATGCTCTTATGACATCCATAAAGCCTTCCATTACGATAATGGTATCGTTTACTTTTAGGTGTTCACGGGCATTATGGTAATTATAGAGCATTGTTCCTTTTTTAAAGATATTTGTTTCTTTGGTATTTACGTATTTGCTTCCATCTTTGGTATTGTATATTCTTCCGGAGAAGGCCACAACATTTCCTTTTAAATCGAATAAGGGAAACATTATTCTATTTAAAAAGATATCTTTGGTTTGTTCATTTGTAAGGCCTATATTTATTAGTTTGTTTAGTTCATAACCGCTTCCGAGAAGATATTCGGTTAGGGATACTTTGGTCATTGATAGGCCTATTTTGAACTTATTTATTAGTTCATCGTTTATTTGTCTACTGTGTAAATATTCGATTGCATTTTTTCCAAGAGTGGTATTTATGTTATTTTGATAAAATTTGCACGCTTTATCATATATTTCATAACTTATATCGTCTTTTTTTTCTTTGGGGGATGTGTTTATATTGTATCCTAAGCGTTCTCCTAGTAGTTTTACGGCTTCGTAATATGTTATGTGTTCATAACTTGATACGAAGTTAAAAACGTTTCCTGAGGCTCCACACGAAAAACAGGTATATATTTGTTTATCGGGGGAGACACTCATTGAGGGGGAATGGTCATCGTGAAAGGGGCATACTCCAAAGTAGTTTTTGCCTTTTTTTGTTAAGGGGAGATAAGCTGATATGACACTTACGATATCGGTTTTGGCTCTTATTTCGTTAACTATTTCATTTGTTATCATTTGGTCCCCCCTTTCTTTTAGTTATTTTATGAACATACTGTCTCCAAAAGAGAAAAAGCGGTAATTGTTTTTGACAGCCTCATTATAGGCATTTAGTATTATTTCTTTGGAACTAAAAGCACTAACAAGCATTATTAGGGTTGACTTTGGTAAGTGAAAATTGGTTATTAAAGCGTCTATGGCCTTGAATTTATAGCCTGGATATATGAAGATATCGGTATCACCATAGCATTCTTTAAATGTATTGTATTTTGTCATTATTGTTTCTAGTACTCTAGTTGTCGTGGTACCTACGGATATTATTCTTCTTCCTTCTTCCTTAGCTTTATTTAGGATACTTGCTGTTTCTTTATTCATATTATAATACTCACTGTGCATTTTGTGTTTGGTTACGTCTTCTACGGATACGGGTCTAAATGTGCCTATACCAACGTGGAGTGTTACAAAGCATATTTCTATGCCTTTATTTTTTATTTGGTCTAGTAATTCTTGGGTAAAGTGTAATCCAGCGGTTGGAGCTGCGACACTTCCGGTATTTTTGGCGTATATGGTTTGGTAACGGTCTTTATCTTGGAGTTTTTCGTGAATATATGGTGGAAGGGGCATTGTCCCTAGTTTATCTAATATTTCGAGTAGTACTCCTTCGTATATTAATTGGAATTTTTTTATACCGTCTTCTAATTCTTCGATGCATTTTGCTTTTAGCATTCCTTCACCAAAGGTAACTATGGTCCCTTTTTTTACTCTTTTTCCTGGTTTTACTAGGGCCTTCCAAGTATGGTCGAGAACGTTATTTAATAGTAGTAGTTCAATAGTGGCACCGGTTTCTTCTTTGGTTCCTATAAGGCGAGCTGGTAATACTTTGGTATCGTTTAAGACAAGGACGTCTCCTTTATCTAAATAGTTTATAATGTTTTTAAATGTTTCGTGTTTTACCTCTCCGGTTTCTTTGTCAAGCACCATTAGTTTTGAGTTATCTCTTTTTTCTAGGGGTGTTTGGGCAATTAATTCGGGGGGTAAATTGTAATCAAAATCTTCAGTTCTCATAATAATCCTCTTTCAAACGTATATATTATAGCATATATTTTTGTAAATGCAAACAAAAAGTTTAGTAAAGTTAATTTTTGGGAGTTTTTTTGTATTCTTTTCTTTCTTTTATTATATAGGCGACTTCATTTATTAGTTTTGATGCTACTATGGATGTGGCTATTAGAAAGGTATTGTTTAAAATGGTTTCGGGAAGGCTTTCTTTTATTAGGGTGGGTGTATTTGAATCTTTGAATATTATTCCTTCTATATATGGGGTTTTTATTTCTTCTGATACTTCTCTTTCTATTTTTTTGGGTGGTCCTAATATTTCTTTTATATGGGCTTCATCTTGGTTTTCTAGGGCTATCTGTAGTTCTTCTTCATTATATTTATTAAATGTATAGAGGTAGCCTTGTAGTTTGTATTTATTATTATGGGGGATACATTTTGTATAGAGGCGTACTTGGTTTGGTTTATTATCTAGGGTTTCATAATAGGAACCTTGGCTTGGTTTTTCTCCTAATATTAGTACATCTTTGGTATTTATTTCTTCTTTATTTCTTATAAGGGGGAGTTTATCTGTTATTAGATATCTTGATGAATAGATAGTGGTTGTTACTAGGATATAGGGTAATACTAGTTTTACATAGTTTTTGTTTAGTTTTATTTTCATATTTTCTCCTTACTAAATATTGATTAAAGCAAGTTTTATTTATGATAAAATATTATTAGAGGTTATCTAATAATATTGAGTATTTTTGGTAAAAAGATTATTATTCCTATTATTGCTGAGAATGTACACATTATTAAGACAGAGGCAGCGGAGACATTCTTTATTATCTTGGCTAGTTCGTTATACTGGGTTGTATATAGGTCTACTACTTTCTCTAAGGCAGTGTTTATTAGTTCCATTATGAGGACAAAACAGATTAGTAATAGGATTGTTATGTATTCATAAGGGGATACTTCTAAAAACACGCATAGCGTAAGGGCTATCATTCCCATTATTATTTCTCTTACAAAATTTCTTTCATTACTTAGAACAAAGTTTATGCCATCAAGGCAATCTTTAACACTGTTTTTAAATGTTCTTTTTTTAGTTCCTTTGTATTCCATATTTTTCTAATAGCTCCTTTTGTTTAGTAAACATTATTTCTTCTTCTTTTTTTGTTTGGTGATCATATCCGAGAAGATGAAGGATACCGTGGGTTGATAGGAAGCATAGTTCTCTTTTTAGGGAGTGGTTATAATCTCTTGCTTGTTCTATGGCTCTATCTACGGATATATAGATATCTCCTAGTAGTCTAAAGTCTTTGTATTCGATATCTTTATTGTCTTCAAGGGCAAAGGATATGACATCTGTTGGTCTATCTACTTTTCTATATTCTTTATTTATTTTATGGATTTCTTTATTGGTTATAAAGATGATATTAAACATACAGTTATCTAGGTTTAGTTCTTTGACGAGGTATTCTATATATTTTTCTATTTCTTCATAGTTTTCTATTTCTTTTCCGTAATTGTTTATTACATCGTACATTTTATCCCCCCTATCCGTATAGTCCGAATATATTTATATCGAACCCGTATATGACTATTATAACAATTATTATGATAATTAGCAAGTTTAAGATGTGATTATTTTTTAATCCTGGTATTTTATTTTGAAGAAAGTCCATTGTTATAAAGAGGAGATAGCCTAGTATTCCTCCTACTATATTTAGGATGATATCGTCTATATCGAATACTCTTCCTATATAGTACTGGACTGTTTCTATAGTGGTGGTTAATATTATGGTTAGTATTAAGGGGATACCTATCTTTTTACTTTTGAGGAAATAGGATGCGAAGAACCCAAAGGGAATAAACATTATTATATTCCCTATTATGTTTTTTATAAACTTGGGGGTACCTAAATCGTAGCGAAATATCTCTTTAAAGGGAATAAAGTTATTGGTACCAAAGTTCACATCTTGATAGGTTACAACATGGAAAAGACAGAGAGCATAGATTATGAATATAAGCATTAGGAGTTCTTTATAGAGTATTATTTTTTTATGTCCTTTTAGGAGATATGCTAGTCTTAGTGATACGGCTATTACGACGGCTATTAGGATTGTAGGCCACGTATCACTAAATACATCAAGGAAGATATTTTTTAGCATAGTATCACTTTCTTTCTTATTAATAGTGTATGTTAGAGGGGGTATGGGTTAGTACCATATTGGGTTGTATGTATATGTATTATATGTATGTATTAGGATAGGATGTAGGGATTAGTCTCAGTTCCTTCTCCGTCAGTTATGGAGATGTCTGATTTGAGGTAGAAGGTGGGACGGACTGAAGTAGCATCTGTGGAATAGTAGCCGTTAGCAATGTCGCCTCTCGAGGTAATGCTAAAAGCACAGTAGGAATCGCCCGAAACAGGTGACATTAACCACTGATCAGTCTTTGAAATATAAAGCCAATCCTTATTCATACATTCTTTTTCATATCCCCCTGCAAAATAACTTAAGTTAGTCTCCGTTACACAAGTATTACCAGCCGCATACCCATAATCACTTGGATACATAAGTCCTACCATTCCATCCCAATATAATGGTCTATTCGTACCATACCTAGTAGTCCCCCTTTCATAAGCGTAGAATTCATTAGTCATCACTCCATTTGCTGTTCTATCTCCTCCTAAATAATATCTACTTGTAGTTATATAACTCTTTGCCTTATCACTTAATTTATAATTAGCAAAATTAACTGTAGTTCCCATCGGATTCTCCTCAGTATGATAACTAGCACTTGTTCCATTCCACCATGCCCCACTATTTAAGAGTTTCATTAAACTTGCTCCACTTGTTAAACTATTACTATAATTACCACTAGTAATAGTAGCCCAAATATTATTATCGTCACTATTCCAATAATAGGTTGTTGTATTTCCATCTGTAAGAGGTGTTGCCTTTATTACCTTTATTCTCTTAGTATTTTCTAATTCTTCATAGATACTTCCTATTATTCTATATAAATGTTTATCAGGACAAGTACTACCACCTTCCATATCTAAACATATATAATTATTAGGATTAGGTCCATAATATCTATAATCAGTTACGGCTGGTATTTCACTACCTGTTGCACTACCACCACTCGCAATAGCGCTATGCTGTACTTTGTACACCCCACTTCCGCTATCACCAGTAGTTCCGTCATCTAACTCCTCTACAAAGTTAGCAGGTGGCTCCTTACGCAGTGCATTCTCTCCACTTGCTCCAAGTGTAAACTTAAAACTTTTACCACCCATACTACTATCATTATCGACAGTTCCATCTATATAGATATAGAGGGCATAAGTTGTAGTAGTTTTTTCTGTTAGGGTTTTAGTACTTAGAAGAGTGTATACTTTATTAGTAGTTGCATCAGCGAAGTTACCATTTGATACTTTGGTATTTCCTTCATATAGGGACCATATAAAGGAAGTGTTTTTTAGTTCAGGTGCTATCTCATTTACTTTTAGGGTAAGATTGGCTGTTACTCCACTACATTCTGGGGATAGGGTTATTTTTTTGGATAGTACATTATTGGTATCATCTTTGGATAGGGCTGGACCTAGGGATGCTCCTGTTATATCTCCTCCGGCATCATAGGTTACATAACAGCCTTCAATATTAAAGGTTATATCAGAGTTAGAACTAGTCCATTTAAAGATGGCATAGGTTATGCCTATTCCTAGGGTTAATAGGAGTATTAATATTAATAGTATTATTATATTTTTTCTTTTATTCTTCATTTATTATTTCTCCCTTTTCATAGTTATAGGTGAATATGGAGTTATTGTGTTGGAGTTCTACTTTACTGTTTTCTTGGAACTCTATTACTATAGGGCATGTTTTATCACATTCGTACTTAGAGAGGTAGTTTGTTATGGTTTCACTGGTGGTGCAGATATTGCCACTGCATTTATAGAAATAGAGGTATTTAGTGGGGTCTTCTATTCCTTCGTATTTTACTTTGTATATGATTACGATGTATAGTATTACTATTAAGAGGACATATATTCCAAGGCGCCATAGGGCACTAAAAAAACTTCTCATAAACTCACCTACTGTCTATATTTAATATATCATATTTATGTTTTTTTGTAAACTAAAAATGGAAAGTTTTTTGGGATTGAGGGTCAACTGATAAAATGGGTGGTAGTTATTTTGTTAGCTAATTGATGTTAATTCTTCGGTTAAGGAAATGATTACTTGTTCTATGCTGTTAATGGGTATTCTTGTCCTTGGATTTTCTTTTAGTTTTTGACAAGAGATAATAGCAACTTCTTTGGATATTATACTGTGCGTTGTCATTAATTTTATTATTTTTAGAGTTCTTATTACTTCGACATCATTTAATTCTGCATATTGTTTTAATCTATTATCACCCGTTGCTAAAATGCAATTATTGTCCCTAGCTAACACATAATTTAATAAATCGTACATTGATAACTTTTTATTTATAAGCGATAAGTTTACTGCTTCTAAAACTTGCTTGTCGGTGGCACTTATTACTTTGGCCTTTTTGATTGTATTTATATTACCAGTTTTTTGATTTAGTTCATCTGTTTTTATTAAATCACTTACGTATACGTTTTTTATGGTTATAAATTCTTCTAAAATGCCTGCGTTGTCTAAATCGGTAATTATGTTAATATCTGTAATTATTATTTTCTCGGTTATATTCATTGGGAGTAGTTCCTAATAGTTCACAGGCTTTATTTATTGTTATTATATCATCAGTTTCTAATTTATGAACTAGTTTTTTAAACTGATGTGATACTTCGGGTTGGAAGGTTATTCCTTCATCTATAATATGACTTGTACTTAATTTTTTATATAGGTATTCTGTTATTATGTTTAGTTCTTTTAGTCTTGTTATTATATCTTTATAATTTACTTTATATTCTATTTTAAAGACTACTAGTTCATAAATGCTTATGTTTCTTCTATTATTTCCAAATTCGTTTATTACGGCTTCTTTGGGCATAAGTAAACTGCTAGCAAACCTATCACATAGTTTTTCTTCGTTAACTTGGGGATTTTCTATTTTAAGAATTAGATGGGCAAGTTCGTGAGCTAAGGTATATCTGTATTTACAGACATCAGTTCTGTTTTCTTTCATAACTATAATGGGTATGTTGTTTACGACTTCGCTAAAGCCTTCAAACCCTTCATAGTAGTTATTTTTATCTTCTAGTTCAATTATGAGTATTCCTAGGTTTTCAAGGATGCTTATTAAATCTGATATGGGATATTTGCTTGATAGTTTTATGTGTTCTCTAAATTTGTTAGAGGCTTGTTCAGCATCTTCTAGTGTACTACATTTGTATTTCCTTAGAGAGATATTTTGGGCAGTTATTGAGTTTAATTCTATGACTTCTAAATATTTTGCTACTTCTTCTTGTATTACCATTTTTAAAACTTCTAATTTTTTCTCGGTTAATTTTTCATTCTTTTTAAATGATGTAAACTTTAACTCTGGTTCTTCGTATACTCTTAGTATATCGATACAATTTACGTTATAGGCATTGGCAAATTCTATTACTTTTGATGAGTTTGGTATTAAATATCCTTTTTCGTATTTGTTTATGGCGGTGGCACTCATTCCTAATAGTTGGCCAGCCTCTTTAAGGGAAAGATTTTTTAGTAATCTTATTTTTTTTAAATTTTTTCCTATTTTATCCATAGTTTCCTCCTTTGTTTATATTTTAGCATATAAAAGTAGAAATGTAAACCTAAAATTTAAAAAAATATTAGTTATTTAGAAGATACTAAGTAACTAATATTATGGTTATTTATTTAGTTTATCATTTCTGTTACTATTTTTTTGTATAGGTCTTGTTCATATTTTATGGTATCTATGAGGAACATTTTATCTTCATTATAATTTTTTAGTCCTCTCATATAATAAGGTTTGTCTTTATCTAGGACGATAAAGGGCATTATATTGTTTTTTAGGCATTCTTTAAACATTATCATACGGCCTACACGGCCATTTCCATAACCAAAGGGATGTATTTTTTCAAAATTGTAGTGAAAATATATTATGTCTTCAAGGGTTATTGTTTGTTTATTATGATAACTTTTTAGTAAGTTATCTAGGTCTTTTTCAACGTCTTCGGGAGATGATGTGTGAATGACATTTATTATTCCTATTACATTGGGAATGGTTTTAAAGCCACCGACGTTGTAACGGGGATTGTCTTCATCACTTGTATTTCTTTTTAGTATTTTATTCATCTCTATTATTATTTCTTTGGTTAGAGGGGCATCTACTATGCTTAGGCAATAATCAAATAGTTTGAAATGATTTTTCATTTCGATAAGGTCATCTAGGTTAATTACTTTATTAGTAGTAGTGGTTAGAAAAGGAGTGTAATATATTTCTTTGGTTTCGTCAAGAGAAAGAGAACTATTTTCTATTTTACTGGAATTATAAGAAATAGTTATATTTGTATAGTTGTATATATTTTCTTTTTTTATTAATTCTTTGTATACATTAATAATATTCACCTTCATTTCAAATAAAAAACCTCCTAAAAGGTTTTCTGTTTTACTTTAACACTAGGTTTATTTAGTTCAAAGTTAATGTTTAAAATATCTTCTAAATTGTTAATAGTTAGAAATTCATAAGTTTTGCCATTTTGAATATGAGACCTATAATCTTCGGTTTTATCTTCGTCAAACTTTATTCCAAGACCGCCTTTTTCTTCGAAGTCTACTAAGTTGGGAGAGTGGTCATCAATTAGAATAGAGTTGGTTGGGTCAACAGCATCAGCCTTAGAGACGTGCTTAGCTACTAGTCTTACGGGAACATCGGGTAATAGTTTTTCAAAATATTCTTTTTTTACTACACCCTCCCCTGCTGAATTGATATGGGTTAGTATTTGGACATTTTGAAATTTACCGCTATCTACTATTTTTCTTATGGCACTTATGCTATTATTTATTTCGTCAGCTTCTTTTAATAGTTCGCTCCAATCGATGGTTGCATAGTAGCCTCTTATTTCGTCAGCATATTCTTTTATTTGTTTATAGTTTTCATCTAGGTAGCCTAACTTACGTAATTTGCGATATGATATTATTATGGTATTTAGTATTACTCCGTCACAATCTATATATAAATTCATACGTTGTGCCTCCTTTTCTTTACTAGTTTAGATATAATAGTATATTATCTTCGGTTTCGTAGTATTCTAATATAGTTCCGTTTTCTACTTTTATTAGGGTTGGGGCTTTTACTTTTATTTCTTCTAAATTTTTAGCGTTAGGGTTGCTTTCCTCGCTTACGAAGTTTGAGTTTAGGGCATCAGATGTATTTACTCTATATACTTTATTTTCTAGTTTGCTTATATTGTTTTCAATATCGGTTAGTTTGTTATTAAAGTCATAGTAGTATACATAGTATGTTTCGTCGGTTTGTCTTAGACTGTTTTTAGCAAGGATTGTATTATCAACCTTGGTTTCGGTATTGCTCTCTTTCTTTGTAGTGCCAAGCTCCTTAGTGATTAGCGTAGCTGACAGCAAATAGAAAACACCTACAACGAGCAGAACTACTACTACTATTTTGATATATTTTTTGAAACTTTTATCGTCGGTAACAACGGCGGGCTCAGGCTGTTTACCGTATTTTTTAGCATATTTTCGTCTTTGTTCTCTTCCCATAATTTTTCCTCCACTCTAATTATACATAAAATATAGGGGTTTGTAAAGGTTTATTTCTTGCGAACCTTGGTTTTGGGCTTGTTTTTGTTTTCCATTAGGGCATCTTCGACTTTGTCGACATACTCTTCTATATCAAGACTTATGATACCTTTTTCACTTTTGGTAATGGTTTTTTCCTTATCTATTTCTTGTCTTAGGTTTTCTAGGCATTCTAAGGCACTATCGATATTGTTTATGTATTTTTTATTTATACTGGTAAATATGGTGGTTACTGGTGGTATAGCAAGGAGGGCTATTACCGTGCTTATGGGATTTAATATTACTCCGTTTATATTTAGGGTAGCGAGGGTTCCGGCAAGGAGGGCTAGAACTATCATTACTATTTTACGGGCGGTTTTTATTTCCTCCGTAAATGATGTAATGTTTTCTTTATCGTTTGTTAGCTCGTGGGCAAAGGCATTTATGATTTCTTCTTTATTTTCGTTATCTAGTTTTTTGTCTATGCCTTCTTCATAGTTTCTTCGGGTTATTTTTCCGTTTTCATTGGTTACTAATATTTCTTTTTCATTTATTCTTATGTACTGTCTATTCATAATTATTTCCTTTCAATGTAGTTATGACTACAAGCTCTTATTAATCTATTCATTATGGCAAGGCCTAAACCGTCTTGGGATACTCCTTCGATGAGAATTTTATCGGGAAAGTAGGTATCGGCCTTTCTTAAAAGGGTAAAGATATTATGGGATATTTCTAGGGGAGTGTTACCATAATTGAGGTATTTTTTACAAGAGATGTTCTCTAAATCTTTACTTCCTATTATAATGGTATTTTCCGTAGTATTTTCCTTGAAATAGTTTATTTTGGCTTCTTTATCTTTTATATATATAAGGGTGCTGGGACTGTTTGGGGCATAGTGTTTATATTTCATACCTGGGGAGAGGGGGGTACCAACATCTTTTTTAAAGATATTGTCATCTACTTTGACACTGCCTATAATATTTAGGATATCTTCCTTGGTTATATAGCCTGGTCTTAGGATGATGGGGATATTATCGACTACTCTTACGACGGTGGATTCTAGTCCTATCTGACTGTTTCCACCGTTTATGATACAGGAGACTTTATCTTTAAATTCGTTATATATGTCTTCGATATTGGTTCCGGAGGGTCTACCGGATATATTTGCCGAGGGGGCAGCGATGGGGATATTTTTATATGATAGGATTGAGTGGGCTATTTTATTGGATGGTACTCTTATTCCTACTGTATCTAGGCCTCCCGATACGGTGCTAGGAATATTTTCTTTCTTTTTTAATATTATTGTAAATGGTCCTGGCATAAATGTACTTATTAGTTTTCTTTCTACTTCATTTTCTATATGGGCATATTTTTCTATTTCATCTGCACTAGATAAATGGACTATGAGGGGGTTATCGCTTTTCCTACCTTTGGCTTTATATATATTACTTACGGCTTTGTCATCAGTTGCGATAGCACCTAACCCATAAACGGTTTCAGTGGGAAATATTATGAGTTGGCCGGCTTGGAGATAGTCATTTATTTCCTGTAATTTGGCTTTGGAAATGTTATTTGTAAAATCTATTAATTCCATACTTCACCTCTTAGCCTATATTCTATCATAATTTGGGGATTTTGGGAAGAAAAAAAGAGAGTTAATTCTCTTTTAGGGCGGTTTTGTTTAAGACTATGAGGATTATTGATACTATTAGGAGGGTGATGAAGAGGGTTAGGGGCAAGCTGAGGTTGATTTCGCTTAGGAGGCCTCCCATTATATTTTGGTCTATGTAGTTAGATGCTAGGGATATGGTTATGTACATTATTAGGGATACGAGGGATATTATGAGACTTATGTGGGCGAAGGTTTTTACGACTTTCTTTTTCTCTAAAATCACTAGTATAAATGCACTTAAAATTGACAATATTATGGTTACAGTTTTTAAAAAACTGCTAGTTAGAGTGCGATAAATTTGCAAAACTGGTTTATACTTTTCACTAAACATATTGTCACTTGCCGACTGAATATTGTCTCTAATGGTAAGTGCTTTTTCGTTTACATATTCTTTTATTTCTTCTAAGGATTGGCTAGGGACGAGACCGGTTAGATACTCGTCGAGCATATTATTTATATCGTTAGTTGTATCGATTTTATTATTGGTATTATTTATGATATTGTTTATTTCATTATCTATATATTTTTGGGTTATTTTCTCTATATAACCGCTTTTTACAAGAGCTTGTTCTAATAATCCTAATTTATCGGTATCGATATCGTTTATGGTTTTATCAAGGACAAGGCCTGTTATTTTCTTGGCAACAATATCGTTTGAGAGGGTTGTGACGACGACGTTTTGGGTTATTATGCTTATGGTTAGGGTTATGAGGGAAAGGGTTAATATTATTTTGAGGAGTATTTTCATACTACACTTCCTTTCTATATTTTGGTAAGGTTGGTTTCATTACCGTGCGTTTTTATTATAGTCAGTAAATCTTTTACTTTTAGCCACAACGTTTCGGTATTTGTAAAGGGATGTACTCCGATGATATCTTCTTCTTTGAAATCGTTATCTAAGTAGAAGATTACTTTTTTGTCTTTATCGTTAAGAATTCCTAATGGAGTTACTTCTCCAGAATGGAGTTTTAGAATAGTAAATAGGTCTTGGGGTGAAGAAAAACTGAGATGACGGGTATTGTTTTCTTCCTTGAATTTTTTTAGATTTACTTTTTTATTGCCTTTAATGGTTATTAGGTAGTAGTTTTTCTTCTTGTCATCACGAACGAAGATATTTTTAGCACAGCCCGTAGGGTAAGGCAAATGCTCCCCTAATAAATCTTCCATTGTATGAGCAGGTTGGTGTTTGGTTAATTCGTACCATATTTTTTGTTCTTTTAGATAGTTAAATAGTTCTTCTTTGGTCATATTATTTCCTTTACTAATTTATATTTTTTTCTCTTTTTATTCCTTGATATAGACCATCTTTGCATTTGCCGACATACATAAAACCTAATTTTTCATAGTATTTATTTAGTTTGGTGTTGTCGATTGCACAGTCTAGTCTTACTTTGGTCTTGCCATTTTCCTTGGCGAGGTTTTGGACTGCATCCAGAAGCTGGGGACCGAGGCCTTTATAATTGATATCGGAAACCAGATTATGAACGTAGTACTCCTTGCCTTTATTGTCGCCCCATCTTGGGTCTGTTTCGAGGAGGACGAGAGAGCCGATTACCTTATTGTTATTGGTAAGGACGTACAGTCTTCCTTTGTCAATTTGTTTTGAGAAGTACTCCCTTGGATAGGTTTCTAGGTAATTACGGACGTTCCACGCTTTAATGCCGGTTTGCTCCATCCACTCTATTCTTTTTACATATAAGTTATATATGTCGTTAAGCATATTTTTGCTTGCTAATTTAAATTCCATATTTTTCTCCCTTTTTATTCTTTTGTGTTATAGGTTCATTCCGTCGATACTGGTTTCATAGAGCCAGTTTTTTATATCTTGGTTGTCACCTGTTTCATAGTATTTGATTAATTTTTCAAAAAAAGTGCTTTGATTATCTTGTGATATGGTTATTATGCCACAGCCATTATCTATCATTATTTTATTAGCAAAGAGCATTGCCACTCTTTTATTACCACCCTTGAACATTTGCCTTCGCATTATCCACAACATTACATCAAGAGCTATTTCGGTTTTAGTTTTGGTTTCTTCATTTATTAATGTTTCTAGCTCTTCTTTTATTTGACTTTCTATGGGAAATGGGGGTTTCCAAGTTGTTCCACCTATATTTACGGGGGTAGTTCTTATTCTTCCCAAGTTTTGGTCTAGGACTAATTTATCACAGGTTAGTTTATGAATTTGACATAATGCTTTATAATCGTATTCTATGTCTTTGTTTTCTAAAATAAACTCCCACGCATATTTTAGATTATTTATGGTTATTATTTTATCTACTGTTAATCCGTTTACTATGCCACCATCGTAAATGGCCTGCGTCTCGGGATAGGTAACAGCAATTCCTTCTAGGTTTGCACTTTTCCATATATAGTCAACAATGTTTCTCTTGGCTACAAAAACATTTTGCTCTCTTGTTAGATTGTATTTGTTTTCCATATTAATTCCGCTTCTTCTTTTCTTTGTAATACAGAAACAATCTCAGTGTGATATGTACCTTTAAACATATCCACGATAGTGTAACTTTCCAAAGTATAAAAATCTTCCAACAGTTTAATATCGCGGGCGAGGGTATGCACGTTGCAGGAGATGTAAATTATGCGGGCGGGGTACAGTCTTTTAATGTTGTTTATGGTGTTTTTATCGAGGCCTTTACGTGGGGGGTCGACCACTACTTTGGTGGCCATTTTCACTTTATTTATGGCCTTGGCTACATCTGCATTTATAAAATTTATATTGGGAATATTGTTTAGATTTTTATTTTTATTAGCTGAGGCAACGGAATATTCATTTAGTTCAATACCGATTACTCTTTCTACACTGGATGCGAAGTATATGCCAATGGTTCCGGCTCCACAATAGAGGTCAAGAAGAACATCGTCATCACGGGGATGGAGGTATTCGAGAGCTTTATCGTAGAGCTTTTGAGTTAAGTATTTGTTGACTTGAAAGAAACTGTCTTTTTCTATTATGTATTTGTACTTACCAATGTTAGTGGTTATGGATGATTTGCCTTTTAATACGTGATAATCTTCATCTTTCAAGAGGATATTATCGGCATTTTTTAAATGGGATATATCTACGTTTGTTGGTCCTGTATTATATAGTATTACTATGGTTTCTTCGCCTTCTCTAATGGTTATTTCATAGATGTTAGAGAGGTCGATAGTTAGTAACTCGTTGATTATTTTATTTATTTTTTCTGTACATAAATAGCATTTATCTATACTGACTAGATTATGGGTGCCTTCGGCAAAGAAGCCTATTTTACCATTCTTTACTTTAAGGGTTATTTTATTGCGGTAATTATAGTTATCGCATTTTATGATTTGGGCTTTTTTTCCTAATAGCTCCTCTACTACTTTTTGTTTTTGGGATAATTCTTCTTCATAAGACATCATTTGATAAGTACATCCACCACATTTATCTGCATAAGGACAGATGGGTACTTTATGTAATGGGGATTTGGTTAAGTATTTTGTTACTTTTGCTTCATTATATGTTTTATGTTCTTTGGTAATTAATACTTCTACTTCATCACCTATTAGGGTATTTTTTACAAAAGTTACTTTACCGTCTATATAGCCGATACCAAAACCGTTATGGTTTAATTTTTCTATTTTCATTATTTTGTATATTCAAACTCGTAATCTAGAACTCTTACGATGTCTCCTTCTTTTATTCCCATTTCTTCGAGGGCATCTTCTATGCCTAGGGTTCTTAATCTTTTTGAAAATCTTGGTATGGCTTCTTCGGTATTGAAGTTTATCATTTTGAATATTTTTTCGACTTTATCCCCCTTTATTATATAGGTATTTCCGTCTTTATCAATAGTGAACGGTTTTTCTTCTTTGAATTTGTAGAGTACGTGTTTTAGGACTTTTTCTTCTTCGTAAAGGGGTTCATCTTTAACTTCTTTTACTAGTTCATTTAGTTTTTTTATGAGTCTATCTAGGTTTTCTCCGGTTAATGATGAGATGGCAAATATTTCTTTATCGGGTAGTTTGGCTTTGAGGCCATCTAGATTTTCCTTAGAATTTGGTAAATCCATTTTTGAGGCTATGATTATTTCTTTTTTATTGGCTAGTTTTGGGGAAAAGTTTTCTAGCTCTTTCCTTATTGTTTGGTAGTCTTCATAGGGGTCTCTTCCTTCCGATGCACTTATATCTATAACGTGAGCTATTATTTTGGTTCTTTCGACGTGTTTTAGGAATTTGTGGCCTAACCCAGCTCCGTTACTTGCTCCTTCTATTAAACCTGGGAGGTCAGCTAAAACGAAACTATCGTCATATACTTTCACTACACCTAAATTTGGAGAGAGGGTTGTGAAATGATATGAGGCAATTTTGGGATTGGCGTTAGTTATTTTGGAAAGGATTGTGCTTTTGCCAACGCTTGGTAGGCCGACTAATCCGACATCAGCGAGCATTCTTAGTTCGACTTTTATGGTTCTGGTTTCCCCTGGTTCGCCTCTTTCACAAAATGATGGACAGGGATTGGCTTTGGTAGCGAGGCTTACATTTCCTCTTCCGCCTCGTCCGCCATAAGCAACGGTTACTTCTTCGTTGTTGTGAGTAAGGTCGGCTAATACGTTCCCTTCTTCATCTTTAACGGTTGTTCCGAGTGGGACTTTGATAACTTTATTTGTGGCATATTTTCCATTTTTATTTTTTCCTTGGCCTGCCTCTCCGGCTTCACCTTTTATCTTTTTTTGATACCTTAAATCGATGAGGGTTTTTAGTCCTTCGTCGGCTTTGAAGATTATGTCGGCTCCTCTACCTCCGCTACCCCCGTAGGGCCCTCCCATTGATATATATTTTTCTCGTCTAAAAGCCATACAGCCATCGCCACCACGGCCGGCTTCGACTTCGATTTGTACTTCATCTATAAACATTTGTATCACCTTTCTTCTCGCGTTTTTGATTGCTACATATATTATACATTAATTTGCAGGAAATGTAAAATGCTTTTATTTTTTGGGGATTTGGTATATAATGTGAGTGGTGATATTTATGAAATGTATTAAATGTGATAGTTCTTATGAGATTTGTATTAGGGGTTCTAAATTTATTGGATTTGGTTATCGGGTTTGGAATGGGGATGATGTTTATAAGAGAATTAGCGAGGTTAGAGAGGAATTTAAGGGAGCTACGCACTATTGTTATGGGTATGTTATTAATGGTTATTTTAAATGTAGTGATGATGGGGAGCCTAGTGGGACAGCGGGAGCACCTATTTTGAATGTTATTAGGGGGCAGGAACTTAATTTTGTGCTTATTATTGTGGTTAGGTATTTTGGGGGGACATTACTTGGTGCTGGTGGTCTTGTTAGGGCATATAGTGAATGTGCTAAGGGGGTTATTTTGAAAGCGGGAATTGGGGAGATTGAGCTTGGTAAGAGGATAGTGATTGTTTTTGATTATGACAAGTGTGATTATATTAATTATTTGTTTAGGGATAGTGTAATTGTTAGTAAGTTCTTTGAAGAGAGGGTTAGGTATGTAGTGCAAGTTAATATGGATTTGTATGATAAGGTAAGGGTAATGAATGGGGTTAGGATTGTGAGTGAGGAGGATATTTATATATAGTTTAGTGTTATTTATGAAAAAAGAAATAGTACAGGGTAATCTATTTCTTTTCATTTTGTCCGAGAATACGGACCTCTTTGGCTACTACTTGATATCGGTCAAAGCGTCTTTCGACACGACCAAATACTCTTATGATATCTCTTTTGGATAGTTTTTGAAACTTTTTATAGAGGTCGGGAAAGAGGGTTACGGTAATGCTTCCGTATTCATCACTACCGGTTATAAAGGACATTATATCGTTATTTTTGGTTATGGCTTCTTTTATGTTGTCTATTACTAGTATTATGTGAATTTTTTGATTGTAGTGGTTTTTTAATTCTTTGGTATTTATGTCACTTGGGCCTTTATATTTGCTAACTGGGCTTTCGGTTAGGTAGAAGCCAAAGGTATTTATTTCGAGGGATAGTAATTCTTCTTTGGTATATTCTTCATATATGGTTATTTCGGGAGGGGGTGGTAAAATAGCGGTGCTTGTGGATATTAATTCGGCATAGGTTATTACTTTGTCGAGATTTTTTTGGAGTGTTTGGCGATTGTAGTCGGTGAAGCAACCGCCGTTTATTAGTTTTATGAGGTGTTTTTTGGTTATGCCTTTGTTATTCATTCTAATGACAAAGTCTATAAAGGTGGTAAAGGGTTTTGTTTCTCTTTCTTTGATGATTTCTGCTACTAGAAGGGGGCCTAATTCTCTTACTATATTTAATGGGGGAAGTATTCCTTCTTCTACTACGGTATAGGTGGTGGTGCTTTTATTTATATTTGGTAATTGTATTTTGATATTTTTGCCCCGTATTTCACATATATAGGTGTTTGTTTTAATGGAACTTGAAAGGCAGGTAGAGAGAATGTTTGCCATAAAGTATTTATAGAAATATGTTTTTAGAAAGGCCATTTTATAGGCAACTATGGCATAGGCCACGGAATGGGAACGGTTAAAGCCATAGCCGGCAAATTTTAGAATTAGGTCATATATTTTTATGGCTACTTCTTCTTTATAACCGCGAGATTGGAGGCGGTTTATAAATCTTGGTTTTTCTTTTATTAAGATATCTTCTTTCTTTTTGCTCATTGCTCTTCTTAGTATATCGGCTTCGGCAAGGGTATATCCCCCCATTACACGGGCTATTTGCATTATTTGTTCTTGGTATATTATTACTCCATAAGTTGACGAGAGGATTGGTTGCAAGGCTTCATCTATGTAATTTATTTTTATTTTTCCTTCTCGTACTTTGATAAAATTATTTATACTATCCATTGGGCCGGGTCTAAAAAGGGCAATGGCAAGAACGATATCTTCAAAGTTTTTTACTTTGAGTTCGGTTAGAAAGTTTTTCATCCCTGTTGTTTCGAACTGGAAGATTCCATCTGTTTCAACATTTGTAAATATTTCTATGGTTTTTTGGTCAGTTAGGGGGATGTTGTTAAAGGTTATGTTTAGGTGTTCTTTTTCACGGATTTCATTTATTAGTTTATTTATGGTTGTTAAATTTGATAAGGCAAGGAGGTCCATTTTGAGGAGGCCGAGTTGTTCTAAATGGTTCATTGTATAAGTGGCTACATAATTTCCAGTTGGGGTTTTGGTTAAGGGAATGCATTCGTCTAGGTTTTTTCTACTTATTATGATACCGGCAGCGTGAAGGGATGTATGTCTTGGTAAGCCTTCGAGGTGGAGGGAGATATCCCATAATTTTTTCAGGGTTGTATCGCTATTTATTAGTTTTCTTAGGGTATCGTTTGTTTGGTAAGAGGCGGAAAGGGTTTCAGAGAGATTTCTACTTATGGCATCGAGGATAGATATTTTGATATTTAATACTCTTCCTACATCTCTTATTACTTGTTTAGCTCCAAGGGAACCGAAAGTTATTATGGAAGCTACTTTTTTTGCTCCGTATTTTTGGGTTATATAGTCTATTACTTCGTTTCTTCTTTCTGCATCGAAGTCGATATCTATATCGGGCATTGTTATTCTTTCGGGATTGAGAAATCTTTCAAATAATAGATTATATTTTATGGGGTCTATATCGGTTATTCCTAGGGTATATGAGGCAAGGGAACCGGCAGCGGATCCTCTTCCTGGTCCGACAAGGATTTTATTTTGTTTAGCGTATTTGACATAATCGTAAACTATTAAAAAATAATCGCAAAAGCCCATTTTATTAATGACGTCTAGTTCATAATTTAGACGGGTTAGATAGGTATCGGGAACGGTGTTATTTAGTCTTCGATTTAAGCCTTTATGGCATAGTTTTGTTAGGTATTCGTAAGCATCTATTTCTTCATTATATATGGGGAGTATGTTTTCTTCCTTAGTTATTTGAACGTTACAGTTGGATGCTAAGTTTTCCATATTTTCAAGGATTTCCTCACCAACATAAGCTACTAATTCTTCTTTGGTTTGAAGATGGCGTCCTATCCCTGTTCCGAGAGGCATTGTTCCTAGGGTTTTGCCTTCTTTTATCATTGTTAGGTAATCTAAATATTTGTAGTCTTCTTTATTTAGGTAGGCAACATTATTTATATATATTGTTTTTCTTTTTTCGTTTAGGCTGTCTTTGATATTGGTAAAGCCTATGTATTTTTCGTCATATATGTTATATATTTTTTCGTCATAGTAGTAACTTGGCATAACTAATATAGTGCCTTCTTTATGTGTTGTTAAGTCTTCTTTATTTATATTTTTTTCGCTTTTTAGGCTTACTAGTTTTATTATATTTTTATATCCTTTATTATTACGGGCATATAAAAGTATTTTCTTATTTTCTAAAGATAGTTCAACACCTATAATGGGTTTTATGTTATATTTAAGGCAGGTTTCATAAAAGGGCATAACGCCATATAGGTTATTTTCATCGGTAATTGCTAAGGAGGTGTAACCGTACTCCTTTGCTTTCTTTACTAGATCTTCTAT
Organism: uncultured Bacilli bacterium; assembly: GCA_934101865.1. Lineage (GTDB taxonomy): Bacteria > Bacillota_I > Bacilli_A > RF39 > UBA660 > UMGS2068. Next base: position 18,911 of record CAKOSA010000001.1, on the reverse strand, counting down.
TTTACATAAGCTACTTAATAGAGAATAACTAGTTTTTACTTGCAGTGCTAACACGATTACACCTCCCTCATATTATTTGTCTTCTTTTGATTTTTTTTCTTTTACTTTGGCTTTTTTGGGTTCGTCTTTTACTACTTCTGACTTGGTTGGCATTATAAACATTGCTGCTATATAGAGGATAACTCCTAATCCATAGGCTAGGGATACTAATACCCAAAGTAATCTTACTATGGTTGGATCTATATTTAGGTATTCGGCTATTCCTCCACAAACTCCGTCTATTTTCTTCCCTTCTTCTATTTTATATAATCTTTTTTGCATTATTTCACTCCTTTTTATACTTTAAATATTATATATGCTATTATTATTCCTGCTATTACTATTATGGAAGCTAGTGTTATCATACTGGTAAAGCCACTACTTCCTATTCCGACATCTAATTTGCTTTTTTTTGGTGGTTCTGGTGTTCTTACTCTTTTCTTTACATTTTCATTGGCTACTATATGATTTTCAGGAACATCAGGTGTTTTATAAATTCCATCTCCTATTATTTCTATTTTCTCCCCTGTTGGTAATACCCCTTCCATCTCGTCTTTTTTATTTGAATCCCAATTAAAACTATTTTTCATTTTTTCCTCACTTTCTTTTATTTTCACTTATCATAGTTATGTTATCGGTTAGTTGTTTTATTCTTTCTATTATTCTTCGGGCTTTGACTTTTTCTACTCCTTTATTTGATGAACCTAAGTGTTCTTCTAATTCTTCAAGGGTTAAATTGGAAGTGAAAAAGGTTGTTAAGCCTTCGTCCATTCGATATTGGAGTATTGTTCCTAGGACTTCGTCTCTTGACCAGGGTGTTGTTGTTTCGGCTCCGATATCATCTAATAGTAGTATTTCTATTTTTTTTATTTTTTTTAGATAGGTACTATCTTCATCAGAGTTAAATGTTTCTTTTATTTTTCTAAGTAACTCGGGATAGTATATTACGGCTACTTTGATGTTTTTTTTTGCAAGTTCATTTAGCATTGCACATAGTAAGTAGGTTTTTCCACATCCAAAATTTCCATTTAGGTATAATCCTTTATTTTTTTCACCGCTTTTATAGTTATCTAAAAACTTTTTTATCCACTTTATGGTTTCGTATCTTTTTTTATCATCGGTATGTATATCTTTCATACTTGCTTGAAGAAGATATTTTGGCATTCCTCCGGCGTAGATGTTTTTTTGATAGCTTTCTTTTTTTGAAAGGGCTTTCCTATATTTACAAGGAATATAACTGAATACTAAGTTATTCTCACTTACACTTGGAAAGCAGACATATCCAGAGACCCCGTTAGGGCAATCGTATATGCTCTTACAGTTTCGACAGTGGTCAAGTTCCTTGGCCGTATCTTCTAGTTTGGATGTGTACTTCATAAGTTCGGCTTTGGGGAGGGCTAATTTTTTGGTAAGGCTAGCAAAAGTTGGATTTGTTTCGAGGGCATCGTTGTAGTTTTTTTCTAGTTTATATGCGTAAGTTTTGTATTTTTCTTTCATTATTTCACTTAGACTTTCCATAAAATCCTCCTATCTATACTCTTTGAGCATCTCTTCTATTTCATTTACTTCACCTTCGGCAAATTTCTCTTTTTTTATTTCTTTATCGAACCATTCTGGCAGATGATCATCTTTGGGCGTTATTACTTTCTTTTCTGTTACTTTATTTTTATATTTTTTGTGTTCTTTTTCAGCAAGTAACATTGCTTCTTCGACGTTTTCTATTTTTAATCTACTCCACTGCCCTGCTATAGTTTCAACAAGGGATGTGGTTAATTTGTTATTGTTGGTTTTGAGAACATAATCCATTAGAACGTTTACGACTCCTGGTTTTAAACCGTAATCGATTATTAGGGTTTCAGCCAATCTTACATCTCTTTTAGTTGGTTCACCACTGCTATTTTTGCTTTTTAGGAAATCATAAGGTGATATTGTTTCAAATGTATATATCATTTTGGCTCTTTTGGAATTGTCTCCTAATGGAGTTCTTAAATATTCTGGTTGAGATCGGTTTATTACTGTTGGCAATACTCCTCCGTGGTCAAATTGATAGTAATTACGACAGGCTTTTCTTAAATCGTTTTTATTTATGGTTCCTCTTTCATTTATACAACTTTGGAGAATACTGCTTATTTTCATCGCATCTAAGTCATAGAGAAAGGCTAAATTTAAAATTAATTCTTCGTTATCTTTAGTGAATATTTTTTTTAAATCAAGGCTTTTTGGCATTGATGAGATGAGAAAGTTTAAATCAAAATTGGTATTTATATTTAGTTTCTTTTTGTTGCATCTACGAATATTGTCATTTACTATTTCATAGGATGTTAAGGGAATACTTTGAAATACGTCAGAAAAACTTTTAGTTATATCTGTATATCCTACGGTATGAATGCTTGGTATTTTGTAATAGTTTACTATTTTATCATACTCTTTCTTTCCGACATTGCTATAAAGAACCATATTTAATATGGGATGATTTAGAAATTCGTGAGCTGATAAGGGAGAATATAGTTCATATATATAGTTATTTATGTTTCCACTTTTAAAGTGGGTTTTTAGTAATCCTATGGCTTCTAATGATTGTCTAGCGATAACTATTTCTTCTAGGGAGGCGTGCATATTTGTTAGTAAATGGTGATGAGTATATTCTTCACTTATTATTTCCATTTTATCTAGATCAGACCATAATGAAAAATATAGCATTACGGGAAGGGGTCCGATTATGGGAAGATACAACATATTCAGGAGTTTTCTATCTTCAGTATGTATTATGCTTTTGTTTAGGACTGTATATGTGTCCGCAGGTAACAAGTTATGTATTTCCATTTCAATCACTTTCCTATCTATATTTTACTATAAAGTTTTTTCTTTGTAAAGTTTTTTATATGAATAATGAGTCTTTTTGAAAAGACTCATTATTTTTAATGATGTGGCTTTTTTTCCACTTTTATTAGATTATTATATACTTCTTCAAGTGCTCTTCCGATTTCTTTTTGACACTTATATTCTTTTATTGGTAATTGGTAGTATCCAGTTTTTTTCATTTGTTTGGCTCTTTCGGCTACTACATATACTAATGCGTATTTGGAATCTACTATATTTAGTATTTTATCTATTGATGGATAAATCATTTTTTCACTCTCCCTTTTCTTCTAATATAAGGATATAACAATTTGAAAAAAATTACAATAGTATTTACACATAGTAGACATTTTTTTCGTATGAGAAAGGGGGCAGTTTTTGATTTTTTGCATAATCTTTGTTTCGTTTTTTATTTTACTACTATATTTACAATTCTGTTTGGTACTACTATTATTTTTATTATTTGTTTGTCCTTGATATGAGTTTTTACATTTTCTTCTTTAAGGGCTAACTCTTCAAGAGTTTTATTTTCAGCATCTTTATCGGCCTTAATAATTGCTCTTAGTTTTCCATTTACTTGAACTCCTAATTCTACTTTGGTTACTTGTAATTTTGTTTCATCATAAGTTGGCCAAGGTTCATACGTTATGGTGTTTGTAGCTCCTAGGGTACTCCATAGTTCTTCACCAAGATGTGGTGTTATTGGGTATATTAGTTTTATGAAATCTCTTATATATTTGAGTGGTACTATTTCTTCTTTATAACACTCATTTATGAATATCATTAACTGACTTATTGCTGTATTGAATGATAGTTTTTCGTAATCTTCGGTTACTTTTTTGATGGTGTAATTATATGTTATTTCTAGATTGTCGTTATCTTCATTTTTTACTTTATCAGATTCTACGATTAGTCTATATACTCTATCTATAAATCTTTTGGCTCCATCTAGGCCTTCATCACTCCAAGGTTTATCGGCTTCAAGGGGTCCCATAAACATTTCATATAGTCTTAGGGCATCAGCACCGTGACTATTTACTACATCGGTTGGGTTCACAACGTATTCGGGATGTCTTTTTCCCATTTTTAATCCGTTTGCACCTAAAATCATTCCTTGATGACATAGTCTTTTAAATGGTTCAGCTACGGGTGATATTCCTTTGTCATATAGGTAATTATTCCAAAATCTTGAATATAGGAGATGTCCAACTGCGTGTTCTGGTCCACCAACGTATAAGTCAACTGGCATCCAGTATTCAAGAAGTTTGCGATCTGCTAAGGCTTTATCGTTATGGGGATCAATGTATCTTAGGAAATACCAAGAAGAGCCTGCTGATCCTGGCATCGTACTTGTTTCTCTTTCTCCTTTTATTCCATCCACGACAACATTTTTCCATTCTGTTGCATTATCAAGTGGTGCTTTACCGCCTTTGCCTTTATAATCTTCTAATTCTGGTAATATTAGTGGTAGTTCACTATCTTTTAGGGCTATTGTTTTGCCGTTTTCTAAATGGATTATTGGTACTGGTTCCCCCCAATATCTTTGACGGGCAAATATCCATTTACGAAGGCGATAATTTATTTTTTTCTTTCCTAATTTATTTTTCTCTAAATAATTTAGCATTACTTCAATGGCTTCGTCTTTATCTAATCCATTTAGAAAATCTGAATTTATATGGATACCGTCTTCTGTGAAGGCTTCTTTTTCGATATTTCCTCCTTCAAGAACTGGTATTATTGGTATGTTGTATTTTTTGGCAAATTCGTAATCTCTTGTATCGTGAGCTGGTACGGCCATAATTGCTCCGGTTCCATAACTTACTAATACATAGTCACTAATCCATATTGGTATTTCTTTATTGTTAACTGGATTAATGGCATAAGCTCCGGTGAAGACACCGGTTTTTTCTTTATTTAATTCTGTTCTTTCTAAATCTGATTTTGATTGGCACATTTTTTGATAATTTACTACTTTGGCTTTTTTCTCAGAAGTTGTTATTTTATCTACTAAGGGATGTTCAGGAGCTAAGACACAGTAAGTTGCCCCAAAAAGGGTATCACAACGGGTTGTATATACTGTAAAATACTCTTCGGTATCTTTGATTGGGAAATTTACCTCAGCACCGACTGATTTTCCTATCCAATTTCTTTGCATTTCCTTAGTGGATTCTGGCCAATCTAGGGTATCTAATCCGTTTAATAGTTTTTCGGCATATCTGGGAATATCCATAACCCATTGTTTCATTTCTTTTCTAACGACTGGGAAGCCTCCTCTTTCACTTTTTCCGTCAATTACTTCATCGTTTGAAAGAACGGTCCCTAACTCTTCACACCAATTTACGGGCATATTTATTTCTTCGGCTATTTTATCTTCATATAGTCTTTTGAATATCCACTGTGTCCATTTATAAAACTTTGGATCGGCGGTGGATATTTCTTTGGACCAATCATAAGAAAGTCCAAGTGATTTTAGTTGGGTTCTAAATGTATCGATATTTTTATTGGTAAAAACACTGGGATGATTACCTGTATTTATTGCATATTGCTCAGCTGGTAATCCAAAGGCATCCCACCCCATCGGATGAAGAACGTTATATCCTTGCATTCTTTTCATTCTTGATACTATGTCTGTTGCTGTATATCCTTCTGGATGGCCGGCGTGAAGTCCTACCCCCGAAGGGTATGGGAACATATCTAAGGCGTAATATTTGGGCTTAGAAAAATCGTAAAGGTTGGTTTTGAATGTTTGATTTTCCTCCCAATATTTTTGCCATTTTTTTTCTACTTTTTTGAAATTGTACATATTATTCACTTCTCTTTCTATAATAGCGTCCTAGTAATCCATAGCATATTATGATAAGGAGGGCTAGGAGTATTATTCCTATTATTATTTGCCATATTAAGCTTTTGACGAGATAAACAACTATTATATATATTGTTGCTACTATAAAGGTATTTATCAGGCTATATGTATATACAAATTTTTTGTAATTTATTTTTTTTATATCTATATTATATAAGGCTATTAGGTAATTTAATTCCATTGGGACTTTATTTTTGTTTAATTTGACTTTTTTTCTTATGAATAGAAAATAATTTAAAATGAATATGATTGTGAAAACAATGATGTATTCTAATGCTATCTTTAATAAATACTCCATTTGCATTCCTCTTTTCTATATATTATTATAATATACTTTGAATGATTATTCACATTATTAACTAACAGTTAACTTATACCTTACGTTATTGAAAAAGAACTACCTTGGAGCAGTTCTTTGATTGTCTTTAATGGGACGGATAGTGGGAATCGAACCCACGCATGTTGGAACCACAATCCAATGTGTTAACCACTTCACCATATCCGCCAGCACATATAAAAATATATCATAATTTTTAGTGGTTGTCAAATATTTTTTGGTCCTTTTTTCTTTTTTTTAGAATTTATTTGTAATTTTATTTATTTTTTTGTGTTATAATGGGGATGGAGGTTGAAAAAATGGATTGTATTTTTTGTAAAATTAATAATGGAGATATTCCTTCTTATACAATTTATGAGGATGATTTTATTAGGGTTTTTTTGGATATTAACCCGCAAAGCGTAGGACACTGTTTGATTGTGCCTAAGATGCATTTTGTAGATTTATTTGATATTGATAGAGAATATATGAATCATATTTTAGAAAAAGCTAAAATGATTGGAAAAGGTCTTATGAGGAATTTTAATGCTGATGGTATTATGTTAGTTCAAAATAATGGTATTTGCCAAGATGTTAAGCATTTTCATTTGCATATTATTCCTAAGTATAGTAAGCCTAAAAAAATGGATATTGAAAATGTATATGATATTTTAAAAAAAGATACTTTTAATGATTAGAAATTTGTTATTTCTTTTCATTTTGTATCTTTTTATTTGCAAGTAAAGCCTTGATTTTCATAATCAGAACGGGCTTTTTTTAAATCTTTTGTGTATCCTAATCTTGTTAGATCAGTACTAGAGATTTTATCGAAGTCTACTTCATATTTTATTTTATAATGATTGTCTTCATCATTATCTACTATATATGTAAAGCCTTCAATATCTTTGTAATTTGTTTGCACGGAATTGTGGCGTTCTTTTACTTTGGATAAATCTATAATAGTATCGGTAATGGGGCCAAGAATTGTATCCACTGTATCTCCTACTACTCCATCTATTACTTTATCGCTAAGATCGTCTTTAGTTTCTTCTTTTGTTTCCGTTATTCCGTCGGTATCAGCATCTGTTCCATCTTTTTTTGTTTTGGCGTTGGTGCTAGTATTATTATAATCATAAATGATTGTCATTTTTTTTATATCGTTGTTTTTATGATTTATTTCATATTTTATATTCGTAGTTGTGTCTCCTACTTCTCTTTCATTAGTGCAAGTTAATTTTTCTTCGCCATTTAATGAACAGGCTGATAGGGAAAGAAGTACTAACGGTGTTAATAGTGCTATTTTCTTTTTCATTTTTACCTCCTATTCATTTTTAATATGAGCATTTTTGTGTAAATTATAGATAAAAAAAATTGGAATTTTGTTCCAATTTTAAAAATCACAATTTTTTGGTGTTCTTGGGAATGGGATAACATCTCTTATATTTTCAACACCTGTTAGATATATTAGCAGTCTTTCAAATCCCATTCCAAATCCTGAATGTATACATCCACCAAATTTTCTTAAATTTGTATACCATTCTAATGGTTCTAAATCCATATTTAATTCTTTCATTCTATTTAATAGTTTATCATAATTTTCTTCTCTTTGGCTTCCTCCCATTAGTTCGCCAGCTCCTGGAACTTCAAGGTCAACAGCAGCGACTGTTTTTCCATCAGGATTTTCTTTCATATAAAAGGCTTTTATGTCTTTGGGCCAGTTTTTGATAAATACAGGGCCATCAAAGTATTCTGTTATGTACTTTTCGTGCTCTTTTGCTATATCCTCACCGTATTCTGGTTCAAATTCCCATTTTTTGTTTGCTTCTTTTAATATTGTTATTACATCTTTATGGTCTATTCTTGTAAAATGGCTGTTTAATAGTTTATTTAATTTTGCAATTAAGCCTTTTTCTACATATTTATCTAAATATTCCATTTCATCTTTGGCATTTTCTAATGTGTATTTAACAACGTATTTTAGCATTTCTTCCATTATATCCATATCTTGCTCTAAATCGCAAAAAGCTATTTCGGGCTCAATCATCCAAAATTCTGAAGCGTGGGTTTTTGTATTGGAATTTTCGGCTCTAAATGTTGGACCAAATGTGTAAGTTTTTTTATAGGCTAGGGCAAATGATTCGGCTTCTAGTTGACCTGTTACGGCAAGGCCGACTTTTTTTTCGAAAAAGTCTTTGCTATAATCTACTTTTCCTGTTTTGGCTATTCTTTCTAAATCTAGTGTTGTTACTTCAAACATTTGTCCTGCTCCTTCACCATCATTTGCTGTTATTAATGGTGTGTGGGCGTATACATAATTTCTTTCTTGAAAATAGTTATGTATTGCGTATGCTGCTACGCTTCGTACTCTGAACACAGCTTGAAAAAGATTTGCTCTTGGACGTAAATAGGCTATTTCTCTAAGGTATTCGAGACTATGTCTTTTGGGTTGAAGAGGATAATCATCGCTTGCTTCACCTTCGAGAGTGAAGTTTTTTAATTGTAACTCAAATTTTTGACCTTCTTTTGGGGAGGGTATTAGTTTTCCGGTTAGGGTTACAGCACTTCCTACTTTTAGTTTAGTTATTTCCTCAAAGTTTTTTAGCTTGTCATCATACACTACTTGAAGTGTATTTATTGTGGTTCCGTCAGAAAAATCTATAAAACCAAAGTGAGATTGTTTTCTATGATTTTTTATCCATCCTTGTACTGTTATTTCTTTCTCTAAGTACTCTTCTTCTTTTTTGAATAATTCTTTTACATCTATCATATTTATCGCTCCTTTTTTATCTCATTTTTTTATTAACGAGGGCTACAAATCTTGTAGCATCTTTAAACATATTATTGTACAAATTGGGGTATCTTCTTAAATTGTATATTATTTCGATGTCTTCTTTGGAGATGGCACCTATATATTCACCCATATCATTTGCTATTATTGGGATTTCCATTCCAAGCAAGTAGTCTGTACTTACGCCAAAAACTCTTGCTATCTCACAAAGTGTATCTATACTCGGTGATCTAGTGCCGTTTTCGTAACCGCATACTGACACTTTGGTTATTCCAAGTAGGTTGCCTAATTCTTGCTGGGACATATTTCTCTCCATTCTTAATTCTTTCAATCTTTCTCCTAACAACATCTCTTTTACCTCTTTTCAGTTACTCCTTTGTTAATTATATTTTAATATACAATTTAACAGTTGTGTAAAAAATTAACCAACAGTTAACAAAAAAAGGAAAATTTTTAATTTTCCTTTTCTATTTCGACATATCTTTCGCTGAGGTCGCCTTTTCGTGCAGAAGATAAAAAGGTTACACGTTCTGCCACTACTTCGGTTTTTTTTCGCTTAGTTCCGTCTTCATTCTCAATTAGTTTGGTTTGCACGCGTCCTTTTATTCCGAGCATATCGCCTGTTCGACAATATTCAGCTGTATTTTCAGCTACGGCTGTCCAAAGAGTGCAATCTAAAAAGTCAGTTTCGTATTGTCCCTCGATGTTTTTATAGCTTCTGGGAACGGCAAGGGTTATTTGACTTACTTTTTTGCCGGATTCTGTTTCCCTAATCTCTGGCGTTTTTACTAAGCGTCCTACTAAAACAACTTGATTTAACATTTTTCCCTCCTTTCGAGTATGAATTTATCATATTATTTGAGAGGATGCAAACGTACTTTACAGTCAAATTGTTCTAAATGCTATACAGATTTTAAAGAATTGTATTATTGATAGTTCAAATTTTTTATTTTGGCCTTTTGATAGATAAAAAAAGAGAAAATTTGTAGCATTTAAAAGGGTAAATACTATAAATTTTCAACAAGTGTAAAGTTTAGGATAATTTTAGATTTTCTTTGAAAGATTCGGCTACGGCCGTAGTATATTCTTCTATTTTGGTTGTTATTATTTTTAAATCGTTTTCATTTGTTAAGTAGCCAAATTCTAAGAGATAGGTTTCATTACCAATATTGCTATTATAATATGGATTTCCTTCGCTTATATCAGGATTTCTTCCATCAACATAGGCTCCTGTCATTTTTCCACCAGTTTCTCTTATCATATAGTAATAGTTAGAATTTTCGGTTATATCATAGGCTTCATAACCCTTAGATGTTTTTTTATTATTGTCTTCTTCTATTTCCTTAGCTGTAAAATTTCTACTATAAATGGCATCGTATTTTTTATTGATTTTGTTTGTTGATGGTGTTATGCCGGTTTTTTCGATTATATTTTTGGCGAGAATATTAGCAAATTCATAATTTATATTCACAGGAGTGTATATTTCAAGGCCGTGAGGTTTAGTGGAGGTATTGCTATTTAAGTGAAGGGATAGTGTATATTTGGAATGTACTTCATTTGGTATAACAGCTCTTCCGTGAGTTCCATATTCGTTCATTGTTTCTGATGATGATAGTTGATTTTCTTTATGTGTTAATTTTACTTTTAGGTTTAGTGCCTCTAATTTCTTTTTGAGGGAAGTGGCTATTTTCATTGTTAAATCGGCTTCACGTACTCCACTGGCTTCAGCTCCATTATCTCTACCGCCGTGACCTGGGTCTATGGTTATATCATAGATATTTTTTTCTTTATTGTTACTAACGTTAAACATTAGTGTGTTATAGTTATTATCGGAATTTATTTTGATTTTATTATTTGTATTGCTTATGGTGTAATATGTCATATTTTTATAATTTGCTTCATTATCTATACCATAATATTGGTATTTTAATTCTTCCTTACCTTCCTTAGTGGTAATTGTTCGGGCAACTTTTAAAAAGGCGTAATATGTACCAACCCCCATAGGGTCCAAATATAGTCCATCGTTTATATTTTCTGATATGGTTATAATGCCATCATCATAATTTACGGCATAATCTTTGAAGTCGCCGTTATATAGTGTTAATTTTATGTCGTCGTAATCGTCCAAAATATTGATTTTTCCGGTCAATCCGAGATGAGTTCCGTAAATGTATATGTCGCTTAGAACTAGTTTTTGCTCTTCGATTTTTAAAGTTGGAACTTTATTTTTGCTTGTTGAGTGAGTAAAATAGATATACGCAAAGGTAATTAGTAGGAATATTATTAGTGCTATTGTTATTTTCTTCATTTACTCCTCCTTCAAAAGTCTGTTCAATTCTACGGCATATTCCATTGGTAATTCCTCACGAAAGGCCTCGATAAATCCTAAAATGATGAGTTCTTTGGCTTTATCTTCATTAATGCCTCTACTCATTAGATAAAAGAGTTTTTCATCATTAATTTTGGCGACGGTTGCTTCGTGTTCGAGTAGAGAGGTATTATTCATTACTATATTTTTGGGGAATGTATCACTTTTGCTATCTACATCCATAAGAATTGTATCACATTTAACATTGGCAACAGAATGGTGAGCATTTTTTCCTATACGGACTGTTCCTCGATATGTTGCATTACCTCCGTGAGATGCTATTGATTTGGATATTATGTTGCTTTTTGTATATGGGGCTATGTGAATCATTCTAGCTCCGGCATCTTGCACCTGTCCGGATGAGGCTTTGGCTATGGATATACAAGAGCCTTTGGCATAGGGTCCAGCTAAAATACAGCAAGGATATTTCATATTTACTTTTGATCCTACGTTACCATCTATCCATTCCATTAATCCGCCTTCTTCGACAATAGCTCTTTTGGTTACTAAATTGTACACGTCATTTGACCAGTTTTGAATTGTTGAATAACGACATTTGGCATTTTTTCCAACAAATATTTCTACGACAGCAGCGTGAAGGCTATCTTCGGTATAGGTTCGAGCCGTGCATCCTTCTATATAGTGAAGCGAACTGTTTTCGTCAACAATGATTAGGGTTCTTTCAAATTGTCCCATATTTTTGCTATCAATACGAAAATAACTTTGCAATGGTCTATCTAGGGTAGTGTTAGGGGGAAGATATATAAAAGTTCCGCCACTCCAAACGGCTCCATTTAGGGCTGTAAATTTATTTTCCGCAGTTGCAACTAGGGTGCTAAAATATTTTTTGAATAATTCTGGATATTTTTTTAGAGCTGTATCAGTATCTAAGAAAATGATATTTTTCTCTTCTAACTCTTTAATCATACTGTGATATACTACTTCACTATCATACTGACAAGAGGTTCCGTCTAGGTATTCTTTTGAGGCTTTAACTAGGCCTAAATCATCAAATGTATTTCTGACTTTACTGCTTAGTTTATCCCAGTTATCTGTTAGGTTATCTTCTCTTTCTTTATAGTAATTTATTTTATCATAGTCTATATTTAATTCGGGACCAAAGTTTGGATTGGGGATTTTAGAGAATTTTTGAAAGGCTTTTAATCTAAAATCAAGCATCCATTCTGGTTCTTGCTTAGTTATTGATATTTTTTTTACTATTTCTTCTGTTAATTTCATAATATCACATCCTTAAATTATTATACAACAATATGGTTAAAATATAAAGAAAAAAGATAATCTTTTTTTGAAAATTTATCTTTCTTCCTTAAAGGACTTTTTTTAGAAATTCTCCTGTATAGCTTTCCTTAATTTTTATTATTTCTTCGGGGGTTCCGACACCTACGATGTTTCCTCCGCCTTCACCACCATTTGGTCCTAAGTCTATAATATGATCAGCAACTTTGATTACATCAAGGTTATGTTCTATGACTACTACTGTATCACCATTATCAACTATTCTATTTAATATTGCTAGTAATTTTTTTATATCGTGAGAATGTAACCCTGTGGTTGGTTCATCTAATATAAAGAGGCTCTTTCCGGTTGGCTTTTTTTGCAATTCTTTGGCTAATTTTACACGGGCGGCTTCTCCTCCTGATAGGGTTGGAGCACTTTGTCCTAATTTTATATAGCCTAACCCTACTTCCTGTAATACTTTTAACTTATTTTTTACTTTGGGATGATTTTCAAAGAATTCCACGGCTTCATCAACACACATTTCTAACACATCGGCAATATTTTTTCCTTTATATTTTATTTCCAGAGTTTCTATATTGTATTTGCTACCGTGACATACTTCACAGGGAACATAAACATCTGGTAAAAAGTGCATTTCTATTTTCTTTACACCATCGCCCCAGCAAGCTTCACAACGACCACCTTTAACATTAAAGGAAAATCTGCCTTTGTTGTATCCCCTCATTTTGGCCTCTTTCGTTTCGGTAAATATATCTCTTATGTCGTCAAACACTCCTGTATAGGTTGCGGGATTACTTCTTGGTGTTCGCCCTATTGGGTCTTGTGATATATCAACTACTTTATCTATTAAATCTAGGCCTTCTATACTTCTGCACTTTCCTGGTTTAACTTTACTTTTATAGATATTTAATGCTAAGTTCTTATATAGTATTTCATTTACTAAGCTACTTTTTCCACTGCCACTTACTCCCGTTACACAGATAAATTTACCTAGTGGAAATGTTACATTTATATTTTTTAGGTTATTTTCTTTAGCTCCTTTTATTATTAATTTTTGGCCACTTCCTTTACGTCTTTGTTTTGGTACTTCAATTTTTTGTTTTCCTGTTAAATATTGACCCGTTAATGATTTTTCGTTTTTCATAACTTCTTCGGGAGTTCCTGCTGCTACAACAGTACCTCCGTGTTCACCGGCTAGTGGACCAATATCTATTAAATAATCTGCTGCTAGCATTGTATCGGTATCGTGTTCAACAACAATTAAGGAATTTCCTAAATCTCTCATATCAAGAAGGGATTTAATTAGTTTTTCATTATCTTTTTGATGAAGACCAATACTTGGTTCATCTAATACATATAATACTCCCGTTAATCTTGAACCTATTTGTGTCGCTAGTCTTATTCTTTGAGCTTCTCCTCCCGATAGGGTTCCGGCTTCGCGTGATAGTGTTAGGTATTCTAGACCAACGTTTATTAGGAAATCTAATCTGGATTTTATTTCTTTTATTATTAAAGATGCAACCTCTTCGTCGTGTTTTGTTAATTTTAGTTTTTCGATAAATTCTCTTAAATCTTTTATACTTAAACAAGTTGCCTCATAAATGTTTTTCTTATTTATTAATACTGATAATACTCCTTCTTGTAATCTTGCTCCTTTACAAGTTTCGCATTTATCTTCAATCATAAATGTTTCTATCCAATCTCTTATCCAACCACTTTTGGTTTCAACGTACCTTCTTTCTAAATTGGTTATAATTCCTTCAAATGGACCGCTTGAATTTCTTGTATTTCCATTTTTGGAGGTGTATTTATATTCTAATATTTCATTTGTTCCGTATAAAATTATATTTAATTTATCCTTTGATAAATTTTTTATTGGAGCATTCATATCTATATCATAATGATTGCAAACCGTAGATAATTGTGTATATATTATATTAGCAGCATCGTCTGTATTTACTACTACGATGGCTCCTTCGTTTAGAGAAAGATTTTTATTGGGTATGATTAAGTCTGGATCTATCTTGTACTTTACTCCTAATCCTTTACAATCGGGACAAGCACCATAAGGGGCATTAAATGAGAATATTCTTGGTTCTAACTCTAAAAGAGAAAAATCACATAATGGGCAAGAGAAGTTTTCCGATAATACTATATCTTCTCCACCAACGACATCTATGACAACTTTTCCATTTGCTAATTTAGTGCTATTTTCTAGTGCCTCATATAATCTACTTCTTATTCCTTCTTTTACTACTAATCTATCTATTATTACTGATATATTGTGTTTCTTATTTTTTTCAAGATCTACTTGTTCGTTTAAGTCAGCTACTTCTCCATCTATTTTTACTCTTAAATATCCTTCTTTGAGGAGGCGTTCTAGTAATTCTTTATGAGTTCCTTTTTCTCCTTTTATTATGGGTGCTTCTATCATTATTTTTGTTCCTTCTTCAAGCTCCAAAACTTTGTTTGTCATTTCTTCAATGCTCTGACTTGTTATTGGTATATGATGTTTAGGACAATGTGCTATCCCTATTCTTGCATAGAGTAATCTTAAATAATCGTATATTTCTGTTATGGTTCCAACCGTACTTCGGGGATTGCGATTAGTTGTTTTTTGATCTATACTTATGGCAGGACTTAATCCTTCAATAGAGTCTACATCAGGTTTATCTGAACCACCTAAAAATTGCCTTGCATAAGCACTTAGACTTTCTATGTATTTTCTTCTTCCCTCAGCGTATATTGTGTCAAATGCTAAACTACTTTTTCCACTGCCACTTACTCCGGTTATTACTACAAGTTTATTTTTGGGAATTTCGATATTTATATTTTTTAAATTATTTTCACGGGCTCCTTTTATTATTATTTTGTCCACTGATTTCACTCCTTTCAGCTACGGATTATTATAACACAAATTTTACAAATTGAAGATATTTTTTTTCTAGTAGCACATATTACCAATTTTTAAGGTTTTTTCTTTTATTCTTTGTATTGCTCCATCGACACTCTTATTGGTCTTATCTAAGGCTATTGATATTTCACTATAAGTTAATCCTTCTATTCTTAGAGATAATACTTCTACCTCATAGCTACTTAATACTTCTAATATATGCTCCAATATTTGATTTACTTCGAATTCATTTATTATTTTTTCCTCAGGCGTTTTTTCTGATGATTTTATATGTTCTAGTAACTCTTTTTGTATTTGGGATTTTTGGCTTAATAATACTTCTTCGGATTCATTAAATTTTTTCTGAGTAATTCTACCACATTTTTTTTCTAATTCTCTTTCCACACATATTAATAAAAACGTATAAAATGTTGCTTTCTCTTGGTTTTTGAAACTGTCAATTGCATTTTGAAAACCTACAAGTGCTTCTATCAAAAGGTCCTCATAAGGAACTTTACTTCTTGTCATATATGGTTTTAGTTTACTAATTATTATAGGCATATATTTATTTAAGAGTATTTTATATGCGTCTTCATTTTTTTCTTGGGATAAGTATACTAATTCATAATCGTTATATTCCATACAATCACATCCTTCTATTTTATCTTGCTTTTTTGAATATGTGCTACTAATATTGCACAAGAAACTGAGGCATTTAAGCTGTTTATTTTCCCTATCATTGGTATCGTTACAATATAATCACAATTTTTCTTTATTGTATCACTCATACCTTTTCCTTCATTTCCTATTATTAGACATGTTTTCATATTGTAATCAATGGTTGTGTAATCACTTCCATCCATTGTAGTGCCAACTATCCAATAGTTCTTTGCTTTTAATTTATTGATTGCAACTGACAAGTTTGGCACTCTAATAATTTTTATATTATTTATAGCACCAGCACTGGTTTTTACTACTGTTGCATTTATGTTCACACTTCTATCATTAGGTATTATAATTGCAGAGACACCTAATGCTTCGCAAGTTCTTATTATTGCACCGAAATTATGGGGGTCTTCTAAATGGTCTAACATTACAATTAGTGGATTTTCTTCTTTAATATTATCAATTATTTCTAATGGATATGTTACTACATCGTCAACCTCCATAATTATTCCTTGATGGAGACCTTCTATCATTTTATCCATAGTTTTAATTGGAAGATATTGTATTTTATTTTTTTGTTTATGTATTAGATTTAAAATTTCTTTATCTCTGAAATTTGTTGATAAATATATTTTATTAATTCTATCCTTTGATATTAGTTTTTCTTTACATACATTTTTACCATATATTTGCATTTTGTACCTCCTTAATTAATTCTTCTAATCTTTCTATATTATTATTTATATAATGATACCCTAGTAATGCCTCAAATCCTGTGGATTTCTTGTAAGTTATAATATCCGTATTTTTAGGATGCGAAGCTCTCTTATAATTTCGGCCCCTTTTTACTACATCTATTTCAGAAGTATTTAATTTTTTTGTTTCTAAAAAATAGTCTAATAGATTGGCTTGTCCCTTAGCAGAAACATATTTTATGGCTTCTTTGTTTAAATTTTCTACTTTATATATTCCTTTTTCTAAAAGGTATTTTCTTATATATAATTCATAGACAGCATCACCAAGATATGCTAATGATATTATGTTATATTTCTCTGATTCCAATTTGATCACCTTGCTTATATTCTACCACATTTTGGTTTGTTTTAAAACAATTTACTTTGTTTTTTTATATAAACTTTAATCATTATATCCTTAATATTTTAATTGTGTTTTTATAATACTTGTTTAATAAAATTTTTATCTATTTTATAACATAAAAACAGTAACTTTTTATTATTACCGCTTTTATGTTATAAAATAATAAATTTGATTTAGTTCTCAACAAAAAATGTAAAATTTAAAGACTTTTACGAAACGATTTTAATTCTTCTATAAATGGAGAATCTTCTTCTTCGTCGGTTATATTGTACAGTTTGTCTTGAGAACCTAGCAACTCTTGATAACTTATTATGGCATCATCTTCTTGTTGTTGCTCGTAGTCTGTTAGTTCTATCGGGTCTTTTTCTGTATGTTCTTCAATGCTTTTACTAACACTTTCAAGATAGCTTTCTTTTTCATTATTGCCATCATTAGATGGGGACGTTATTGGTATAGAAGAATTCTGGTATGCTATATCTTCAACAATATTTTTTTTATATGTTTCAGCCTTGTCGTTTTCAATTGTTTCTTCTTGAAGTATTTCAACATTAGTTTGACTTTTTTCTGATGCTTCTTCAAGGGCTGCTATGGTTGAGGCATCTTCTACTTGATAGTGTTCTTCAACAAATTGCTCATCTTCATCTATTCTATTTGCTTCTTCAAGTTCAGAAATTCTATTTATTAATGCCTTATTTTTTCGCACTAGTACTACGGAAAGAATGATCAAAAAAACAAAAAACACAATAAATAAACAAATAATCACAAGTTCCAATGTATTTAATCCATTATAAAAATTCATTATTTCTTTCATTTTCACACCTCTATTATTATTCAACTTCATAGGAAATTACACTACAAGCATAAAGACAGGCTGTTTCAACTCTAAGGACTCTATTTCCCAAACTTACACTATTGAAATTGTTATTCATTAAGTATTCTTCTTCTCTAGGAGATATGCCTCCCTCTGGTCCAATTACTAATAATATTTTATCATAGCTATTCTTACTTTGTAAATATGTTTTTAAATTTTTTTGTGTCTCATTTACTGAACATACCAGTTTTAAATCACTTTCAATTTGTGGTAAATCTTTTATTTTTATAGGATTGCACACTGATGGAATGTTGTTTCTAAATGATTGTTCAGCTGCCTCTTTACATATTGTATTCCACCTTTGTAACTTTTTATCTATCTTATCCTCCGATAATTTCACAATACATCTATCCATTATAATTGGCACTACTGTAGTTACTCCCAACTCAGTTGCTTTTTGTAATATTATGTCAAATTTTTGTTCTTTTACCAAAGCGACGCCTAATATTATTTTGGTTTTTAATTCTGTATTTATTTCTAATTGTTTTATTATTTCTAGCTCAAATGGATTTATGTTATTTATTTTACACTCATAAACCAAACTATTATAAACTACTTCAATGGTTGTTCCTATTTTCATTCTCATAACTTGTTTTATATGGTGCAAATCTGAATCTTTTAAAATAAAAGTTTTTTCGTCCTTACTTTTTGCAAAATAACGTTGCATAATTCCCTCCTTTTTTAGGTTATGTGTCTATTATACATTAAAATCGTTACTCTTACAATGTTTTTTTCAGAAATAATTTACTTTATTATAATTTATAATACAATAATTAAATTAATTATTATATGAAACTCTTAGTAAAAAAAGGCAAAAAAAAAATATTGGCAACGTCCTATTTTTGCTAATACTATCGTCGGCGCTGAAGTGCTTAACTTCTGTGTTCGGG